>NZ_CABKRX010000105.1 GCF_902374955.1 Bacillus massilioanorexius
TTTTGTTTTTTCAATAATGTTATTAATATAGAATATTTATAATTTTACTTTAGTTTAGTAAAAAGTAATTGAAATTTAGAAGTCGAGATGGTTAAATGTATGTAAACATTTGTAAAGATTACTAATGTTTACATTTTTTATGAAGATAAAGAAACGCTGTTTTGTAATAAGAAACACAGAGGGGTGAGCAAGTGACTGTTGCGGAAATCATTACAAATTTAAAGGGAATAGTAGGAGAAGAAAGGGTAGTTTCTCAAGAAGGTAAGCATTTATTAGGAAACAATGGCGATGTAAAAGTGTTTCCACAAACAGAAGAAGAGATTTGCAGGATTGTAAAGTTTGCTAATGACTCGGGGAAAAAAATTGTAGTAGCAGGAGGAGAGACGAAAAGAGGTTTTGGAGGTCTCATTGAATCTAGCGATCTTATCCTGTCACTATCAGAGTATAAAGGAATTGTAGAACATACTGTTGGTGATATGACAATCACTGTAAAAGCAGGAACACCTTATAAGGAGCTACAAAATTATTTAGCAACACATAATCAAATGATTGCCCTGGATGCAAAATGGATGGAGAAGGCAACTATTGGTGGAATTATTGCTACGAATGACTGTGGACCTAAACGATTAGGGTATGGCTCAGCAAGGGATTCTGTTATTGGAATGAGACTAGTATATCCAGATGGTCGTATTATTCGAGCTGGTGGGAAAGTTGTTAAAAATGTCGCGGGATATGATATGAATAAACTCTTTATTGGTTCAATGGGAACATTAGCGGTTTTATCAGAAATAACATTAAAACTACGTCCGTTGGCAAAAAGTGAAAAGTTAACTCTAGTATCATCACATGAACAAAATTTAAGTGATATCCGTTTATTAGCAACACAAATACTAGATTCTACCTTAGAGCCAATCTCATTAGAATTATTAAATGTACAAATGTCTGAACGTTTAACTGGTGAGAAAAAATATACGTTAGCTATAGGTTTTGAGGATGTTGAAAGCTCTGTTAACTTTCAAGTAGACATGCTTCATAAAATGAAACCAGACACTTGTCAGATTAGAGTTTATCAACAAAAAGAAGCTCAGTCGTTCTGGGAGAATATTTCTACTAGCGGTCCAAATGGAATCAATCCAATAAATCAAACCGCATTACAAGCTACTCTTAAAATTGGAATAAAGAATTTAGATGTTCTACCTGTAATAAAAAAAATGGAAGAGCTCCAATCTGCCTATCATATAAATATCGATGCTCATGGTGGCTTAGGACATGGAATTGGATTTGCTTATATGAAGGGTGAAAATGAAAATGTGGTCAAAGCAATTGTCGATTTAAGAGAATTTGTCAAAGGGTTAGGAGGGTATGTAGTAATCACTCATCTCCCTTACGTACAACGTCAAAAGATTCAAGTATATGGTGATAAACCATCTCATTTCTTTTTATTAGAAGGGATTAAATCTAAGGTAGATCCAAACAACGTTCTTAATTATAAGAGATTCGTAGGAGGGATTTAAATGAGTACGAAAGAAGGACATTTTATACCAACAGTTACTTGTTCTGATACGAGCTTGAGTAACTATATTTATAATGATGCTCCTGATGAGAACAAGTGGGCTGATTGTGTTCATTGTGGAATGTGTTTAGAATCCTGCCCTACATATGAAATTACAGGTCAAGAACAGCATTCTCCAAGAGGAAGAGTATATTTAATCAAATCCGTTGCAGAGGGTAAACTTAATTTGAACGAGCAGTTTATGGACCCAGTTTTTGCTTGTCTAGATTGTCGGGCTTGTACAACCGCTTGTCCAGCTGACGTTGATGTAGGCGGTTTAATAGAGGAAGCAAGAGGCCAAGTGCGGCAAGCTATTCCATTAACAGGTATGAAAGGTGCAGTAAGTAAATTCATGCTAGAAGGATTGTTTCCACATCCAAATCGTTTAAACACAGTAGGAAATTTATTGAAATTTTATCAAAAAAGTGGTTTGCAGAAGGTGGCTAGAAAAACTGGCTTGATGAAAGTAATGCCCCAACATTTAATTGATATGGAAGCTGTAATGCCTGAGGTTAAGCAATCTGTAAGAAATAAATATAAAAACGAAAAGGTTATAAAAGCAAAAAATGAAACAAAAAATGAAGTAGCTTTCTTAACCGGATGTGTTATGGATGTAATGTTTAGTGATATTAATGAATCAACGATTAATGTGCTTACACGTAATGGTAACGATGTGACAATTCCTAAAAAACAAACATGCTGTGGAGCGTTGCACGTACATGCTGGTGATCGTGAAATGGGAAGAAAGCTAGCAAAGCAAAATATAGAAGCGTTTGAAGATTCTGAAACTATAATTGTAAATGCTGCAGGATGTGGTTGCATGCTAAAAGAATATCCAGAATTATTTAGAGAAGATGCTATTATGCACGATAAAGCTGTAGAGTTTGCAAATAAAGTACAGGACATTTCAAAATATCTATATGATACTGGCTACGAAAAGCCAAAAACAGAAATGAACACTCGTATTACGTATCACGATGCTTGCCATTTGGCACATGGGCAAGGAATTAGGAAAGAGCCAAGGGAACTTTTACTTGATATACCAGGTGTAGAAATGGTAGTAATGCCTAACGCAGATCGTTGTTGTGGAAGTGCGGGCGTCTATAATATTACTAATCCAGAAATGGCTTCTGCTGTACTAGAGAATAAGATGTCACAAGTTCCAGAAGACGTAGAAATGATTTCCATGGGCAATCCAGGATGTATGCTACAAATGGCAATGGGTGTACAAAAGTATGGACGTAGTCAGAAGGTTGTTCATACAATTCAATTATTGGATTGGGCTTATCAGAAAGAGGAAGAGATGAAAGGAGGAAAATAGTGTCATGACCATGAAAAAAATAAAGAGTAAGGATGTTCATATCCAAGGTTTAGCGAAGCTCGTTAGCGGTCCGCGCTCTATTTTATATCATGAAGAAGATCTAATTGCTTATGATTGTGATGGGTTCACAATATACAAAGCATTACCACGAGCAGTTGTATTTCCAAAGGATACAGAAGAGGTTTCAAAGGTTGTTAAGTATTGTCATGAGCATAATCTTCCTTTTTTAGCTAGAGGAGCTGGTACAGGTTTAAGTGGAGGAGCTATTCCACTAAATGGGGAAGTTATTATCAGTTTAGTACGAATGAAACGTTTACTTAGTGTAGATTATGAAAATCGTCGAGCAGTTGTTGAACCTGGTTATATAAATTTAAAGTTAACGAATTCCATTTCTGATAAAGGCTATTATTACGCACCAGATCCTTCGAGTCAGGCCTGCTGCACGATAGGTGGGAATGTGGCAGAAAATGCTGGAGGAGCACATTGCTTAAAGTACGGTGTTACAACAAATCACATTCTTGGTCTTGAGCTTGTACTTCCTAATGGAGAAATTATTGAAATTGGGAATCAAGGAATAGCTGATGAACCAGGCTATGATTTATTAGGATTATTAACGGGATCAGAAGGAACATTAGGAATTGTAACGAAAATCACTGTTCGCATATTGAAAAACCCTGAAGCAAAACAAACTGTATTAGCGTATTTCGATTATGTAAGTGATGGCAGTCAAGCTGTTTCAGATATTATATCTTCTGGGATCGTACCAGCTGCACTTGAAATGATGGATGCCACAGCTATTGAAGGAGTAGAATCTGCAGCGTTTCCTGTAGGCCATCCGCGTGATATTGAAGCGGTTTTGTTAATTGAAGTAGATGGTATTGCAGCAGGAATAGATGAACAAATTGAGCAAATACTAGAGGTTTGTCGTAATAGAAATGTTCGTGAGGTAAAAGTTGCTGAAAATGAGGAGCAAAGAGCAAGCTGGTGGGCGAACAGAAAAACCGGATTCGGAGCTATGGGGGCTATTTCAGCTGACTATTTAGTTCAGGATGGCGTTATACCACGTAGTAAATTACCGGAAGTATTACAAAAGATTGGGGAAATTAGTAAACAATCACGATTACGAATTGCTAATATATTTCATGCCGGAGATGGGAATTTACATCCACTCGTATTATTCGATGCCAGAATACCGGGTCAAACAGAGGCAGCGTTAGAGGCCGGCAGTGCTTGCTTACGAGTATGCGCTGAGGTTGGTGGAACGATAACGGGTGAACATGGTGTAGGTATTGAGAAAAGAGAAGAGATGAGATTTGTCTTTACTGATGAAGAAATCATCGCACAAACAAATATTAGAGAAGTGTTTAATCCTGATGACTTATTAAATGCAGGTAAGTTGTTTCCAACACCAGGACGATGTGTAGAAATAAAGCAAGAATTAAAAGCGAAGCAAGCGGTCTTAAAATCTATATAATTAATAGATTATTATAATATTTTGGAAAAATTATTGAATTTTCCCATAAATCTATGATATATTTTTTAAAACAATTATAAAACAGTGTTTCGTAATAACAAACAATAAAGAAGGTAAGATGGGGAGGAATTTTAAATGACTGATTATGTAAAAGTTGGGTCTTTACAGGTAGCAAAAGAGCTCTATGATTTCGTTAATAACGAGGCAATTTTAAAAAGCGGACTTGAAATTGATTCATTTTGGACTGGGTTTGAAAAGCTTATTTCAGATTTAACACCAGAAAATAAAAAGCTTCTTGCATTTCGAGATGAACTTCAGAATAAAATTAACTCTTGGCATAAAGATCATAAGGAAGGAATTAATGCAAGTGAGTATAAGTCATTTTTACAGGAGATTGGTTATTTAGAAGATGAAGTAGAAGATTTTCAAATTGGAACAGAAAATGTTGACGAGGAAATTGCATTACAAGCAGGACCTCAATTAGTAGTTCCTGTTAATAATGCGCGTTATGCGATTAATGCGGCTAACTCAAGATGGGGGAGCCTATATGATGCATTGTACGGAACGGATGCTATTAGCGAAGAAGACGGAGCAGAGCGTGCAGGTAGCTATAATCCTGTTCGTGGAGCAAAGGTTATTGAATTCGCTAAGAACTTCTTAAATCAAGCGGCTCCATTACAAGATGCATCTCATGAAGAAGTTACGAAATATGCTGTAGAATCAGGAGAAGTAGTTGTAACTTTAAGTAATGGAAGTAAGACAGGCTTGAAGGATGCTGAGAAGTTTGTGGGATATCAAGGTGAAGTGAATGAACCAAAAGCTATTTTAATTAAAAATAATGGCTTACACTTTGAGATTCAAATTGATCGATCACATTCTATTGGTAAAGATGATCAAGCGGGTGTTAAAGATGTATTAATAGAGGCTGCTTTAACAACAATCATGGACTGTGAAGATTCAGTTGCAGCTGTTGATGCAGAGGATAAAGTTCTTGTTTATCGCAATTGGTTAGGCTTAATGAAGGGTGATTTAGAAGCTACATTCCAAAAAGGTAATAAAGTATTAACGAGAAAAATGAATCCTGATCGTGAGTATTTGTCTCCAGATGGCAAGTCATTCTCTTTAAATGGTCGCTCTCTTTTATTTGTTCGTAACGTAGGTCATTTAATGACAATTAGTGCTATTTTAGATAAAGATGGTAATGAAGTGTATGAAGGAATTCTTGATGGTGTTATTACTAGCTTAATTGCTAAACATACATTATTAGGTAACGGTAGATTTAGTAATACTGCAAAAGGATCAGTGTATATTGTTAAGCCAAAAATGCACGGATCAAAAGAAGTTGCATTTGCGAATACGTTGTTTAATAGAATCGAAGATTTGCTAGGGTTAGAGCGTCATACATTAAAGATTGGTGTTATGGATGAAGAACGTAGAACAAGCATTAATCTAAAGAATGCTATTAGTGAAGTTAAAGATCGTGTAGCATTTATTAATACAGGATTCTTAGATCGTACAGGAGATGAGATGCATACTTCAATGGAAGCTGGTCCGATGATCCGAAAGAATGATATGAAATCATCTGTATGGCTACAAAGCTATGAAAAATCAAATGTTTTTGTAGGTTTAGGAGCGGGATTCCAAGGTAAAGCGCAAGTCGGTAAAGGAATGTGGGCAATGCCTGACCTAATGGCAGAAATGATAAAACAAAAAATTGGACATTTAAAAGCAGGGGCGAATACAGCATGGGTACCATCTCCAACAGCGGCAACGCTGCATGCTTTACATTATCATCAAGTAAATGTGCGAGATGTTCAAAATGAATTAGTGAAGCAAGCAACAGATTTAAGAGATGATATTCTAACAGTGCCATTGGCAGAAAATCCAAATTGGACTGCGGACGAAATCCAAGAGGAACTAGATAATAATGCACAAGGAATTCTTGGCTATGTAGTACGATGGGTAGAGCAAGGTGTAGGATGCTCTAAAGTTCCAGATTTATATAATGTAGGTTTAATGGAAGACCGAGCAACGCTTCGTATTTCAAGCCAACATGTTGCGAACTGGTTACATCATGGAATTGTGACAAAAGAACAAGTGTTAGAAACATTAAAACGTATGGCGAAATTAGTAGATGAACAAAATGCTGGAGATGCAGAATATCGTTCTATGAGTGCTGATTATGATAATTCAGTAGCATTCCAAGCAGCTTGTGATTTAGTATTCCTAGGTTATGACCAGCCAAATGGTTATACAGAACCAATCTTACATCAACGTCGAATTGAAGCAAAAGCAAAATTTGCTGTAGCAGGAAAATAAGTGAAACGTTATTAACTTACGAATAGCTTTCTAAAGATTGTTGTTTTAAATAAGTACAGTGAATAAAATGAGTATAAAAAGTAGATCGAAGCTTAAGGTGCTAGACTCCTGGGGAATTGAGTAGAGGGATAGGTGAGGTCAGTTCACTGTGCGCTGCTAATTTTTCATTGAAAAGAGGGCATCCTGGAGCGGAATGTTACTCAGTATAAATTCACTGTTCATAGGCAACAAAGTATGAGAAATCAGACTCTAGAAAAAAGTAAAGGGTGTCCATCTGAGGTAGTTGTTTTGGAGACACCCTTTAACTTAGTGACAAGAGTATTTCACACTTTCAGATAAAATAAGTAGATGTAAAAACACAGGGGGATAATAGAATGAAATTTATTAGATTCGAGGTAGATTCTATAATCTATCAAGGTATTATTCATAATGAAACAATTCGTGAAATAAATGGTAATATGTTTAATAGTTGGACATATACAGGGAAAGTACATAAGCTCAATGAAGTTAAAATTCTAGCACCATTAGAGCCTAACCAAATTATCGGAATAGGTGCTAATTACGTATTAAATAAAGAAGAACTTCCTGAAGAACTACCAGAAATTCCGGTGTTTTTCTTTAAACCGACATCTTCAGTAATTGGACCAGAGGATGAAATTGTGATTCCAAAGGGAATTGATTCAGTAAAGTTCGAATCCGAGCTTGCTATTATTATTGGTAAAGAAGCAAGAGAAATCGACGAATCAGAGGTTACAGATTATATTTTTGGCTATACCGTTACAAATGATGTGACAGCACCACAGTTTTTTCATAGTGCAGGACATTGGATGGTTGGAAAATCATTTGATACATTTACTCCGTTAGGTCCGGTAATTGAAACAGAGCTAGATCCATTTACTGTAGTGGTAGAAGCACATTTAAATGGAATAGAGAAGCAAAAAAGTTCTACACAGTTAATGATTGTGCCTATTAGAAAGATGATTTCTTATTTATCACATGTTATGACGCTAAAGCCGGGAGATGTTATTTTAACTGGTAGTCCTGTAGGAGCTGAATTTGTTAAAGCAGGAGATATTATTGAGTGTTCGATTAAGGAGATTGGAACACTTCGTAATTCATTTGTATTAGCTGAGGAAAAAGTGTCATCTCAAGAAATCTAAAAAAGATCAAAAAAGTGTCGAAAAGTATGTGAATTGATTTCGGAAAATGATTATAACAATAGGAAATGAATAAGAGGATGTCTAATGGAGCCATTTGTGACATTCTCTTATTTCTAGTTAAAGGATGGTAAAAATTAGGGGGTGGTAGAGGTTGGAACGAGAAAATGTGGTGAAATCAGTAAGCCGCGCTCTAGATATTTTTACAATTCTTAGTTTAAAGAAAACAGGTTTAGGAGTTACTGAAATCGCAAATCAAATTGACATAAATAAAAGTTCTGTGTATCGTATATTGTCCACTCTTGTACAATATAAATATGTTGAACAAGATCAAGACACAGGTCGATATAAACTAGGTTACAAATTTTTAGAAATTAGTTCGAAGTTATTAGAGTCTATTGATTTACGTACAGAAGCACAGCCATATTTAAAGGAACTAGAAAATGAAACAAATGAGGTAGTTCACCTAGTCGTCTATGATCAAGGAGAGGTTGTTTATATTGAAAAGTTGGAAGGAAATGAATTATTAAGAACACATTTCAAAGTAGGAAAACGCGCCTTAATGCATTGTACTTCAGTGGGAAAAGCGATACTTGCTCATTTACCAATGCAGGTTGTTCTAAAAATACTTGAACAAAAAGGGATGCCTGCATATACAGAAAAAACAATTACTAATCAGTTGGATCTGTTAGAAGAATTAGTAAAGGTTAGAGAGTGCGGATATGCGTATGATTTGGAAGAAAATGAGTATGGAATAACTTGTATTGCAGCGCCAATATTTGATCATATAGGTTCGGTAGTTGCAGCGGTAAGTGTTTCAGGATCTACTTTTCGCATGACACATCAACGATTGAAGCAACTACAAAAAAGAATGATTGATATTAGTAGAAAAATATCAGAACGACTTGGTTACGAAAATAAATGAATGTTTTTAAATTTATTTAATTTGCATTATAGTTTTTAGACTCCTAGAAGATGATGAAAGGAGTTTTTATTTTGAATAGAATCCTATATTTCAAAATATAAAATAAGCATTATTTCATGATGTATAATTTGGTTAAAAATACAAAATAATAGAAAATTTAGAAATATTATGGAAATATTTCTGTTTATTTGTATAATGAAATGTAAGTAAGCTGGGAATGGCGATATAATAATTGTTTTGTTATGAAAGAAGATTAATGAAAGGAAGTGTTTTATGAGTACTGGAATGTTAGCATTTTTGTCATTATTGCCTATTATAGCAGTAGCCATCTTTTTAGTAGGATTAAAAATGCCTGCTAGTAAAGCCATGCCAATATCATATTTGGTGGCTGTAGGTTTAGCTTTATTTGTATGGAAGGTTCCAGGAGCAAGTGTTGGGGCAGCGTCCATACATGGGTTAGTTACAGCAGTTGGATTGCTATATATTATTTTTGGAGCTATTCTAATTTTGAATACACTTCAAGAAAGTGGTGGAATGCAGAGTATTCGTCAAGGTTTTATGGATATCTCAGCTGATAGGCGAATACAAGTCATAATAATTGCTTGGTTGTTTGGATCTTTTATAGAAGGAGCATCAGGGTTTGGTACTCCTGCTGCAGTAGTTGTACCATTGTTAGTAGGACTTGGCTTCCCAGCAATGGCAGCTGTAATATCTGGTATGGTTATTCAAAGTACTCCTGTTACATTTGGAGCAGTAGGAACACCAGTTTTAGTAGGTGTGCAAACTGGTTTGTCAGCTGATGCTAGTATTACTGATAATTTTTTAGGTCTTGTAACAACTATAGGTGGGTATGCATCCATCTTACATATGGTGGCAGGTACCTTAATTCCATTATTCGTTGTTTCATTAATGACAAGATTCTTCGGGAAAAATAAATCATTCTCAGAAGGTATTAAAGTTTGGAAGTTTGCATTATTTGCGGCTTTTTCAATGACGATTCCTTATGTAATCGTAGCAAATACATTAGGACCTGAATTTCCGTCTTTATTTGGTTCGTTGATAGGATTATTAATTGTTATTTTTGCAGCTAAAAAAGGTTTTCTTATGCCCAAAGAAGATGATGTCTGGGATTTTGAAGAAAAATCAAAATGGGATCCTGAATGGTCTGGTTCATTAGAAATAAAAAGCATGACTCATAAGAGCGGTAGTATGAGCATTGTTAGAGCGTGGTTACCATACGTATTAATCGGAATTTTCTTAATTTTAACAAGATTAAAAACCTTACCTGTTATGGGTTGGCTAAAGTCTATTGTTATTAAGGTAGATGATATGTTTGGTTCAGGAATAGGTACTTCTTGGGAAATAGCCTATTCTCCGGGGACAATTTTAATTCTTGTTTCTGTTATAACTTTCTTTATTCATGGTATGAATGGAAGCGCATACAAAAGAGCGTGGGGGCAATCTGCTAAAACAACCCTTGCAGCTTCTACTGCTTTAATATTTACTGTTCCGATGGTACAAGTATTTACAAATTCAGGTGGTGGAGCAGCTGGATATGATAAAATGCCAATAGAATTAGCAAATGGGGTAGCAGCTATAGCTGGTGATTTTTGGCCGTTTTTTGCAACGTTTATTGGTGGTTTAGGTGCATTCATTGCGGGAAGTAATACAGTAAGTAATATGATGTTTTCGTTATTCCAATACAATGTTGGAACACAAATTGGGGTAAATCCTTCCTGGGTTGTTGCTCTACAAGCTGTAGGTGGGGCGGCAGGTAATATGATTTGTGTTCACAACGTAGTTGCCGCATCTGCAGTAGTGGGAATGGTTGGAAAAGAAGGTATAATAATACGTAAAACTATTTTTCCGTTTGTATACTATGCATTATTAGCTGGATCAGTTGGCTATTCGATAGTATGGTATTCACAAAAAGGTATCTTTAATCTGGGCTCTTATATAGCTGTAGCTATTGCATTTGCTGTAATTTATATCATTGCAACCAATAATAAGAGGTTAAGAGCACTTCCATCATATAATGCACCACAATCCAAAAAAGTAATGTAAAAGTTATCAATAATACAAAGGTATCCTTAGCTGACTATGGGAAAAGCATAGTCAGCTATTATTTTTGTAAAAATGTTAGGAATTCTAACAATTGTATGTACATCTTTATTACACATGTGTTATAGTATTGATATCTTAATATTCAGAAATATTTCGCGGAAATTAATCAACGATGATTTCCTCTATTAGACAACGAATTTTATGAATAGTTGTCTCCTCAAATGCGATCGATTTCTTTAAGTTATTGTAAATACAATCTACTATTTACAATAACTTAAAGAAACGATTCGTTTATCTCCACTGCATAAATAGGTTTCTCTTCTTATTTATTTCATTTTGCTTTAATTACCTNTAAAGATTTTCAAATAGAAC
>NZ_CABKRX010000106.1 GCF_902374955.1 Bacillus massilioanorexius
ATATATATATATATATATATATANAANNNNCTTTTTATTGTTTAGGAAATGATAGAATTATGACCTATAGATTGTTTGTTTTTGAAAATGTTGAAGTTTAACTCCAGAACTTAGCTTCTAGAGGTCATAAGCCAATCCGTCCAGAAGCTCAAAGAACAATCTTTTAGCAGGCTTGCCTTATGCTGGGTGAAGTCCTCCAGGAGATAGGTCACATCGACGTTGCTAAAGGACGTGGCGATTTAGTTGATGTCCCTTACTTCCAAGGCGCTTGTGCTTTTGTTCTTATATGTTAATTTGTATACTACGATTTATTGTCTTTATTAACCAAAAGACTAAGGGAAATCTCAATGGTTTAAATAAGATTAGATTCATAAATGAAAGCTATTAGAATTAACATCGCTTTGTAATATGGTTTCTTGATAAAAACGATTTCTACAAGAACATACTGAAGTCTATACTGGTAATATGTTATATTAATATAATAGTGTAAACGGATAGCTACAGAATTTTCACACCGTTTTTAGGAGGTATGCATGTTGGAGAGAATGAAGCGAGAACGAGAAACTATTAGTAACATGATAGAAATATATTGTATATCTGAACATAAACAAGAGGTTTTATGTGATGATTGTCACAAGTTGCGAGAATATGCTTACTTCCGTTTATCGAAATGTCCTTTTCAAGAGAAAAAGCCAGCTTGTCAAAATTGTAAAATTCACTGCTATAAGCCAGATATGAAAGAGCAAGTGAAAGATGTTATGAGAAAAAGTGGACCTAAAATGATCTATAAACATCCTTATTTTGCTATTATGCACATAGTAGATTCTTGTAGGAAGAGTCCCGAACTTCCGCGAAAAAAGAAAAAGCAAACAACTAGTTGAATGTGTCATTAGGCTATATAGTAGCTTCAATGGATTTTTGCAGTTGATACCTATATTATATAATGGAAAAGATAAATCAATAGAGAGTTCTTTCATTGAAAATAAAGAAAGTATATTATATGAAATAAAAGGATATAGAAAGTAGGAAATGACAAGAGTGAAAATAAGTGAGAGGCATACGTTGACTATAACATGTAATGAACTAGAAGATGGTTCAATATTGAAAATGTCTGAAGTGGCGAAAAAGATTCTCTTATATTTAGAAAAGAAATTTACCGTATATCATTATGCGTTAACTAGTAGTAGAAAAAATACGGATATTGGAGTTGAACTGACTGGGTTATTTAACAAAATGATTCGCAGTGACAAAGTCGCTTTTGCTCCAGTTGGAGAAATGGAATGGAACAGTGAAAGTTTATCTTCTTATAGCATAGTAGGGTTCAAAAATATTACGGAATGCTTGCATGATATTCAAGGTTCTATTGCTGGTTATGATGATTTAGAAGACTCTTTACTCGATAGTGAGAGTGAAGTATTTCTTTTTGAATATTATGAAGGAGTTATGATTAAAATTCATTGTAATGGATTTAGTGATTATATAGCTCTTAAAAATTTATTGAATGAATAAAAGTAAAAATAGATGCGGTGGCTAATAAAAAGGGCTTACCGCATTTTTTTATGAATTAGTTTTAGCAAACATTGTTTTGGATATTCGTTGCGGTTCTAATTTTTTAATAATTTGTTATTTTGTGATAATGTGTAGTTAGGGGAAGATTTTACTATTTCACGAACAAATCAAGGAGGGAAATGACATGGGTCGATTAGAAAACAAAGTGGCAGTTATTACAGGTGCAGGTGCAGGTCTTGGTAAAGCGATTACAATGTTGTATGCGAAAGAAGGAGCAAAAGTTGTAATTGCTGATATGAATCTAGAAGCTGCCGAAGAAACAGTAAAAGAAATAACAGACAATGGTGGACAAGCTATTGCGGTAAAAACAAACGTGACTGTAGAAGAAGATATTCAAAATATGTATAATGTAGCCATTGAAAAATTTAGTACTGTAGATATTTTGGTTAATAATGCTGGTATTGGTGATAATATGTATGCTGCAGGAAATGTACCGGATGATGTATGGGATCGAGTTATTTCGATCAATACAACTGGAGCTATGAGAGCAATGAGAAAGGCAATCCAAATCTTTGAAGAGAAAAAATCAGGAGTAATTGTTAACATGGCTTCTTTATCAGGAGTAGAAGGTGGTCGTGGTGGATTAACATATACAGCTTCTAAGTTTGCTTTAGTGGGTATGACTAAGAACGTAGCGGCACATTACAATAAATTAGGAATTCGTTGTAATGCGATCGCACCAAGTGCTGTTCCTACTAATCTAGCAAAAGCTATGACACAACCAGATCCATTTGGTATGGAACGTGCTGTTGCTGGTTTAAATTTAATGCCGCGCTCTGGAACAACTGAAGAAATTGCAAATATTGCTTTATTCTTAGGTTCTGATGAATCTTCTTTTGTTAATGGTGCTGTAATAACTGCAGATGCAGGATGGTCTGCTTATTAAAAAAATAATCAATAAAAAAA
>NZ_CABKRX010000107.1 GCF_902374955.1 Bacillus massilioanorexius
GTGGTTTTTATGATGTTTGTTTTAATTTATATTTAAAGGGAGATATATAGTAAATGTAGTCCCTTTATTTAGTTGACTATGTACATTAACCTTACCTTTATATTTATGTATGATATTATAGCAAACAGTTAAACCAATTCCAGTTCCTCTTTCTTTTAAAGAATAAAAGGGTAATCCGAGATTTTCAATTTGTTCTTTAGACATGCCTATTCCTGAATCAGTAATTTTAATTCTCGCCATATTACCTTCTTGATCAGCTTCTACGATGATGAAACCAGGATTCTTCATAGATTCTATTCCGTTCTTAATAATATTAACGAATACTTGCTTTAATTCAATAGGATTCATTTTAATAAACAATTCATTTTTTAATTTAAGCTGAATGCCGATATTTTGATTATTAGCAAAGCTGGTAAGAAGATCACTAATTTTTCGGATTTCTTGATTTAAATCAATTAATTGAATATTATCGGTTTGTGGTTTCGCTAGAGACAAGTAATCATTTATAATATGCTGTGTGAATTCTAGTTCAGTTAGCATTGTTTCGACAAAGTACTTTTCTTTTTCATTTAAATTGTTTTCCTGATGTAATAGTTGAGCAAATCCTTTCACTACTGTAATAGGATTTCTTATTTCATGCGCAATAGTAGCTGCTAATTGTCCAATAGAATGTAATTGTTTGGCTTGTTGAAGTTCATTTTGAAATGCTTTAGTTGAATCGACTCTATTTTTTGTCCCTATAAAAACAAAAAATAAAATAATTTGGATTGCAATGAAATTTAGTATATTTCCAAAGCTATCGAGTGAAACATATTCGTAAGTGTCCTTGAGATTAGAATGAGAAATGATATAAATAAAAGAAGGACCTAGAATAATATTTAATGAGGCTACAATATAAAAACCTATTTTATCAAATAAGAAAATGGGAATTAAAGGAGCCATTGAAAATAGGCTTAACATGATAGCTGTATTAGGAAATGTCCAAAACTTCAAATACAAATATACAGTAATAATAAAAATAAACATGGTTTTAAAGATATTTGAATCTTTTTTAATAAATAATAAAAGAGATAAAATAATTCCAGTAATTAATATCACCTGTATAGTCATATCTAGAGAATCATGTTTCCAACTTATAGGTGAAACGGAAATACCGACTAACAATAACAGCGAAATAATAGCCATAAAGCTTTTAAGGATTAATCGGTGCTGTTTTTGATAATATTGATAATTTTTTATCATAATTCACCCTATTTTAGAATATTTTGTATATTCAATAGTAATATTTTCCTTGTTGTTTGTAAATTAGATTCAGAATCTTTTTTTGAAATACATCCTATATAGTCCCACTTGCTGGGTGTGTTGCATCATCTATTTCTGAATTCCTGATTCTATAGAGACATTCTTAGGGGAAAAACAAGCCGTTTTACTAGAGAGTCATGGAGCATTAACATGGGTAGAGGTAAGCTATAGATTATAACGAGAATGATTCATAGAGAAAGAGAATTGTCCCAGGAACGTTAAGAGGAATTAATTAATTTCCGTTCATTTTAAGGTATGTAGAATAAAGAAGAGCTGTCATATAAAAAATGAACTTCTTTTATATGACTACTCTTCTGTTTTTTGGGATAATATTATGTGTACACTCCAATCTAGTCGCTTCCCTGATAGAGGAGTTTGGCCCTTACTCAATCAACAATCATTTCTATTTGCTAAACCTCTATAAAGAATAACCTTTTAAAAAACTGCCTATTAAAAATAGTATAACAGAGCTTCATTTAGAAAAAAATTCTTTCATTACTTTTAAAGAAGCTATAAGATTAAGGAATTGAATATAAAGGAGCAGGGGCATGAAGGAAATACAATATGATGAAGTGCTGCACATTAAAACAGCAGGAGAGCAGAAAGGATTTAATCAATCCATACATTACCACAGATATGAGCCAACACCTTATTTTGCATTAGAACAATTATTTCAGCATCTTACTATCCAAAGTACAGATCGCATAGTTGATTTTGGTTGTGGTAAAGGAAGATTAAATTTTTTTATTCATGAATTATTTAATGCTTCTGTTGTTGGTATCGAAATGAATGAGTTTTTTTATTTAGAAGCTCTTGAAAATAAAAAAAGCTATATTTCAAAAAAGAAAAAAAGTGCGGAAAAAATACACTTTTTATGCTGTTTAGCTGAAGAGTATACGATTAATCCTTTTGACAATATTTTTTACTTTTTTAACCCTTTTTCCATCCAAATTTTTATGAAAATAATTCGAAATATACTACTTTCTGTTGAACAAAATCCAAGGGTAATAAAAATCGTTTTATATTACGCTTCAGATGAATATATGTTTTATTTAGAAAATCAAACGATATTTGAGTTGGTAGAGGAAGTTAGATTAACTGGTTTATATGAAAAAAACCCAAATGAGAGATTTTTAGTTTACCAATTATCCTATTAATATGGAAAAAGCAGATTCTTGATAAGAAGTTATCCACATAGAATCTGCTTTCTATTTAAATTGAAGGATATATATAGCTTAAATATTATGATTTAATTCTTACTATTTAATTCCATGGTGAATTGGTTGTTAAGTGTTGGGCTAGTTCTTTACTATGTTTTTTACGTTCTTTTCTCATGATAGCTCTTGCTTCTGCAGTTTCATGAAGTTTTTTCTCTTCTGCAGTTTCAGGTATCACTTTTGGAACGGCGGTAGGACGCTTATTGTCATCTAGAGCAACAAATGTTAAAAGGGCAGTTGCGGCTATTTTCCGTTCACCACTTCTTAAATTTTCTGCAATTATTTTAACAAACACTTCCATTGATGAAGAACCTGTCCAAGTCACATAAGATTCAAAGCAAACGGAATCTGTGGTTCTTATAGGTTGTAAAAAATCGACAGAGTCTGTTGATGCTGTAACACACTCACAACGACTATGACGTGCCGCAGATATTGAAGCTACTTGGTCTACATCACTCATTAATTTTCCGCCAAATAATGTATTGTGGTTATTCACATCGTTTGGAAATACTCGGCTTGTTCTACAAACTCTTGATTCTCTACAATATTTCTCTTCCATACTTCTATCCATCTCCTAAAGTATAAATCACTTGCTGATATTATTTGTAAATATTATACAATCTATAATATTTCAACTATTCGTAGTCTTTTCTTAAATTCGTGAATATATTACTATAATTAAGTTGCAAAAGCTAGTAAAAAACTTTATAGAGTATCGGAGATCAAAAAAACACACTATTCCACCAACATGTTGCTGGAATAGTGTGTTTTTTGAGTATTATAACCGTTGACAACTAATTAACGAGAAATGACTTTTATGTAGAGTAAATTAGCTGTGATTATAATGAACAGGTTTTCCGAACTTATGCTCAATAAATGTTTTAGTGAATATTGTGACAACTGATAATGCTAAAAAGATAAAGCCTACATTTAACGCATAATTCATAATTAAAAATGAAGTCCCTAATAAAAAGATTGAATATAAATTTATAATGTTTAATTTTTTCATTGTTTTAACTCTCCTATTTTTACAGATATTATGACCATATTTTAAGAAAAATAACTAAGTTATGTTATTGAATATAGACAATTTAATTTGTATTTATACTATACCAACCAATTCTTAAAATTTTCTTAATTTATGGTTCGTTTTTTCTTAAACTTATAAAAATTTTAATTACCCAATAATTGGTGGAATCTAAACAATTATTTTGTGTTTTTTGTATGTTTTTTCCTTTTTGCCGTATACCAAAATAAAGTAAAAGCGTTCATCATGAAGAAAATAGTTTCTAAGCCTGCCATTGAATCGTATTTCTACAATCATTAGCAAACTGAAGTTAACAGAAAGAGGAAAACAAAAGTAGTATATATTTTATAAAAAGCTGAAAAAATAGGATATAGAGAATGTTGATGATATCCACATACCTAGTGGCTGTCTTCTTGGCATATTAAAGAAGATTAAGGATGTTTCTTTCAACTTTTACTTCAAAAAAGTTTGCAAATGACAGTAAATTATTTACAACTAGTCCCAATAATCATACTTTAGAGTTTTTCATTAATTAAAATGATGATTTATAAATAATGTGTCTTCATTCTTACACTATCAGGTATTCTCAATTAAATATTATATATGAGAATATTTATAGTACGAAATTGTATTAATCTTATTCTTAACATCTTATCTCTATTTGTACTATAACGATAGATAAATTATAAGAAGTATGTTACGTATATTATTTATATAATGTTTATGAAAAAGATTAAATTTAAAGTATTTAGTAGGCAGTCTAAAAAATAATAAGTAAAATATGAAATAATTTATAAATTATCCTTGACTAATTACTTATTAATAATTATTATAAAGAAAGGATAAATATAATTTAACTTTCAGGAGGAAATAACACAATGTCATTAATTAATAAACAAGTTGAAGATTTCAAAGTACAAGCATATCACGCAGGAGAATTTAAAGAAGTTACTTTAGAAGATGTAAAAGGTAAATGGGCTGTATTCTTCTTCTATCCAGCAGATTTCTCTTTTGTTTGCCCAACAGAATTAGCAGACATCCAAGATAACTATGAAACATTTAAAGAAATGAACTGTGAAGTTTACTCTGTATCTACAGATACTCATTTTGTTCACAAAGGTTGGGCTGATGCTACAGACACAATTGGTAAAATCCAATACCCAATGTTAGCTGATCCAGGTCAAGCTCTATCAAAACAATTTGGCGTATTAGTTGAAGAAGATGGAGTAGCTTTACGTGGAACTTTCATTGTTAACCCTGAAGGTCAAATTAAAGCATACGAAATCAATGATCTAGGTATCGGACGTAACGCTGAAGAATTAGTACGTAAAGTACAAGCTGCTCAATTCGTTGCAGAACACGGTGATAAAGTATGCCCAGCGAAATGGACTCCAGGTGAAGAAACATTAGAGCCAAGCTTAGACTTAGTTGGTAAAATCTAATTTTACTTATACAAAATAGATTGTAATTTAGAATACAGCAAACCAAAGTCGTTAATTTGGTAACATCATATAGGCTGTGCTAAAGACTTGTATCAGACAGGCTCTTTTGTCACAGCCTTCATTAAAGAGTGAATATTTTATATTTTTTGAATAGTGTTAACATAAAAAATGCTCAGTGATGAGCAATAATGATTATTTTTCATAGTACTTATAGAAATACATGAGCTTGAAAGTAAATGTAGAAATGGATTTAACCGATTAACCTTTTAGTTAGTCTAATCATTTCTACGTAAAAATAGATAAAGTAAAACTTTGGTAGTTTAGATAGAATGTAACGATTAAAAAGTAGATCGTTTTAAAAATAATATACAACGAGGAGAGCGAAAAATGAGTAAAATATATGATTTATTAATAATTGGTGGCGGCCCAGCAGGTCTTTCAGCAGGTGTTTATGCAGGGCGTGCAAAATTAAAAACAGCTATTATTGAAAAAAGTGATTTCGGTGGACAAACATCGACCACATCAGAAATTGTAAACTATCCTGGAATTCGCAAAACATCAGGACCTGCATTAATAGAAGAAATGAGACTTCAAAATGAAGATTTCGGAGTAGAATTTATTAAAACAGAAGTAACGGATGTTGATTTTTCTGGTGAAGTAAAAATTATTAAAACAATTAACGGTGAATTGAAAGCTCGTGCGATCATTATTGCTACAGGTGCATCTGCAAGAAAATTAGGATTCCCAGGAGAAGCAGAATTTACAGGTCGAGGAGTAGCATATTGTTCTACATGTGATGGTGAGTTCTTTGAAGGCTTAGAAGTATTTGTTATTGGAGCTGGATTTGCAGCTGCTGAAGAAGCTATGTATTTAACTCGTTATGCAACAAAAGTAACGATTATTGCTCGTGAGCCTGAATTTACTTGTGCACCATCTATTGCGGATAAAGTATTTGCAAATGATAAAATTGAAGTTAAATTTAATACAGAAATGCTTGAAATTTCTGGTGAAGATATGATTAAACGAGCTCGTTTTATTAATAATGTAACAAAAGAAGAATGGACATACGAAGCGAAAGAAGAAGATGGTACATTTGGAGTATTTGTTTTTGTTGGTTATCAGCCAAAAACAGAACTTTTTAAAGGTCATATTGAAATGGATCGTGCAGGCTATATCATTACAAACGATGATATGCAAACAAATGTAAAAGGTGTATATGCTGCTGGTGATTTACGTCCGAAATCTTTACGTCAAGTTATTACAGCTGTTGCGGATGGTGCGATTGCTGCGACAGATGCAGGAAAATATGTTTCAGAAGAAAAAGAGCGCTTAGGAATTGTTGATGAGCCAGAAGAAGAAAAACCAGCGAAAAAGGAAGAGCCTAAAGCGGCAGCTGCAACTGGCGGTAAAAGCTCATTATTATCCGATGCAATTCGTGGCCAATTAAAAGGAATTTTCAGTAAAATGGAAAGTGATGTTACGTTAGTTTCCATTGTTGATGAAAGCATGCCTAAATCGGTTGAATTACGTGATTTCTTATTAGATGTAGCAGAGCTAGGAGATAAAGTTCATCTTGAGCTATATAATAAAGGTGAAAATCCTGAAATGGAATCAAAAATTAATGCGGATAAATACCCTGTTGTTTCATTATTAAATGCTAATGGAGAATATAGTGGTGTGAAATATCACGGTGTTCCTGGTGGCCATGAATTAAATTCATTTATCTTAGCTATTTACAACTTAGCAGGACCAGGACAAGCATTAGATGCAACTATTATGGATTCAATTAAATCAATTAATAAAAAAGCTAATATTAAAGTTATGGTTTCACTTGCATGTCATTTCTGTCCAGACGTAGTAGTAGGGGCACAACGTATTGCAATTGAAAATCCAAATGTCGAAGCAGAGATGGTTGATATTAGCCAGTTCCAAGATATTAAAAAGCAATACAAGGTAATGAGTGTTCCAGCAATGATTATTAATGATGAGCAAGTGGTATTCGGTGCGAAGAAAATCAATGAAATTGCTGAGCTATTAGCGTAACCCGATATTAAAATAGGTGAAGGTGTCTATGAGTATTACTTATAGGCACCTTTTTTGATATATCCTTATCGATTTCTATTGACGAATTTA
This sequence comes from Bacillus massilioanorexius, assembly GCF_902374955.1. Classification (GTDB taxonomy): domain Bacteria; phylum Bacillota; class Bacilli; order Bacillales; family DSM-1321; genus Bacillus_AD; species Bacillus_AD massilioanorexius. The sequence goes on from NZ_CABKRX010000107.1 coordinate 7,122, forward strand.
TAATGGAAGTTTAGCTATACTTTTGGGTGAGTACATTCAAGTTTTTTTGACACTGTTAATGGCGTTGATTCACATTTAAAGGTATTTATTATTAGTGTATTTTTTATTGCTGTAAGGATAGTATTTTTATAGTTGGAAAAAAATATTGATCAAAAAATAAAACAAATGCCGTTGTAAATGAATATAAGTTTTTCATCTAGTAGAATATGATTATGAAATTTGTATGTATAAATTTTAAATGAATGATTAAAAAATTTAATATAGTTCTTTTTTTTCATATATTTCACTTTTTCTGTCAAAAAGTATGTTATGCTTTTCTTATTTGAACTTTTAATTTCGACAGAAAGGATTTAATAATGAAAAAACTAGTATTTTATTTATGTAGCTTTGTAGTATTGTCTATAGTATTTTCTACATCAGCATCAGCAAGTACTAAATTCCCAGACGTATCAAGAACCTACTGGGCGTATCATGATATTAATTTTTTGACTGATAAGCAGGTTATTATGGGCTATGCTGATGGGAAATTTAAGCCAAATGAAATTTTGACCAGAAAGGACGCGGCTAGCCTCTTAGTGCGCGCATTAAAAAAAACAAATACGACACAGCGTGTTGCAGTTCCAACTGATTTAGTTCCTACGATGAGTGGCTATGATGAAGTTATTGCTTCGGTTAACTTAGATTTATTTACAGTAACAAATAATGAATTTAAGCCGTATGATCCTTTAACTCGAAAGGAAATGGCGAAGGCCTTAGCGACGGCATTTGATTATGTTGGGTTAAAGAGAACAAGTTTTAAAGATGTAAGTAAAAGCAATAGTTACTACCCTTTCATTGATGGGATCGCTGAATTTAAGGTTACAACTGGTTATACTGACGGTACATTCAGACCTGAAGAGCTTGTAACAAGAGCACAGTTCTCTGCTTTCTTAAGTCGTATTTATCAGGAACCTTTAGAATATACCGTTGAAGAAAATGGACAAGTTCTACATACAGTTCGTAAACCAGATGAGGCGATAAATCTTGCATTGAATTATGATAAAGCAACCGTTCACCCAGTGGATAATGGTTTAGTTAGCTTTTCAAGGGAAGTATCTTCAGCGAGTAAAACAGACCTTTCAAAGGGTGTTTTAATATACAATGGTGATGAGCGGAAACAAGCTTTTTCGACAGATTACTACAAACCCTATTTGGTAAAAGATATTCAAAACAATACAGGCACAATGTTTGATACTTTTATCTTTTTAGGAAGAAAAGCTTCGAAAGAGGTAGAATTTACAGAACTACCAAATAATACAGCTAATTATGACGATTGGTTATCATATGTTAATAAAACATTTGATGAAAAGGGTGGATTGTATACTTTAAATGAAGCAGCAAAGCAAGTTAATCAGACAGTAAATGTGTATCTTTCTATACCATATCCGAAGCGCCAAGGAGATATTGTTGGATTTGATGGTGTTGCTATGTCAAATACAACTGAAGAACGTCAAAAGTTAGTTTCATGGTATATTCAGAACGTAGAGATGGAATGGGATTTGGCTCAGTATAGTAATTTAGTATTTAAAGGGTACTATTGGTTAAATGAAACGGTCTCAAATCCACAAGATGAAATTTTAATAGAAAATGTAGCAAATGAAATACATAGTATAGGTAAATATTTTATTTATTCACCTCATGCAACGTCTAATAATTTTCCATTATGGCAGACTTTAGGCTTTGATGATGCCTTTTTACAACCAAATGCCTTTAAAATGACTGGTTCAGGAGTAAAATATCGTATTCATTTGGCCTTTTTAAAAGCTCAAATTTATGGAAATAGTATTAATGTTGAAATTAACTCCCACGGTCCAAATCAAATACTAGAGGGATTAGCGAATTTTGAACAGTATATCGATTTAGCAAAGCGTTACAATTTGCCAAATCATAGATTTATTATGTATCAAGATATTGAAATGGTATATCGAATGGCAAATGCAACACAGCCAGGATTTAAAGAGACATACGAGTTGCTTCAAAGTATTATGAATTAATAGTTATTATAAAATAGCATCTATTTTAGATTTAATCAGTAAGTAAGAGGGTGTCCACAAAATGTGATGGATACCCTCTAAGATTTTATGTTATTTCCAAATTACTCTTATATCCAGCAAAGAGTATAATAAACAAAGTATATAACGAAGTGGGTAAACTTAGCTTTTTTATAAAGATGTTTTCTAAAAGATTGTTGTTTTGAAATAAGTGTGCAGTGAATAAGATTTACATAAAAGGTTGATCACTCACCTTGCGGAAAGCGTGTAGCTTGGATCGGAACTTTACTTCGCCTATTTCTGTTCATAGGAAAAAGTATTTTATAAAGAAAAAACACGTAAGTAAAACATATCAATAAAATATAGAATACATAAAGCAAGGAGCCACTGAAAAGTGATACAAAATCACTTTTCAGTGGCTCCTTTGTTTTAAGCATCTGTTATTTATTCTTTATCGGGTGAAACCTTTTGCATTAAAATGAACATAAAGATGAATAAACCAATAGATAAAATGATATGACCTAATCCAGACATACCTGATATAGCTGCGTCTAAACCATTGGATAATTCAAATGATCCTTTAATAACAAGAATAGAAACGATACCTCTTATAAACATCATAGTAGTAGAAAGAATCAACCCTACATTATATAGAATGAAGAATAGATTAAATCTTTTTGAAGTAGAAAGCTGAAAATTTTTCTCTAACAAAAGGAATATTAAGAACATAATAAAACCTAGTGTTAATAAATGACCATGTACTTTTCCTAGAGCTGTAGTGTCAAAAACTCCCCAGATTTTCGTTAATTCTCTAAATAAAACTCCACTTATTAATGCAACAACTAAATAAGCAAATGCCGAATTAAACAGCTTTTTCATATGTGTAGTCCTCCTTGATTGTATATTGCATATTTGTATTTATTCTATAATCCCAATCAACAGTATTATGTAAATTTAAGTATAACTTGTGTGTATGAACGGAATATGAATAAAAGGTTACATAAAATGAAGAGATGAAATGGACTAAGATAAGACATCTTAACTTTAATTCTATTTTAGCATAATCGTTCAATGAAGATTCCGAAAAAAAACTATGATAATTTTTGCTAATCATATTCATAATTACTATATATCAAGGGCATACTTCTATTACAGTGAAAATAATGGTAGACACAAAAAATTCACAAATATTTGTAACCGTTTACTGTGTAATTGTGATATAGTAATTAACGTTAGTTAACCGTTTAACTAAATGAGGGGTTAACTAGTTAACGAAATGATGTTGAAAGGACGAAAAATAATATGTTTAAGTATTTACAACGTATTGGTAAAGCGATTATGCTTCCAATCGCAGCTTTACCGATTGCTGGTATCCTTCTTGGTATCGGTGGTGCTTTACTAGGAATTGCAAGCTTAGAAAATGCACCTTCTATTTACAATCCGTTGATTTCATTTGTTAATATTGAATTTGTAAACGGTATCTTAAATATTATGAAAGGTGTAGGGGATATTGTTTTTGGTAATCTTCCTATCCTTTTTGCAATAGGTGTAGCTGTAGGTTTAGCTAAAGAAGATAAAGGTACAGCTGGTTTAGCATCTGTTTTTGGATTTTTAATCATGCACCAAGTAATTTCTACTATGTTAACACTTGGTTACACAAGATTAGGTGTAGTTACTCCTGATAATGTTGGTGAGTATGGTACGTATGTAACAACTACAGTAGGTATCTTTACACTTAATATGTCAGTATTCGGTGGTATCATTACAGGTTTAGTAACAAGTGTGTTACATAATCGTTATTATAATATTACATTCAATCCAATGTTCTCATTCTTCGCAGGATCACGTTTCGTTCCAATTATCACGGCTTTAGTAATGGCTTTTGTTGGTGCGATTCTTGGATTCTTATGGCCATTTGTTCAAGATGGAATTGCTGCCCTAGCAGATATAGTTAACGCATCAGGTGCAGCTGGAACATTCCTATATGGATTAATCGAACGTTCATTAATTCCATTTGGTTTACACCATGTATTCTATACACCATTCTGGTTCTCTTCTTTAGTACAAGCTGAAGTAATCATTAATGGTGTTCCAACAGTAATTGATGGAGCAAACACAGCTTACTTTGCTCAATTAGGTTCAATGAAAGATTTAGTAGGAGCATCTCCTGAAACAATGGATGCAATCGTAAATGGTACAACTCGTTTCATGGCTGGTAAATTCCCATTCATGATGTTCGGTTTAGCGGGTGCGGCACTTGCTTTATATAAAACAGCTAAACCAAGCAAGAAAGTGGTTGTTGGTTCATTATTAGCATCGGCAGCAGGTACAGCAGCGCTTACTGGTATTACAGAGCCATTAGAATTTACATTCTTATTCGTAGCTCCATGGTTATATGTAATCCACGCTATTCTAGCAGGTTTATCATTCATGTTAATGGATGTTTTCAATGTATTCATCGGTATGACATTCTCTGGTGGTATCATTGACTTTACATTATTCGGTTTACTTCCAGCAGGTGCTGGTGTACCAACGCACTGGTTATACGTAATTGGTGTAGGTATTGTCTACTTTGCTCTTTACTTCTTCATTTTCAAATTCGTTATTACGAAGTTTAATTTAAAAACACCTGGTCGTGAAGATGAAGATGAAGAAACAAAATTATATACAAAAGCTGACTTCCAAGGTAAAGACGGTGAAGCGGCACCAGCTGCTAAAGGTGGAAATGATGAGCTTCGTGAAATCGCACCAAAAGTATTAGCAGCATTAGGTGGAAGCGAAAATATTGAAAACATTGATGCGTGTATTACTCGCCTTCGTGTAGAAGTTAAAGATTCAAAAATCGTTGATAAAGCAGAACTGAAACGTCTAGGAGCTTCAGGTGTACTAGAAATTTCAGGTGGTGTACAAGCAATCTTCGGTGGTAAATCAGATACGTTGAAAAATTATATTAAAGAAATAATGTAACGTAGATAAAACATAAAGGCTGAATCGAAAGTGGTTAGAAGTATACTTTCTGATTCAGCCTTTTTATAATGGGAAATAGGCAAGGTATATTTTATTTAATTCATGAATCATTCAGCTTTTCTTAGGTTCTGCAATATTTAAAATACACAAAATAGACAAGGTCTTTATTTAATTCATTATAAATGGTTTACAAAAAAGAAATAATAAAAGAAAATGGAAATAGTTTATAGCTTGGAGGGGTAAGATTAATCATGAAAAAAGTTACAATTAAAGATGTTGCCCTAAGAGCCAATGTATCAAAAGCAACTGTTTCTTATGTGTTGAATGATATTGGAAAAGTATCCGATGAAACGAAGCAAAGAGTGCTCGATGCGATTGAAGAATTGGGCTATATTCCAAATAATACTGCAAGAAATTTAGCGAAGAGAACAAATAAAGAAAGCAATGAATCAAAGTCATTCATGCAAGATTCACCTTTTTATCAAGATTTCATTAATTCTTTTATTCAAAATAAAGTTGGAAAAATACCGAAAGAAACTAAAAATAAGCTACTTGAAACAATTGAAGAGTGGGGCTATTTACCCTCTACATTTCTTGATCAAGTAATGAAACGATCGAAAACAACGATCGCTATTTTTTTGGAAATGGACCAAAATTATCGAAGAGCGGTAATGGATAAAAACCCCTTCTATCAAGAGTTTATTAGCAGTGTCGAGTATACGGCTCAAGAAAACCAATTATCGGTGAGTGTCTATAATTCTTTAGCTCCATATACCTATGAAGAATTAATGGAAAAATCTCTTATGGGTGTTGTTGTTTTAGGAAAGATTCCTGTACAATTATCACTGATCTTAAAGCAAATGAATCTCCCAATTGTTATAGTAGATGAATATGAATATCACCCAAAATACGTGACAATTACTTCAGAGGATAAAAAGGGTGCATTTGATAGCATTGAGTATTTAATATTAAAAGGTCATAAATCGATTGCTTTTGTTGGCTGTGGGAATGATAGAGGCAATTTTTTTGAGAAGAGAGTAGCAGGCTATAAAGAGGCTCTGGAAGCATACGGTATGGAATTTAGTAAAGAACATATTTATTTATCAGATGTCAATTATAGTTATGATGAAGGTATCCGAATTGCTTATAAAATTGCGGATAGTATCAATAAATATGATGCGATATTTTGTACTTGTGATATTATGGCGATTGGTTTAATGAAAGGATTTATAAGAAAGGGCTATAAAATTCCAGAGGATTTATCCATCATGGGTTTTGATAATATTCAATTTAGTAAATATAGTAATCCAGAGTTGACTACTGTTGATCAAAATATCTTTTTAAAAGCAGAAACTGCTGTTGCAATTATAAAGAGGAAAGCAAAAGGAGAGCCTGTCAAGAACGAATATATGTTACCTGTTTCAATAGTGGAAAGAGAATCAGTTTATAATAGGAGTAATCAAAGGAAGTAAAAATATAATTTTACTTCCTTTTTTGTGTGGAAAAATAAATATAGCTATTATTGGAAAAAACGGTTGAATAATCAAAATAATTAGATTATAATAAGTTAAATTTATTAAACATATCTATATAGTCGGAATTGAGTGGGTATGAAATAAAAATGAAAGTAGGGGGAAGCTTGGTGATTTATCAACACAGAGAGATTGAACAATCCATTAATGAGGAATTAGAAAAGAATTTTCAACAGATTGTAGGTTGGAGAAGATATATGCACGAAAATCCAGAGCTTTCTTTTCAAGAAGTGAAAACGGCACACTTTATTGCGGGAAAATTAGAAAGTTTTGGTCTTGAAGTAAGGACGCAAGTTGGCGGAAATGGAGTTGTTGGGATCCTATCAGGAAATCAAGATGGGAAAACCATTGCTTTAAGAGCTGATTTTGATGCTCTTCCTATTGTGGATGAAAAGCAAGTGGAATATAAATCAAAGAATGTTGGTGTAATGCATGCTTGTGGCCATGATGGGCATACAGCTGCTTTATTAGGTGTAGCCCAAACATTGAGTCAATACAAACATGTATTACATGGGAAAATAATATTTATCTTTCAGCATGCAGAGGAAAAACCACCTGGTGGAGCGAAATTTATGATTGAAGATCAGGTTTTGGAAGGTGTAGATTATGTGTTTGGTGCACATTTAGCAACTGAGTATCCTTTAGGAAAAGTGGCTATTAATGAAGGATTTAGGATGGCAGCGGTTGACAAATTTGAAATAAAGATTGAGGGAAAAGGTGGTCATGGGGCTAAACCACACGACTCTATCGATTCCATTGTTATAGGAAGTGAGATTGTAAGTTCATTACAAAAAATAGTAAGTCGTAGAATTAATCCTTTACAACCAGCTGTGGTTACTATCGGTGTTTTTCAAGCTGGTACAGCTTTTAATATTATTGCTGATACAGCTAGATTAGAAGGAACTGTTCGTACATTTGATGATGCGACACGAGAATTGGTTAAAAATGAAATATACTCAATTGTAGAAGGAATTACGAGTGGATTTCATGCGGATTTTTCGATTGATTATTTGAATGGATATCCAGCCTTATATAATCATCAAATTGAAACGGATATAGTAAAAAATATTTTGTCTGATGTATTCTCAAATGAAGCAATTATTGATTTTGAACCGTCCATGGGGGCAGAGGATTTTGCCTATTATTTACTTGAAAAGCCGGGATGTTATTTTAAAGTAGGAGCTAGAAATGAAAAGGAAAATACTCAATTTCCACACCATCATCCCAAGTTTGATTTTGATGAAAGAGCCTTATTAAATATTGAAAAATCATTCGTGAAGATTGTATCACATTATTTATTATAATTTTTAGGAGGATTCGTACATGAGTTTTGCATTTGATCATTTAGTTCATTTTGTTGAAGAACCGAAAGACGCTATCGCTCAATTAAAAGAAAACGGAATTTATGCAGCTGAAGGTGGAGTTCATCAAAATCGCGGTACGTATAATGCCCTAAGCTATTTTGATTTAAGTTATATCGAATTTTTAAGTACCTATGATCGTGAACTAGTTAAAAAAACTCAACATCCAGCTCATAGCTTAGTTGGAACGATAGTTCAAGATGATTTTATTGAAGGATTTTCACGAATCGCTATTCGTACTACTGACATCGAAAAAGATGCACAATTTTTTCGAGATAAAGGATTAACTGTAAATGGTCCGGTATCGATGAACAGAAAAAGACCGGATAATAGTGTAATTGATTGGCAATTATTATACGTAGGGGATGAGAATGGAGAGCTAGAATTACCATTTATTATTCAATGGAATGAAAGTGATGAAGAGAGAAGAGCAGATTTAATAGAGAGAGAAGTTATTACAACACATCCTTCGGGAGTATCATTTTCACATGTGAATTTTGCTGTCAGAGATTTACAATCTACAGTTAAGAAGTGGTCGGAATTATTAGGCTTACCAGCTGGAGAAGAGTATATGGATGAGGAACTCCAAGCGACATCTCAGGCCTTGCATTTACCAGGTGGAAATTTAGTATTTAGTAGTCCAATTGGTGAAGGTGTTGTTTCATCGGTACTAAAGAATAGAGGGGAAAGACCTTTTAAAGTAACCTTTGCTGGAGGAATTAATAATTCTACTTTTAGTTTTTTAGGTGGTATTTATAAAATAGAGAAGAAATAATACATTTCAATCATTTTTTTAGCATAATTCCGAGTAAGCTGATGTAAATAGATAAGATAAGGGGAATAAATATGAAGAAAAAACGGATTTTTTATTATATTACATTATTATTGGCTTTCGCAGTTTTACTTGTAGGCTGCGGAGCTGAAGGTAGTTCAAAGAAATCAAATGGAAAAACTAGTTCAGAAAAGATCGTTCGAGTTGGTTATCAAAAAGGAAACACGCTTAATATTTTAAAAGAAAGTGGTTTTCTTGAGAAGAAGCTTAAAGATAAAGGATATAAGGTTGAATGGAAGGAATTTAGCCAAGGAAATGCTTTATTAGAAGGATTATTCACAGGAAATATCGATTTTGGTCATGCTGCCGATGGATCAGGTATAAATGCACAAGCGGGAAATAAACCTCTCGTTTATGTTGGGGCTGATTTACCAAACCCAGAGGGAGTTGGGGTATTAGTTCATAAAGATTCAAATATTAAATCAGTAAAGGATTTAAAGGGTAAAAAGATTGGTGTTCTAAAGGGAGGAAATCATCATTATTTAGCAATACTAGCTCTTAAAGATGTTGGCTTAACTGTTGACGATGTAGAGTGGGTATATTTAAAAGAAGCGGCGCAAGGACGTACAGCTTTTGAAACGAAAAAAATTGATGCTCTTGCAACGTACGATCCCTTCTTTGCTGGAACAGAAATTGATTTAGATACCGTTAATTTAACAGAAGGTGAAGATTATGGTTATCCAAATCGAACATTTTACTATGCTAATGTAGATTTTAATAAAGAACATCCAGAATTAGTAAAGCTAATTTTAGAAGCTACGGATGAGTCAGATAAATGGGCAAATGAAAATAAGCCAGAAGTGGTTAAACTTGTTTCGAAAATGCTAGGAATTGATGAGAAAATTATTGATCGCGCTACCGCTCGACGTGAATATTCAGTAGATAAAATAAATAAAGAAATTATTGAAGCTCAACAAAAACAAGCAGATATATATTATGAAATTGGATTAATACCAAATAAGTTAGATGTTTCAAAAGATATGCCTATAGAATAATGGAGGATAAGACACGATGGACAATAAAGTATTAAAGCAAATTTTTCCGTGGGTAATTCCTGTAATCTTCGTAGTTGGATGGCAGATTGTTACAGCAAGTGGATGGATATCTGAACAATTAGTACCTGCTCCTCTAACGGTCTTAATTAGTTTTTATCATCTAGTAACCACAGGGGAATTATTTTACCATATGGAAATCAGTGTTGTCAGAGCTTTAACAGGCTTATTAATAGGTGGGGGAATTGGTTTTATTCTTGGTATCTCTAATGGGTTATCTAGATATTCTTATTTATTCACGGATACGACTCTGCAAATGGTTCGTAATATACCGAATTTAGCACTTGTGCCACTTGTTATCATATGGTTTGGAATCGATGAAGGAGCAAAAATATTTCTTGTAGCACTTGGAGTCTTTTTCCCAATCTATATAAATACCTTACATGGAATAAAAAATATTGATGCTGGATTTGTTGAAATGGGAAAAATGTATGGATTAAAAGGCTGGAAGCTTTTTAAAGAAATATTATTACCAGGAGCTCTACCATCAATTTTTGTGGGATTGCGCTATGCCTTAGGAATTATGTGGATGACATTAATTGTTGCAGAAACTATTGCTACTTCAAGAGGTGTCGGTTACTTGGCAAGTACGGCTCAACAATTTATGCAATCCGACATTATTATCATTACCATCATTTTATATGCCTTATTTGGAAAGCTAGCAGACTTACTAGCACAATGGGGAGAGAAAAAAGCACTTCGTTGGCATAAAAGTTATAATCGATAGTCATAAGCACAGAATTATGATTGAACTTAGGGAAGAATTGTTTGAATTCTAATGGAGGGATGTTTTGATGGGAGAGCCATCTTTTGTAGAATCAGTTGTTAAGAACGACCATGCTATTCGAATTAATCTGAAGCAAATTGAAAAAAGTTTTGGAGAAAAAACAGTTTTAAAAAATATTTCTTTAGAAATTGAAGCAGGTCAGTTTGTGGCGATAGTTGGAAAAAGTGGAAGTGGGAAGAGTACATTGTTACGTTTAGTAGCGGGTTTAGAGGAACCAACTTCTGGAACGATTACATTTAATGATACACCTATAAAGGAAGCAAGTTCTAGTGCTACGATGATGTATCAAGATTCTCGATTGTTGCCATGGAAATCAGTATTAAATAATGTTGGTTTAGGATTAAAAGGAGATTGGAAGGAAAAAGCAGAACAGACACTTGATTATGTTGGATTACTTCCATTTAAAAATCAATGGCCAGCCACATTATCAGGGGGACAACAACAGCGAGTGGCTTTGGCTAGAGCACTTGTTCATAAACCATCCTTATTATTATTAGATGAACCACTAAGTGCTTTGGATGCTTTAACTCGTTTTGGTATGCAAAACTTAATTGAAAATTTATGGTTAGATCAAGGCTTTACAGCACTATTAGTAACACATGACGTTCGCGAGGCTGTTAAATTAGCGGATCGCATTATTTTAATAGAGGATGGAAATATTACTTTGGATATTGAAAATAAGGCAAAACGTCCTCGAGAATTATCTGATGTTTCATTAACATTATTAGAGAAAAATATTTTAGATCGAATTATGAATGCTTGACAAACGATTTCAATGAATCGAAAAAACTTCCGCTTGTATAAGTGAGAAGTTTTTTTCTGTGTGTGGGTTGTATTCTAAAAGATTGTTGTCGTTAAAAAGGTTAGGTGAATAGAATTAGGAAAAAAGGCGATTGGACCGTAAGGTGTAAGATTCTTGTGGGAATAGAGAACCAGGGACTCGATAGGCGCTAAGTATCGAGAAAATTTACCGCCCGCCATGCGAAAGCAAAGCTTATAGGCAACGAACTATGGAAAAACAGCCTATGCTAACAGGGAAAACTGGTATGAACATCCATGAAAATAGCGAGGATTTAGATGCTATAATTTTTACGAGTAATGAATTTTGCTTTTTAGGAGTGTTAATTACGTGAAAATATTGATAACAGGTTCGAATGGTTTTTTAGGAAAACGATTGGCTAGTGATTTATTAAATAAAGGTCATGAACTATTCTTACTTGTAAGGAATGCAAAGAAATTAGAAGCTTTTTTAAAAACGATTACTGAAAGACAAAACAAACAGATTACGATTATAGAGGGAGACGTAACGTCTCATAATTTAGGATTATCTGAGGAAAAAATTTCAGAAATGATCGGAAAAGTAGACGCTATTTATCACAGTGCTGCTTTGTTGTCGTTTGATCCTAAAGATGATGAACTAACATATCAGGTTAATGTGGAGGGAACGCGAAATACTCTGGACTTTGCATTAAGGATTAAGTGCAAGAAGTTCTTATATGTAAGTACGGCATATACCGTTGGTCATTCCGTTAACGGTAAGGAAGAATTGTATAATGTAGAAGGTGCTTTTGTAAATAGTTATGAAAAGACCAAATGCCAAGCAGAACATATTGTGATGTCTTATGGAAATCGTTTATCGGTATCGATACTAAGACCATCTATTATTATTGGTGACTCTGTTACTGGTAAGGCTGAAACAAGCTTTGGATTATACGGAATTATGAAGAGTTTAAGAGTCTTAAAGAGAAAAATATCAAGAAGCACAGAGTTAGAAAAATTACCTTTTCGTTTAATTGTCAATCCTACAGAATCATCGAATATTGTTCCAGTTGATTATGTGTCGATGGTATTGTTAGCTGCACTTGAAAACGGTCAAAATCAAAAGATCTATCATGTTACTAATCCAAATCCTCCAAGGCAGGATACTGTATTTGAACTAATAAAGGAATATATTCAACTGGAAAATCTACATATGGTTTTCGGAGAAAAATCTGAATTCTTAAGAGAAGAAGAGCAACAATTCAATCGACCACTGGCTGTATTTGCCCCTTATTTAAGTCGAACAATTGAATTCACATGCGATAATACGAAAGAATTGTTATCTAAATCTGATCAATCTTTATTAAACATGGATCATCATATGCTTCGTACTATTATTGGAGGCTTTTTTAGATAATCTATTTTTATTAGTGAATAAAGATTTAACTAGTTTATAGGTCACACCCTTTTGTACCCCCCGCTATTAAAGTGGGGGGTTTTATTATTGGATTCATTATTTTTTATTAATTAGGTAAATGATATTGTCATTTTGTCAAAAAAGTTATATAGTACATTACAACAGTAATGTACTATATAACTTGGAGAGGAGGAGGAAATTTGATCTTAAATAGTGATGGGTCAAAGCCGATTTATATCCAAATATCTGAATGGCTTGAAACTGAGATTATGACTGGCAATTTTGTGAGTAATCAAAAGGTATATTCTCAGTATCAGCTAGCTGAGATGTTTAATATTAATCCAGCGACCGCGGCAAAGGGGTTGAATATATTGGTTGATGAAAATATTTTATATAAAAAAAGGGGTCTTGGTATGTTTGTAACGGATATAGCACGCGAAAAGATTCTTTATAAAAGAAAAAATCAAACTTTGACTCATTTAGTGCAAGAATTAGTTCTAGAAGCTAGTCGCTTAGATGTAAGTGAAGAACAGTTAATTGAGATGATAAAAAAAGCGAACAAAGAGGGGGATAGGTAATGAATGTTATTGAGTGTAAAAATCTGACAAAACAATTCGGTAGAAAAAAAGCTTTAAACCAGCTTACTTTTACATTAGAAGATAATAAAATTACTGGTTTAATTGGTAGAAATGGAGCTGGAAAAACTACTTTACTGAAGATGCTGACAGGTTTTTCTAAAAAAACTTCTGGAGATTTAGCGGTCTTTTCAGAGGATCCTTATAATAATTTACTGATTTCCGCTAATTCAATTTATGTTAGTCAAGAGATGAATTTGCCCGAATCCTTAAAGCTTGGTGAGATTCTTAAGGAAGCTGGTAGATTTTATCCGAATTGGGATCAAGAGTTTGCTATTCGTTTATTTGATTACTTTTCACTCAATCGAGAAGATTATCATTCGAACCTATCTAAAGGAATGACTAGTACCTTTAATGCTATTCTGGGGTTAGCTTCTAGAGCACCATTAACTATTTTTGATGAACCCACAAATGGAATGGACGCAGCGGTTCGAAAAGATTTCTATCGTGCTGTCTTAAAGGATTATATTGCGCATCCTCGTTCAATCATTATTTCCAGTCATCACCTAGAAGAAATTGAAGATTTAATTGAAGATATATTACTTCTGAAAAACGGCAAAACCTATTTGCATATGTCGATTGCTGATTTAAAAGAGTGGGCGATAGGTTTAAAGGGAGAATCAGCTATTGTTGAATCCTTCATAAAAAACAAGGATATTCTTATTGAACAACAGATCGGTATTGATCAATTATATGTGGTGTTAGAAAATAATTTTCAAGAAAATGAAATACAGGAGATGAAAAGAGTAGGAATCGAGACAAAGGCAGTATCTGCAAATGATATATGTATCTATCTAACAAATCAAAATAAAGGAGGGATTGATGATGTCTTTAGTTAAGGTTCAATTGAAGGAGATTGTAAAAAAACAGTATTTATATAAATTAAACGCCTATAGAAATATTATTACTTCACTAATTATTACACAGTTAATTGCTTTATTCTTTTCAATAAATGGTGTTGGAAATAGTGGATTTGGAACGAGTACAGTAGATGTAAATATACATGTTTCTTATTATTCGGCAGATATCGTTCTAATCTTTACTTTATTGTGGGCATTTATTACTGGAATTACTATTACAACGAAAGATTATCGTAATCAAGAATTCTCCTTTGTGAGCAATCGTCTTAGTAGTATTTTATCAAACATTTTATTTTTGTTGACAATTAGCATGGTTGCTGGATTAATGGCCGTTTTCTCTAGATATATTTTACAAGACATACTTTATCTTTTCTTTGATGAAACAATCATTCATAGCGTATCATATGGCTTTGGTGATTATCTAAAAGGATTAATGGCAACTATTCTATATATTGTACTTATAAGTTCATTTGCCTATGTATTGGGAATGCTTTTTCAAATTCACAAGTTATTCATATTGGTTATACCTATTTTGTTTTTAGGTATTTCTTTTACAAATGATAACCTACTACAAAATCTATTTTCAGTTTTTATTAACGAAACATTTTTTTCTCTTTTTGCCATTAAAGTGATTGTATCAAGTAGTCTGTTCTTTTATTGCTCTTATCTTATTAATAATAGATTGGAGGTACGAAAATAATGGTTTTACTAGGAACGGTCTTACCTATCCTTATATTGGTTGGAGTCGCATTTCTTTTAAGATATTTAAGACAATCAAAAAGCAATGTATTTGTACCAATAATGAACTGGCTATTTAGTGGTTATATCATCATCTTGTTAATTGCAATCCTTATAGCTGGGTTTCTACCAAATGAAAAACAGCCACTAAATAAAAAAGAGTTTGTCGTGAAAGCTGAAAAAGAAGTCAATGATTTTCAAGATGCTATTTATAGGGGGAATTTAGATAAAATTGATTCCAAATTATTGAGAACCTCTCAGGCATTTGATTTTCAAGGGGAATCATTGAATATCCGAGAAATCAATGATGGATATTTAGAAGTCCCGATTGTTATTGAAGAAAATTCAGCAGATTTTGGTCATATAGAAGCGATGATTTACACTTCTAAAACTTATTATATGGATCAAGATGTTACTGAACAGATTCCAATTTTTCAAATGGATTTTCAAAAGGATACTTTAATTATTTCAAAATCAAATCAAACGAGATTGAATTTTAATAAATTATCTCATGAATTTCCATTTAGACAATTTTCCGGTGAAAAAATGTTTAATAATGATGAAAACTTTATCGGTTTAACAGTCCTGTTTTTGCGAGTTCCAAAAGGGGTGAAAATTGAGAACCAAGATAACCTTAATATCGAATACGTTCGCAAATAAGATATCATTCGTAATTTAGTGTCAATTATTCTATTAATCTAAAAGAAATGATTGAAGCTAAACTCTGTACTATTTATACTTAGATGTATGGAATAATGGTACTAGAATCTATTAATGTGAGGTGCTCTAATTGAATTTTCGTGCTTTATTTGTTGAAAAACAAGGAGAGGAAACATCTCTTCAAGTGAAAACGATTACGAATGAGGATTTGCCAACAGGAGATGTGCTTATTCAAGTTGTCTATTCTAGCGTCAATTACAAAGATGGGTTAGCTACAATTCCGAATGGGAATATTGTAAAGGATTACCCGTTTATACCAGGTATCGATGCAGCTGGATATGTAATTGAATCTCATAATGAAAGTTTTAAAGTTGGAGATAGGGTTTTAGTAACTGGTTACGATTTAGGAGTTTCTCATTTTGGTGGATTTAGTGAGTATATTCGAGTGCCAGCTGAATGGGTAGTTGAACTTCCAGAGGGATTATCTTTAAAAGAAGCGATGATAATCGGAACAGCTGGATTCACTGCTGCGATGAGCGTATCTGCACTTGAGAAGCAAGAAGTAACCCCTGAAGATGGTGATATACTTGTAACGGGAGCAACTGGCGGAGTGGGAAGTATGGCAGTTGTTATGTTGCATAATAAAGGATATCGTGTTGTTGCTAGTTCCGGTAAAGAAGAGGCGAAAGCTTTTTTACAATCCATTGGTGCTGATGAAGTAATTTCAAGAGAAGAAGTCGTTCCTGAAAAAATTAGACCGTTAGCAAAAATGAGATGGGCTGGAGCCGTAGATCCTGTTGGTGGTCAAACATTGGCTGCAATTTTAGCAAATGTTAAGTATGGTGGAGCGGTGGCGGTTAGTGGATTAACTGCTGGAGTAAAGGTAGATACAACGGTTTTTCCTTTTATTCTTCGTGGAGTACAATTAGTTGGGATAGATTCTGTTTATTGTCCAATGAACAAAAGACAACAATTATGGAAAAGATTAGCTTCTGATTTAAAACCAACGCAACTTTTTGAACAGGGTGTAACTGTTGTTGGGCTGGATGATTTACCTACTGTTTTTCCAGAGATATTAAAAGGAAATATAACTGGACGAACAATTGTAAAAATAACTGATCAACATTAATCAGTTTATCTACTAGGATAAAAAAGTGTTCCAAATAATTTGGAACACTTTTTCGTTTAAAAAATAATATCTTTCTTATTTTGCTACAAGTTCTGTTTGAATTAAAATAGGATCGTGGTCGCTTGATTGTTCAAAGAAGTTAGAGTAAATGTGAACGATATCGACTGTCGTTACAGCAACCATATTGTTAGAAACAAATGTGGTGATTTTGCAATATTCTTGCATAAAGCTAGTAAAGTTCAAAATAATGAAAGCACTCCTGAAAAAGTAAACGAAATGTTGTTTTATAAATTACATATTTTTTATAAATTACATATTGTAGTGAAATAAACAGATAAGAGAGAGTGAGTCTTTTCTAACTAAATTATATTGTTTGCAGTATAAGTAGTAGTTTAGAAGGTGAAACTATGTCTATTTGATTTGGTTATGAAACACTCATAGATACATCTGTGAAGATTGATAAATAATATATAAAATTTTCTGATTATTGCGTATATTTAGTTAATAGTATATAATCTTTTACATTAAACATAATTTTATAAACAGAGGTGTGAGATGTGAAAGCGCTAGAACGATTTAGTCAGTTTGTTAGTAGTACATTTGCGGTATGGGTTCTTGTTTTTGCTACCATGGCATTTTTATCTCCGGAGACATTTGTATGGATTGGAAAGTACATTACAATTCTACTTGGAATAGTTATGTTTGGAATGGGATTAACAATATCAGGGGCTGATTTTAAGGAGGTATTTACGAGACCAAAAGATGTGGCAGTTGGTGTAGTTGGTCAATTCCTAATAATGCCTTCTCTTGCATTTTTATTAGCAAAAGGTTTAAGTTTACCTCCAGAAATTGCTGTAGGGGTTATTTTAGTAGGATGCTGTCCTGGTGGAACTTCCTCTAATGTCATGACATTTCTTTCAAAAGGAGATGTAGCATTATCTGTGACAGTTACTTCTATTACAACTTTATTAGCACCATTGGTAACACCAGCACTTATTTATTTATTGGCAAGTGAATGGATTGATATCGATCCAATGTCATTATTTGTTTCTATTGTTCAGGTTGTTCTTGTTCCTATTATATTAGGTTTGGTTGTACAAAAACTATTTAATAAACAAGCAAAAGCTAGTGTGAAAGTCATGCCATTAGTGTCAGTAGTGGCTATTGTAGCTATAGTTTCAGCAGTAGTGGCAGGAAGTCAAGAGAAAATTGCAGAAACAGGAGCACTGATATTCGCGGTGGTTGTTCTGCATAATGTATTAGGATATCTAATAGGGTACTTATTCGGAAAGTTATTTGGTATGAATTTACCGAAGAAAAAAGCCATTGCTATAGAGGTAGGAATGCAAAATTCTGGATTAGGTGCTACATTAGCGAATGCTCATTTTTCACCTTTAGCGGCCGTTCCAAGTGCAATATTTAGTGTGTGGCATAATATTTCTGGTCCAATTTTAGCTACAATCTTTAGAAGGATGAAAGATGAAAGTAATGTTGCAATAGAAAAAAATCCGAATCAAAATGTTTAAAGAAAAGCTCGATAGAAACTTTCTATCGAGCTTTTCTTTTTGAGGATGAAATTTAACTTATTAATTAGGATTATGATGAGCATAAGGCTTAATTCGAAATGCAGGGTGAATAAAAATTTAAATATTTTTATATATTCTGTAATATGTGTACTTTTAGAATAATTTCAATAGAAATAATAAAGTTGATTCTTTGAAAGTTATATTATAATAATTTTTGAGAGTGAGTTTAATAGTTTGAATTGCTGATGGCACGCCGTATGCGCTGAAAGGCGCCCGTACGGTGTAGGTCCAGTGTGAACTGGAAATAGCTTTGATTTAACAGTCCTTCATACAAATGATTCACACGCTAATTTAGATAATGTTGCTCGTAAAGTGACAGCTATTAAAGAGATGAAGAAAAAATATCCATATAACGTTTTAGTCGATGCTGGAGATGTTTTCTCAGGTACTTTATATTTCAACAAATATTTAGGTCAGGCTGATCTAGAATTTATGAATCTAGTTGGTTATGACGCGATGACTTTCGGTAATCATGAGTTCGATAAAGATACAGAAACACTTGCTGCCTTCATTAAAAATATGAAATTCCCAATGGTTAGTGCAAACGTTAATGTAACAAAAGATCCAGCACTAAGTCCTTTATTCCAAAATAAATATGCTACTACAACAAAAGATGGTGAAATGTATAAAGGGATTGTGAAAACGATTAATGGCGAAAAAGTTGGTATTTTCGGTTTAACGACAGAAGATACAAAAAATATCGCTATGGGTATCGGATCTGTAACGTTTGATAACTACATCAATGCTGCAAAAGAAGCAGTTGCTAACTTTGAAGAGCAAGGCGTTAACAAAATCATCGCTCTTACACATCTAGGCTATGATGATGGTGACATGGACAGTGATGTCTCACTAGCAAACCATGTTGAAGGCATTGATATTATTGTTGGTGGACATGATCATAAAAAGATAGAAGCACCTGTAAAAGTGAGTAAATTTACAGAACCAACAATTATCGTACAAGCGAATGAATATAGCAAATACCTAGGTACATTAAATGTAGGTTTCGATAAAAACGGTAAGGTCGTTAGTCACGAAGGTGCACTAATTGAGTTAGATGCAAAAGATGAAGCTGGTAAGTATGTGATTCCAGATGATATGGAAGCCTTAGATATTTTGGAAACAAAGTATAAACCAGCTGTTGAAGAATTAAAGGCTCAGGTTGTTGGCTCATCAACTGTTGATTTATTAGGTGGAAATCCAGCTGCTCGTACAGCTGAAACAAACTTAGGAAACTTTATTGCAGATGGTATGCTAGCGAAAGCGAAAACAATCAATTCTAAAACATCTATTGCGATTCAAAATGGTGGTGGAGTTCGTACTACTCTTAACGCTGGAGATATTACGACTGCTGATATTTTAAAAGTACTTCCTTTTGGTAACACGCTTGGAATTATGGAGCTAACTGGTAATGAAATTCTAGAAACACTTGAGCATGCGGTAGCTAAAGCTCCTGAAGCAAATGGTGCATTCTTACAAATTTCAGGTATGAAATATACGTACGATAGCTCAAAGAATAAAGGAGAAAGAGTAGTTGCCGTTCAAGTTGAAAAAGAGGGAGAATTTGTTGATCTAGTACCAACAGAGAAATATGTCGTAGCAACTAATATGTTTACAGCTACAGGTGGAGATGGTTTTGAAGCTCTTAAAAAAGCTTCTGATGAAGGACGTGTAAGTAATCCTGGAAATGTTGATTGGGAAATATTTAAGGAACACTTAGAAGCACAACCAAACAAAACAATTTCACCTAAAGTAGAAGGTCGTATTGTTGATATCGCAAAAAATAACTAAATTAGTATTTCAAGTTTGATGAATGACTAAATTATTTTAATCCTTTTATAGTATTGGATTAATGATCGTCATAATGTTTACTTAAAAGTAATTTATAAATTAGGAGGATTCACTTAATGTCTCAGCAAAAAAAATCTTTTAGCAAATTTTTAGCTACAGCAGCAACTACAACTATTGTTGCTTCTGCTTTTGCTGCATCAGCATCTGCAGCATCTTTCACTGACGTAACACCTAAATATAAGGAAGCGGTAGATTTCGTTGTATCAAAAGGTGTAGCTGGTTATTCGGATGGTACATTTGGTGTTAGCAAGGCGATTAAACGTGCTGAAGCAGCAGTTATGCTTGCTAAAGTTTTAGAGTTTGACATAAAAGCTGCACCGGCTTCAGGATTTAAAGATGTTCCGAAGTATGCAGTTGAATATGTAAATGCACTTAAAGAAGCAGGTATAACAAGTGGCAAATCTGAAACTACTTTTGGTAGTGATGATTTGATTACACGTGGTGAACTAGCTATTTGGATTCAAAAAGGCTTTAAATTAACAGGCTCTACTGAAATTCCATTCACAGATGTGAATAGTAACTATAAAGAAGCAGTATCTGCTCTAGTAAGTTATGACATTACAAGTGGAATTTCTAAGAAAGAATTCGGTACAACACATACTGCTAAACGTGGCGATTATGCAATCTTTTTAAATAAAGCAGCTAAAGTAGAATTAACTTCTAAATAAAAATAAATGAAACGTTGCTTTATAAACTATTGTTTTCTCGTCTAACAATTAGGTTTTCTCCTCCTTTCCTAAATTGATGAGAGTAATAGTGAAATAAGCGGAAAAACCTTTTCTAACTATTGTTTTTGTATAGATTGGTGAAAATCCAATTCTTGTTCAATAGTCAAATAACAAGTGCCTAATACTCCTGCATCCAGTGATGTTCTAACAAACAGAAGGGATGAAATCAGGTGAAGTCGTACTCATAATATGAGGCGAGGCTCCATAAAAGGTTACTATGGTCAGGAGACGAATCCATGTAGAGGCAGGTTGAGGTAATGAATACTGTGAAAAAGCTAGGGGTTCAGTATTTATCCATACATATAATGATACAAAAATAACGATGATGTATAGGAGATTAGAACAATTGACTATTAAACTAATCTTTCTCATACCTGAATAGTGGAGACCTAAGGTAATCAAAAATAGGGAACAAAACAATGGAACGTTTGAAGTTTTACTAGATGAGATGTGTTAGCATTATAGAGGCTAGTAGAATGGCGGCAGGTTCGTAGTAGTGATGACCATTTGCCGTTTGTATTAATCTGGTAACAGGTTAAGAGGAGAAAACAAATGATAGCGAAGGAACCTAGTCAGTTTAATCAATTATTATACTTATATCTCAAAAACTAGATTTTGAAATTCATTGTTATTTTAGAATAATCTATCTTTTCTTTTTTATGTTTGCTATACTATACCGTAAGTAAATATAATCAGGTAAAGGTGCCTACTCAGTGAAATCGTTTTAGATTTATCTCTGTATGGCACCTTTTTTGCACGAGAAAAATTATTTATACCGTGAGAACTTTATTTGAATAGCTGTTTTAAATTTCGGATTCACACTGATTATTTTCAGCTGGGTAGTGGTATGCCTCAGTCATTTTCCTCATTGTAGATTTTGTTTATCTATCTTGCTTCACTAGCTGGAGTATCTTGGATTTTCATCGTTTTTTTCTTTTAAATAGGTTGTTTTCTAAAAGAACAAAAAGTTCAAGTGGAGAGTTAAGGAGCGTGACTCCCGCGAAAACGAGCAACCTAAAGTGGAATTTATCTAAACCTATATTCACTACTGGTTCATAGGTGAAAAAAATATGCAAAAACAGTCATTGAATAATATATTTCACGAACTGAAAGGAGGAGGGTAAATGAAGTTAGGCTGTATAATAAAGAATCAAAGATTCCAATTTTATTCAATTAGAGAAGTGTTAGCGAAAGCTAGTGAAGAGAAGTCAGGCGATATCATGGCAGGTGTTGCTGCACAATCATTACTTGAAAGAATGGCTGCAAAGGTTGTATTAAGTGAAATGACCTTAAAAGATTTATTTGAAAATCCAGTTATTCCATATGAATCAGATGAAGTGACGAGAGTGATATACGATGATATAAATCATTATATATATAAAGAAATTTCTAGTTGGACAGTTGGAGACTTACGGAATAGGATTCTTCATCAAAATACAAATACCTCCGATCTTTTTCGATTAAGTAAAGGATTAACAAGTGAGATGATTGCCGGTGTTGCTAAACTCATGTCGAGTATTGATCTTGTTATCGCTGCTCAGAAAATTAGACCGACAGCCCATTGTAATACGACGATTGGAGAAGAAGGCCGGTTGGCATTTCGTTGCCAACCAAATCATCCAAGTGATCATTTAGAGGGGATTCTAGCTTCAATTAAAGAAGGATTATCATATGGTTCAGGTGATGCGGTGATAGGAATAAATCCTAATAATGATACGATTGAATCTGTTTCAAAAATTCTACATATGACACATGAATTCATTGAAAAATGGCAAATTCCAACTCAAAATTGTGTGTTAGCTCATATCACAACACAAATGAAAGCACTTCAAAAGGGTGCACCAATTGCATTAATGTTTCAAAGCTTAGCAGGTACAGAAAGTGCAAATAATGATTTTGGTGTATCGACAAAAATTCTTGATGAAGCTTCTGATATGATGAGAAAGCGTGGGACATCAACAGGGCCCAATCAACTATACTTTGAAACAGGACAAGGGTCAGAGGTTTCATTAGAAGCTCACAAAGGTGTTGATATGCAAACATTAGAAGCTAGGACATATGGATTTGCTCGACATTGGAAGCCGTTTATGGTTAATAATGTTTCGGGCTTTATTGGCCCGGAAACACTTTATGATGGAAAACAAATGATCCGTTCGGATTTAGAGGATTTATTTATGGGTAAATTACATGGTCTTCCAATGGGAATAGCGCCTACTTATACGAATCATATGAAGGCAGATCAAAATGATCAAGAAATTGCTGGAATGTTAACAGCTTTAGCAGGAGCTAATTTTTATATGGGGGTACCTGGAGGTGATGACGTAATGCTAAGCTATCAAGATACAAGTTATCATGACGATGCTAGTTTACGTGAAATGTTAGGACTACGCCCCTTAAGAGATTTTGAAATTTGGTTAGAGCATATGGGAATTATGTGTAATGGTAAATTAACTGAACGAGCGGGAGATTTATCGATTTTTGATTGAAAGGAGTGATAAGAATGGATATTCAATTAATCATTGAGAAAGTAATGAGAGAGCTTGAAAAAAATCAGAGGAAGTTCCTAACGAAATGGATGTTTTATCTTTTTCTAGTGAAAAAGAAGTTACTGTAGATCATCCTATGAATGCTGATACCATAGTTTCTGCTCAATCAATTACCCCTGCAAGAATCGGGATTGGAAGAACTGGAACAAGAATGAAAACAAAAAATTATTTAGAATTTAGAATCGATCATGCCGCTGCCCAGGATGCTGTTTTTAAAGATGTTTCTAATCAATTTTTAAAAGAGCATAATCTGCCAGTCTTATATACAGAAGCGAATTCTATAAATGAATATTTAATGAATTTACAATCAGGACGAACCTTAAAACAAGAATCGAAAGAATGGGTACTAAAAAATATTTCAAAAAATAAACACGTACAGATTATTGTGTCTGATGGTCTTAGCTCTACCGGGATTGAAGCGAATATCGGTGATTTATTACCAGCTCTTTTACAAGGATTGAAAGTTAAAGGGATTACTTGTGGGGAACCGATTTTTATTAAAAGAAGTAGAGTTTGGATTCAAGATGAGGTTGCATCGTTGGTCAATTGTGATGTGGTTATTTCTTTAATCGGTGAGAGACCAGGCTTAGCAACGGCAAGAAGCGTTAGTGCGTACTTCATTTACCGACCGAATGAGCACTCGGTTGAGGCAGATAGAACCGTTATTTCAAATATTCATGATGCGGGAATTCCACCAGTGGAGGCTGGTGCGTATCTAGCGGATCTTCTTGAAGACGTTTTGAAGTGGAAGGTAAGTGGTGTGAAATATATGAACCTCAAACATTAACCTATTATAGATAGCTGTTTAAAATCTATTAACATATTGATTAAAGTATCATTGACAAAATATGCAAATAGAAAATATAATATTTTTTATATTATGAATTTTCTGTAATAGGAGAATTTACATGCTTGAAAATCAAAAGTTAATTGATTCTTTATGTGGAATTCATACTAATCTCTCTCATAGAGACATTGATAAAATTAAATCTGTGGCATCTCAATTAGATTTAATAGCAGATTTGAATCAAGCGAATGTGTTTATTGATTGTCCTACCAAAGAAGGAAAGCATGCCATTGTTGTTGCTGAAGCTAAGCCTTCAACTGCACATTCAGTTTATAAGAAGCAAGTGGTAGGAAAGTTCGCATATGAAGCATTTGAACCAGCCGTATTTTTCACATTAAAAACAGGAAAACCGATGTTTCTTAATCGAGCTTTAACGCAAGAAGGAAAAACGGTAGAGCAAAGTGTTGTACCGATTAAAG
This sequence comes from Bacillus massilioanorexius, assembly GCF_902374955.1. GTDB lineage: Bacteria > Bacillota > Bacilli > Bacillales > DSM-1321 > Bacillus_AD > Bacillus_AD massilioanorexius. The sequence goes on from NZ_CABKRX010000107.1 coordinate 31,855, forward strand.
GTAAAGATGGAGCTATAATCGGAACATTAATTATGGAAAAAGCTGTCGGCGAACATATGAAAATCCAAGAAAAAACAGTTTCCCTCTCAGATGCAACTCAGACTCTTAGTGATATCCTCCTTGGATTCACAGGAGATCGATCAATCATTTCAGAAGTACTAGAAGAATCATTATTCTTTTTAGACTCACATAACAATATTCTGTATTTTAATCCCTCAGCCCAAAATCTTATTTTAGAAATATGCTCTAAGGAGTGTCAAATAGGAACTCAAATTTTTCATTATTTACCTAGTTTAGAAGCAGTATTAAGTCATCCAGAAGAATTATTAATGAGAGAGGTTTTCATTGATAATCGAGTGTTTCAAGTGAAGAAAATTCGATTAGAGCAAGACAATCAGACAAGTGGAATTTTTATTATTTTACGAGACTTAACCGAACTCAGAGAGAAAGAAAGGGAACTGATTGTAAAATCTGTTGCTATCCGTGAAATTCATCATCGAGTTAAAAATAATTTACAAACAGTAGCAAGTTTACTTCGTCTTCAAATGAGAAGAGGTATTCCTGAAGAAAGTAAGCCGCATTTTGTTGAAAGTCTTAACAGAGTATTAAGTATTGCCTCAGTATATGAGCTGATTTTAGCGAATTCTAATGTGGATGATGTTGATATTCGAGACTTAACAGAAAAAATCGGCAATATGTTAGTCTATACTGGAGAACATTCAGAAATTGCGATTACATATTCAGGTCCTAATATACAAATAAAATCGAATAAAGCAGTATCATTAGCTCTTATTGTCAATGAGTTAATCCAAAATTGTGTAAAGCATGCTTTTCATAGTGATGAAAAAGGAAACATTAAAGTTATTTTTGGACAACAAGGTTATACGGTACACGTTATGGTGATAGATGATGGTAGAGGGTATTCACCTGATGCTAAACAATCATTAGGCTTAGATATCGTAAGAATGATGGTAGAGCATGATTTAGCTGGTCGTTTTACTATCAGTCGCGCGGAAATTGGAACGATAGCCTCAGTATCTTTTCAAGTGGACAAGGAGGTGTTTGAAAATGAAGCGATTAATGGTGGTTGAAGATGAGTCAATTGTTCGATTGGATCTCGTTATGATGCTACAAGATTCTAGATATGACGTTGTAGCCCAAGCAGGAGATGGAGAGAAAGCAGTTGAATTAGCTTATTCTTATAGACCAGATTTAGTTATTATGGATATCAAGATGCCAAAGCTAAATGGTCTAAAGGCAAGTGAAATCATTTCTAATACTTTTCAAATACCTGTTGTGTTACTAACAGCATATAGTCAGAGTGAATATATTGATAAAGCAAAAAAAGCAAATATCCTAGGGTATTTAATTAAACCAGTAACTGAAGCAAGTTTAATCCCGGCAGTTGAGATAGCTTTAAGACAAGCAGAAAATGCAAACATATATAAAGAGAAATTAGAAGAGATGAATGTACAGTTAGAAAATCGAAAACGGATAGAAAAGGCGAAGGGGATTGTTATGAAGCATTTTCATTTAACAGAAGATGCTGCATATAAAAAAATACGAAGAATTAGTATGAATAAACAAATGCCAATTGAGAGAGTTGCTAAGCATATTATTATTAAGTACAAAGATAAGTAGTTTTTACAAGTAAATGAAGGTAAGCAAAGACGCTTTGGTGTTTTATGAGAATAAAACGCTGGGGCGTCTTTTTGTAAATTTTTGTTGGTTCATAGGTTTGTTTAAGTTTACTCCAATAGTGATATTTTCAAGAGAATGGGAGTTATATAGTCCTATAAAACTATCAGAAGTAATAACTAAAGATTATTTTCTAAAAGATTGTTGTTCTTAAATAAGTTTGTGAGTAAAAACAACTGGTAAAAAAAGCTGGTTGATTGGAGCATATGTTGTGAGACTCCTCGAGCAGAATTCAACTTTTAATCATGACAATTAATGGGCAACAATGTTTGTGAAAACAATCTTAATTAAAAATATAAGGAGGAAAATGAATGGTATTGGTTGGACAAATAGTCATTTATATTATTATGACATGTGCAGTCTTAGGGGCGATTGCTGCTATAAGAGATAGTGACAATGGCCTTGGAAAACAATTTATGGAGGGCTTACATGCGGTGGGGCATATTTTTGTACCTGCAGCGGGTATTATGGCTTCGATTCCATACTTATCTTGGTTTATTAATACAGTTTGTGGTCCGTTCTTTGCATCTATTGGAGCAGATCCAGCCATCGCTGCAACGGCTATATTGGCTACCGACATGGGTGGTTATCAATTGGCCGAAGTGTTAAAAGAGTCATATGAAGGTTGGGTTATGGCGATGATGGTTGGATTTATGGCAGGTGCAACCATTGTTTTTTCTATCCCAATGGGACTTGCTATGTTAGATAAAAGAGATCATAAATATATGGCTCTTGGAGTAATGTCGGGTGTATTAACGATACCGATAGGAGCATTTATTTCGAGCTCATTAGCTGTTTTGACAAATTCAAAGATTCGTGATGTTATCTCTACTACCACAGAGTCAAATCATGAATTTGTTATTAGTTATGTAAAAATATTATTGAATTTAACTCCTTTAGTAATCTTCGTTGTTATTATCGCCCTTGGTCTTTATTTCCTTCCGGATTTAATGATTAAGTTGTTTATGTGGTTTGGAAGAATTTTAGATGCAGGTATTAAATTGGTTTTGGTCTTTTCTATTGTAGAAATATTTACAGGTTTATTTACGAAAATTTTTGGTAGTTGGGGCTTTCATCCAATTATGGCGGATAAAGCTGATCAGTTTCGAGCTCTCGAGACGGCTGGATACATCGGTATCATGTTAGCTGGTGCATTTCCAATGGTCTATCTCCTGCAAAAATATGCAGGTAGATCATTAACTGCTATGGGAAGTAAAATTGGTTTAAGTAAAGAAGGTAGCGCAGGAATTTTGGCAACTGTTGCGAATATATTAGCCATGTTCAAATTAGTTCGTACCATGAGACCAAAAGACAAAGTTATTAATATTTCCTTTGGTGTATGTGCTGCATTTTTATTGGGGGATCATTTATCTTTTACAGCAAACTTTCAACCAACTTTAATTTTGCCTATTATTGTTGGTAAGTTATCAGCCGGTATAATAGGAATTTTATTAGCGTATTGGTTAGCTGTACCTAAAGCATTGGAATTAGAAAAGAAAGATCGAGAAGCCGGAATTATTGGGAAAAATGAATATTTAGATAATAGTTCTCTTGATGAAAAAGAAGCAAAAGCAGTTTAGTGAATCATGCTTGCTTAGAAAGGATTAGTAAAATGGAAGAAAAGAAACGATTTATTCAAGAATTTGTTCCAGGTAAACAGGTTACTCTTAGTCATTTAATTGCTAATCCAGATCAAGATATGTTTGAGAAATTAGGGATTGAAGAGGCTGGATCACTAGGTATTTTAACTTTGACACCAAGTGAAACGGTTATTATTGCAGGTGATTTAGCAACAAAAGCAGCGAATGTTCGATTAGGGTTTTTAGATCGATTTACAGGAAGTCTTGTTATTGTAGGAAGTGTGTCTGAAGTAGAAATGTCCATGGAAGAGATTAATCGATTTCTATCAGAAACATTGGGATATACACCTGCAAAAATTACAAAGTCTTAATGAAGGGATTGTATGTCAATCAAACATAAAGCAATGCTAATTGGAGCAATTGGTGCTGGTAAATCAACATTGACACATGCTCTTTTAGAAAATAATGTGAAGGCGGTTAAAACACAATCTCTGGTCTATTATGATTGGATTGTTGACACTCCTGGAGAATATACGGAAAATCCATTGTTCTATAAAAATATTATGGCTACTTCACTAGAGGTAACTCACGTTTTGTTTTTACAAGATGCTACAAAGAACAAACTCATTTTCCCCCCAGGTTTTAGTAGTGGAATAAATAAGCTCGCCATTGGCGTTGTTACTAAATGTGACCATAAGGATGCAAATATAGAGTTAGCCATTTCGAATTTGAAAAAAGTGATGATAAAAGGACCTATTGTCATGACATCTGCTATAACCGGAGAAGGACTTCGTGAAATACGTAATCTCGTTAAAAGTGAATCTATTCAAGAAATGAGAAAAATTTGTAAACAACAACCGTCTAATGTGGTACTATTTATATAAGGGACAATGATTTTAGGTAGGGAATTTTTTATTGTGAATAACTGATTCAATTAAATCCTTACTAGTATTTGAGAGTGAAAGTCTGATAGATACATTAAAATATTTTTGGCAAAGGTGCCTTATACAACAATCAAAAATCGATTGTTAGTATGAGGTGCCTTTTTTACTTTATGAAGAAATGATAAGTGAGAATATCGTAAAGAGAAACTTGTATGCACATAGTAAAAGGCAATCCATCAAGAAACTAGAAGACTGTCTATAAAGTCAATGGATTTTACCGTTTTTTTCTTATTAAGGAGAGAAAAAAGATGAAACAGTATACACCACTAAAAGAGCAAATTATCAGTGCAGGTATTGATATAGGAACTAGCACAACAAAGCTTGTTATTAGTCGATTTTCGCTTATGAATACGGCAGGTGGTACTCATACACCACGTATTGAAATCGTTGATAAACAAGTACTGTACCGCAGTCCTATTTTTAGAACACCTTTATTATCTCTGACAGAGATTGATGTATCTCAAGTGGAAAAATTGGTTGAATCAGAATATCGAATGGCTGGAATTACAAGAGAAGAAGTTAAAACAGGTGCTGTTATTATTACTGGAGAAACAGCGACTAAACGAAATGCTTCTGAGATGATTCATTCTATTTCCAAACACAGCGGAGAATTTCTCGTAGCAACGGCTGGTCCTGATTTAGAATGTATTATTGCAGCAAAGGGTTCCGGAGCTTTTCGATACTCAAAGAAATATAGAAAAGTCATCGCCAATATAGATATTGGTGGAGGAACAGCGAATATAGCTGTGTATAAGGCAGGAGTATTATGTGGCACTTGTACATTACACATAGGTGGTAGGTTAATTGAATTTGCAAATGGCAAGATTCAACATATTTCGGATCCCATTAAACAATTAATCCGTCAAGAAGGTTTGACGGTGAAAGAAGCCGATACATATTCTGAACGAACTATTAAAAAGCTAACCGATTTCATGGCAAATACAATTGCTAGTGTACTAGCTAAAACACATGGTAGTAAAGAAAAAGATCTAATCTTGGGGCATGCACCTAACTGGAATGAAGATGTGGATGTCATCATGTTTTCAGGTGGGGTAAGTGAATGTATTTATCAATTTGAACAAACCACTAACACCTATGAAGATATCGGTGTAACGCTAGCTCAATCTCTAAAGGAAAATGATTCTCTTAAGAAATGGCAGTGGATTATGCCAGATGAAACTGTTCGAGCAACTGTGCTAGGAGCTGGTACTCAGACTACTGAAATTAGTGGCAGTACGATTGAAGTCGATGATAATGAACTTCCTATGCGAAATTTACCTATATTTCAAGTTGATTTTCAGCTTAATTTTGAAATGGGTGTAAAGAATTTGTCTATGGCTGTTCAGGAAGCAATGGATATTTATGATTCCTTAAGAGAAGGTGAAAATTTTGGTTTGTATTTAACAAATATACCTTATTTAAGTTTTCGTAATATACAGTTTTTGGGAGAGATGATCATTCAACTGATGAAGCTAAGAGTTACGAATAACCAACCAATAGTTATTGTCGTTGAAAGTGATTATGCAAAGGCATTAGGTCAGACACTTAAGACAATTGCTCCTGGTCAAAGTATTATTTGTATTGATCAAATAAAAGTGGAAAATGGAGACTATCTAGATATTGGCCAAATACTACAAACGAATGTAGTACCAGTGGTGGTTAAAACACTAACTTTTAATCATTAGGAAAGGAGGAAGCATTTTATGAAATTACGTACAAATTATTTAGGAACAATTTATCAGTTTACTTCCTTAAAAGATTTAATGGCAAAGGCAAATGAGGAGAAGTCTGGCGATCGTCTTGCTGGGATTGCAGCAGAAACTGTGCAAGAACGTATTGCTGCAAAAGAAGTGTTAAGTGAATTAACTCTTGCTGATATTCGTGAAAATCCTCTACTTCCTCCAGATGAAGATGAGGTTTCACATATTATTGAAAAACAATTAAATCTACCTATCTATCAGAAAATAAAAAACTGGTCAGTTGCTGAACTTAGAGAATACATATTGGCAGATGATACAACTGGTGAAGATTTGAAAAGATTAGGACGTGGTTTAACAAGTGAAATGATTGCAGCTACTGCAAAGATTATGAGTAACTTAGATTTGGTTCATGCGGCTAATAAAATTGAAATTCTATCTAAATGTAATATTACGATTGGACAAAAAGGGGTACTTGCTTCAAGACTGCAGCCCAATCATCCAACCGATAGTGTGGAAGGAATGATCGCCTCAGTAAAGGAGGGGCTATCTTATGGAGTTGGAGATGCGGTTATCGGTATAAATCCAGTAGATGATTCGGTAGAAAGTGTCAAACGGTTATTATTTGCTACTTCTGAATTTATTGAGGAATGGAGAGTACCTACTCAAAACTGTGTGTTAGCACATGTTACAGCACAAATGAAAGCAATTGAAAAAGGTGCACCAGCCGATATGATTTTTCAAAGTATAGCTGGTACAGAAGCAGCACATCGATCATTTGGAATTACAGCGAGCATGTTAGCAGAAGCAATTGATATGGTACGTAATCTTGGAACGGGAACTGGACCACAGAGAATGTATTTTGAAACTGGGCAAGGATCTGAGCTATCAGCAGAAGCTCATTATGGAATCGATCAAATGACGCTAGAGTCAAGAAACTATGGATTTGCAAAGTACTTTGATCCTTTTATTGTGAATACAGTAGTTGGTTTTATTGGTCCAGAGTATTTATATAACAATAAACAGGTGATAAGAGCTGGGCTAGAAGATCACTTTATGGGAAAAATGCATGCAATCCCTATGGGGGTGGATATTTGTTATACGAATCATATTAAAGCTGACCAAAATGATATTGAGGATTTAAGTGTCTTATTATCAGCAGCAGGTGTGAATTTTGTTATTGCTGCTCCGATGGGTGATGACTGTATGTTGAACTATCAATCTCTTAGTTACCATGATGTGGCGACTCTCAGACAAACATTAAACAGAAAAGCTGCACCTGAATTCGCTAATTGGCTAGAGAAGATGGGCATCTTTGAAAATGGCAAGCTTAGTAAAATTGCTGGTGATCCTACCATTTTTACAAGATAGGAGGCGTTGAGATGAATCCAAAATTAGTTGAGCAAGTGACGAAATTGGTAGTTGAACAATTACAACAAGATGTTATCGAAGAAAAAACTTTGAAAAAAGTAGAAGAAGAAAAGGTTATTTTTCGAAAGCATAATCGAGATGTGAAAATGGACAAATCTTATCAAGAAAAACAGTATGTTGAAACATCAGATGTGAAAATACCCGAAGAATTAGAACGGTTAAAAGGTACTACTCCAGCAAGAATTGGTGTTGGAAGAGCTGGAGTAAGACCGAAAACAAATACGTGGTTAAAGTTTCGGTTTGATCATGCTGCAGCAGTTGATGCCGTTTATGGAGATGTGGATGAAAATTTATTAAAAAGATTAGATCTTTTTACGGTGAATACAAAAGTAACCGATCAAGAAATTTATATAAGTCGCCCTGATTATGGTCGAAGATTATCGGAAGATGCCAAGAAAATTATCCAACAAAAATGCGATAAAAACTCAGTTGTTCAAATTATTGCATCAAATGGATTAAGCTCTAAAGCGATTGAGGAAAACTTAGAGGATGTTTATTTATCGCTTCAACAATCATTAAAAAGCCATAGTTTACAAGTGGGGACACCTTTTTATATTGAAAAGGGACGAGTCGCAGTGATGGATGATGTAGGTGAATTATTACAGCCTGATGTCGTTGTTTTATTAATAGGAGAAAGACCTGGGTTAGTAAGTGCAGAGTCACTAAGTGCGTATTTATGCTATCAACCAAGAATCGGTACGATTGAGGCTGATCGAATGGTTATATCAAATATTCATAAAGGAGGTATTCCTCCTGTTGAGGCGGGAGCTTTTCTTGGTTCTGTAATTCTGAAGATTCTGAAGTATAAAGCAAGCGGTGTAAATCTTGTTGCAAAAGAAGGTTAAAGGGGTGATCTACGTGCTGAATAAAATAACGGCTGACATATTAGCAATGAGAGTTATATCTAATGTTGATCGATCTTTAGCAGAACAATTTCAATTAAAGGAATACCAGAAGAGTTTAGGGATTTTTACTTCGAGTATTGACGATGTTGGTTATACAGCCTTAGATGAAGCGACAAAGCAGGCCGATGTTGAAGTAGTTTATGCCCGTTCTTTTTATGCAGGAGCAGCACATGCATCTGGCCCTTTATCGGGAGAAATGATTGGTATTATTGCTGGTCCAAATCCTGACGAAGTAAAGAGTGGTTTAGATTCAATTGTATTAACTATTGAAAAGGACGCCTATTTTGAAGCTATAAATGAAGAGGCTAGTCATGCTATCTATGCCCATATTGTAGCAAGAACAGGTTCCTATTTATCAAAGGAGGCCGGCATTCCTCAAGGAGAGCCTCTAGCGTATTTAATTGCTCCACCACTTGAAGCTGTTTACGGACTGGATGCAGCTTTAAAAGCAGCAGATGTATCTTTGGTGAGATTTTTTGGTCCACCTTCTGAAACGAACTTTGGTGGTGGATTGCTGACTGGTACACAATCAGCATGTCAAGCAGCAACGGAAGTTTTTCGTGAGGTAATTATGGAAATAGCTCGAAATCCACGGAGAGTATAAGGAAAGGAGAGTGTTAAACGTGGAATATGATTTAGATCTTCAATCCCTTCAAGAAATGCGAAATGCTGTTAAACAAGCAAAAAAGGCACAAGTAAGCTATGCCAAGTTTTCACAAAAACAAGTGGATGCTGTAGTTGAAAGTGTTGCAAATGCGGCTTTTTTACATTCTTTGGAACTAGCTAAACTAGCTGTAGTTGAAACGAGAATGGGTGTAGTAGAACATAAGAAAATGAAAAATGAAGTGGCTTCTCAAGCTGTTTATGAATCTATCAAAAATGAAAAAACAGTTGGAATTATACAAGAGGACAAAACTCAAAAGCTAATCGAAATTGCAGATCCATTTGGGGTTGTGGCAGGTATTATTCCGACTACTAATCCAACATCAACGGCGATTTTTAAAGCTCTCATAGCTTTAAAAACAAGAAATGCTCTTGTGATAAGTCCACATCCACGTGCTGTGAAATGTACTGTTGCGGCCTTGAAGATTTGTGTCGAAGCAGCTGAAGCAGCTGGAGCACCTGAAGGAATCATTGGCTGGATAACTATTCCATCAATGATAGCAACAGAACAGTTAATGAAGCATAAAGATGTTGATTTAATTTTAGCAACAGGTGGAAAGGGGTTAGTTAGAGCGGCATATAGCTCTGGAAAGCCAGCGTACGGTGTTGGACCAGGAAATGTACCTGTTTATATTGAAAAAACAGCAAATGTAGAAGTAGCGGTTAAAAAGATTGTAGATAGTAAAACGTTTGATAACGGAACTATATGTGCAACGGAACAAGCTATTGTTACCGATAAAAATATTCAACAGATTGTTATAAGAGAATTAAAAAAGAATGGTGCTTACATTGTTAATCAAGAAGAAAAGAAATTACTCGAACAAGTAATATCACCTACTCCAGGATTGTTAAACCCTGATATTGTAGGGCAAAGCGCTATCCAAATAGCGGAGCTTGCAGGATTTCATGTTCCACATACAACTAGATTACTAGTTGCTGAAGAAGAGAAGATTGGTAAACAGGTACCTTTATCAATTGAAAAACTGTCGCCAATTTTTGCTCTATATACAGTAAATAGCTATGAAGAAGCGAAAAGTTATTGTTTAAGTTTATTGGATTTAGGTGGAAGAGGACATAGTTTAGCGTTACATACGAATGATGATCGGATAGCAAGAGATATGGCTATTGAATTGCCTGTATCTAGGATTATGGTAAACACATTATCATCGATAGGGGCAGTTGGTGCTACAACAGCTTTGAAACCATCATTTACTCTTGGCTGTGGTTCATTTGGTGGAAATATTACATCAGATAACGTGAGTGCCAAACATCTTCTCAATATAAAAAGACTGGCATATGGAGTGAAAGAAGTTGAATTGCATCATCATTCACAAATTCATGAAGATAATTCTCTTGAAACAGAGTCGACAAACGGTGTTGATGCGATTGTTGGCAAGGTATTAAATGAATTGAATTGTAATGAAGAATTAGATCTAAGTGTTGTTAGAGATTTAGTGAAACAAATTTTAGATAAATATCAAACAAATTATTAGGAGGAATGAAAGATGAGTAGAGAATTAACGGCTTTAGGAATGATTGAAACAAAAGGGTTAGTAGCTTCTATTGAGGCGGCGGATGCAATGGTAAAAGCGGCGAATGTACATTTGGTTGGTAAGGTACATGTCGGAGGAGGAATTGTAACGGTATTAGTTCGTGGCGATGTTGGTGCTGTTAAAGCGGCAACCGATGCAGGTGGAGCAGCTGCTGAACGAGTTGGAGAGCTTATTTCAGTTCACGTGATTCCTCGTCCGCATAATGAGTTGGAAAGTATTCTGCCAAAGTTTGATTTAGAGCAATAATGATAGAGCAAATCTAGTTAGGGGCAATAAGTATGAATCAAGAAAGGATCAGCAAAATCGTTGATGAAGTAATGAAACAGATGTCTTATATTCCAATCGCTGTATCTGCAAGACATGCTCATTTAAGTAGTAATGATGTAGAAGCTTTATTTGGTGAAGGATATCAATTAACAAAAAAAGCTGATTTGTCGCAACCTGGTCAGTTTTCTGCAAAAGAAACGATTACCATTATTGGACCAAAAGGAACGATTGAAAATGTTCGAGTTCTCGGTCCAGCTAGAGAGCTTACTCAAATTGAGATTAGTATGACAGATGTGGTGAAATTAGGTGTTGACCCTCATGTTCGAGTCTCTGGAGATATAACAGGAACATCTCCCATTCGTATATTAGGACCTAAAGGGGTGTTAGATAAGCAAGAAGGTGTAATCATTGCAGCTAATCATATTCATATGAATGAACAGGATGCTAAGCAATTTAGCGTAGAGAATGGTGAGTATGTTCGAATTATAGCTATGGGACAGAGACCGATTACTTTTGAAAAAGTATTAATACGCGTTTCATCTCGTTTTAAGCTAGAGATGCATATTGATACAGACGAGGCAAATGCTGGTCTCATTTCAACAGGAAAAAGAGGAATCCTTTCTAAGTATGGAGGATAAATATGGTAAATCGTGAAATGGTCGAGCAAATCGTAATAGATGTTCTGAATAAATTGTCTGTTCATAAGGAAGTATTTTCAAAGTCTAATATGTTGATAGTACCAGGCGAGGAAGAGGTTGAGTCTTCACTTCTTCAGCAACTTGATACGAAGTGGAATATAAGTATTTATGATGGTGGACGGAATATAGCAGCAGAAAGGATTGTATTTTTACAAGTGGATCAAAACTTCCTTGTGAAAGCAGCAATTGGAATAGCTGACACGGACAAATGTAAATATGTAACCTATTGTATGGAACAAGGGTTAATGATTATTTTTATTCTAGCTGATGGATTTAAACAATTTTTAAATAAATGTAAAAACGAAGAGTATAAATCATTATTTAATAGATATATAAAGACTCTTGAAGGTTATGGAGTTTCATTTTTAACAATTGAGCAGCTTATAAGTTCTCAAAAAGAGACTAAACAGATGTTCATTTTTCAAGGAAAAGTATTATCTTATGCAGATGTACAATCTTGTAAAGACCCAATCATCATGATCTCTAAAAAAACGATAGTAACCCCATTAGCAAAGGATACGGTAAGAGAATTAGGGAAAGAAATTGTTTTTATGGAGCATAATGAGGTGATGTAATATGCAGATAGGAAAAGTTATTGGAAATGTATGGGCAACTAGAAAAGAAGAAAACTTACGTGGATTGAAATTTTTGATCGTACAACCAGAGTTGCCTACAAACGAATCGGTAGGTTCACCATTTATTGCAGTTGATCGAATTGGAGCTGGAGTTGGAGATCGGGTTATGGTTACTTTAGGTAGTTCAGCTGCAAATATGGAACCTGAGAAGCATTTACCGTTAGACGCATTAATTATTGGAATTATAGATAGTGTTGAAGTAGAAAGAGGTGATTAGATTGGGGAAAGCTTTAGGTATGATTGAAACAAGGGGCTTGATTGGTTCTATTGTAGCAGCAGATGCCATGCTGAAAGCGGCAGATGTTCATTTAATCAAGCAAGAAAAAATTGATGCTGCGCTTGTCTCAATCATTGTTCAGGGAGATGTTAGTGCAGTTCAAGCAGCAGTGGATGTAGGGAAAGAATCAGCAGCGCGAGTTGGTGAATTAATTTCTTATCATGTCATTCCTAATCCGGATGACGAAGTTGGAAAAACAATACTCCATTCACATAGAAATAAAGTAAAGACGAGTGCAAGTAAGTCTCGAGCTAGAAAACCAAAGGTGAAAAATGAAGCACCTCCTAGTGAAGGAGAAGAAAATGGCGTTTAATAGAAGAAAAATAGCTGTCATAGGATCAGGTTTTACGGGTAGTAGTGCTGCTTATATGATTGCACAAAAAGAATTAGGAGATGTAATATTGGTCGATGTTCCATCTCAAGAAAATCCAACTAAAGGAAAAGCACTAGATATGCTGCAATCTAGTTCAATATTAGGCTTCTCTAATAGAATTGTTGGTACATCGCATTATGAAGATATTCAGGATGCAGATTTGGTATTAGTAACAGCTGGTTTGCCTAGAAAACCAGGAATGAGCAGAGATGATTTAGTAGTAACAAATAGTAGTATTATTAGTGAGGTGTCTAAGCAAATAAAACGCTATGCGCCGAATAGCTATGTCATCGTTCTTAGCAATCCAGTTGATGCGATGACCTATGTTTGTTATAAAGCGACAGGGTTTTCAAAAAATAGAGTAATGGGTCAATCTGGTGTGTTAGATACGGCTCGATTTAATACATTTGTAGCTGAAGAGTTAAATGTCTCTGTAGAAGATATTTCAGGATTCGTCCTTGGTGGACATGGTGACGAAATGGTACCATTAGTACGCTATTCGTATGCAGGGGGAATTCCTTTAGATAAAATTTTACCCCCTGAGCGCTTAGAGGCTATTTTAGAAAGAACAAGAAAAGGCGGAGGAGAAATTGTTCAATTATTAGGACAGGGTAGTGCGTATTATGCGCCTGCAGCTTCGATGGTTCAAATGGCTGAAGCTATTTTAAAGGATAAAAAAAGAATTCTCCCTACTATTGCATATTTAGAGGGGGAGTATGGATATAAAGATTTATATTTAGGTGTTCCTACAATTGTGGGGGGAGATGGAATAGAAAGTATAATAGAAATTCCATTAACAGAAAAAGAAAAACAGGCTCTTAATCAATCTGTTTTGTCGGTACAAAATGTTATGAAAATATTGAATGTATAAAACCAGGTTCCTTTAACTTAGCCTGGTTTTTGTTTGCGTCATTTAACCTAATAAAATTTCGTTTCAAAAAGCTGCTGAATGGCTTATGACTTCAAGGATGAAAGAAAAGTCCAATAGATAAAAGATTGACATTTGCATCTCTTAAAATAGCGTTTATCATGTATAGTAAAAGTATGTTTTTTTCAAAAAGATTGTTGTATTTGGGTATATCTGGTGAATGTAATGAGTTGATAAGGAGCGTAAGGTGTGAGCCTCTTGTGCTCGCCCCCGGGGAAGGTAAGCAATCTGAAGCAGAATTTATCTTATACTCACTATTTATTAATAGGAAACAAAGTTTACGAAAATAGCCAATGTAAAAGTACGAAAGAGCAATGTCGATAAGGAGTGTTGTTATGAAACGTATAGTAGTAAATAAGAATATGACCATCTTTCAAAGTGAATTATATAAAACAAATTGTATTGTCATTGAAACAAAGGATTGTGTTTTAGTAGTTGATCCAACATGGTTGCCAAGTGAGATAGAGGCTATTCAACATTATGTTTACAAAATCAAAAAAAATCGAACTCTTTATTTGTTATTTACTCATAGCGATTGGGATCATATTATCGGTTATGGTGCATTTTTGGACGCTAAAACAATAGGGAGTATAGAAATGGACAGTCTTCCTTATAAAGAAGAAATAGTAGAAGAAATTATGCGTTTTGATCATAAATATTATTTGGATCGTGATTACAAAATAGAATTTCCCAAAATAGAGTTCAAAATTAAACAAGATGGAGACATTTTGGAAATTGGCGAGACAAAGCTAATCTTTTATCAAGCAAAAGGACATACAAATGACGGAATATTTACCATTGTTGAACCGCTTGGTGTACTGATTGCTGGAGATTATTTATCTGATGTGGAGTTTCCATATATTTATCATGATAGTTTTGAATATGAGAGTACTCTGAATAAGCTAGATGAATTAGTGGAAAAGTATGCTATTAACTTTCTTGTACCTGGACATGGGAATATGACGGACGATCAGAATGAAATGATGAGTAGAAAGCAGTCAAGCTTAGCTTATATTAAAAGCTTAAGACGGGATATAGAGGAAGGTAAAACAGATGTAGAAATGATAGGTTTGATTAGTCATTATTCGTATCCAAAGGGCATGAAAAGCTTTCATGATAACAATATTGAATTAATGAAAAAGGAAATGAAAAATAATGAATAAAAAGNNNTNTNTATATATATATATATATATA
>NZ_CABKRX010000108.1 GCF_902374955.1 Bacillus massilioanorexius
ATATAAGGTTCTTTTATTTCCCTGCTGTTCTTGAAGAAGGTAAATATTTTGTAAAGTAGGCAGCTAAACATAAGAGGACAATGGAAAAGACTATACTGATTATTCCTTGAAAATCCGTCCAATAAAATAGGATATTCATAAACGTTAAAATAAAAAGGCATATGGAGGTTAAGGCGCTTTGCCAGCCTTTCACTCCTTTTTTCTTTCTTATTTTATATGCATAAAAAATGGAGACAATAAATAGTACAGTGGTAAACAACCATAGAACTTGTTCAATCATGATTATCTCCTCCTACATTCCTTGTTAACCTTATTATACCAAATTTGGATAGTTGAGTGTAGCTGAGTTGGTTCAGCTAAAATATCCTTTGTTCCACTTAATACTTTTACATAATGAAGAAAATCTAAGGGTGGTGAAATAAGAAACCGAGAGAAGTTTAAGTGCCCAATCGGATAAACGCTCTTAAAACATTGGATAAGAAAAGCTCTTTTTTATCGCTCTTGCATAAACATGTTGTAACGTATAAAACAAAGCTATTTATTTTTAGAAAAACAGGACTCTTAAAAAAGGTGAGATGTCCTATGAATTTATATGATTATCAATTTTATAGTGACTATAATAGTCAGAGATCTCGTACCTATCATTATAATCAAATCGCAAATAACACAGAAATGACAATAGCTCAATGGGTTGAAGCATTTGGAACAGTTCTTTCAGCTATTGGAAATACACCTATTGAATTTTTAAGTAGTGACTTTTTGTATGATATCAATTTAGTTGGAGATGTTCTTCAAGTATCTGCAACAAGTGTTCAATTGGATGCAGAAACGAAGCTCACATATAATAGTTTGGGCAATATGCTTCAGATAGTCGGTAACTCGGAGGAAATAGCAGGCTATATTTTGTTTAAGAACGATCAAACAGTACAAAATATTTTGGTGAATCAAGGAAATGCCATTCAAGTAGTAGGGATAGGCTCTTCATTGGTGTTCTTTTTAGCTCATAAGCGTAATTTAGTAAACATTTATAATATTTATGCAAACCTAATACAGATGATTGGTCTAAGTATACAGATGTTATCTACTATTTCTACATTAACAAAGGAACAATCACAAACATTAAATGTAGTTGGAAATTGGACACAAGCAATTGGTGCTATACTTGCTGCAATTGCTCAATCTCTAGATTAACGATAAGATCTAATGATGGATGCCTATCATTTTCAGACTAAGGGATGATTATAGGCATCTTTTTATGCATTCTTTATTAAATAACGAAAGAAATCGTTTGTATATATGTGGATATTAGTTCTGTTTTATTCCTTTTGCACATACTCGCGGTAAAGTATTAAACAAATTTGTTGACTACTTTCTGAATTTTCAATATAATAATTTTCATTACGAACAAGAATGGAGAAAAGATATATGAAAGAGTATTTCAGTAAATTACTTAACGGGATGAGTATCGGAATTGTTGTTGCTTTAATTCCAAATGCTTTATTAGGAGAATTATTAAAGTTAGTCATTCCATATTATCCATCATTACAGCATGTATTAGATATTACAGTATTCGTAATGAGCTTATTGCCTGTACTTATTGGTGTAATGGTCGGTATAACATTTAAATTATCCTCCATTCAAACAGCAAGTATTGGGATTGCAGCAATGGTTGGAAGTGGGGTTGTTCAAAAGACTGCTGATGGTTTGTTTACGTTAAATGGAATCGGTGTTGTAATTAACACAGGTATAACAGCAGGCTTAGCTGTATTGTTTGTTCAATTTCTTGGAAATCGTTTAAAAGAGTATTCAATTCTATTAATGCCAACCTTAAGTATTTTAATACCAGGTATGATAGGTGTTTTTACATTACCGTATATAAAAGATATTACGGGTTTACTAGGAATTGGTGTTGCTAACGTAACATCACTTCAGCCAATATTAATGGGTGCACTTATTGCTGTTATTTTTTGTATTATTATATTATCGCCAATTTCTTCGGTTGGTGTTGCTACAGTCATTATGCTATCAGGCATAGGTGCAGGAGCCGCAAATTTAGGTATTGTTGCCACTGGAGTTGGACTAGCCATTGCGAGTTATAAAGCTAATTCACTTGGAACAGCGTTGGCACATGTATTGGGCTCGCCAAAAATTCAAATGAGAAACTTCTTTATGAAACCAAAAATCGTACTGCCAATGATTATTACAGCAGCTATCTTAGGGGCAGTAGCAGGTATATTAAATATCCAAGGAACACCTTTTAGTGCTGGCTTTGGTTTATCAGGTTTAGTGGGGCCTCTAAATTATATTCATTTAGCTGATGGTGGATGGACTGTTAAAAATATTTCTATTATGCTAAGTGCATTTTTCATTCTTCCAATTATATTGAATCTTGTATTTATTTATATATTCTCTAAGAAATTAAAAATGACTCAACCAGAAGATTATAAATTGAATTTTGATTAATAGCCTTATAGATAAGAAATCATAAAAACCACAAAGGTATAGAACCTTTGTG
>NZ_CABKRX010000109.1 GCF_902374955.1 Bacillus massilioanorexius
GAAAGGGAGTCTTTTTTATTTCTAGTAGATGTGTACTTCGATATTTTTTATATATGAAATTTGTAAGCGTTTTCTTTGAACTTTTTGTGAATGAGTAATATACTCAAAGTAGCACCAAATATAAATACATGAAAAGGGGATATTGGGAATGTTGACCATTCAAAATGAGGAAGCATTGGATAAAGTATTAGCAGAATACAGTAAGGAAGAATGTGCTCATTTTCTGAAATTTCTTAAGAAACAGCAATATTATATGTTACCATATCAGCTTAAAGAATTTGAACTTGGTACTGTTCAACACCGTATATGGCATAAGCTCAATTATCAAGTACATTAATAGATTAACCTTAATATAGATCATAAAAGAGGTACTCAGAAAGGCAGTATTGACTGTCTTTCTGGGTACCTTTTCCATTTGTGGGTGAATTTACTATTGTTTTTTATTTAAATTTGGACAAATGAGAAAAAAACTTCGTAACAAAATCCAAAAAGACTTGTTCAGATGGTGCAAGTTCTCTGTTTGTGGGTGTAATTATGCCAACAGTTCTTGAGATGACAGGCTGTGTAATCGGTTTTTTTACAGTGAAGCGCGGTATTGAATCATATAGTGAACTTTCTGGAAGAAATGTTACACCAATACCTGCTGCTACTAAACCTTTTAGTGCATCCATATCTTCACCTTCTGAAGTAATATTTGGTATAAAACCAGCGGATTTACAGGCGTCAACCGCTACTTTATGAAGAATATAGCCTTCTGGAAAAAGTACAAAGTTTTCATTACGAAAATCAGTAAGATGAAGCTCAGTTCTATTTGCAAATGGGTGGTTAGCGGGTAATAGAGCATGTATATTTTCGCTGAAAAGAACGTTCGGATTAATGGACTCATCCTTTGGTGGGAGAGGTCCAAGAAAGGCTAGATTTAATTCTCGATTTTTTACGGAGTCGATTAGAAATTTGTATGAACCTTGTCGTAGATGAAAAGAAATTTCCGGGTATTGCTTTTTGAAGGCAGAGATGACAGTTGGTAATACGTTACTGGCTAGACTTGTTGGGAAACCGATTTTAATGATTCCTTTTCCAGGATTTAGATATTCTTCAACCTGCTTAGTTGCAAAGTCAATCGCTTTTAGTGCGATAATGCTATGTTCTAGAAATATTTTACCGACTGGTGTAAGTTTTACGTTACGACCAATCCGTTCAAAAAGAGGCGTTCCTAATTCAGTTTCAAGGTTGGCTATTTGTCTACTAATGGCAGACTGAGCCACATGAAGATGTTCAGCTGCTTTAGAAATATGCTCTCGTTCTGCTACTTCTACAAAGTACTGTAATTGTCGTAATTCCAACATTTTCACCTCATTCATCTCAAAAATAGATTAATTCTATCCAAACTATATATTGTTAATAATATTGCGACAACTTTAAAATGTAAATACGCAATTGTTAGAACTGGAGGGAATGTATATGAATTTTCATCAATATCCAAAAGAACAGGGTCTTTATTCACCTGAATTTGAAAAAGATGCATGCGGGATTGGTATGTATGTCAATTTTAAAGGACGACCATCACATGATATTGTTAAAAATGGACTAGAAATGTTATGTCGCTTGGAACATCGTGCTGGACGTGGAGCAGATGGGAAAACAGGCGATGGTGCGGGTATCATGGTACAAATCCCAGATGCATTTTTTAAATCAAAATGTAAAGAGTTGGCTTTACCGAAAAAGGGCGATTATGGAGTAGGTCAATTGTTCTTTACAGATTGTGAAGAAGAACGTATGGCCATTGAAGCAAAAATCAATGAATTAATTGAAATGGAAGGTCAGGCACTCATTGGCTGGCGATGGGTTCCCACTAATAAAGAAGGTCTTAGTGACATTTCTAAGTCTTCGGCACCAGTTGTACGTCAGGTATTTATTAGAAATCACACAGGAGATTCAATGGCATTTGAACGAAAATTATATGTGATTCGAAAGCAAGTAGAACATTGGGCAAACAAGCAAGGATATGAATTCTATTGTCCAAGCTTTTCAAGTCAAACTATGGTATTTAAAGGTTTATTAGCACCAGAAGAAGTGAGTACTTTCTATTGTGATCTTCAAGATGATAGCTTTGTATCGGCATTTTCGCTTGTACATTCTCGTTATTCTACGAATACTTTTCCATCATGGAAACGTGCTCATCCAAATCGTTATATCATTCATAACGGAGAGATTAATACATTAAGAGGAAATATTAACTGGATGCGTGCTCGTGAGCAACAGTTTGTATCGGAAGCGTTCGGGGAAGATTTACAGAAAATTCTGTCTATTATAGATACAACAGGTTCAGATTCTTCAATGCTTGACAATGCTTTTGAATTTTTTGTGTTAGCAGGACGTACTCCTGCCCATGCGGCCATGATGCTTATTCCTGAGCCGTGGACAGAGAATCCTCATATTGATAAAGACCGTAAGGCGTTCTATCAATATCATGCAAGTTTAATGGAGCCATGGGATGGTCCAACGGCAATTTGCTTTACAGACGGTAAGCAAATTGGTTCTATATTAGATCGAAACGGTTTACGCCCTGGTCGCCTATATGTAACAAAAGACGACCATGTTATCTTTTTTTCTGAAACAGGTGTTATTGACGTGCCAGATGAGGAAGTTGTACTTAAGGATTATTTAAGCCCTGGTAGTATGCTATTAATCGATTTAGAGAAGGGTAAGATGATTTCAGATGAGGAATTGAAAGCCGAAATGGTAGCAAAAGAACCTTATCAGCATTGGATCGATGAGCAAATGGTACGATTAGAAGTCGAAAAAGAAGAGGCGCTTAATCTTAATGATTTGACTCTTCGTCAAAAAATGTATGGATATACATTCGAGGATGTTCAGAAATATATTGTTCCGTTAGCGAATGAAGGAAAAGATCCTTTAAGTTCAATGGGAAATGATACTCCGCTAGCTGTGCTATCTGATCGCCCACAATCATTATTTAATTATTTCAAGCAGTTATTCGCACAAGTAACGAATCCACCAATTGATGCGATTCGTGAACATGTAGTGACGTCTACAATGACGTTATTAGGTAAGGAAGGAAATCTTCTTCATCCCAATGCAGGAAATGCTCGCCGTATCTTTTTAGATACCCCTATATTGACAAATAGTGAGTATAGCCAATTGTTGGAATGTCAAGAACACGACTTCCAATCTACCATTATTTCACTTGAATTCAAGGATACTTTAGATGTTGAATTAGTTCGAATTCGACAACAAGCTGTTCAAGCGATTGAAGAAGGAAAAAGTTTAATCATGCTATGTGATCAAGTTAAAGATGCTAGTGTTCCAACTATACCTATTCTTCTTGCGGCAAGTAGCTTACATCAATATTTAGTACGAGAGGGCTTGCGTACGAAGGTAAGTATTATAGTTAATAGTGCAGAAGCACGTGAAGTTCATCATTTTGCTGCACTTATTAGTTTTGGTGTAGATGCCATAAATCCATATTTGGTATATGCAACTATTCAAGAAGCTATCGAAAAAGACAACTTGAAGGTAGATTATCCAATAGCGATGAAGAAGTTCCGTAAGGGAGTATCTGATGGTGTTGTTAAAGTTATGTCGAAAATGGGGATTTCTACGGTTCAATCATATAGAGGTGCTCAAGTTTTTGAAGCAGTGGGAATTGGTAAAGAAGTGATTGAAGAGCACTTTACAGGTACTACTACTCAAATCGATGGTATAGATCTTGAAACAATCGGTGAAGAAGCGAAAAGACGTCATGAATCTGCTATGAAATGTATGTTAGCTGAACTTGATTCGGGCTCCGACTTTCAATGGCGTTCAAATGGTGAACATCATGCCTTCAATCCAAAAACGATTCACACGTTGCAGTGGGCAACTCGAAAGAATGATTACGAGTTATACAGAAAATATGCAGAAATGGCTAATGAAGAGCGTATTGGATTTTTACGTAACTTATTCGACTTTAAAAAAGCGGATCGAAAAATTCCATTAGAAGAAGTGGAATCCGTAGAATCAATCATTAGACGCTTTAAATCAGGTGCAATGTCATATGGTTCCCTTTCTAAACAAGCGCATGAAACATTGGCTATCGCTATGAACCGTCTAGGCGCTCGCTCGAATTGTGGAGAAGGTGGAGAAGACCCAGCACGTTATGTATTAGATGAAAATGGAGATAATCGTCGAAGTGCTATCAAACAGATTGCTTCTGGTCGTTTCGGTGTTAAATCGCACTACTTGGTAAATGCAGATGAGCTACAGATTAAAATGGCTCAAGGTGCAAAACCAGGTGAAGGGGGACAATTGCCAGGGAACAAGGTGTATCCTTGGATTGCAGAAGTTCGTGGTTCAACTCCAGGTGTTGGATTAATTTCTCCACCGCCTCATCATGATATTTATTCCATTGAGGACATGGCGGAATTAATTCATGATTTGAAGAATGCTAATCGACGTGCACGTATTTCAGTCAAACTAGTATCCAAATCAGGAGTAGGAACAATTGCAGCAGGTGTCGCAAAAGGTGCAGCTGATGTAATTGTCATTTCTGGATATGATGGTGGTACAGGTGCTTCACCAAGGACATCTATTAAACATACAGGTCTTCCGTGGGAGCTTGGTCTAGCGGAAGCACATCAAACGTTGATGTTAAATGGTCTTCGTGATCGCGTTATTTTAGAAACAGATGGTAAATTGATGACAGGTAAAGATGTTGTGATGGCAGCTCTGTTAGGTGCTGAGGAATTTGGTTTTGCAACAGCGCCACTAATTGTTTTAGGATGTGTCATGATGCGTGCTTGTCATATGGATACTTGTCCAGTTGGGGTTGCAACTCAAAATCCAGAGTTACAAGCTAAGTTTATGGGGAATGCGGATCATGTTGTCAATTATATGCGATTTGTAGCCAGTGAAATGCGTGAATACATGTCACTTCTTGGTTTTCGTACGGTAGAGGAAATGGTAGGGCGAACAGATTTATTAGAAGTGTCAGATAGGACGAAGCAACATTGGAAAGCGAGTCAGTTAGATTTATCAACACTTCTTTATCAAGTTCAAGGGAATCGTACAAAACAACGTGAGCAAGATCATGGTATTGAGCAAAGTTTTGATATGCTGCATTTATTACCGATGTTAGAAGATGCGATTGTGGAGAAACGGAAAGTAAACGTAGAATTTCCTATTAAGAATACAAATCGTGTTATGGGAACGATTATTGGGAGTGAAATTTCACGCCAATATGGTGAAAAAGGTTTACCAGAAAATACGATTAACCTAAAGTTCTATGGTCATGCAGGACAAAGTTTTGGTGCCTTTATTCCACGTGGTGTGACAATGTTAGTCGAAGGTGATGTAAATGATTATTTCGGTAAAGGTTTATCAGGAGGAAAAGTTATTGCTAAGTCACCGATTAATGGTGAGTATGAGAAAAATGTGATAGCTGGTAACGTATGTTTATATGGAGCAACGAGTGGCTATGCATTTATAAATGGACGTGCAGGACACCGCTTTGCTGTTAGAAATTCAGGGGCTAACATTGTAGTAGAAGGAATCGGAAATCATGGTTGTGAATATATGACTGGAGGACGGATTGTTGTTTTAGGTGATGTTGGTCAAAACTTCGGTGCAGGTATGTCAGGTGGGATTGCATATGTCTTACCAACCAATAAAGCAGCATTTAAAGCGCAATGTAATATGGAAATGATTGAATTTGCTAAGTTAGAAGACAAAGAAGAACGTAATGTTGTTCGTCATTTAATTATGCAGCATTATGAACAAACCAATAGTTCTCAAGCACGTGAAGTTTTAGAAAATTGGGAGCAAATGGTTTCGAGATTTGTAAGGGTTGTACCAAGTGATTATAAAAAAATGGTTGATAAAATTCATTTTCATAAGTTACAAGGCTTAAAGGATGAAAACGCAGAAATGAAAGCATTCGTGGAAACAACTGCTAGTAAGAAAGTTGCAACATCATAAAATAGAGGAGGGATTCTAGATGGGGAAACCTACTGGATTTATGGAATATAAACGTGAAAAGGTAAAAGAGCAGCCAACGCTAGAGCGAATCTCCAGCTGGAAAGAGTACGCCTCTAGGCTGTCTGATGAACAATTGCAAATACAAGGGGCTCGCTGCATGAGCTGTGGGACCCCTTTCTGCCATATGGGTGTTGAAATCCAAGGAAGAGCGGCGGGTTGTCCAATCAATAATGTGATTCCTGAGTGGAATGATTTAGTATATAAAGGACAATGGAAGGAGGCGCTAGATCGACTGCATATGACCAATAATTTTCCTGAGTTTACAGGTCGAGTTTGTCCTGCTCCTTGTGAAGGTTCTTGTACGTTAGCTATAACAGATCCTGCTGTTGCTATCAAATCAATCGAACGGACTATTATCGACAAAGGCTTTGAAAACGGTTGGGTTGTACCAAGGATTCCACGATATCGTACGGGGAAAACGGTAGCTATTATCGGTTCGGGTCCAGCAGGCTTGGCGGCGGCTGATCAATTAAATCAGTTGGGACATAAAGTCACGGTTTATGAACGTGCTGATCGTCCTGGAGGCTTACTTATGTATGGCATTCCGAATATGAAGCTTGAAAAAGAAGTAATAGAGCGTCGTGTAAACCTATTGATAGATGAGGGTATTGATTTCAGATGTGGAGTAGATGTAGGGGTGGATGTCTCAACTGAATCATTACACTCACTGTATGACGCGGTAATACTATGTATTGGTGCTCCGAAGCAGCGTCTACTTAATATGGAAGGTTCTGATGCTAAAGGCGTTCATTTAGCTATGGATTATTTAAAGGATGTAACAAAGAGTCTTCTAGATTCTAAATTTGAAGATAAAAGAGCACTAAATGTGGAAGGCAAAGATGTCATCGTAATTGGTGGAGGTGATACAGGGGCAGACTGTGTGGCTACTGCTATTCGCCAGAATTGCAAATCAGTTTATCAATTTGGTAAGCATCCTGAATTACCAAATAACCGTACGGAAGAAAATCAATGGCCGAAAGATCCGAATGTTTATACGCTAGACTACTCATACGCTGAAGTGAATGATGCAAAGGGATACGATCCTCGAGAATATTGTATTCAGACGAAAAAAATCAGTAAAGATGAAAACGGACATGTAATGGAACTCCATACAATCCAAATGGAGAAAGTACTTGGGGAGGATGGAAATTACTATTTTAATGAATTACCTGGAACTGAACGTGTATGGCCAGCTCAGTATGTATTTGTAGCAATCGGCTTTGAGGGTATTGAAAAGACACTACCAGAGCGTTTTGGAGTAGAGGTAGAGAATAATCGTATTTCTACTACGATTAAAAACTTTGAAACTAATGTACCTGGGGTTTTTGCAGCAGGAGATGCACGTCGCGGGCAAAGCTTAGTTGTATGGGCAATCAAAGAAGGTCGTGGAGTAGCGGCTAGTGTTAACCAATATTTGTTAGAAGCAAAAGTAGCCTTGTAAAGAAAAAAATATAAGAATGAGAAAGCTAAATAATGCGTTTCTCTTTCAATAATCATATCCTCTATATTGTAGTGACACAATACAATATAAAGGATATTTTTATTTTATATAGAAGATTTGTATTTTTATTCATTCAAAGTTTAGATAATCTTCTATATATCCACAAGAAAATACTCTTCCATATAGTATAATAAATCCTAACAATGCATAGAAGGAGAGTCCGATTGTGTCTGACAATATTCAATTACTGAAAGATCAAATAGATAACAATGTATTATTAACAATTCATTGTGGAATTATCATAGAAAAAGAAGATAAAATTTTGCTGCAACGAAAAGCAGGAGAAACGAATTGGCATATTCCTGGTGGAACGATGATATTAGGAGAAAAATATCAAGAGACAGCTGTTAGAGGTGTACTTGAAGAGACAGCTTTAACTGTTGAAAACATGCAGTTATTCGGTATCCATTCCGGTAGAGAATGCTTTGTTACTTACAAAAATGGAAAGAAGGGCTTTAATCTTCAAGTCATATTTTATGCTACAGAGTATACTGGTAAGGTAAAAATAAAAGATTCACATAATCGGGAACATCGATTCTTCAAAAAGAATAATTTGCCTAAGAACCTAAATCCAGTGCAAAAAGGATTTATTATGGATTGGAAAAATAACGAGCAAATTCCAATTGTTAATTAGTATTTACCCGATAAGCATGGTGAAATTGAGCAATGAAATTTGTAGAAATATCTAAAAAGTGAGGGTTACTCACTTTTTAGATAGCTCCCTCAAAACTATTTACATCTAATTTATTATATAACTGATAATAAAACCCTTTCTGGTCGATTAGAGTGTGGTGAGAACCTTGCTCGATTATCTCTCCATCCTTTATAACAAGAATGTTATCTGCGTTTTCAATCGTTTTTAGACGATGGGCAATGACAAAACTTGTTCGTCCTTGCATTAAATTATGCAATCCTTTTTGAATTTGGACTTCTGTTCGAGTATCAACATTTGAAGTAGCTTCATCTAAAATAAGAAGATCGGCATCTTCAAGAATTGCTCTTGCAATTGCTATAAGTTGTCGTTGTCCTTGGCTTAAATTCGTTCCTCCAGACAGGATTAAAGTATCGTATTGGTTTGGTAAATATTTTATAAAAGAATGGGCATGGGCAATCTTCGCAGCTTCTATAACTTCTTTATCGCTAGCATCTAAACGACCGTAACGAATATTTTCCATTATGCTTCCCGAAAATAAATACGTATCTTGTAAAACTACCCCTACCTTTTCTCTTATAGTATTCAACTGAAAATCTTGTATATTTACACCGTCAAGGGAAATTTTTCCTGAATCCACATCGTAAAAGCGTGTTAATAAATTGATGATGGTTGTCTTACCTGAACCTGTTGGGCCAACTAATGCAATCGTTTGTCCAGCCTTTGCTGTAAACGAAATGTTCTTTAAGATAGCTGTATTTTTTTTATATGAAAAATAGACATTTTCAAACTCCACATCACCAATGATATGTTCTTTTTCTATTCCTTTTTTACAATCGATAGATTCTGGTTGTTCATCCATTATTTCAAAAACACGCTCTGCTCCAGCTATAGCCGATTGGAAGGTATTCAATAAATTAGACATTTGATTGATGGGGCGGAAAAATTGTCGAGTATATGTTACGAATGCAGCAATTATACCTACACTCACATGACCGCCTACTGCCATAATGGCACCTGTTCCGATTACAAGACCCAACCCTAGATTGTTCATGAAGTTATTTAGTGGGCCAAGAAATCCTGATGTAACTTCTGCTTTTAGAGCGGAAGTTCTTAATCTCTCATTCAAAGTATTAAAGTGCATGGTAGTTGCTTGTTCCTTACCAAATAAAGTGATAACTTCTGAACCTGCAATAGATTCTTCAATAAAGCCATTTAATTGACCGAGATTTTTTTGCCTTTCAGAATAGTTCACGCTACTCCGTTTAATTATTTGTTTTGTAGTCCATACAATCAACGGAATGATGATAAGTGTCACAATCGCTAGCATCCAATTTAATGCAAACATAGCAATTGTTACGCCAATAATAGTCAGAATAGAAGAGACAATTTGAACAATGCTTTGACTTAAAGCCATATTCAAGTTGTCTATATCATTTGTTACACGGCTCATTAAATCACCTTGTGAACGCTGATCAAAAAAACGAAGAGATAATGTTTGTAGCTTTTTAAACAAATCTAAACGAAGCGTTTGGATTGTTTTTAAAGAAACATGAATCATCACATACGTTTGAAACCATGAAAATAGGGATGTTCCTACATATACAGATGCTAACAATACTAGCATATAGAATGTGCCATCGATATCTTTTGGAATAATATAATCATCAATAATTATTCCAATTAAAAATGGTCCTATAAGAGTTAAAAGTGTGGAAAGAATGACTAAACCAACTGCTATGATGAGACCATTACGCTGTCTTCGTACATATTCCCATATTCGAATTAATGTAGCTTTCTGATTTGTAGCTTTTACTACAGGACCTTGAAAACGATGACCACGTTCGAATCCAGTTGGAGTTGGTCTGTTAGATTTTACTTGTTGATTCATCCAGTTGTCGCTCCTTTCCAACTTGAGTAGAATAGATTTCTTGATAAATGTTGTTATCCTTTAGTAATTGTTGGTGAGTACCTTTTCCTACAAGCTCGCCATCCTCCATTACTAATATTTGATTCGCATGTTTAATAGAAGAGATTTTTGAAGCAACAACGAAAGTTGTACAATCCTTATATTGCTCTCTAATCGCTTTTTGAATAGTATTTTCAGAAAGCGTATCAACTGCAGAAGTTGAATCATCCAATATTAAAATAGCAGGCCTTCTAATAAACGCTCTTGCAATGGATAGTCTTTGTTTTTGTCCACCTGATAAGTTCGTTGCTCCTTGTGAAAGCTCGTGTTGATATCCATCTTCAAATACTGAAACGAATTCACTTGCGCACGAAGAAGATAGTGCTGTATTCATTTCTTCGTCAGTCGCATCTTGTCTACCATACTTTACATTTTCTTCAATACTACCTGAAAATAATGTAGCTTTTTGAGGTGTAAAACCAATAGCATTTCGAAGAGTTTGAAGATCATAGTTCTTTATAGAAATTCCATCAATTTCAATATCACCTTTATCACAATCAAACAAGCGGGGTATGAGCTTCACTAATGTTGATTTACCACTTCCAGTAGTACCGATTACACCAATTGTTTCACCAGGTTGTGCACAAAAAGATATATTCTTTAATATATATTCTCCATTTTTACTATAACTGAAGCTTACATTGTTAAAACTAACCTTTCCTTTAATAACGGTAGGTGTATATGCATGTTTATTATTTTGAATATCTGTTTCTGTTTGAAGAACCTGTTGAATACGATTAGCTGATGGAAAAGCTCTCGCAATTTGAACTAACACATTGCTACTGGATATTAATCCATTCATAATGATTGTTAAATAGTTAATAAAGGCTAGAATAACACCTACTTGTAGCGTATCATTACTAACTTTAATAACTCCCATCCATAAGCCAGCGACAATCCCCATGTTTATGATAAACATAGTAAGAGGCATTAAAATCCCAACCATTTGATCGCCACGAATATTTTTCTGGGTAAGATGACTATTTACATTAGTAAATTCTTTAATATGATGATCTTTTCGATTAAACGCTTTGATAACACGAATACCTGCCAAATTTTCTTGTAGTTTCGTATTTACAGAATCAATTGCTTCTTGTACTTTTTGAAATAGAGTTCCTGATACTTTTGTAAAGAAATACATACAAATCATTAAAATTGGAACGACAACCAATAGTACAGGGAACAATTGTCTCGCTGTAAGAAAGACAATGACAACACTTCCGATAAATAAGAGAGGTCCTCGAACAAATATTTTTAAAGTCATCATTAATGCTCTTTGTAACGTTTCAACATCATTGGTCATAATGGTAATTAATTTACCTGTACCGAACGTATCTTTATTACGGCTTGAAAAATGAGTTATGGTATTGAACAAATCCTTTCTTATGTCGGATGCAAAATGAACAGCTGCCCTCGAACTATAAATCGAACAGCCTACTCCTCCAATCAAGCCAATAATAGCACTTAAAATCATTAATAATCCCATTGTAATGACATAAGTGTGGTTTTGATTAGCTATTCCCGTATCAATGATATGTTGCATGATGGTAGGTTGGATTAAATCCATTGTGACCTCAACTACCATTAAAAGAGGACCTATGATTGCTAAATATGTATAAGGTTTTAAATATTTTAATAAATGTTTAGCTGCTTGCATTATTATTCACCTGGTTATTCTCAAAAAATAGTTTACTCATGTAGTTTATTCCAACGTACAAGTTTTTCTTTGGCATCAGCAAGTATATTCATTAATTCGTGTGCATCTTGTAGATTAGAAGCTACATATTTCTCAGCTATTCTCATTTCATTTTCCCAGCTAGATAATTGCTCTTGAATTTGTTGACATTCTTTTGTTTGCTTCCAAATAATTCGATTTCTCCAATGACTCCAAAATTCTTCTCCATCTTTTCCACACTCAAGTAGAAATTGCTTGCCATGTTGATTTAGACGATATTCTTTTTTATCGTTATTCTCTTGTATATCTACGAAACCTTTTTCGTGTAGCTCTTGAAGAGCAGGATAAATAGTTCCTGCACTTGGCACGTAGTATCCATCTGATTTTTCCTCGAGCTTTTTAATCATTTGATAACCGTGCATTTGCTCTTCGTTAAGCAGATGGAGAATCGCGATTTGAATTTTCCCTTTTCTTCTTCCTTTAGAGCCGTTATGCTTTCGATTTAATCTCATGTTAGCTCCTCCTTCTATTACGATTTTGTTTTAAAGATATATCTATAAATATTAATCGATATATATCGTATCATATCATAAAAATGAAATGGAAGCCTAATTTGAAGTTTTATATAAAAGGTTGTTTTCTAATAGATTGTTGTTTTTAAATATGTTCAGTGAATAAAATGAGTGTAAAAAGGTCGATTAGAGCGTGAGGGGAGGAACTCCTATGGGAGCAGCAGAATAGGTGAGTTCCTCCAAGTACTATAGTAGAGGAGGCTTAGCGTTTACCTCGAGGAAAGCGAGCAGCTGGAGCAGAATTCAACTCAGTCTATATTATTACTTGTTCATAGGCGACAAAGTATGTGAAAACCGCCAAAATAAAAAGACTGTTTCTATGACAGTCTTAAAAAAGCTTAGATGTTGTTGCTTACGTATACATAATAGTAGATATGTAAAATTAGATAATCTAAAACGTAGAGACGTCTAGTTAAGGATAAAACATCATTTTTAGACAGCCTCTGTTCTTTTAAAAGGTTTAGTTAAGGGTCTGGATTAGTTATTTTATAGATTCGATTTAATAATGTTTCGGCTTGATTTAATGGAATCGTAATTTAATATTTCAATTAACTGTTTTGCCATATAGTTAGGTGAATATTTGAAATCCATTTTTACCCATTCGACGATTAATCCAAAAAGGGCATAGGCATGATAGCTAGATAATAAAACGGGATCAATATTCTTATTCTGATCATTTACTATTTCTAAATCATGTTGTGCGACTTCTTTTAATACATCACATATCTTATTTTGAAATCCAGGTAAAGCATTGGAGTTTATAATGGTCGTGTAAAAATTAGAATAAGCTTCCACATGTTTGAAAATTTTAATCGTCGAACTTGTAAGCTCTCTTATAAAAAATTTAGAAGTATGTAAATAGGGTTCTCTAAAAGAATGAATCAAATCTTCTATCACTTCATCAATAATTTCATTTAGAAGCTCTTCTTTCGTTTGGTAATGTTTATAGAATGTGCCACGGTTTAAATCAGCGTGATTTATTAAATCTGTTATTGTAATTTTGTTAAAATCTTTTTTCTTCATAAGTGATAACAATGCGTCTTTTAAGGATTTTTTTGATTTAGTAACTTTTCGATTATTATTTTTCATAAACAAAACCTCACTCAAATGTTTATTATCGTATTCTAGTTGAACAGATTTTGAAGAAATCCTTATTTATCAACATTTTACGATTAATCTGTATATTGATACATAAATTATAGAGTATTAAACTAGAAGTATACAAATGGGATTTGTATTACGTACATGGATAAATGAATATTCAAACAAAGGGGAGTACGACTATGAAATTGGATGGGAAAGTTGCAGTAGTAACAGGGGCAGCATCAGGTATGGGAAAAGCTATTGCAGAATTATATGCAAAAGAAGGAGCAAAAGTAATAGTAGCTGATCTTAATTTAGAAGGGGCAGAACAAGTAGTAGAAGGTATCAAAAATGATGGTGGAGAAGCTAAGGCAGTACGAGTGAATGTTGCAAAATTAGAAGACGTTGAAAACATGATTGATACAGCGGTAAGTGAGTATGGAACATTGGATATTTTAGTGAATAACGCAGGCATCATGGATGGCTTTGAGCCTGTTGGTGATATTACAGACGAAAAATGGGATTTGATTTTTGATATAAATACAAAAGGTGTCATGAGAGCAACGCGAAAAGCGATACCAATCTTTTTAGAAAAAGGAAAAGGTGTTATCGTGAATACAGCTTCTACAGGAGGATTAAACGGTGCTCATGCAGGAGCGGCTTATGGAGCATCCAAACATGCAGTTGTTGGTCTTACAAAGAATACTGGCTATATGTATGCTAATAAAGGTATACGCTGTAATGCAATTGCGCCTGGTGGTGTTGAAACAAATATCGCTGCTTCAATGACAAATATTAATCAATTTGGTGCAAGTAGAACCCAAGCAGTACAAGCTGTAATGCCGCGAACAGGTAAGGCAGAAGAAATCGCAGCCGTTGCCTTATTTTTGGCTTCTGATGATTCAAGTTTTGTAAATGGAACAGTTATTACAGCTGATGCTGGCTGGACAGCAGCATTTTAAATAGAATAGTAATCTAAGATATGAATAGATTTAAGGTAAATAAAGAAACCATTTTGAGCAGGTTTGTTCATAATGGTTTCTTTTGTTTTCCTTAATTCCTTTTCTTTCTCAGATAGAGATTCTCTAGTCAATATCGAATCGCTTAACAACTCTTTGTGTTGTTCAGTGTAGAAAACCATTGGCTCTAGATCATAAGCCAATCCATCCAGAAGGTTAATAATCAATCTTTTATCTAGCTCGTCTTATGTTGGTTGACGATGGAAAGGCATTCTATGCATTTCGAATTCCTTTATCCCGCCTTTAGAACATGGGGCTTGAGAACATTCGAGTATCCCTAAAAGATTTATTGGTTCGACTAAGGTTCAGATTCATCTGAGTAAAGTATTACTGTATCTTAGTCGAAGGGATCAGTCAATACGGAGCTGAATGTGCGCTAGCGCTTCTTATTACTGCGTTTTTTTCATAAACAATGAAAGCACTATGTTTATTATTGCTAATACTAAGCTAATTTTAAACACATATGATGAACCTGTAGCAGCAGCAGCTGATACATCATTTGCGAAACTAGATACGTAACTAGTTTGTTTGGCAGAGAAAAGTGAAACCATGACAGCAATACCTATAGCTCCAGATACTTGCTGAGAGGTTTGCGTAATTGCAATCCCGTCTGGATAATATTGTCTTGGCAATGCATTTAATGTATTTGTTTGAACTGAGGCAAGCACCATGCCGATACCTAGCATCATGATAATATGTGTGGCAGCCATTATCCATAACGCTGTTTCTGTGCCGTACATGGCATATAATCCGTACCCAATCACGACGAGAACCGTTCCAGGTGTAATGACAGCGCGTGGGCCATATTTGTCAAATAGTCTCCCGATTGTTGGAGCAAGAATACAGTTTAATAAACTACCTGGAAGCATGATTAAACCTGTTACAAATGCTGAAATGGTTAGAGCCATTTGCATGTACATTGGTAATACAACAAGCATAGATAACATATTCAAGAATGTAATCATATTCATGACAAGTCCTAATACGAACATAGGGTATTTGAATGCTTTTAAGTTTAACATTGGATGTTCCATCTTGGTTTGACGGATTGCGAATATAAGTAAGGCGATGAGTCCAACAATGATAGCTACTAAAACCGTAGTATTTGTCCAACCCAAATCTCCACCAACACTTACACCATATACAACACCACCGAAACCAATCGTTGATAACACAACTGATAGAATATCAATGGATACTTTTCGAACTTCATTAACATTTGGAATGAAAATGTAGCCAAAGATTAGAGAGAATAATAAGAATGGAATTGTAAACCAGAAAATCCAATGCCATGATAATGTATCTAAAATCATTCCTGCTAATGTAGGTCCGAACGCTGGTCCTGCTAAAATAACTAATCCCATTACACCCATTGCCGTACCACGTCTTTTTGGTGGGAAAATGGTGAAAATAACATTTTGCGTTAATGGTAAAACGATTGCTAGTCCAGCTGCTTGAATGACACGTGCTGTTAATAACAAGCTAAACACTGGTGCTAACGCAGCAAGCACTGTTCCGATAATGGACAAAAATAAAGACGCCATGAACATTTGGCGTGTAGTAAACTTTTGCATTAAAATGCCTGTTACGGGTACTAAAATCCCTAGTGTTAAAAAGTAGCCTGTAGCTAGCCACTGAATAGTTGTTGCATCCACATTAAAAATGTGGCTAAGTTCTCCTAATGCTATATTTAAAGCTGTTTCACTAAACAGCCCGACAAAGCCGGCTACCAGTAGGGCAGCCATTATGGGTCCTGTTTTGATTTCTTTATTCACTTGTTAAAACTCCTTCAATAATTGTGGTAATACGTTTAAGATCATTCTCAAGGGTTCTGTTGCTTGTTTTAAGTGAAGCAACATTTTCCCTTCAATAGAAGCCGCCATTATTAATGAAATATAGAGAACGCAAATTTTTGTGATAAACATCTGCTAATCGTTTACACTGGTTAATTCACTGAATTTTCAGATGCGAATTTCCGCATCGATTCTATCATGAATTGTGATAGATACCCATTCATTATCTAAGCTATTCTTCCGTTTCTTAATTGATATTTACTTTCAAATTATGACTTTTGTTACTACTACTGGTGACAGATACTTTTCAAAAATTGATTAAATCCGTTATAATCGTTTGATTTTAAGAATAAAAGCAAGCTCTTGCTATTTCTGCTTTTCCATTGGAGAAACAATGATAAGTAAACTTTCGAAATATTATTTTTCGTACTGTCCTTCACATATTTCTTTTTTTATTGGAAAAGTCTTGTCGCGATGTCGATTATCAGCGATTTTGTATCCATTTCGTTAGTACACCCCCACGATACCAACGGGTCTGTGTTTCACTATAGCAAAAAAAATCATCATGATGTAAGTGTTTTTTTTCACTATATAGCGAGATTTCACATTATAGACATATTATATCCATATAATAACAGTTTAGGAGAGGAGTCTTATAATTAATCAGTATTAAAAAGTGATTTGTAATGTAAGGACAATATCAGGAAGTAGAATTACTTTTCAGCAGTTTTAGTAAGCACCTATATTCATCTAGATATCGTGAAAAGAAGGTATCATTTTTTTTTGACAGATAAGAAAAGAAAACAGGCGTAGAGAAATGAACTTCTACTACGCCTGTTTCAATTGGAGTTAAAGTGTTTTTCATGATACTTGAGATATAAGTAGTATAAGAAAGTATAATTGTTTACTTCTTCTCATTCCACAGCTTTTGAATAATATAATAAGATTGTTTCAACCTTTCTTGATAGAGTGGTTTGTCCCACTTTTTCCAAGTGTAACCGTTCATGGCTGAAAGTTGGTTGTTATTTATTGCAGGGAAAGAGTCTTTAATGATTCCATTTTCATTTTCAAATAAGACACCTATATTTAATTGATCGATGATGGTTGTAGTTTCAAACCCATTTTTGTAAAGGTCGCCAATAAATTCTTTTTGACTTGGGTCCTTTGCTTGAATTAATAACCATGGAATCCGTATTTCTATAATTCCATCATTTGTATTAATAAAGTAATCGGCTAATGAATCGTAATCTTTAGATTTTGGATTACCGTTTCCTTGTCTAAGCTTACCAGTTTCAGTTGTTTTAAAATCATATGTGATGTTTGCTTCAGGATTATAATATTCTTTATCTAAAGCATAAAGTATGGATGTGAATATTCCACTATTTTTTATAGGTAGATTTTCTGATGCAACATCGTTTTTCTTATATTGATAGAAGAACATATCATAGTATGAATCGACTAAAATATGTGATTTGTTTTCGTTTAAATCGATTAGAAAATCTACCCCGTTTGAGAAGCGTATATTCTTATTATTAGAAATAAAGTGATTTCCTTGATTTGGAACTGTATCTAATAATAGTTTAGGAATGCCGTTAGAATTCGAGTCGTAATCAATACGGATATATAAATATCTTTCATCGTGATCAACGTATAAACGTTTAAGATCTCCTTGACTTTTTTCATAAAGTGGCGCTATAGACCATTCACTAACATCTCCATCAACTTGAATTTTGAGACGATCAAAGCTTAATAAACCAAATTGTTGCTCATTTGTTTGCGCATTTGACCAATATGGTCTTCGATTAGGATTATCGTAATCCATCGTGTTCCAAGTACGTTTAAACCATTCGTCCTGCCATGTGAAAATGAGAGCCCCCATCATTTTTTCAGCGACAATGTCTTCATATAGCTCACTAATGAGCTCACCTTGCTCTTGTTCAGTCATAAAACCTTGGTTCTTTCCAAACTTATTTATATGAGTTAGGCCACGGGAGCTAGGTATACCAAATTCTGCAACCAATATTGGGAGACGATGGACGCTTTTTAATGCATTTAAATAACCCGCATAGCTATTATGTTCTCCGCGATGATCGACGTAGTTTTGATACTTCTGATCGTAGTGCATGAAATCAGGATAATATGGATAAATATGATACGATGCAAATTGACCTGCTAAATCCATGTCGTTTTTCGTATAAATAACATTAGGATTAACACTAACGATATCTTCACCATCTGTTGCATCTGATGGATGCTCTAAAATATCTGTAGTTGGCCAGTTGGTAAAGCTCATCGGTCTGATAGAATGATACGTTTTCATTTCGTATTGTGCTAGAATGTCCATTTGCATAGCAAGCCAGTGTTCAAATGGCTGTGCATTTTTTGTTTCAAAAAAGTTTCCTTTATACTCTCCAATATCTTTATGAATTTTATTTGTATTTTCAACCATGAAAGGATACCATTCAATCCCTAATATCCATCCAATGACATATTCGGATATATCTGACTTGTACACACCTGAGGCATGTCCAGCTTTTTCTTTCACAATTTTATTTCCATGAATAACATCAGAAATCATTTTCATCTCATTCTGGAATTCCTTCATGTTTTCTTCGTCAAACGCATCTAAAGATTCTTCTAATAATTCTTCATTGATCCACACGCCATGCAGTACATATATTTTTTCTTCATGACTGTCATTATACTTTTTCAAAGCATTATAAAAGCCAGGAGGATGAAGGGTATAAACGCGAATAGTGTTGGCATTCATTTTACCAATCTGCTTAAACCAACGGTAATATTCCACTTCTGTGATTGCTGCTTCTCCTGGAAATGAGCCGGGCTTAGCCATTCCTAAATTGACACCTTTCACTGATAATGGCGTCCATTTACCATCCTTTAACACTTCAAATGTATTTTCATTAATACGGGCAGGAAGCTGAAGGTCTTTAGAATATACATCACTTTTTTTCATTTCTGTCTGTTCGAATTCCTGCAATATAGATTCCATAATAGGAACGTAAGTTTTCCAATAAAATGCTTGCTCTGAATAACTATGAGCAATTTTATAAATGCTTTGTAATCCTTTCATTTTGTAAAAGAAAGGTACATCAGAAGTGTCATTAAAATCTCCAGCAAAATAATAACTAGTGGAAGGAGCCTTTTCATTTTTTAGAATGGCTGCAAATTGGAGTGGGATTTGATGTTGTTTCAACAGTTTTTTCCCTTCAGCTGTTAAATTCCATTGATAGTTTGCAAGCACCTCGGTTCCTTCTTTTGGAGTCACGATATCAAACCAGTATTGATAATCGGGACTTTCACTAAGGGTAAATTGTTTTCTCCCTTCTTTCGTAAAAGAAAGGCGGATTCCATTTTTTTGAATATGCGGTTCATTCTCTAAAACGACTACCTCATAGTCGAAATCATTTACTAACACAAAGCCTCCACCATCATAGTTCCAATTATCACCGAATTTATCTAGGATCCATTGTGGAATTTCTTCATTTTTTTCAGGATTTAATTCTTCAAAATATCTACCAGTCAGCCACTCCATTCAAGTCCTAAATATTGTGTTACACGTTCCCTTACAGCTTGACTTGTCGGTGATGCAAATGTATTGAATTCAGCAATGAGTAAACTTTTTTTATTTTGATTTAAACGGCTTTCAATCGCTTCCCATTCTTCCATTTCTAACCCACCATATATTTTGTCAGAACGAGAGCCTTCTCTTTGCTTATGGCTTATCCTAGGTATGTCTTTTGAATACACACCGTAAGTATCAGCTATGTACATCACATCATATTTATCATAATTAGTCGGTAAAGCACGTACTTTATAATTTTTTGATTTCTCATTTGGTACGAAGCCAAAATAATCATTTTTAGCATTAAATGGGACTCCGTCATTATTCGTATATTTTAAATGTTTTAATAGCCATGTTAGTCCTAAATGCTCCCGAAAGCTTTCATTTGTTACCGTTTTATCAATGATGGCAATTGACAATTTTTTCTCCTCTTGAACTTGCCATAGAATAAATGGAATGACTAAGATAGAAATCAAAACTAAACATAGCGTATAGATTTTCTTCATTGAGACGCTCCTTCCTTAGATAGTCCTGTTCGTTTTAAGCTTCCCCAATCTTTCCTACCAAGAAGAAAGCGTATAAAACCTTCACATCTAAATAGGAGAGTAAATGGTTTATACCAAAAAATTTCAGTTAGTGATATGAGAAGAAGTTTCGTCAAATCTGCTATTTTAGGATAAACACTCAAAGACCATGCCTCTAATAGAATTGAAGCTATTGAGAAAATGGATCCATATATGATAAATAACAAAATGAGTAGAAAGGCAAATTCATAGTATATATCACCAAGAAAAAAGGCGATGATTATATAAATATAACCGATTAATTCTGCTAATGGGCCTAAGCATTCTACTAACCAAAAATAAGGGAAGGAGATTAAACCAATCGTTCCATACTTTGGATTGAGAGTCATTTTTTTATGCAACCAAAGGCTTTCTATTAGCCCTTGATGCCATCTTCTTCGTTGTTTTCTCAAGTCTGATAAACTATGGGGCGTTTCAGTCCAACATATAGGATCTGCAACAAATTCGATTCTTTTTTTTAATTTCTTTTCTTTTATATAACGATGTAAATGGACAATAAGCTCCATGTCTTCACCAATCATATTTTTAGCATATCCGCCTACTTCAATGACGTATTTTTTTGAAAAAACACTGAATGCTCCAGAAATGATTAACACTAAATTATATTTACTTAAAGCAATACGACCCATTAAAAAGGCACGTAAATACTCGACAATTTGCATTAAAATAAGGCTGTTTTTGGATAAGCCATTACTAAAAATCGATCCTAATTGAACATCAAGTCCATTAGCAATTCGAACATTCCCTCCAGCAGCGATTACATCTCCATCAGACATAATAATAGGTCTCATTACTCGTAATAATGAATTCCCATCTAATATCGAATCTCCATCAATAGAACAAAAATAAGGATTTTTAGATAGATTGATACCTGCATTTAACGCATCTGCTTTTCCTCCATTTTCTTTATCAATAAGAAATAGATGGGGATGAATAGTTGATTGGAAGATTTGCTTAATGGGTTCAGTTTTTATCTGTACTCTTACAGCTTTATAAATCGGTCTCATTTTAAAATACTTGATAACTTTTTCCTTTGTTGTATCTGTTGAGCCATCATTTACAACAATTAGTTCCGTTTGTGGATATCGGAGGCTTAATAATGAATGGAGACTATCGATAATTCCTGCTTCTTCATTGAAAGCAGGAACAATAATAGAAACGGGTTTTGCAAACATGGAATCAATGTATTCATCATCTCGTTCAGATATATCGAGTTTTCGAAATTTTCGTAGTTGGGTAAATGCAATAATTAGCATTACACTATAAGTTAAAATAACATAAGCCATGTAGAAAAATATGATCCATCCTAACACTAGCATTATGGTTTCGAATATGTTATCCATTTCAGTTTTCATCCTCTATCTGTTTAAAAGTTCTTTGGCTATATCAACGGCGTATCGGTCAGTAGCTGTTGATATAAAGTTTTGTAGTATTTCTTTACCACCCTTTCTATTCATAATTGTATTAGCTGCTTGATATCGTACCCACCAAGAGGGGTCTTGGATCATCTGCTCCAGATAAGGGCGAGTTCGAGATAATGGAATGTACTCGAACAATTTACCAACCATTAACCTTTCTTCCCAGTGAGGTGAATTTACAAAAGAAAAATAAGTGTTAATATCTTTTACTATCCCTATTTCATATATCGCTTTTAACGAACGGATTCTCATTTCTACATCTTCGTGGTTTAATAAATTCTCTAAGAAAGGAAGAAAGTCGAGATTTCTTTTTAAACCAATTGTATCAATTAGTGAATATTGTTGGTCTAAAGTTAGTTTATGAAGATGTTCGATAAGCTCTTGCACAAACCAATCATCATTAGTTAGTAATAATTTTTTAAATTCGTAGTCCGATAGATTTTCTTCTGCTACTAACTTTTTAAGAAAGGTCTTAGGTTTAAAAAGGGCATAAATTCTTAGTAGTTGAAAACGTTCTTCTTGTGATATTCGATAACCCTCAAGTTTTTCACAATCTTCTATTAAATAATCCATATGGAAATCAGCAATTCGATACAAAGCGAGTATCCGATCACTTATACTTTTACTTTTAAGTAACTCTGCATAGTGCTTCGTTAAATACTCATTTGAAAATCGTTTTATTTTTTTCTGGACCGTTTCATCAGTTAAATTACGTATGTAAGCAAGAAATATCTCTTCTACTCCCTGAATCTCAAATTCCTGTTTGGGGACTAAAGTAACTGAAAAATCGTTGTCATTAATCAAATATTCATGCCAATCCCGTTGCTTTCTCTTAATATACTTCGTTTTTTTATTTTGTTTTCTTGTTTCCTTTAACTGTATGTAAACCAAGTACAAATATAAGCAGAATAGCACAATAGCAAAAGCGATAACAATGATTAATAAAAAATGTAGTGGTATATCTATTATGACCATAATCTTTCCAACACTCTTTTCATTAGAGCTTCAAATAAACGGATATTAAGTGGCTTAATCAAATACTCGTCTACTCCACTTGAGTAAGCATTAATCATCTCTTGCTCAGACTTGCGTTTCGTCATCATAAAAATGATAAACTTTTTATTGTTAGGAAGCTCTCGAAGTCTGTGGACGACCTCTAAACCATTTTTACGAGATAAAATATCATTTACTAGAATAATATGGGTATGGCTGGTATAGTACCAATCAGATTGTAAAAATTCATAGCCATCATGGAACGTTTGGATATCTAATTGAAAATGGTTGATTGAAAGATTTTCAAGAGTAGAAGAAAGCGCTTGTGAAAAAATCTCATTATCCTCTAGAATACTAACTTTAATATGTTCAATCTTTCTTTTTTTAAATTGAGAACTGGAAACAATGGATTTGTTTAAACCGTTTTTTAATAATTGTCTATTCACATTAATTACTTCGCCAAAGGAAGCATCACAATTATTAATTTCACTAATAGTTGTTAATATTTGTAAGTCATATTTATTGAAAAGTGGTTCCATTTTGTTTTGGATGTTAGATAATAAGCGCTTAATAAATGCATAAGCTTCTTTTTCTCCACTTAACGTTAAAATGATGCACCATTCTAATGGTCTAGATAATTTGCAAATCAAATCTGATTTTCGAATTTCCGATTGCAAAAATGCCCCCATTGCATTTTCAATTTGAATATAGTCCTCTTTTTGAAGAACGGTTTGGTTGCAAAGGCTTAGCATGGAGACTGTTATAGGCGATCTAGAACGTTCAACATTTGCTGATAATATATTAAAAAAGTGTTGCATTTGATTTTCATTTATAAAATCATTTTGTAATGTAATTTGAGCTTCAAGCTTTGGAGATTGACTCAACTCTTAATCTATCCTTTCTGATAATTCACTATGGTGGTTTATATATCTATAAAAATTATAGTCTATAAGTTCAATAGATTTAAGTGGTCATTAAATAGTGTATTTATTTTTATTTTTCTAACAATGAAGTTATTTACTAAATTGAAACACGGAATAAGTACTTCATCGTTTTTATCTAGCATTTTTTTTTAGTGGCGAAGCAATGGTTTTAAACTATAGGGCTATATATTTTACTTAAAGATACTGTTCCCGATGAAATTTGAGGAAGAAAAATATTGGCATGTTTAGAATTAAAGGATAAAGAAACTCTCCTCGGTTCTGAAGAGTTAACACAGTTCTGTAAACGCCATTTAGCACCATTTAAAGCTCCTAAAAAATTGTCTTTGTGGATACATTGCCTAGAAATGAACGTGGAAAAGTAAATAAATCGAATTTACTTCAATATTATATGTAGTATATGTTGGATTTTTCATTAAAATGTAGAATATTATATCTGATATATTGGTGATACTATTGTTCAAGTAGTATCACTTTTTTATTGTCAAATAAGGTCGAAATGATGAACAATCTAAATACCATTCTTTTTGAAAAATATATGAATCAAACCATTATATAGTATAAAGTTAGTGAAAAACTTCACCATTATAACGAATAGTCCCATTTACACACGACAAATGTAATATAAATATAATATTTAAGCAATTAAAAATATGGTAAAGTTTGATTTGCAGGAGGTGGTATGAGTAAACTCATTTTTGCGAATCTTTTTAACTTTTTATCATAGATTTAGATGAAAAATTCTTTAATTTATTATTTAGAAAGTGAGAACAAATGTGAATAATAATACAAATGAATCCAAGAAAGTTACATCCAAAAAACGTGTATTAAAATGGACATTGATCAGTATTTTAATCGTAGTTTTAATTATAGCTTGTTACGGGGCTTATGTTTTTATTAAGGTGAAAGGAGCTCTGGATAATACTACAACAGATATAGGAAGAAAAGGGGATAAATCAGAACTTAGAGAAGAAGCTCTTACCTTCGGGAAAGACCCCATCTCTATACTATTATTAGGAGTAGAAGAGTACACTAGCAAAAATAAAAACGGTCGAGCAGATACACAAATTATCTTAACATTAGATCCTAACAATAATGAAATTAATATGATTACAGTGCCAAGAGATACAAGGGTTCATATTGAGAATGCAGGAGAGTATACTGGTATACATAAAATAAATGCTGCTTATAGTTATGGCTCTATTACAGGATACGGGGCAGTTAAACTTCAAATGGAGACTGTCGAGAAGCTTCTTGATATCCCAATAGATTATTATATTACTGTGAATTTTGATGGCTTTCGCGATATAGTTGATGCACTTGGTGGTGTTACAATTGATGTGAAAAAAGATTTTTGGGAAAAGAACTTTTATACAAATGAAAAAATTGAATTTAAGCAAGGAGAACAGCATTTATCAGGTGAAGAAGCATTAGCCTTTGTTCGTATGAGAAAAAGAGCGGTCGATGCTTCATATTCAAGAGATGAAAGACAGAGACAATTCTTAGAAGCTACGGTTGATCAACTAATATCAGCTGGAACCATTTTTAAAGTAGGAAAAATTACAGATATTCTTGGAAAAAATGTAAAAACAGATTTAACTGCTAGTCAAATCTATGCATTGCAAAAACGATATTTAAAATCAGAAAATCTGTCTATACAATCTACTGAAATACAGGGGGAAGATCAAATAATAGATGGATCCTCATACTTTGTTGCAGATGAAACAAGTCTTAAAGAGTTGAGTCAAAAGATTCGAGGGATATTAAAACTAGATCCAACAGAAAATTTCACTACTAATGCTGATTTTGTTCAGTAATTTGTATATTGTCTTGCAGATGGATAATTGCAGAGTCTTAGATAAAGGGCAGTTTTTCATTGTGCTATTTTATATAAACAACAACATATTTTTCTGATGTTCTTATTAAAGCCTTAAATCCAGAAACCTAAAGATATAGGTTTCTGGTTTTTTTGTGAAAAAGAAAACCCTGGGCTATGCCTAGGGTTCTAAAAAGCTTATAGCGTGGTATTAAAAAAACTCTTCCGAGGTGCTAAACTATTTTTGGTTCGCCAACCAAAATAAAAGCATACGGAGGAGTTTTTTATGTCAAAAGACACTAATAGTTTAGCACACACAACTTGGAATTGTAAGTATCATATCGTCTTTGCACCAAAGTATAGAAGGCAAGTTATTTATGGGAGAATAAAGAAGGATATTGGGCAAATACTACGCACTTTATGCGAAAGAAAAGGTGTAGAAATCATTGAAGCAACAGCGTGTAAAGATCACGTGCATTTGTTAGTAAGCATTCCACCTAAGTTAAGTGTGTCTGCATTTGTAGGTTATTTAAAAGGAAAAAGTAGCTTGATGATATTTGATCGTCATGCCAATCTGAAATATAAATATGGAAATCGAAAATTTTGGTGTACAGGATTTTATGTAGATACAGTTGGAAGAAATAAAAAGGTAATAGAAAATTATATACGTAATCAAATACAAGAAGATATAGTCGCAGAACCTAAGTATGATGGAATATATTGATCCATTCACTGGTGAAGAGGTAAAGAAAAAGAATAGAAAATGAGCGGAAGACCTTTTAGGTCAAGCCAGTAAAAGTAGTACAAAAGGCGAACCATTCAAAAGCCCTTTAGGGTTTGGTCAGTAACAAAGGCTTTCAGCCGCAGAACAAACCACCCGTTCTCACGGGTGGTTTTGACTTTACAGAATGTAGAAAATCTCGTTGATTTTCCGTGAGCCGAGCCTTTATCAACTATATGCGTAAATAATCCTATAACTTGCTGTAACTATTGAATCATGACATCAAATAAGATAAATATGGTAATATAAATAAATGCCATATAACAATTAACTCTATTAAAATCAATAGAATTACAAAGGATGTTATTAATCAAATATATAATTATTAGATTGAATATTTTTAATTTTAGACTTCGTTAATATGGGATACTGGCTGACACTTGCCTTTGGAAAATAAATGGAATGGAGTTTTTTACAATAAAGAAATGGAATAAGTCATACTTTAAGAAAAGACAGGAATCGAGATTATTTGTCTAGAAAGCTGTAAAGGCTTACTTTTCTTATTCTAGGAAATGGGGTTCTTATGAAAATAAATAAGAGAGTATGTAAATGTTGAGGAATGTTCGCATCATTAGCGGGATTGTATTCATATGGGTAAGCTTTCTATATATTCTTCTTCCTCAACCTTTAATGGTTTTACTCTTTTGTATAGTAGGTCTAGTTTTTATAAGTACTTTTATAGAGAAGAAAAGTCTGAAGGGAGATTAGAAGTTTGAAGTCTAAAAAGAAGAAATTGCAAAAAATCATTCCTACGAATCGTTTGAATCTATTATTTTTAGTAGTCTTTGTTTTATTTGCAGGTCTCATTATAAGATTAGGCTTTGTACAGATTGTTTCAGGTGAAAAGTATAATGATGAATTAAATCGAACGAACTTGAATACGATTAAGCAAAATGTTCCTAGAGGAAGAATTTTAGATCGTAATCATAATATTATCGTAGATAACGTTGGTGTAAATAGTATCGTTTATACTCAAGGGGAACATGAAAAAAATGAAGTTATGCTTAAAACGGCTAAGAAACTTATCCAATATATAGATGTCGATACTAGTCGAATTACAGAGCGTGATAAGAAAGATTATTGGATGATCATTCAC
The DNA here is from genome assembly GCF_902374955.1 of Bacillus massilioanorexius. GTDB lineage: Bacteria > Bacillota > Bacilli > Bacillales > DSM-1321 > Bacillus_AD > Bacillus_AD massilioanorexius. The sequence goes on from NZ_CABKRX010000109.1 coordinate 27,513, forward strand.
CCCAAAAAAGCAGTTGCTAAATTATCACAGGAAGAATTAACTGATGAAAAATTAAAGCCTGTAGATCAGTACCACTTGCAGTTAGAAAGAATTACATCTAAGGATCTAGCTACACTTTCTAATGAAGACTTGAAGATTTTAGCTGTTTTTCGAGAAATGAAAAGAGGAAGAGCTTTTACTCCTCAGCCGATAAAAAATGTCAATGTAATCGAAAAAGAAATTGCTAGAGTTAGTGAAGCTCTTGATGAGCTGCCCGGTGTAGATATTGTAATTGATTGGAATAGAAAATATCAATACGGTGATATATTTCGTTCGGTCTTAGGAAATGTTTCTTCAGCTGAGAAAGGCTTACCTAAAGAAAAGCTAGATTACTATCAAGCGCGAGGGTATAGCTTAAACGACCGAGTTGGAACAAGTCAGCTTGAATTACAGTATGAAGATGTTCTACAAGGTGTAAAAGCAGTGAATCAAATTGTAACGAATAATAATGGAGATATTATTGGTTCAAAAAAAGTGAAAGATGGTAAGCAAGGAAACGATTTAATCCTTTCAACTGACATTAGGTTACAAAAGAAAGTAGAGGAAGTTCTCACTAATGAATTGATTCGGGCGAAATCTGGAAGTGGTGGTAAACATTTAGATCGAGCTTATGTAGTTATGATGAATCCTGTTACAGGTGAAGTTTTAAGTATGTCAGGTAAGCGAATTAATGAAAAAAATGGAAAATATGAAGTAACAGATGATGCACTGGGTACAATAAATTCAGCTTATGCAATGGGATCATCTGTTAAAGGTGCGACTGTTCTTACTGGATATAAAACGGGTGCCATTTCACCAGGCTCTTATTTAGTTGATGGACCAATTCAATTAAAAGGCGCACGGGTTAAAAAATCGGTCAGTAGTATGGGATTAGTAAATGAAATTTCTGCATTGCAACGTTCATCTAACGTTTATATGTTTAAGGTAGCGATTAGAATGCTAGGTAGGGAGTATTCTCCTGGTATGAAACTTCCTAATAATCCAAAAGTTTTCGAAGAGATGAGATTTCATTTCAATCAGTTTGGATTAGGGGTAAGAACTGGAATCGACTTGCCAAATGAATCGAGTGGTTTTAAACAAACGGCTGAAAATCCTGGGCTTTTGCTGGATTTTGCTATCGGACAATATGATACTTATACGCCAATGCAATTAGCACAATATGTATCTACTATTGCAAATGGAGGCTATCGTGTTAAGCCCCACCTAGTAAAGGAAATTAGAGAAACAAACCCGAATGAAATGGAAAATGAAAATGTTATTAAGACAATTAATCCAGAGTACTTAAATCAATTAGATAATTCAAAAGCTGAATTATCTAATGTTCAGGAAGGGTTTCGACGAGTGTATCAGGTTCAACGTGGAACAGCATATACTTATTTTAATCAAGAACCTTATCGAAATTATAAATTGGCAGGTAAAACAGGCACTGCACAATCTTTTTATTATGATCCAATATTAAGAAAGACATTTTTGAGTGAACCAACTTACAATCTTACATTAGTTGGCTATGCTCCGTTTGATAATCCTGAAATTGCTTTTGCGATTGTAGTGCCTGATATGGGAACTGACAAAGATCCAGTCAATAAATATATTGGTCAAGGAATCATTAAAGCCTATTTTGATTTAAAAGCAGGAGAACAGGGGCAAGCCAAAGAGTAATAATAGAAAATATAAATGCTTGATAAGTTACTAGAAGGGGAGCATTTAGTTTTCCTTAAGTGTCACAAAAGGGAAGAAGGAAGTAATACAAGCCATCAAAGAGAGGAACAAGGGAGAAGGTATGTCTCTTTTCCGTAGAAAGCGAACGGATTGAATCCATAGTGAACCAGTTGTCTTTAACATAATCCAGTAGAAAGAGCGAGTCAAAAGTGATGGTTGCTTACTTTTGACTCGTTTTTCTTTTGATAAAACAAATTCCTCCTTTATATATGAAATGTTTGTGTAAATTCCAAGGGAATGAATAAGTAGCATTCTTCTAAAATAAAAACTGGATAAAATGTATAATTTTGTTATTATTATTAGAATATTAAAATAAAAAGAATGAGAGGGAAATGATACATGAAATGGTTCACTATTTTATATCAAGTATTGATATTAATAGCTTTCAGTATGATGGGTAGCTGGATTCAAAAAATGTTCGACATACCTTTGCCAGGAAGTTTAATAGCATTACTTATTCTATTTACTTTATTAGCTTTTAACATTGTGCCAGTCAAATGGTTTGAAACAGGTGCAGAAAAATTAGTTGCTATCATTCCAATATTTATGATTCCAGCAACAACAGGCATAATGAATTATGGCTCTTTCTTTTTACAAAAGGGAAGTATAGTATTACTTGTAGTTGTTGTAAGTACAACTTTTGTTTTGCTAATCTCTGGTTTTATAAGTCATAATGTTTGGAGATTCAATAGGAGAAAAACAATAGAAAAAGGAATTGGGACGGAACAATGATATGGATCGTGATAACGATGATTCTCTACTATGTGGCAATTAAACTTCATCATAGATTTTCGTCACCACTTACTTTACCCATTGTTACAGTTACAGCTATGATTATTTTATTGTTAATTATTTTCGGGTTATCACATGAGGATTATCTTAACCAAGGTGGTAAGTGGCTTTCATATTTTCTAGATGCAGCTATCGTTTCGTTAGCAATACCTCTTTATAAACAAAGAAATATTTTAAAAGAAATCTTTCTTCCGATATTTTTAGGAGTTGTTTCAGGAATTGCTATATTATTTGTTTTTAATATAGCTATCGGATATGTATTGAAGCTAGATAGGGAAATAATTACTTCAACTTTGCCACAATTAGTCACTATGCCTATTGCTGTTTCTTTATCAGAGCAGCTAAAAGGAATTCCTTCTATGACTTCTGCTTTTGTAGTCATAGCAGGAATGACCGGTGCAATCATCGGTCCGTTAATGATGAAAGTTTTTCGAATTACGAGTAGGGTAGGGAGAGGTGTGGCTATGGGATGTGCATCACACATTATAGGTGTTTCTCGCTTGTTGAAGAATAGTAGTGATGAAGCGGTGATCGGGTCCGTTACTATGATTCTAACAGGCATACTTGCTAGTATATTTATTCCGTTTGGCTTGCACTTATTTTTTTAAATGACAAGTTGATATTTCTTAATGAGACTACTATGGTAGGTATGCTATAGATAATTAAAAATGAAAAAAAGCTTGGATCTCTTATTGGACACCAAGCTTTTTCTTTTGGGATTTGTTGTTTGTATTGATCTATTTGAAGAAGCATTTTTTTCTAGGAGAAATTTCGCTAAATCTAATAAAATCAAATACAAAGAAACGTGCTTCTTTTAAAGTAATACTTTCTTTTCTTTTTTTAATAAACGAAATTTAATAAACGGAACTGCGAAACGGTCTAATCCAAATAGATAAGATGCACTACCACCGAATAATAAAATAACTGCTGCTGTATAGAGAATAGGGTTTGTGCTTACTGTTCCAGCTAATAAGAAATTAAGATTCATAAATGCTCCTGCTATAAGTGCTGGAATAGTTGCTGCTCCAAGAATTAATCCAATACCTACTAATAACTCTCCCCAAGGAATTAATACATTAAAAATTTCTACGTTAGGAATAGCGAATGATTCTAGAAATGATGCATACCACCCTTGAACAGCAGGATGATCACCTGTAGCTTTAGCTAGTGCTCCTTGTAAAAAACCAGAAGCATCAAATCCACCGCCAGTTACCTTGCCCCAACCTGAGACAAGCCATTGGTATCCAAGCCAAACTCGTAAAATTGTGAAGAGTCCCGCTATTATCGAGTTATTTCTCCATGTGTTTTCCATATGTACCTCCAAAAATATAATTTGCGAAAAATATCACAAATAAATACTACAATATCTCATATTATTACGCTACTAAACGTAATAAATTTGTTAATGGTAATTTAATCCTTGTCAGAGAAAGCAAATTAATTAAACATATTATAAAGATGTAATGAAGATTAAAAAAATTTTAAATTTAAACCTGTTGATAGTTAGAGGTTTGAGCTCTTTCTTTTTTAGAAATGAGTGGGACTATTTTTAAATAGAGTCAGAATCAATTTTTTCTTGTATAGTATGAAGGGAAGATATGTGGTTAAAGTATATGAAGAATAGTGGGGGTCAGCTTTGATTAGTAGTCAAAGAGAGCTAGTAAAAACAAAATTAAATGATATTCCAGATTTACCAGGGATTTATAAAATGCTTGATTCAAGAAGAAATATCATATATATAGGGAAAAGTAAATGTCTTAAAAAAAGAGTAAAATCTTATTTTGTAAAATCACCTAAATGGGAAAAGGTAAAGAAAATGGTTCCATTCATCTATGATATAGAATATGTCACGACTGATACTCATTTAGAAGCAATGCTATTGGAGTGTGAACTGATTAAACGCGTACAGCCATACTTTAATGTGCAAATGAAAAATGACAGTCGATATGTATATTTACATGTAGGAGATGAGCAAATATCCTCTCCAATTTCAATTGTACATGAAAGAGGAAAGGACTGTTATGGACCTTTTAGAAGCAAGCATGTTGTCGAAAACATGTTGGCTGAATTGAAAAATGTTTATCCTATCACTAAAAATAAATCGGGTTATGAGTTTGAATATCATGTCTTACCAATTCAGATGACTGATATTCAAATCAAGGAAAATAGTGAAGCTATTCGTGAAATGTTTAAAGATATACGGAAAATGGATAAGTTTTCTCTGCAATTAGAGAAGAAGATGAAACAAGAAGCTGAAAGCTTTCATTTTGAATCTGCTGCAAAGTATCGAGATATTATTCGAGCAATCGAGTATTTTAAGAACGGAATAAATCGTTATAAAGATTTAAGTATGAAACATCTATTGTTAAAATTGAAGATTTGTAAAGGGTATAAGCTAATGTATATTGTAAAAGGTAATGTCATTTACAAGCAGAATTACACTTCTGTAACAAAAAAAGATCAAGAGAAGTTTATGGAACAAGCAAAAAGAGAATATGATAATACCAAACGAATAGACCATGAAAAAAGTAATATAGATTTTTTAGATATTCTGTATTCCGAAATTCTCACACTTCCAAAAGATGCAATTTATGTTATTGATCATGACAGTTAGCTAAGTAATACATTAATAATCGATTAATTTTTTTAATAATCACTAATTGCAACAAAGTATCAAACAAAAGAGATTTAAGATATGTAAAAAGGTGCCAAAACAAAATAGTTGGCACCTTTTTTATATGATGTTCTTAATCAATAGTAAAATATCTATCTTAGAAAAAGAAAGGAATAATCGATCCTATGATTGCTCCTAAGATAGCAGTTAAAGCCATTGAAACAGAGCCCATTGAGAAGCTAAGTTCTCCATATTCAGATGCTTTTGATGTTCCAAGTGCATGGGAAGCACTTCCAAGAGCAATGCCTTTTCCCATCTCACTATGAATTCGGCTCCACTTGATAAAAATAGGCCCTAGCACAGTTCCGACAAAACCAGCTATAACAACTAATACAACGGTAATGGCTGGAATGCCACCTAATTCAGAAGAAACCTCCATAGCTACAGGTGTTGTTATCGATTTTGGTAAAAGAGAGAGAATCATTGCCTTGCTTACTCCAAATAGAAAGGCTAATAATGATCCACTAATCATGCCAACGAACAATCCAAAGGTAACACCCGATACAATAGGAAGCAAATGTTTCTTTAATATTTTTCGTTGATTATATAACGGATAAGCAAGTGAAACTACGGCTGGTCCTAATAAATAATTTATCCATTTTCCGCCGACTAAATATGTGTCATAAGGTATGTGAAAGCAAATAAGTAATGCAATAATCATTAGAACGGTTGTTAATATCGGCGAAAGAAATGGGGAAGAGTAACGTACATAAATCTTATTCATAAATAAATATAGAATAACAGTTAACGTAATTATAAAGATTGCGATGAGTGCTTGTGACATTTCTTCTTTTCCTCTCGATCTTTGGTTTTGCTCTCGATGAATTGACTTGCTCTTCCGGCTGCAATTATGGTCATTACTGTGCTAATGATGACAACTAATAGAACCAATATGCCTTTTCCATAAAAAAGTTCGGGATATTTAATAATTCCAACTAAAGTTGGAACAAATAATAATGGTAGAAAGGCCAGCAAAAAACTAGCTCCTTGTTCAATCCATTTCACTGAGAAAATTTTTTGTGATAATGCTAGAAATAAGAGTAGTAAACCGATAATACTTCCTGGTAGTGGAATATGCAAATAGGTATGTGCGACATTTCCGATTAATAAAAAAACATATAGAATGGCTATTTGAATAATAATTCTGATAATATTCATTGCTGATTGAAATCCTTTGAATAGGAATTCGGGCCCCCTGTTCTTTTTTATGATTTTCATCTAGAAGCTTACGTAAACACGGTATTAAGAAAATTGTAAAAGGATTGAAATGTGTATTTTAAGTTTTACTGATTCGTAGGGATAATGTAACAAGCTTACTGCTGGACAACTTTGGAATCAATCAATCTGCTTGAAAAATGTTTTTGTGCAATAAAAATAATTCTTAAAATATTATGAGTCCTTTAGGGGGAAGATTTAAAATCAAAATACCGGCTAAATCATATCAGTTAAGAGAGAAGAATTATACTGTTTATATAACATCTAAATATTTGAAACGTTATTACGAGAGAACAACTATTAGAAGAATTGTGGGATGAAAAGACATATGTAGACGATAATACATTAACTGTTAATATTACTAGAATAAAAAAGAAATTAAGTGATCTAGGGGTCGATAATGTTATCAGTACAAAAAGAGGAGTTGGCTATGTCTTTAATTCAACTAATATCTAATCTTTTTAAATTAAAAAAGGCCTTTTTGTTCGTATATCTCATTAATTCACTCATCTTTATACTATATGTGTATTTTATAACTGGTTTACCTGATATCCTTTTCCCGTTATCAAGTAGTGTACTGATTCTACTCGTCTATTTAATCTTTTCAGGATTAAAGCTTTATTCTCTTATTTCGAAAATATAAGATGCCAAATATTGTCCTGAAGTTGATTTTAATGAAACTTCTTTAGAAGAGGAGCTTTTTTTGGAACAACTAATGCCATTCACTCTGATTATCAAAAGCAGCTATATGATTTAAAGGTTACTTATTCAGAACGATCGTCTTTTTCACAATGGATACATAATATTAAGGTGTCAATTAGTATTATTGATTTAGCTATTCGAAAAGAGAAAGAATGCAACGATGAATCAGAGTATCTTCAAGATATCATGGATGAAAATCATAAATTAAAAGAAAACCTGGAAGATTGTTTAAATATATTAAGAATGGATGATTTTTCGAGAGACTATATACCTGAAAGAGTTAGCGTGCAAAAAATGGTGTCTCATGTAATTAATGCATTGAAGAAGGATTTCATATATAAAGGTGTTTTTCCTAAAGAAAATATTGATCCTTCAATCGAGGTATATAAGATTTTAAATGGTGTTCATACATACTTAGTCAAATTATTTCTAATAGTATTAAATATAGTCATAGCAATCAGAATAAAACAATCCATATATTCGTGAAAGAGAATAGTAGTGAAATTCAATTAAGTATCCAAGATGAAGGAATCGGAATCCCGTCAGAAGATCTCCATAGAGTTTTTCAGCCTTTCTTTACTGGACAAAATGGGCGCAAGAATGATGCTTCTACAGGAATTGGATTATATATGGTGAAATATATTTCTGATAAACTAGGTCATTCATTGATGATTACATCAGAAGTTGGGATAGGTACGACAGTTACTATTTCTTTTTTAAAAGAAAATACTTATTAAAAGTAGTTGAGGATCACTCACTACTTTTTTTGTATATATGAGTATTCTTAAAAGAAAAAATCATTTTATTTCAAGGGGGAAAGAGAATTGATGTAGAAATAAAATAGTATAGAAAATGGATAACTTTTGAAAAAATAGTCTTCTATCCCGCTACAACGAACTTCATGACCAAATTCAAAGTTTGTAAGAAGTAGTGAAAATATTAAGAAAGATGCTTTAACAAACATGATTGGTTTAAGCGCTAGGTGCTCGAAACTAGAGATGGTAGTAGGAGCAATCAGTTGGGGATAAGAGAATTCCACCAATAAAAAATTTTTTTATAAAGAAAGAGGGAGTTTATGCTAATTCTATCCGAGAAACAGATTCAATCTATATATTCGATGAAGGATGCAATAAAAGATTTAGAAAATGCCTTGAAAGACGCTGTTAGTGGAAACATAATCAATCCAAAAAGAACTGTGCTCGATATTCCAAAGTATAATGCATCTGCACTATATATGCCTTGTGCAATGAATGCGATTGGAAAAGCAGCTGTAAAAGTCGTTACTATTTTTCCTGAAAATCCTGCAAAAGGAATGAAGACGACACAAGGAGTAATCATGCTTAGTGATACAACTACTGGGGAACATCTGGCATGCTTAAATGCTTCATACTTAACACGCTTGCGGACAGGAGCCATAAGTGGAATAGCAACGAGCTATTTAGCAAAAAACAGTGCTTCAAGTGTGGCTGTTATTGGTTGTGGAGCAATGGCGGAAGAACAGTTACAAGCTGTCCTTGAAGTACGTAATATTACTACTATTCATCTTTACAATCGCACAAAACAAAAAGCATCTCAATTTGCAGAAAAGTTGGCTCGAAATCATTCAAATTATCGGGGCGAGATTAACATTATGGAACGAGCAAATGATGCTGTATCAAACGCAGATATTGTAATTTGTAGCACACGTTCCAAAACACCAGTGTTTGCAGGCTATGCACTCCAAGAAGGAACACATATCAATGGTGTTGGATCATATTTGCCTGATATGCAGGAAGTAGATGAGGAAACAATATTACGTTGTTCGAAAATTGTGGTCGATACGATAGAAGGGACAAAAGAAGAAGCTGGTGATTTAATTATTCCTTCCAATGTAGGAATATGGAATTTTACTAAGGTTCACGGAGATATTAGTGAGCTATCTACCAAGAAAATTTCTGGTAGAGAAAATGAGGAAGAAATAACTTTTTTTAAATCTGTTGGAACAGCTTACTTTGATCTGGCAGTAGCTGCTGCTGTTTATAGTAAAGCTATTCAAGAGAATATTGGTACGAGGGTAGAATTGTAACCCAGGTATACCTTGATAAATGTATTAGGCATATGAAACTATTAATATAGTGGGTGTTTTTAATATAGTGGGTGTTTTGAAAATTATTGTGCTGTGGGTTTTGTTCAATAACTTGTATCTTATAAGATAATTCTTTTTGGTTATTTTATTGCAGGTTTAGGGCCTTTCCTCTTTATAATTTTACATGATGTAACGCATTCATGGACATCGGTTATTTTTATACTGCTATTGTTTACTTTGTTTCTTGTTCTAGCGGGTTGGGACGCAGGAGAAAATCGCTATATTAGTGAAAATCAAGTCTAAAGTTATGGAAACCTATACTGTTATATGTCAAGTTGTGTAGTAGAATACCATACTACAGGATAAGTTAAATTTGAATAGGAAAAAGAGAAGTCCTATAAGCAAGTCCAATTACTGCAGTTAATGCATCTAAAAATGGACTAACAGCATCAGTTAAAGTCATTTGTAAATAAGACCAAACGGCAGCTGCACCTAAAGTAATAGCAGCCCATGTGATCATTCCTTTTACACTTAATTTTGACGTATTAGCTACTTCTTCAATTTCACCTTTATTTTTAACCCAGAAATACCAGCCAGTAACATTAAAGAATAATTGAGCAATGGATAAGACAACCATCGCATATAAACCCTTTAGGAAATATATATACATGAAACATACAACAGCGATACCACCAAATAAAAAGTTGATTGCTTTTTCACGAGCAATTAACCAAACATTTATAACACACACGATAGAAGCAAATATTTCTATATATGAGGCCTTCATAATTAGCCCTCCCATTAAACATAGAACGGTTGCGATAACAGCAAAAAGTGGATTTTTAATCATTGGTAATACTCCTATTCTAGTTGATTTTTATTTTTGGTAAACGCTTTCAAATTTTATTTGTGATTACTAGATAATCATGAGCTCATACATATAGTATAGAGATAAGGGACATATAGATATAGGACATGTGTCTGCTAATTAATAGGAAAATGAGTATTTTTTAATCGAAATTCAATCTAAAATGAGACATGTGTCCCGAACAGTAAAATATATTCCTATTCATTATGCTAAGTAATTAAGTAAGAAACTGCTCAATAAGTGATAGGTATAGTTCAAATCCAATCTACGACTATCACTAGAATAGTAGTAGATTCTTTGTTTTATTACGGTCATATTTCAATTTGGTAATATTAAGATTTCTTCTCTCTTCAATAACTTTTATTTTGATATAATTCAAATGAATTAGTATTAAATAACGCTAGCGTATACTAATTTAGTAATGTTATATTAATGTTTGGTAGGTCAACCTACAACTAGAAAACATCTAGGTAGAGGAGGAAACTTTAGTAGAATGAAATTTACAAAATTACTACTATGTGTATTACTAGTAGTACCCGCTTTATTCGCATTTAGTCACACATCAACAGAAGCAGCGACTCGTTTTAAAGACATTAATGAAAAGCATCGTGCGTACAAAGAAATTGAGTATTTAGCTCAAGGGAATATTGTCAATGGACGAACAGATGGGAGATTTTTGCCAAATCAAAATGTTACTCGAGCTGAAGCGGCGGCATTTATTGGACGTGCTTTAAATTTGGATGGGACAAAACGTTCAACATCTTTTAAAGATGTTGGAGCAAGTAACTTTGCTTCTGGTTATATTCAGTCCGCAGTTAATAAAAAAATCATTTCAGGATATGGCAATGGTACTTTTAAGCCTTATGAGAATATTACACGCGGTGAAATGGCGATCATGATAAGTCGAGCATTTGGCTATGATTTTGGTAATACAACATCAGGAGCTGCAAAAGCTTTAATGTCAAGAGGTATTGCACAAGGAGTATCCAATGGTTCATTTGGTGAAAGCTTGAAGATTATTCGAGCAGATTTCTCTGTGTTCTTAGCTAGATCCATCGATTATAAATTACGTTTAAAGCCTACTATTACTTTTTCGGGTGAGAAGTATGTAAATACTCAGGGATTGAATGTTAGAACGGGTCCTCTGACTTATTATCCTTCGATTGGCACTTTGAATAAAGACGAAATAGTCCAAATTGGCTATAATGTTGGGAATTGGACACTTATTAAATCTGATAAATTCACTGGTTTTGTGAATAGTAAATACTTAAGTAATACTATTTCTTCAGGTGGCGATGGTGGATCTGATAATGGAGAATTATCTTCAGAAGTTATTGTGATCGATCCTGGTCATGGTAATCAAGATCCAGGGGCTATCGGTTTTGGTCTGAAAGAAAAAGATGTTGTGTTGGATGTAAGCTTACGAGTTAAAAAACTAATTGCTCAAACACCATTTACAGTGAAGTTAACAAGGGAAACAGATGTTTTCTTAGAGCTTTCAGAGCGTGTTGCATTTGCGCAAAAAGTGAACGGGACAACATTTGTTAGTGTCCATGCTAACTCATTTAATGGCAGTGCGAGTGGTTCTGAAACATATTATTATGGAGCTTCAAAAGCTACTAATCCAAATGTAAGTGATAGTAAGCTATTAGCAACTAAAATTCAAGACCGCTTAGTAGTAGCTATGGAAACGCAGGATCGTGGAGAAAAGCATGGTAATTTCCATGTGCTTAGAGAGAATACAATGCCTGCAGTGCTTGTTGAGCTGGGCTTTATCGATAATAAATCAGATAATGCAAAGCTAGCTTCCAATTCGTATCGTACTAGAGCGGCTAATGCTATTTATCTAGGAATTTTAGATTATTATAAGGCAAAGGGCTTTTCTGTAGATCATTTATACAGTGTAGTTAAATAATTTGTAATACATAAAAAAGAGTCTAGTAATTAGGCTCTTTTTTTACGAGATCAAAAAAAGAATCAATCTTTATTATCAAAGTAAATTTCTCATCATTTGATTCTAGCAAGACAGGTGCACGAACTAATTAAAAGTACATTTCTCAAAAAGATTATTATTTTTATAAAAGTTCAGTGTATAAAGCAATTAAGTGTAGGTTTATCATCTTGTTATTGGAAGCAAAGTTAGTGTAAACAGCCTAGTAATATAGAAAAAATTGCGAATATTTATGTAATTTTATTAAAAAGAATATCAATTTTTTTCTAATAGATACAATAATACCAAATATTAAGTATAATAGTAGCTGTATGTTGATAGAGAAATATATTAAAATATTTAAGTCTAAGATTATATGACAAAATTTTTATTAGGAAGGGAGATTTTATATATGAAGAATAGAAAAATATTAAAGAGCATGATGTCTTTAGTACTGACACTTGCTTTATTTGTTACTCTTATTCCTATTCAAGCAAAGGGTGCGAGCAATTCACTTCCCAAAAATGAGATGCGTGCAGCTTGGATTGCTACAGTAACGAATATTGACATGAAGGCTGGTATGAATCAATCTCAATATACAACTTGGGTAAAGTCAACTTTGGATAAATTGAAAGCAGATAATTTTAATGCTGTTATTTTTCAAGTGAAACCGACGAATGATGCATTATATCCTTCTAAACTAGCTCCTTGGTCATCATACATAACAGGAAAGAAACAAGGGACAAATCCTGGTTATGATCCATTACAAATAATGACTGATGAAGCACATAAAAGAGGGATGGAGCTTCATGCTTGGATTAACCCTTATCGTGTTACAATGAAAAATCAATCATTATCAACTCTGTCAGCTGATAATGCTGCCATTAAGAATACAAGCTGGGTAGTTAAATATGGTTCCCAATATTTCTTGAATCCTGGGATGCCTGAAGTCCAAAATTATTTAATCTCTACAGTGAGAGAGTTAGTAGAGAATTACGATATTGATGGTGTTCATATGGATGATTATTTTTACCCATATAAAATTCCTGGACAAGAATTTTCAGATCAAGCGGCATTTAAAAAATATGGAGCCGCCTTTAAAACAGTTGATGATTGGCGCCGTAATAATGTAAATGTATTAGTGAAAAATATTTATGAAGAAATCAAATCAATCAAATCGCATGTTCAATTTGGTATTTCACCATTTGGTGTGTGGCGCAATAAATCTCTAGATCCGACTGGTAGTGATACACAAGCTGGAGTTAATAATTACGATGATTTATATGCAGACACAAGACAGTGGATTAAAGATGGATCAATTGATTATATTACCCCACAAATTTATTGGTCTAGAAGCTTAGCAGTGGCCAATTATTCGAAATTATTAGATTGGTGGAGTAAAGAAGTCGAAACGTATGCAAAAGTTCACCAAGTGAATTTATATATTGGAGTAGCCGATTATAAAGTTGGTAACGACTCAGATAGCGCATGGAATAATAAAATGGAGCTTCCAAATCAAATACTAGCGAACAGAGCAAACGGTGTAGCTAAAGGGCAAATGCATTTTTCTTTAAAAGATTATCAGAAGAATGCTTTGGGTTATGCGACAATTGTTAAACAGCAAATGTATAACTACAAAGCATTAACACCAGCTACACCATGGAAAGGTAACACAGTTTCACAAAAACCAACTGCTGTACGTGCAAATGTCGAGACATTGGGAATTAAGTTAGTCATTACGGATCAAAATAGTACTCAACCAAGAAAATATGTTATTTATCGCTTTGACGGAAGTAAGGAAGGTTCTTATCAAGATCCAAAAAATATTATTGATGTTATTTATCATTCAAAAGGGACTACAGAATTTGTAGATCAAACAGCAGATAAGAATAAAACTTACACATATGGTGTAAAAGCTGTATCTGCAACAGGTGTGGAGAGTCAAGGAGCTGCAATTGCTAAGATTGGCGAAGTAGAGGAGACTCCTGGAGGAGATACTGATCCTGGAGAAAACGCTATTTTCAAAGATATCCCTTCTACACATAGAGCATTTAAGGAAATTACGTATTTAGCACAAGGAAATATTACGAGTGGCGATAAATATGGAAACTTTAATCCTAATTTAAATGTAACTCGTGGTGAAGCGGCGGCTATGATTGGGCGTGCACTAAATTTAGATGGTACACAGAGAGAATCTACATTTAATGATGTAAGTACTAGTATGTTTGCTTCTGGCTATATTCAATCTGCTGCAGATTTAAAAATATTATCAGGCTATAAAGACGGATCATTTAAACCTTATGCAAATGTAACACGTGGCGAAATGGCGCTAATGATTAGTAGAGCATTTGAATATAATTACGGAAATACAACTGCTGGTGCAGCAGAAGCTTTAATTTCTAGAGGAATAGCTCAAGGTATGGGTGATGGAACTTTCGGTGCAAATTTAAGTATTATTCGTGCAGATTTTGCAGTGTTTCTGGCAAGAGGTATTGATTACACTCTACGTGTTAAGCCATCCATTACTTTTAATGAAGAAATGTCAGTAAATACAAATACCCTTTCTATTAGAAAAGGACCATCAAACGCATATACACAATTAGGTACACTTACAAAAAATGAGAAAGTTCAGATTGGCTACAAAGTAGGTAGCTGGTCTTTAGTGAAATCTCAATCAGGTGTTATTGGTTTTGTTCCTAATTCTTCATTAATCAAATAAAGTATAAAAAAGGGATCAGTGTACTGTTATATGCAGATATTGGTCCCTTTTTTTACTAAAAAATATAAGTTAAGAGTAGAATTTGGCTGTGAGCTCAGAAAAACGATAATTCGCTCAGTAACGTAGAATAGAACTCTAAAAATCATGATTTCCTCCGAAAAACTTATACAATCTATCAGCAAGAAAAGAAGCTGTAATGAATATCATGCTCGTTACAAAAATCTCTGAATTTAGCTTCACATTCTGGCCCCTTGAATGTTTCTTGAACAAGAGGAAGTAATTCTTTATTTGAATTAAAGGTACTTTTTAATAAAGAATGTAGTTTTTGGGTATCTTCTTCTGATAAAGAATAAAAATATTCATGCTCGTAGTCTCCCTATACTTCTTCCACTAGAGACCCTAAGTCTTGTCCAGAGATTTCTAATTTATGATTTTTTACTGTTGCGGTTATGGATATGGAGACACTTTTACTCTTTTGATTATATAAATCCACACTTTCCATAAAAGCTCACCTCTCATTTTTGTGCTATTTTATTGAATACCCTTAAAAATGAAAGGAAAACGAGAATGTCCAAAAAGAAATGTGATGAAAACCTTTTGTGTTTTATGAGATTTGCAGATTCTTACTTATCTCAGGGTAAGGAGTAAAATAAAGTGATGCACAAGAGCGTAACGCGTAACATTCATTCAAAACGGAGAGACATAAAGCTTAGGGGTGTATCTGAAAAGTAATAATAAATTTCTTTTCAGATACACCCATTTCAATGTTAGACTATTATGATTTTATTTTTGGAGTAATATATTGCTCTAAAAAAGATTGAATTTTTTGTAAACGGCTATTTGGTTTTCTTTTTTAGCAAAGCCATGTCCTTCGTCCTCCAACACCATATATTCTATGATTCTATCTTTGTTCTTTAATGCCTGCACAATTTGATCAGATTCTTCTTTAATAACACGAGGATCATTAGCTCCTTGAATAACAAGCATTGGTTTTGTCATGTAGTCTATGTATGTAATTGGTGAAAATTCAATTAGCTTTTTTTTATCTCGTTCAGGATGACCGACCCATTGATCCATTACGGGCTTCCAAAACTCTGGAACCGTATCAATAAAGGAAAATAAATTAGATGGTCCACAAATATCGATGACTGCTTTGAAATAATCGGCATGACGCCCATGTAAAAGAAGAGCCATATAACCACCGTAGCTTCCTCCCATTAATATGCTGTTACCTTTTGACGTATAACCGTTATCGATTAACCAATCTAACCCAGCGATTAAATCAAGTCGTGGACCATTTCCCCAATCTCCCTCTACCATTTTGGTAAATGTTAAACCATATCCAGTAGATCCACGAAAGTTTGGTGCAAATATACTATAACCTTGATTCAATAATAGTTGAAAATAAGAGTCGTAAATTTTTCGCTCAGCATACTGCGGTCCACCATGTGGACATAAAATCAATTCCCCATTATGATTTTCAGGTTTGGCTTTATAGAAAAGTGCTTCAATTTCTAATCCATCAAAAGAACGGTAAGTAATTACATCTGGCTCAACTAATTCGTCTGAAGAAATACCAGGAACTTTGTTTTGAGTTAATGAAATCCATTTGTTTTCATAACGATAGTAAATGTTTTGAGGATATGTCGCACTCCTGCCTAATAAATACAACCTACCAGATTCGCTCAATTCGAACTGATCAATGATTTGACAAGGTAGAGATAATGATTTCAATATTTGATTTTGTAAATCGTAAACATACAAATAATCTTCTACACCTTTTTCACCTGAGAGATATAATAATTGATTCATTCTATCATATTTCATGCTACTGAAATTCTCATTTTCTATTTGTTTAACTTTTTTAAATGATTTAGTAGTTAAGTTAAATGAAGCTAAATATGAAAAATCAGATTGATAATTTGTGATAAAATAAATCATTGAATTAGACGTGAAGATGCCAGCATGACAAGTATACTGATGGTCAGTTGACGGAGTTAGTTGAATGGAATCTTCACCATCTGTTGCATAAAGTAGCATATGTGTATTTGAAAAGTGCTTATAGTAAAGATAGGTAGAGTTGTCAGGACTAATATCTATTAAGAAAGTTGCTGAATCCTTGCCCTCAATAATCTTTTCTTCATTTCCACTTTCTAAATGTAAGCAATAAGCATCTAAATGTATTGGATTTTCTTTTGATGAAGTGTAATAAAGACGTTTACCATCGGCAGAAGGGATAGGTATAAATTGTTGTGTATTTTCAATATTTACAAGCGGTGTCATAGCACCTCCATGTAATGGTATACAGTAGAGTTGAGTATTTTCATCACCGTCATGATCAAATCCTGCAAATATGAATCTGCCTTGTTTATCATATACTAGGCTCTGACAGCTTTGATTTATAAATGTTAGCGGGTAAGGAAAGTGATTGGGTAAATCCATTCCCCATAAGTTAAACTTCCCATTTAAATTCGTACTAAAAACAAGTTGCGTTTCATCAGGGCTTATTGCAAATCTCTCAATGGAAAAAGTTTGTAGAAACTGCTCTACATCAGGCTTTGGAAAAGATATCATCAAAACACTCCTTGGAATAAATGTAAAAATATGTAATTTTATTTTACTATAACATTATTGGAATTTCTTTACATTCTATTGGGAAGTGCAATTTGATGATGAAAAAGTTTGTATCATTTATTGAATAAACGTTTGAAAGCACATTGTGAGAATTTTGGGAATAAATGTGACATAATAGGGGTGAAAATACGAGGAGGGAAAAATATGTACCAAACTGTAGATCAATTTATAAAAACATGGACCATTGAAGCTGGCTTAACAGAAAAGACTATGAATCAACTAACAGATGATTCTTTAAAACAAGAGATTGCACCTGGATACTGGAGCTTAGGAAAAATTGCTTGGCATCTTGTAACGGTAGTAGGTGTGATTGCTAAACAAACCGGTTTGGAGTTTGAATGCCCTGAACCAAATGCACCTGTTCCGTCTTCAGCAAAAGAAATTGTTTCAAACTATCAAAAAGTAAGTAAAGGTTTGGCTGAGGCTATTCAAAAGCAATGGAAAGATGAAGATATTGTTGCATCTAGCATGATTTTTGGAAATGAGAATGTAAATGGTGCTACTTTATCAATGATAGTAAGTCATCAAATTCATCACCGTGGACAAATGACTGTACTGATGCACCAAGCTGGTGTTCGAGTACCAGGAATTTATGGCCCTTCTAAAGATGATCGAGACGGAAAATAAAAGTCATATACCAGTCGAGGATAAGTGAACGAGATTCGTTTACTTATCCTTTTTTTTGTATAGGAAATGATAAAATTTTTGCTTGTGGATTGGTTGTTATCAAAAGTGTTGAACTCTAGCTCAAGTTTCCAGCTCTCGAGGTCGGAAGTCAATCCGCCAGAAGGGCGAAGAGTAAGCTTCTAGTTGGCTTGTTTATAGGATGTAGGTCAAAACGGTGTAGCGATTTTAGCCGATGTTCCTGACTAGCAGGACGTTTACTTTTGTTCTCGTTGGGTAAGATTAGTAGGCGATTTTCTGAGTATAGAGATGTCTTTTTAGATAAGGTACAATTAGGGCAAAAGTACATATAAATTATAAAAGAGTTGGAAGTGAGCATTTTGGATGTATTCATTGTTGAGGATGATCAAGCATTAAGTAGAGAAATCTCTAACACATTAATGAAATGGGGATATCAAGTTGCAGAAGTGAAGAATTTTGAACATATTACACAAGAAATAATAGAAGCTAATCCAAAGTTAGTTCTGATGGATGTTAATTTACCTTCCTATGATGGATTTTATTGGTGTCAGGAAATACGCAAGTTTTTAAAGATTCCTATTCTTTTTATTTCTTCAAGAGATAGTGATATGGATATTATTATGTCCGTGAACGTTGGAGGGGATGATTATTTAACAAAACCTTTTTCTCCCCAAGTATTAGTAGCAAAAGTTCAAGCGATTTTAAGAAGGACTTATTCATATAATCCTGAGTTGCCTCATGATGTGATTCGATGTGGTAATGTTACATTACATATAGCTGAAGGAAAGCTCTATTATAAACAAGAACAATTAGAATTAACGAAGAACGAATTTAAGATTTTACATATTTTATTGAAGAAACAAGGAACTATTGTAAAGAGGGAAAAGATAATAGAAGAATTATGGGATACAGATGAATTTATTAGTGAAAATACATTAACTGTCAATATGAATCGGCTAAGAAGGAAATTGGAGCAAATAGGCATAATAGATTGGATTATAACCAAAAAATCGCAAGGATATATGATAAGATGATAATTTGGGAATATTTGAAAAATCGTAAATTCATGATTCTCCTCCTCGTAGTGATTATGATTCTTTTCAACGTCAATATTCTGTTAGATGTTGCATTAAAATCAGCCATCAATAGTCTTCTGTATATAAATGTAGTGGCTTTGCTTGTCGGGGTTTTGTTTATTTGGTTGGTAGACTATCGTACATATATAAAGGAAAGAACGGAAATGCTTCAACATATTGATTCAAGAATGAGTAAAGAAGAAGCTTCAAGAGGAACTTTGGATGAGGTAATAGAAAAAAAACAACAAGAAAGTACAGAAGAAATAGAGAGTTTGCGAAATGAGCTAAGAGAAATCAATGATTACATGACACATTGGATTCATCAGGTGAAGATTCCAATAGCAGTCTTAGAAATAATTTCTCAACGTGTCGATGAAATAGATGATGACATGACAATATCGAGGGATATTAAGGTTGAGCTAGATCGTATTACAGCATTAGTTGAGCAGGCTCTATACATTTCTCGTGCAGGTAATTATAGTTCAGATTTCTTAATAGAAGAAATAAATTTAGGAAAAATTGTGAAGGAAGTCATTCGGAAAAATAAATATTTGTTTATTTATAATCAAATTAATGTGGAAATGAATCATTTGGATTATACAGTGCTTAGTGATAAAAAGTGGATCAAGCATATTATCGAACAAATTATTCATAATTGTTGTAAATATATAGCTGGAAATAAAGAAATCACTATTTATATAGAAGAAAACGAAAAGGCTATCCAATTACATATAAAAGATAGTGGAATTGGCATTAGTGCCAGTGAAATAGATCGGGTATTTGAGAAAGGCTTTACAGGTGAAAATGGACGAAATAGGACGAAATCAACTGGAATGGGGCTTTATATATCAAAGAAAATTATGAATAAATTAAGCCATGACATTACGATTGTATCGGAGAGAAATAACGGAACTGATGTCATTCTTACATTTTATAAGCTTTCAGATTACTTCAATGTGACATAAATGTAATATACGCCCTTCAAATTGTAAGTGAAGTCGATAGAACGAGCATCCATACGATTCTACAATGTAAGTATAGAAAACATATTTGGAGGGATTAAGATGTTACGAGTTGAGAACGTAAATAAGGAATATAAAACTCATCGAAACACTTTTACAATATTAGATCAAATTAATTTTGAAGTTGAAGTAGGGGAATTTATCTCTATTATGGGCCCTTCTGGTGCTGGGAAAACGACGCTATTGAATATATTATCAACTGTTGATCGTCCTACAAGTGGAACTGTATTGTACGATGGGAATAATATTCATTCATTGAAAAATAAAGAGCTTTCGAAGTTTAGAAGAGATAACATCGGTTTTATTTTTCAAGATTATAATCTGTTAGATAGTATGAGTGTAGAAGATAATATTGCTTTACCATTAGTCGTATCAAAAGCAACATCCAAACGAATTGAAACTGAAGTGAAGAGATTAGCGGAATTTTTTGGAATTGATGCACATTTGAAGAAATATCCGTATGAATTATCAGGTGGACAAAAGCAAAGAGTGGCAGCAGCAAGAGCATTGATTACATCACCCAAAATTATTTTTGCAGATGAGCCGACTGGCGCACTTGATTCGAAATCATCATCGGAATTGTTAAATTGTTTAAAAGATATGAATGAGCAATTTGGCGTTACCGTTATAATGGTTACACATGATGCGTTTAGTGCAAGCTATTCCAAAAAAGTTGTATTTATGAAAGATGGCAAGCTTCACGCACGAATTGATAGTGGAAACAATCGTAAAGAATTTTTCACAAAGATCATGGATTTTTTAACATCCATGGGAGGTGAAGTAAATGAGCTATCTTAAACTGTCCCTCATGAATGTGAAACAAAACTTGAAAAACTATGGTATGTATATTTTTTCAATGGTTTTTTCCATTATTGTTTTTTATAATTTCATAACCCTGTGTTTTAGTGAACAATTTCGCAGTATATCTACTGTTCAAATGATCAGTACGATAGCCTATTTGTGCATTTACGTATTAACGCTATTTTTTATATTCTTTATTTCCTATTCTAGTAAATTTTTTGTCGAACAGCGGAAAAAAGAATTCGGTATTTATACGTTTATGGGGATCGAAAATAGCAAGATTGCTGCATTATTTGCGTTTGAGGGATTATTAGTAGGTTTAATTGCTTTAATTGGTGGGATTCTTGGAGGCATTGTCATTAATAAGCTATTTTTGATGGCTCTTGTAAAGCTTGCGCATATTGATAAAGTCATGAAATTTGAAATTAATGTGCCAAGCATGGTTATTACAGCCGTTGTTTTTAGTGTTATACTTTTGATTGTGTCGATAAAAGAGTACATTAGCTTAGTACGAACTGATATTACGAAATTATTAAATGCAACGAAAAGCTACCAAGTAGATCTTACGAAGAATAAAACAATAGCTGGCTTAAGCGGCTTAATTATTATACTTTTCTCTTATGTTCTCATTCTAAAGTATAAAGAATTTCATATAGATTTTATGATTGCCATTTTTGCAACGGTCACGTTGATTATTATAGGAACCGGATTATTATTTAAAGGATTTTTCTCATTTTACTTATCTAGAAAAGTAAAAAATAAAAAGTTCCTTTATAAAAACAGTAATATTGTCACATACAATAATATTGTTTTCAGAGTAAGAGACAATAATAAAACATTAGGGGCCGTAGCAGTTCTCATTACATGCTGCTTAACAAGTATCATTGTATCCACCTCAATGAGAGAGCTATTTACAAATGCTTATTCGGATCAAGTTCCATATAGTGTTTCATATATTAGTGAGAACGACAGCGATGACGAAATAATTCAAAAGGCTATTCAAGCGAGTGGACAAAAGATAGATTATAAAGTGGAAGCTCATTTAATTCCATACGAAGTAAAATTACATGCCTATATTAACGAGGCCTCCTTTGTGAAATATACTGAAATTGAGAAAATGATTAGCCATAAAGATATTAAATTTAAGGACCGTATACTAAAGAATAAGCCTACTGAAGGTAAAGCAATGGTAATTTATCCAGGAAATTTAGTAGGAGGATATTCAGTAAAAGAGGATTTGAAAATTGGAGGAACAACTTTACAGATTACTGATGACTTTTCAGCACCTTTATTAGGTCAGTTAACGCAAGAAACGCTTATTGTTGTAAACGATAAAGATTTTGAAGCGATTCAAAAAGCGTTAAGTAAAAAAACAATGATGAAGTATAAAGGAATTACACTAGAAGATTTTGATAAAACGAAAGAAATATCCACGTATGTAAAAAAACATTCGAACGTGAATATGTTTAGTGCTGATATGTTTGACAAGCGTGAATATGATTTTATTAATACAGTGTATTTTTTAGGAGTATTTGTGGCCCTCGTTTTCTTATTATCCATTGGTAGCATCATGTATTTCAAATGCATAGCAGATGCAATGAAAGATAAAGAAAAATTTGATGTTTTAAGAAAAATAGGAACAGAAGAAGCTTTTATTAAAAAGACTGTTTATAAACAAGTAGCGATTTTCTTTATGCTGCCTATTATCGTCGGTGTACTTCATAGCTTCGTTGCAGGCTGTGCCATTACAGATTTATTAAATTTAGAAGGAAGCTATGTGAGTCTAATTTCTGTTGGCGGATTCTCTATTCTATATGTTTTGTATTATCTAATGACTGTAAGAAAGTATTTGAATATTACTAAGTAAAAAAGGAACTGTTTTATAAGTCGTCTAAAATTGGCTTATGAACAGTTCTTTTTTATAGGCTGTTTTCGCACACTTTGTTACCTATTAACAAGGTGTGCAAATAGTTGAATTCAGCTCCAAGATGCTCGCTTTCCACGGGGCGGGCGGTGAGTCTCCTCGGCACAAAGTGCCTATGGGGTCTCACTTGTCCCGCTGCTCCCATAGGATTCTCGCACCTTACGCTCCAATCAACCGACCTTTTTAATCACTGGCTATAGTCATCGAACACAATGAAATGCAACAATTTTTATAGAAAACGCCCCTTAAATTTAGACCTAATAAGACAAATTACTCATTTTAAATTCAGAAAATTCTACATACAATAATATTGATGTGAAATATTGGAATCAACATATTGATTATGACATAATGAGAAAAGTTGTGGTTATCCATTAAATATTGTTTTTAGGTCAAAAGAAGATCATGCTTGTACAATTTTACCTATTAAGACATATAAGGGTAGTGTAAATGTTAGTTTTTATCCGTCTAATAATCTGTATTTTTATAAACAACAGTAGAATCATCCTAATAATACAAGAATAGTAATTTCTGGTTATTAGAAGCTGTGAGATTTCAGCTCTTATATCAAGGGTAAAAATTAAGGGGAAGAATGGATGAAAAAGAGGTTAAAGGAAGTGATTTTTAGAGAAAAGGGTTTATAGGAGGGGATAAAAATTGCGTTTTTTATGGAGTATCGTGTTTATTATTGCTGGACTATTCCTAATCTTTTATCCTCAATTAGAAAAACAAGTATCAGATGCTAAGGAAAAAGAGTTAGTAGAAACCTTTGAAAATCTTGGAGAAATGACGGATTTAGATGAAACATCAGTTAGTACTGTACCAAAAGAAAAGTTAGAAGGAATAAAAGGTGTTATTAGAATTCCTAAAATTGATTTGGAAATGCCTATCCTTGAAGGAGCAACTAAGTCTTCTTTAAGTAAAGGAGTTGGAATTATTCAATCGGATAAGGAAATTGGGAAAAATAACGTCGGTTTAGCTGGGCATCGCGGGGCTACACGAGGAAAACAATTTAATAGATTAGACGAACTAGAGCCTAAAGATGAGATTGAAGTGAAAACAAAATCAGGAACTTTTCAATTTTTAATTGTTGATAAATTTGTTGTAGATCGTTCAGATGTGGAAGTGCTAAATGATCAAAAAGAACCTTTTATAACCCTAGTAACTTGTACGCCAATAGGAGCAGTAAATCCAACAGATCGGTTAATTGTTCAAGCTAGATTAAAGCATAAAGGTTAAAAAAAGAGAGAAATGGGGGGGGGGCAAAATGAAAAAGAAATTCGCAATTGTTGTGATGGCTTTCTTTTTAATTAGTCAAAGCTTTTTCGGAATGACTCCAATATCATATGCCCAAGATGGTGATCAAATTAGTTTAACAGATGATCAAGTACAACAAGAGCAGCCAACTAATATAGATCAAATTGATATAACCGATGAAAAAGACATTAATGAACAAATAGATTCTAATTTAGATGATAAAGAATCTATAGATATTAATAAAGAAAAAGTAGAAGATCAAACGAATCAAAAAGAACCTTCAAACACAGACTCAAAAGTTTTAGAATTAGATAAAAAGAATGTAAAAGTGGCTACAGAGAGCAAGTCAGTAACAGATGAAAAGGACCAAAAACAAAATGTAGTCAAAATGGCAAGTGAACAAATTAAAGAAAATTTAATTACAAGTGTGGTTATGAAGGACAAGGATGGCAATAATATCACGACCATTCGTCCGGACCAAGGTTCTAGAGTTCAGATTGATTTTACATGGGAGTTGATATCTGGTCATAGTTATAAAGCAGGTGATACTTTTACTTTTAATCTTCCAGAAAAGTTTAAATTAACTAGTAAACTAAATGGAGATTTGAGTGGAGAAGTCGGAACCTATGAAGTGACTCCAGAGGGTAAAGTAACTTTTACCTTTAACGAAAAAATTAATGGTGGCCAAGGTCTAGAAAAAGGATATTTCACTATTTGGAGAGACTTTGATTCAGGTAAATTCTCTGGAGGTTTACAACAGCCTATCGATTTTACATTTGGGGGCTCTGTTACTACTATTCCTGTTCATTTCAAAGGCAAAGGCGATGAAATGAAGAAAACAGGTACTGCAAACAAGAAAATGAATCCAAATGAAATTGAATGGGTCGTTGATTTTAACAAAGGTGAAAAGAGCATTAAGGATGCAACATTCAAGGATTACTTCCAAGATATAAAAACAGAAGATTTACAAATTATAAAAGATTCTATCAAAGTATATGAGTTAACGGTTAAATTGGACGGATCTGTTGTTCCTTCTACAGATGCTGTTAATGTAACACCTAATCTCCTAACTAACGAAAACGGTTTTGAAATTGCTTTTGGAGATATCGATAAAGCATACCGTGTAATATATACAACAAATGTTAAGCCTATAATAGTAGAGCCTTATACTAAAACTTATACGAATAAAGCTACGATAACTGGTAAAGAAAATGATAAGCCTATTACAATGGATGATTCAACAAGTGTGAACGTGAATTTCAGTAAACCCTTGTCGAAAAGCTCCACAGGCTACAATTCATCGACTCAAACAATTACATGGGAAATTCAATACAATTATAATGAACAATCCATTGAAAAGAATAACGCCTGGATCAAAGATTACTTCGATAAAAATCATCAAGAATTTTTACCGTCTTCATTGGTTGTTTACAATGTGAAAATTAATGATGATGGAACGACTGTAACAGGGTCTGAGGTTCCACAATCAGAATATACAGTGGATAAAGATGCTAGCCATGGTTTTGTATTAAATTTTAATAAGGATATTAATTCAGCATACAAAATCGTCTACCAAACAAAAGCGATAAATCGTGTGCATGAAGATCAATACACAGTTAAGAACAATGTTGAAATATATGATGGTACAAAAACTGAGGCAAAAAGAGATATTAATCAGGTTATCTTTAAGAAAAATCGTGGACAAGTTGATTATGCAAAGAAAACGATTGAATGGAAAATCAATCTAAACGATGACAACAAAGAAATGAATGATGTAGTGATTACAGATAGTTATAAGGATAAAAATCTAAAGTTAGATCCTAATAGCTTAGTTATTCAAACTGGAACTACTATATTAGAAGCAGGTAAGGATTACAAATTGGTTGAAAATCCAGAGTATAATGAAGGATTCAAAATTACTTTTCTTAAGCCGTTAACATCAAGTCATGTTCTTACGTATAAAACAGAATTTGATCCAACTAAAAAAATTCCTAATGGTGGTTATAAAAATAATGCCACTTTAAATTGGACAGAAAATGGAATAAAGCAAACATCTATATCTAAATCTGCTACATTAGATCCAGATAATTATACGAAAAATAATGGAAACAAAACGGGTAAATATAATGCCCAAACAAAAGAAATCACTTGGACAATTGATGTGAACTATAATCTTTATGAAGTGAATAATGCGATTATCCGAGATTTCTATACTGGTATTCAAACATTTGTACCAGATTCTTTACAGGTTTATGAATTAGAGCTTACCGGCTCAAATGACGGTGTAAAAGTCGGAAATCTGGTTTCAAAAGAAAATTATACATTAACTCAACCTTTACAAAATGCGGAGAAAAATGATGGCTTTGAACTAAAACTAGGTAAAATTAATAAGGCTTATAGAATCACGTATAAAACAAGTCTTAAAAATCAAACGGTTAAAGCGGAGTATAAAAATCATGCGACGATGCAAGATGGAGATCAAGGAGTGAATTTGTTTGATCAATCAGCGACTGTTAATCCTAAGCATGGTGGAGAGTATATTAATAAAGAAGGTAAGCAAGGCACAGGGGTTGAATCAGATCTAGCACTTTGGACAATAAATATAAATCGTAGTCAGTCAACCATTGAAGCTGGAGCAAAATTAACTGATACATTGTCAGCTAATCAAATTTTAATTAATAAATCGTTTGAACTATACGCAGCGACTGTAGCTGAAAATGGTACGTTAACAAAAGGGGCTTTAGTAGATCCAAGTGATTATATTCTTGAGTTTGCGACAGTAAATGGACAAAATACATTTACTTTAACATTCAAAAAAGAAGTGACTTCTGCGTTTTTCTTACAATATAAATCGTTCATTAACGCTAATCATAATGAAACGATAAGCAACAACGCTAGCTTCGCTGGACAATTTGACGGCGTAATTGATAAAAGTGATAATGAAAGCTTCCAAGCGGATTTTCAAGGAGCTGGTGGCGGAGCAAGTATTGCAGGTAAAGGTGATTTTACGATTGTAAAAGTAGATGCAGATAATAATAAGAAGGCATTGGCTGGTGCTACTTTTGAATTGTATGATAAATCAGGAACTATGCTACTTGAAACAGTAACAACAGATGAGAATGGGAAAGCTGTATTTAAAGATTATAAATATAAGACTTATAAGCTGAAAGAAGTGTTTGCACCAAGTGGCTATGTAATTTCACAAGACTATAAGTCAGGTAAAGAAATAATATTTAGCAAAGACACTGCTACTCTTACTATAGAGAATAAAGAACTACGACAAGGCTTCGAGCTAACAAAAGTAGACGATAAAGATAATAATAAGAAGCTAGAAGGTGCATCTTTCACCCTTCAATATGATGCTGGTGACGGCTATAAAGGTGATGAAGTATTAACTACTGGAGCAGATGGAAAACTAGCTAAAGGTAATTTAAAGCCAGGTAAATATCAGTTAGTAGAACAAAAGGCACCAAAGGGATATCAGCTGGACAAAACACCAATTACATTTACAATCGGTGAAGAACAAACAGAAATCTTGCAGTTAACTGCGAAAAATGAAATCTATGTAGGTTCGATTGAATTAGAGAAAAAAGATTTATTTGATCAAACACCGCTTCCTGGTGCAAAATTTGATATTCAAGATGCAGATGGTAATACTGTGAAAACTGGATTAGTTACTGGTCAAGATGGAAAGCTCAAATCTACAGGTTTAGCAGCAGGTATTTATTATCTAGTAGAAATAGCTGCTCCTGCAGATTATGTTCTTGACTCAACACCTATTAAATTCGAGATTATAAATGATGTTCCGTTGAAATTAACGGTTACGAACAAATTAATACCTGGATCTGTGAAATTAACAAAAGTGAGTTCTGAAAATAAAGATATCAAATTAAAGGATGCAGAGTTTAAATTAATAGACGAAAACAATAAAATTGTTAAAGATTCTTCAGGTAAGGAATTAATAGGTTTAGTAACAGATAAAGATGGAGAATTAGTCGTTAAAGACCTTAATCCAGGTAAATATTATTTTGTTGAAACAAAAGCACCAGCTGGTTATCTATTAGATAGTAAACCAATAGCGTTTGAGATTAAGAAAAATCAAGAACCGGAAGAACATGTTGAAGTAACAAAAGAGAACACCTTGATACCACCGGCTATTCTATTAACAGGCTCTGTAAAGCTTGTAAAAGTTGAAAAAGGTAATCTTTCTTTAAAACTAAAAGGGGCAGAGTTTTCGTTACTAAATGAAAATGATCAAATTGTAAAAGATCAAGCAGGAAAAGAGTTAAAAGATCTATCAACAAATGAAAACGGAGAATTGGTTGTAAAAGACCTGAGTCCGGGTAAATATAAATTTGTTGAGACAAAAGCGCCATTTGGTTATCAGTTAGATAGCGCACCAATGGTATTTGAGATTAAGGCTAGCTACACAGAGCATGATTATGTGGAGTTACAAGCTGAAAACCAATTAATTTTAGGATCAGTACAATTGACAAAAGTAAAAGCTGGTAACCATAATGTAAAACTAAAAGGAGCTGAGTTCAGCCTTTTAAACGAAAACAAAAAAATCGTTAAAAATCAATCCAATCAAGAATTAGCAGGATTAACAACGGATGAAAGTGGTCAGCTAATCATTGAGAATCTGAAGCCTGGAAAGTATCAATTTGTTGAAACAAAAGCACCAACTGGTTATATCTTGAACAGTAAGCCAATAGAATTTGAAATTAAGAGTAACCAAGCAATAGGTGAACATACTATAGTTGTTTTTGAAAATGAAGTAAAAACGAATGACCCGAACAATCCAAACAATCCGAATGACTCGGATCCGAACAACTCAGGTAAGCCAAATGGTACAGATGGCTCAAGCCAAACTGGCAATCACTCAAATCAACAAACCATCGACCGAGATAATGATTCGAAACATGAATCGGGAAAATCATTACCTAAAACAGGTGAAGCATCTAATACAAGTACTATAGTTGCAGGTATAGTGTTAATCCTAATTGGATTTGTGATTATGTTTAATAGAAGACGTACTAAAGCTTAAAAGTAAAAAAGGAACTGTTTTATAAGTCGACTAAAATTGGCTTATAAGCAGTTCTTTTTTATAGGCTGTTTTTTAAAGTTTATATTTTTTTTATTAAGTACGATGAATAAAATGAGCATAAAAAGGTCGAATGAAGCGTAAGGTGCGAGACTCCTGCGGGAGCAGCGGGACAGGTGAGATCCCACAGGCACTATGTTCCGAGGAGGCTCACCACCCACCCTGCGGAAAGCGAGCATCCAGTAGCGGAATTAAACATAGCCCATTCACTTTATTCATAAGTATATAGATTATTAGAATCTTCTACTTAATTAACTTACTTCCATACATATATTCTTGCTAAATGTGGTAATTAAATCCAAGTTGTTAAATGAAATTTTTTATGGGTATATAGAAAAAGCAACTATTTAATCTGTAGAAGTCATCACATCTTGTATTTTACGATATTTTGGTAGTTCTATGGATTAGAATTAGAAACAGAAAGGGAGGAACTCAACATGATTGAAAACATATTATCTTTATCAACAGCCCATATTACGAAAGAAACTGAAACTTGGTTAATAAAACAAGCCTTGCTTTCCGCAGAAGGGAAGATGGATGTAAGTGTTTTTGAAAAGGTAGGAGACGGATGGTTTATACCCGTTAATGAAAGAGTTTTCACTGAAGAAATTAAAGTGACTCATTCGATCCCTGTAGAATTTTTTGATATTTATAATTATGCGGTTACACATAAATGTAAATGGATATTGATTGATCGTGAAGGAGACATAATGGAAGAATTACCTCAATATCAATAGACATCTATTAAAAATGAAGCTGTGGCTGACTTAAAAGTGATTGATAAATTCTTTTGAGTCAACCTCAGCTTTTTTTGGTGTAAATCGTTTGTCATTATGTAAAATACTTGATGAAATATTTTTTACTTTTAGTCCAATGCTTTTCTCTTATTTATCCGATTATACTAAAAATAAATCTTTTATTTGCAGAATATTTAAAAAATATTATATGATTTATTCGTTTTTGTAAAAGATTGTTTCCGTTAGTAAGTAGAGAGTAAACCAATTAGTAAGGGGGATGCAGATGATTGAGTTTGATAAAAATCCACGTTACATAAGAGATAAGGAAAAAGTTGTGAAGCTAACGCAAAGTTTAGTTCAAATACCTAGTGTTTATCGTCCTAATCAGAAAGATGGCAATGAAGAAAAGGTAGCGTCTTTCGTAGCAGAGTATTTACGAAATATTGGTTTACAAGTTTATGTAGAGGAAGTTGTTCCAGGGAGACCAAATGTAATTGCCATCTATGACTCGGGGCGGAAAGGTAAAACGTTATTATTTGAGGGACATACAGATGTAGTAACGGAAGGGGATCGTTCTTTATGGGAACATGATCCTTTTAGTGCAACAATTGTTAAAGGTAAGATGTACGGCCGAGGAACAAATGATACGAAAGGAAATTTGGCGTGTGCAATTACAGCTGTAGAATCTCTTCTTTTAGATAATGAACAGGTTAATGGAAGAATCATTCTGTGCATTCCTTGTGATGAAGAAGGAATGATGCTAGGTATTAAGCATTTTATTAAAAATGGATGGGCACAAAATGTAGATGGCGCTATCATTTGTGAACCAGAAGAAAACCAAATATGTGTCAGTCAAAAGGGTGCTATGAGGGTAATAATCCGCGTGCATGGAAAAATGGCACATGGAGCAATTCCTTTAAGTGGAATAAATCCTAATGTTCGAATGGCGAAAATTATTTGTGAGCTTGATCAACTGGAACAAAGAGAAAAAATGAGAGTAGGAAAGCATCCACAATTAGGTTATCCAAGTATAACGCCAACCATATTACAGGCTCCTGTAGTTGGTGATGCTCAAATTAATGTTATTCCAAACCAATGTATGACAGCTCTTGATATACGTACTGTTCCAGGACAAGATCATAATCAGATTCAGCGAGAGATACAAAGTATTTTTGATCAGCTTGCGTTAGATGATCCAGATTTTAAAGCGCAATTTGAAGTGATTGAGGATCGACCTTGGACTATGACCAATGAAGATGACCCTATTGTTCAAGCTGTAGCTAAAGCGTATAGCAATGTTACAGGATTGAGACCTGTCTATAATGGGGTACCGGGTGCGACCGATGGAACATTTCTTCATCTGGCTGGCGTTCCAATTATTACAACAGGAGCGGGAGATAGGGAGATTCCTCATCATATTAATGAATATGTCGATATTGAGGAATTAGCGATAACAACACAAATCTATCGATCAGCTGCACTAATTTTCTTGAATGAGTGAGGGCTAACATGGGTGCTATGAGAGTTGCTGTTATTCCTGGCGATGGAATTGGACAAGAAGTTATGGTGGAAGCTTTAAAGGTCTTAGATATTTTACAAAAGTTGGATTCTAGTTTTGTAATTCAAATCGAGAGCTTTGAATGGAATAGTGAATATTACCTTAGAACAGGAAGAATGATGCCAGAAGATTCTTTAGAAACTTTGCGTGTATTTGACGCTATATTGTTTGGTGCAATAGGTGATGATCGTGTACCAGATGAAATTTCGATATGGCAGCTGATTATGCCGATACGTAAACAATTTCAACAATACGTCAATATACGACCAATTCAAAGTCTACCTGGAATAAACATACCTCTGAAGCAGGAACAACCGATTGATTTTGTTATTATGCGTGAAAATGCTGAAGGAGAATATTCGGATATGGGAGGGCGACTTTACCAAAATTCCCCGCAAGAAATGGCTGTTCAAAATACGGTTATGACAAGAATAGGCATTGAAAGAATAGCTACCTTTGCATTTGAATATGCCAGACTTCATAACAAGAATAAGGTGACAAGTGCAACAAAATCGAATGCAGTTATTCATGCAATGAAATTATGGGATGAAGTAATTGAGGAGGTTTCTCACAATTATAAAGAGATTCAACTAGAAAAGAATTACATAGATGCTTTAGCTGCTTATTTGATCATGCGACCTTCATCGTTTGAGGTGATTATTGCTAGTAATCTATTTGGTGATATTTTATCTGATTTAGGAGCTGCTTTAGTTGGTGGGCTAGGTATGGCACCGTCTGCGAATATAAATCCGGAGAAAATATTTCCTTCTATGTTTGAGCCAGTTCACGGATCAGCACCTGATATTGCAGGATTATATAAAGCAAATCCTATAGCTCAGGTTTGGTCGACAGCTTTAATGTTAGAACATTTGGGTAGAGCAGATTTATCAGAAATCGTTATGAAAGCTATTTATTCCATTTTATCTCAAGGGATAGTAAAAACTCCTGATTTGGGTGGTAGCTCATCAACATTTCAAGTTGGTAATGAAATCATTCGACAGATACATAAACAATTCTGAGGAGGGACTTGTTCATGCGATTAAAGGATAAAGTAGTAATAATTACTGGCGCGGCTGGTGGTATGGGAAGAGAAATTGTCAAGCAGTTTTTGGAGGAAGGAGCAAAAATTGTGGCTGCTGATCTTCGGTTTCCTCATGAAATAGTTGATAATGAAAAGATTATTATTTATGTAGAAACCGATATTACTAATCAACGACAGGTTGAGACATTAGTTGAAAGAGCAATGAAACATTTTGGAAGAATCGATGTCGTATTAAATGCTGCTGGAATTGCTCAATCAGCTACACCTATTGAAGAGGTTAGTAATGAAACGTGGGAAAAGATTTTTGCGATTAATACTACTTCATGCTTTTTGATAAGTCGTGCAGTTGTTCCAATCATGAAAAAGCAAGGGGATGGAGCCTTTATTAATATTGCTTCCATTTCGGCACTAAGACCTCGTCCTGGTTTAAATGCTTATGTAGCTTCAAAAGGTGCTACGATAGCCTATTCTCAAGCTTTAGCTATTGAATTAGCTGAGAACAATATAAGGGTGAATATAATAAATCCTGGTCCTTCTGAAACTTCAATGCTTGTAAAATTTGTCGCAGAGGGTGTAGATAAAGAACAAGCGAAAAATAGTACATTTAAGAACAGTGTTCCTCTAGGAGAATTGATTCAACCTATAGATATTGCAAATGCAGCTATTTATTTAAGCTCGGATGAATCAAGAATGGTCACGGGAGCGGTATTTAACATAGATGGTGGGAGAGGCTTATGAAGAAGGCTAAAGAAAGTTTCCTTAAACTAGAATTGATTAAAAAAATGTATATTAATGGGGCTTGGGTAAAAAGTTCCGATGATGAATGGATTGAAAACTATAACCCATCTAACCGAGAGATACTTTGTAGAGTTCCAAATAGTAAAAAAGAAGATGTTAATAGGGCCATTGAGTCAGCAAAAGTTGCATTTGAATCGGTGGAATGGAAAAGTTATCATCCGGCTGAACGGGGGAGAATATTACATCAAGTTGCACAAAAGATACGAGAAAGAAAAGAAGAAATAGCTGAATTAGAAACATTAGATTGTGGAAAACCTCTTTCTCAAGCATACGCTGATGTTGAAACTGCAGCGAAATATTTTGATTTTTATGCAGGCGTAGCAGATAAGATTTTGGGTGAGACCATACCAATAGAACCTGGAATTATAGATTTTACAATTCGAGAGCCGGTAGGAGTGACAGCCCATATTATTCCTTGGAATTATCCAATACAGATTATGTCTAGAAGTGTTGCGGCTGCTATAGCAACAGGTAATGCAGTTGTTGTCAAACCTGCAGAAGATACTCCATTAACGGCTCTAAAGCTAGCAGATATTTTTGATCAAACGACATTACCGAAAGGAATTGTAAATGTTGTAACTGGGTACGGTCATGAAGCGGGAGCAGTTTTAGCTAGCCATCCGGATATTAACCATGTCACTTTCACTGGTTCCGTTGAAACAGGAATGAAAGTAATGATGGCTGCTGCTCGAAATATTGTACCTGTTACTCTTGAACTTGGAGGGAAATCTCCAAATATTATATTTGATGATTGTAATTTAGATGAGGCACTAAAATGGGTAGTCAAATCTATCGTTCAAAACGCAGGTCAAACGTGCTCAGCGGGTTCTCGGTTAATTATTCAATCTACGATTTATGAGCAATTCGTAGATATGGTAGCTGAACGATTAAAATCACTGAAGCTAGGTCCAGGAATGAATGATACAGATATTGGTCCAATCATGTCGGAAAAGCAGCTTCAAAGAATTGAACATTATATGGATTTTGCTCATAAAGAGGGAGCACAGTTTGTAACAGGAGGAAAAAGACAAATTGTGAAAGGGGCAGAAGCTGGTTATTATTTTCAACCGACACTTCTAAAGAATGTTTATCCAAATAGTAAAATTGCACAAGAAGAAATCTTTGGGCCTATTGTGGCAGCATTTAGATTTGAAAAGGAAGAGGAAGCTGTTCAATTAGCGAATTTTTCAGATTATGGATTGGTAGCAGGAATTTGGACAAATCATATTGGGAGAGCACATCGATTAGCTCAAAATTTGCAAGCTGGGCAAGTTTTTATTAACAATTATGGAGCAGGTGGGGGTGTACAAATGCCTTTTGGAGGCTATAAAAAAAGTGGCTTTGGAAGGGAAAAAGGGTTAGAAGCTCTTCGTAATTATACACAGGTTAAAAATGTATCGATAAAGGTAGATCTATAATAATTTCTTTGAATAAGTAAATTTTAAACATATAGCTAATTGGCTCCATCATATAGTTGATTAAAACTCCCTATTGTCCTTCTTAAGATTTAACAGAAAATAGAAAGGAGGAATTAGATGAACCCGATTATTCGTATGGAACACGTTAGTTTCTCATATAAAATTAACGAAAAAAAATCTGTAGAAGTATTAAATGATGTATCATTTTCTATTTTTCCGGGGGAATATGTAGCAATCATCGGTCATAATGGTTCAGGAAAGTCTACTATTTCAAAGCATTTAAATGGGATTCTCCTTCCAACGTTAGGGGATGTTTGGATTAATGGACGCAATACAAAGGAATCATCTATGAAAAAAATGATTAGACAGGACGTAGGAATGGTTTTTCAACATCCTGATAACCAAATTGTAGCTACTATTGTTGAAGAAGATGTAGCATTTGGTTTAGAAAATTTAAATATCAAAAGAGAAGAAATGAAGAAAAGAGTAAGAGAGGCATTGGAAACAGTTAAAATGTATGAATTTCGAAACCGGCCCCCTCATCATCTTTCTGGTGGACAGAAGCAGAGGGTAGCTATTGCAGGTGTGTTAGCTATGCAGCCTAAATGTATTGTTTTTGATGAGGCAACTAGCATGTTGGACAGCTTTGGAAGAAATGACATTTTACAAGTAATGAGTACGATGCATAAACAAGGGATGACAATCATCACGGTTACTCATCATATGGCGGAGGCCGCTCAAGCTGATAGAATTCTTGTAGTTGAAGGTGGGAAAATTGT
The DNA here is from genome assembly GCF_902374955.1 of Bacillus massilioanorexius. Lineage (GTDB taxonomy): Bacteria > Bacillota > Bacilli > Bacillales > DSM-1321 > Bacillus_AD > Bacillus_AD massilioanorexius. The sequence goes on from NZ_CABKRX010000109.1 coordinate 63,031, forward strand.
TATGGATGGTACACCGAAGGAGATTTTTAGACATAAGGAGAAACTAAGTGAACTCCAGTTAGATGTCCCTGCTGTAAATCATATTGCTACTCACGTTCATAGTAATCTCCCAAATTTCTCGCAAGATATTATTGAAGAGAATGAACTCCTTGAAGAAATCGAACGATACAAACTGAGTACGAGAAATGAGGTAGTAGGATGATGAACTCGCCGAAAGAATATATCGTAAGCGTTAAGAATTTATATCATACCTATTTGAAAGGTACCCCTTTAGAACATGTTGCTTTAAAAAATACAAATATTGAAATAGAAAAAGGAGAATGTGTGGCAATCATCGGTCATACAGGCTCTGGGAAGTCCACGCTCATACAGCATTTTAATGGATTAATCCGCCCAGAGACAGGAGAAGTTACTGTTGCTGGACGAAATTTATCAAATAGAAAAATGGATATCAAAAGTTTACGCAGAGAAGTAGGAATTGTATTTCAAAATCCAGAAGATCAAATTTTTGAAAGTATTATTGGAGATGACATCGCTTTTGGTCCATTTAAGAGTGGATTATCAAAGAAGGAGGTGAGTGAAAGAGTTAAATGGGCTATGGAAGTTGTTGGTTTGGATTTTAAGGAAATGAAGGACCGCCAAACCTTTGCATTAAGTGGTGGTCAAAAACGTAAAGTTGCTTTGGCTGGAATTCTTGCATTAAGACCAAGTGTTTTAGTTTTAGATGAACCAACGGCTGGATTAGATCCAAAGTCTAGTAAAGAAATATTGGGAAAGATTCATATGCTTAATAAGACTGAGAATATGACGATTATTTTTGTATCTCACAATATGGAGGAAGTTGCTATCTTAGCAGAACGTGTATTTGTAATGGCTGATGGCACAGTCGCTCTTTCTGGAACTCCAAAAGATATCTTTACAGATAGTGAAAAATTAAAACAATACCAAATTGGGACACCTGATACGGTAAAACTACTTTATCGTCTTGAAGAAAAAGGATTTAATGTCCGAACAGATGCTTTTTCAGTATCTGAAGCATCCAAAGAGGTATTAAGAATTTTAGCTGAATAAATCGGCGTAAAGAGAGGAGGTATTGTAGTGGCAGCTGAATTTGAACTTTCGAAAAATATCACAATTGGACAATATGTTCCAACAGGATCTATTGTTCATAAACTTGATCCGAGGATTAAAGTCCTTGCCTTTACGATAATCGTATTAGCGATAGCTTTAAATACAAGTTATATTGGCAATATGATTGGTTTACTCTTTAGTGTATTGTTATTTTGGTTTTCAAAGATTTCTATACGTTATGGGTTTTCAGGTGTAAAACCAGCCATTCCATTTATATTAATACTCGCTATATTACAGTTACTATTTCAAGGCTCGGTATTTTCTGGTGGAAAAGTATTTTTTCATTATGGATTTATTCTTATAACAGAAGAAAGTATTCGCCTTGTTATTGTTTCTGCTATCCGTTTTGTAGAAATTATTTTTATCAGTAGTGTCTTAACTTTATCAACCTCTACTACAGAATTAACGCATGCTATACAGAGCTTGCTTAAACCACTAAAAGTCATCAAGTTTCCCGTACATGAATTTTCCTTAATTATTACCATCGCTATTCGTTTTGTGCCAACCTTTGCTATTGAAATGGAAAAAATGATGAAGGCTCAGGCTTCAAGAGGAGCTGAATTTGGTTCAGGTGAATGGTGGAGAATCATTAAACGGACAAAGGAAATGTTTCCTATCATAATACCTCTATTTAACGTAGCTATGAGTCGTGCAGAAGATTTAATTCTCGCTATGGAATCGAGATGCTACATTCCAGGAGGGCAAAGATCTTCTTATACGATATATCAAGTTTCTATTAAAGATTATTTCATATTAATTTTGACGCTTTTATTTTCCATTTTATTATTCATATCTCCATTTGCCTATTAATCAATAATATTCTTCTTTTTTAGCTGACACTGAGCTTGGTTGCATAATGCTTGTACTTGATTTCTGCATACAGATCGATAATCCTATTCTTTCACACTTTTATTCCTTTTAAATGAAAATCAAACTGCATATGTAATTAGTCAAACAAAGTGGAAGTGACTCGTCAGTACAATATTAGTGTCAGTGTAATTCTAAACTAACTATTGATGGGAACTGAATAGAATGTACTGCAAATGGTAGTTCCATTTAATTAGAAACAATTTAATAATATCGATGAGGAGTGATTGATGTATGACGGTTCGTAAAATTGTTATTGCGGGTGTTCTAAGTGCTATCGCGATTCTTTTAGGTGTCACACGTTTGGGGTATATTCCCGTTCCTACTGCAGCTGGAAATGCAACCATTATGCACGTTCCAGTTATTATCGGAGGGATTATGCAGGGATGGGGCGTTGGAGCAATTATTGGTTTAATTTTTGGGGTTTCCTCTTTTTTAAATGCTACGGTTCCTTTGTTTAAGGATCCTATGGTAGCAATAATTCCACGTTTATTTATTGGAGTAGTTTCATTTCTCGTATATGCTGGATTACGTAAAAAGAATGAATTTTTTGCAATCGGAACAGCTGCATTTTTCGGTACGATAACAAATACAGGTTTAGTATTAGTTATGGCAGTTCTTCGAAACTATTTAACGGCAAGTGTGGCATGGGGGATTGCGCTAACAAATGGTATTCCTGAAGCGATTGTTGCAGTTATCATTACAATGGCTGTTGTGTTAGCATGGAAGCAACTAGGAAAAACAAAAAAATCTAAAATTTCTGATGATCTAGATGTGTAGAAAAGAGCTGATTACATGAGTAAAGGGCAAATAATTGATGTACCAGGAATTAAAGTTGGAAATGTAGAGGATTTAGAGGCATTAACAGGCTGTACAGTTGTTTTAGTTGAAGAAGGCGCTACAGCGGGAGTGGATGTACGTGGTTCGGCTCCAGGTACAAGAGAGACGGATTTATTAAACCCTATTAATCTAGTAGAAAAAGTTCATGCCATAGTTTTGAGTGGAGGCAGTGCATTCGGTTTAGATGCTGCATCAGGCGTCATGCAATATTTGGAGGAAAAAGAAATAGGGCTAGATGTTGGAGTGGCAAAAGTGCCGATTGTCCCATCAGCAGTCCTTTTTGATTTGTCGCATGGAAATCATAAGGTTAGACCAGATAAAAAGATGGGTTATGCTGCAGCCTCAACAGCAAGTCGAAATCCTTTTCAAGTTGGAAATAGTGGTGCAGGATGTGGAGCTACAGTTGGAAAATTATTAGGGTTTCAAAATTGTATGAAGGGCGGATTAGGAACTGCGTCTATTACATTAAGTGATGGAGTCGTAGTTGGTGCATTAGTTGCGGTTAATTCAGTAGGGGATGTGCGTGATCCTACATCAGGAGAAATATTAGCAGGTACTTTTGACCCTAATACTCGAACGATTTTAGATAGTATTAATATGCTAGAAGGAATTCAACCTGACGCTATGAAACCAGGTACAAACACAACAATCGGTATTATTGGAGTGAATGCAGATTTAACGAAAGCAGAGGCAACAAAGATTTCACAAATGGCGCATGATGGCTATGCAAGAACGATTTATCCAGCACACACTATGTTTGATGGAGATACGATCTTTACATTAGCAACTGGAACTCAGAAGGTTTCAATTGATGTTATTGGTTCTCTAGCAGCAAAAGTAATGGAGATGGCGATAATAAATGCCATCACATCAGCTGAGAGTATAGCGAATATACCTTCTTATAAAGAATGTAATCAATTATAACTTAATATTGTTTCTTCTTCATAAGTATAAGAATAATATACTCATTGACCTTCCATTTATCAAAATGATATGGAAGGTTTTTTTATGCTTAGAAAAGATTTGTATAAAATACATATCTTCCTAACACAATAAACCAAAAAACGTAAGGAGTAATGTGATGAAAAGGATTCGTAATATGAGCATAATGATTATGGCATTTATATTGTGTCTTTATGGTTCTCCAACATACTCAGCTCTTGATGCTAAGGAAGAAGCCTATTACACTCAATATAAAACGATATTACAAAATATGAAGAAAGGAATGGAAAGTGCTCCTACTACAGGGGACGCTACACTTGATTTCTTATATGAAATGATCCCTCATCATGAGGCAGCCGTTTTAATGTCGAAGAATATATTGAAGTATGGGAGTAATGAACAAGTAAAACAAATAGCTGGTAATATCATTAAAGAACAGATTAAGGGAATCAGAGAAATGAAAATGCTTTTAAACCAACTGAAAAGCAAACCAATAGTGGATAAGAAAAAAGAAGCAAAGTACTTACAAGGATATAAAAAAGCTTATGTAAAAATGATTCATTCTATGGAAAAAGCTTTACCAACAGGAAATATTGATAAGGATTTTTTGGAAGAAATGATTCCTCATCATGAAGGTGCAATAATGATGGCACGCAATATTTTAAAATACACGAAAAATGCGGAATTAAAAGCAATTGCAGAAAATATCACGATATCTCAACAGAAGCAACTTATTGAGATGAAGCAACTTTTGAAAACATTATCATAATAGACATAAAAAAAGATGTTATCGAAAAGAAAAGTTTTTCGATAACATCTTTTTTATGAGAATTACAAGATGAGCATAGGTTTCTGTTCCAAGATGATCGCCACTTTGCGAGGAGTGTCCATAAGCCTCCTTGAACTTAGTACATTCCAAAGGATTAGTACCCCTAAATCTATAATCATCCATAGAACTCATTTTATAAACCATCTTTTAAAGAAAATTGTCAACAGAAAAGATGAATAACCCCATATTAAGAATAAAAGCACACTTTAGAGAAAAAATACCTTTATTGATGAATTTTAAAAAGTCTTTGAGAGGTTACAACATGAATATTGGAGGTTATTATGAGATATCTTATTTCAATCATTGGATTGGCTGTTGTATTTGGACTTGCTTTAATCGTAAGCAAAAACAAAAAGGAAATTAAGTATAAGTATATTGTTATTATGCTTGTAGTTCAGCTTTTATTAGCCATGTTACTTTTAAATACTCGCTTTGGTTTTGTTGTTATTAAAGGTATTGCAACAATCTTTGATCATTTATTAGAGTATGCCAAAGCTGGAATAGCGTTTGTATTTGGCGGGATGGCAAACAATGGAGAATCTCCTTTTTTCCTTGATGTTTTACTTCCAATTGTATTTATTTCAGTTTTAATTGGAATTCTACAATATTTCAAGATTCTTCCTTTTATCATGAAGTGGGTTGGATGGGTTTTGAGCAAGGTGAACGGTATGGGAAAACTAGAATCTTATAATGCCGTTGCTTCAGCGATGGTAGGACAATCTGAAGTTTTTATTACTGTTAAGAAACAATTAGACAAATTAACTCCTCAACGTTTGTATACATTATGTGCTTCAGCAATGTCGACTGTATCTATGTCGATTGTTGGTGCCTATATGACAATGATTGATCCCAAATATGTTGTTACGGCTATTGTATTGAACCTTTTTGGAGGTTTTATCATCGCTTCTGTTATTAATCCATATAAAGTGAATCCTGAGGAAGATCTTTTGGTTATTGAGGAAGAGAAGCAGTCTTTTTTTCAAATGCTAGGAGAATATATAATGGATGGCTTCAAAGTGGCTGTTATTGTTGGAGCGATGTTAATTGGTTTTGTCGCCTTAATGACTTTTATTAATGCTATTTTTGATATGGCAATAGGGATATCATTCCAAGATATTCTAGGATATATCTTTGCACCAATTGCCTTTTTAATGGGAATTCCATGGTCTGAAGCAGTAGCTGCTGGTGGTATTATGGCAACTAAACTTGTTACAAATGAATTTGTTGCAATGATAAGTTTAGGTGAAATTGCAGCTAGTTTTAGTAATCGATCATTAGGAATTATTTCTGTTTTTCTAGTTTCATTCGCGAATTTTTCTTCAATTGGTATTATTGCAGGGGCGGTTAAAGGGTTGAATGAAAAACAAGGGAATGTTGTAGCTCGCTTTGGATTAAAACTCTTATACGGTGCAACTTTGGTAAGTTTATTATCAGGAATTGTTGTTGGGTTAGTTATATAAAAAAGCCTGTTTAACTTTTGATTGATACTCATTTGAATTTAGTGAATGTGTCAAGATATCGATGGCATTCTTGACCAAATTAACACTCTTCGGACGAGTAAAAAATCGAGAAACATTCATGTATAAATAGATTGGAACATATGAAGGAAGGCTTGGATTATGGCTTATGTAGGTATATTACTCTCTGGAGCTACGTTGTTTCTAAATAGTTTTATGCTTTCAGGAAAAGCAGACACTAAAAGTGTAGCTATTTTTAATTTATTTGTAGGAATATTACAAGTGATCATTCCCTTTTATTTAATCATTATTTCTGATCAAAGTAATTGGACGATATATGGATATGCAGCTACGTTCTTGTTTGGATTGACGTTTCTTTATGTGAGCTTTACTTTTTATAAGGGAATGGATGGAAGTGGTTTAGGTTGGTTTTCGCTATGGGTTTCCATTATAGCTATCATGTATGCCATTATTTCAGTTTATCATTTTCATGATTATGTGAATAGTTTAACGTGGTTTATGTAGGCATTTCTTTGGTACTTGTTTTACGTATTAAATATTTTAAAAAAACCAGTAGAACAATATGTAAGTAAAGTCGCGTTCGTACAATCATGGGTTACATTAACTTTACCTGCTATTTTATATTTAATAGGTGTTTGGCAAGATCAGTTTATTCAAAGACTATGGCTAATCATTTTACTTGCTTCTATCATCTATTTTATAAAAGAGGCAAATGATATTAAAGATATATTAATCAGATTTGATAAATAGAAAAAATGATGGGAAGAAATAATGATTAACATTAATGTGGAATATTATTTTAAGGTTGCATTACAAAATATTTTAATCTGAATTATCAAAAAATATTGACTTTTAAAAAAATCGCTTGTACAGTAGTATCAAATCCTATCATTTTTGAAGGAAGAAAATCGAAATATATTGAATAAGTAACTTTCTTATCAAGAGAGGAGGAGGGACTGGCCCTTTGAATCCTCAGCAACAGACTTTTTAAGTACTGTGCTAATTCCAGAAGCAACTATGCTTGAAGATAAGAAGAGTCGATAACTCTGATGCCAAAACCTCTTCTTAACAATGGAAGAGGTTTTTTATATTGACGTTATCGAGATTGTTTTTATGAACTCGATGAAGTTAAATTACAATATTTTGAGGTGATTAATATGTCAAATGAAGTATTACAAGCAATCCAACTACTAAAAGAAAAGAAATGGGTCGATTTAACGCATACCTTCGGACCAGAATCTCCACATTTTTCGGCATTCGATGCTGCACAGTTTCAAACATTATTTACTCATGACGATGGATTTTTGGCACAAAGTTTTAAGTTTGCAGGACAATATGGCACACACATCGATGCCCCAATTCATTTTGTTCGCGGGCAAAGATTCCTAGATGAAATTGATTTAAAGGAATTGATCCTACCTTTAATTGTTATTGATAAATCAAAAGAGGCAGCTGAGAATAACGACTATGTTTTAACGGTTGAAGATATTCTTCAATTCGAAGAAGTCAATGGAAGAATTAGTGACGGAAGTTTTGTCGCCTTACGAACAGATTGGAGTAAGCGTTGGCCAGATGAAAAAGCTTTTAATAATAAGGATGAAGAAGGGAATAATCATGCTCCTGGTTGGTCAGTTGAAGCATTAAAGTTTTTATTCGAAGAGAGACAGATTAAAGCTATTGGACATGAAACATTTGATACAGATGCAAGTGTTGATTTTCAAAAAAATGGAGTACTATTAGCCGAGTATTATGTACTTGATCAAGATACATATCAAATTGAATTATTAAAGAATTTGGATCAATTACCACCAAAAGGTGCTGTTATTGTGAATATTGTTCCAAAGCCTGAAAAAGCATCTGGTTTTCCTGTAAGATCTTTCGCTATCCTACCTTAATTATGGATACATATGCTTTCCATAAAAGAGGAATGATAATAGTGATGAACGTTAGAGAAAAAGAAAGAATTCTTTATCAAAACAGTCAAATAGAAAGAGAGTTAGTGAAGTTTTATCATATTCGTAATTGATTGAATATGGATAGAATGATAATTTATAAATTTAGAAGGCATCACAAAAGCTGATTGATAGTTTTTATGATGCCTTTTATATTTTTATGACGAAGTAGTTATAAGTAGGGGAATGCTTGGTAAATCGAAAATAACAAATGTCAGTATTGTAGTTTGCTTTTGTAATACATTAATCCTGATTTTTAGCAAGAATTGATTGAGTGGTTCCATGAGACTCATTCGGAAGAATTGAGAGTGACAAGGCCGCAAAATGGGGAACGAGCAAGGAAGCTTGGCATTCGGCGGCAGTAAGTGAACAGAATGGATTCTTTTAACACTGTGATATTGAAAACAGCTTTACATTAAAAAAGTTTTTATTATTTTTATTAGGGTAATATTTGAGAATATAACATTTAAGAGCTATAGTAGATGTGATAATTATTTTGAAAATTCATCTTTGTAAATGGATGGAGGTACTGAACTTGAAAGATATTATTTTGATTCTTTTATTACAACTTATTTATGTACCTTGTTTTACGTTGCGTACGATATTTTTAGTGAAAAATCTGACCATTCCAGCATCAATATTAGGTTTTATGGAAGCTTTAATATACGTATTTGGACTTTCAATTGTTTTTAATGGTAACCAAAGCTTTGCGGGGTTGCTTGTGTATGCACTTGGATTTGGAATGGGTATTTTAATAGGTACAAAGATTGAACAAAAATTAGCCATTGGCTATACGACTTTCAATGTGAATCTACCTCAAAAAAATGAAGAACTGATTCAAGACCTTCGGCAGGCTGGTTATGGTGTGACTGTCTTTAAGGGTGAAGGAATGACAAGTGTTCGATATAAATTAGAAATACTAACAAAAAGAAATTTAGAAGCAGATTTAATTAAAATAATAGAAGAGTATGAACCAAATGCATTTGTAATCTCATATGAACCAAGAAGATTTATTGGTGGTTATATATTGAAAAATATGAAAAAAAGAAAAATGAAATAACTTTGAAAATGTTATACGAATGCTAAATATATAGTGAACAGCTTATTGAATTAGATTTGCAGGAGGTTCTTTAGAAGAATTTCGTAACTAATGGAGGAGCTCATCATGATTAGTAGTATCTTAACGATTTCAAGTGTACATCTAACGATAGAATCATATAAATGGCTAAATAATCAAATACCATTATCAGATAAAGGGGAGAAAGACGTAAGCGTATACAAAAAGGCGCAAGATGGTTGGTTTATTCCAGTGGATGATAAAGTATTTAGTGAGAGAATTAAAAGTAGTACTTCGATACCTTTAGAATTCTGTGATGTTTATCAGTATGCACTGAAGAATAACTGTAGTTGGATATTAATAGATCGTAATGAAGATATAATTGAAGATTTACCAAAATATCAAGATTAAATGAGAATGGCTGCTCAGCAAATGGAGCAGCCTTTTTTTTATTTTGTAAAAAAAGGTAATTGTATAAGCTTTTAGAATGATTTTTTGCTATTTTAAGGCAATAACTGAAAAATATTCAAGAATATCTGTTTGGGAAAATTTGAATAGGGTATAAGTGGAATCATTAGCCTTCGAATTTCAAATGTAAATACTGATGTAAAGAACATTTGTAAAATCGATTGATCATTTTTTTATAGGAGGAAAAGGGATGCTGAAATTTGAAAATGTTTCAAAAGTATACGGCGGCGGAAAGAGAGCGGTCGATCATATTAGTTTTGATATTAAAAAAGGGGAATTCATTGTTTTTATTGGACCAAGTGGCTGTGGTAAAACAACAACGATGAAAATGATAAATCGATTAATTAAGCCGACAGAAGGAAAGATATTAATAAATGGACAAGATGTTATGAAAAAAGATGTTGTTGAATTGAGACGTTCGATTGGCTATGTCATTCAACAAATTGGTCTTTTCCCTCATATGACTATTCGTGAAAATATAGCTTTAGTTCCAAAGCTATTAAAGTGGCCCGAAACTGAAAGAAGTGCTCGAGCTGAAGAATTATTACAGTTAGTCAATATGCCACCTGAATATCTTAATCGTTACCCATTTGAGTTAAGTGGTGGACAACAGCAGCGTATAGGAGTTCTTAGAGCTTTAGCAGTGGAACCACCATTAATTCTAATGGATGAGCCCTTTGGAGCACTAGACCCTATTACGAGGGATTCATTACAACAAGAATTTAAACATTTACAAAGGAAGTTAGGTAAGACCATTATTTTTGTTACCCATGATATTGATGAAGCACTAAAATTAGCAGACCGAATTTTCATCTTGCGAAATGGACAAATTGTACAACAAGGCACTCCAAATGAAATATTATTGAATCCAGCAAATGAATTTGTTGAAGACTTTATTGGAAAGGAACGTTTAACTCAAGCAAGACAAAATATCCAAACAGTTGGACAAATTATGTTACATGATCCTGTTACTATCCAAAAAAATGCACTACTATCAGATGCGATTAGATTAATGAGAAAGCGTAGAGTCGATTCATTATTAGTGATTGATAGTAAGAATAGTTTAGTAGGTTATTTAAATGTTGAATTGATAGAGCGTGAACGCAATATGGAAAAAGTAGTGTTTGAAGTAATGGAAACCAATATTCATTTAGCTTACGAGGATACACTATTACGCGATGCTACTCGCGAAATATCTATACATAATCTAAAGTATTTACCAGTTGTCGATAGTGAAAATCATCTTATAGGCATTTTAACAAAAACGAATCTAGTTGATGCCATCTATGAGTCTATTTGGGGTAATGAAGAACTCCAAGAAAGCATCATAGAGTAGGGGGGAGATGATATGGATACTATTGTAGATTTTTTTTCAGTATATGGTTCACAACTTATCGTTAAATCTGGTGAGCATTTATTTATTTCCTTTGCTGCTTTGCTTCTAGGAATACTTGTTGCGGTTCCATTAGGGGTTTGGCTAGCTAACAAAGATAAGATAGCTGGAGTTATTATTGGAATAGCTAGTATTGTCCAAACTTTTCCGAGTTTAGCTATTCTGGCGTTTTTTATACCATTACTAGGTATCGGGAAATTTCCAGCAATTGTCGCGCTATTTTGCTATTCTGTCTTACCTATTTTACGAAATACATATATCGGAGTAAAAGGTGTTAATAAAGATTTATTAGAAGCAGCACGAGGAATGGGAATGAACCAAAGAGAACGAGTTTTTCATGTGCAATTACCTCTATCCATTCCTGTTATTATGGCGGGTATTCGAGTTTCTGGCGTGTATTTAATTGGATGGGCTACGCTAGCTTCTTTTATCGGTGGTGGTGGCCTCGGAGATTTTATCTTTGATGGTTTAAATTTATTTAGAACAGATTTGGTACTCGGTGGGGCTATACCGGTTACGATTCTAGCCCTCGCATTAGATTTAATTCTTACTCGCTTTGAAAATAAAGTTACACCAAAAGGGATTAGGAAACAAAGGGAAATGGCGTAAGACGAGGAGAGAATGGACTATGATTAGTAAAATGAAGAAATGGATTTTTATGATTGGATCAATTGTAATCGTATCAGGCTGTTCATTACCAGGACTTGGAGGGGGGAGTGATGACACGATTAAAGTAGCGACTGTCACGACAACTGAAACGGCTATATTAGGGAATATTATTAAATTAATGATAGAAAAAAATACAGATTTGCACGTGGAATTAGTGGAAAACTTAGGATCTTCTGTCGTTCAGCATCAAGCTTTAACAGATGGACAGGTTGATATAACAGCTGCAAGGTATACAGGAACAGATCTAGCGGGTGCTCTTGGCATGGAACCTGTTAAAGATCCAGATAAAGCTCTTGCAATCGTACAAAAAGAATTTAAAGAACGTTTTCAGCAGAAATGGTATGATTCTTATGGTTTTGCCAATACATATGCGTTAACGGTTACACAAGAATTAGCAAAAAAAGAAAATTTGAAAACAGTCTCTGACTTAGAAAATATTTCTAACCAATTAAAATTAGGAGTAGATAATTCTTGGTTGAATCGTAAGGGTGATGGTTATCCTGGGTTTGTGCAGGACTATGGATTTGAATTTGAAAAAGCCTTCCCTATGCAATTAGGTCTCGTTTATCAAGCGGTTAAAAATGGAAAAATGGATGTGGTATTGGCGTATAGTACGGATGGACGATTAAAAGCATTTAATTTAAAAACTTTGAAAGACGATAAACAATTTTTCCCACCATACGATTGTTCACCAGTAATTCGTGAAGATGTATTGAAGAAGCATCCAGAATTAGATGATATTCTACAATCGTTAGTTGGAAAAATAGATAATGAGATGATAACGGAATTAAATTATCAAGCGGATGTTAAGAAAAAAGAGCCAGCTACCGTAGCGAAAGAATTTTTGGAGAAACATCATTATTTTGAATGAACAATTAGAAATGGGGATTTAATATGGATACAATAAAAGAATTGTTTGTTTACTATATTCAAAATTCCGAATATGTATTTGGACAATTTATTAGGCATTTATTGATGTCGATTTATGGTGTGCTTTTTGCTGCACTCGTCGGAATTCCAGTAGGAATACTGATTGCTAGATATAAAAAATTGAGTAATTGGGTGTTGTCGTTTACAAACATTATTCAAACGATACCCGCTTTAGCCATGTTGGCTGTATTAATGCTAGTGATGGGGCTAGGAGCAAATACTGTTATTATGAGTTTGTTTCTTTATTCTTTATTGCCCATTATTAAGAATACATATATCGGTATAAAAGGAGTAGATAAATCCATTTTAGATTCAGGTACGGCAATGGGAATGACAAGATTTCAATTACTATACATGGTTCAATTACCACTGTCTATTTCAGTGATCATGGCCGGAATCCGTAATGCCTTAGTAATAGCTATTGGTGTGGCAACTATTGGTTCCTTTATTGGTGGTGGCGGTTTAGGGGACATTATCATTCGTGGTACTAATGTTACTGATGGTGGTGCCATTATATTGGCTGGAGCGATTCCGACTGCTGTAATGGCTGTAATGGCTGATTTAATTATGGGGAAAATTGAGAAATCATTGTCACCGGCAAATAATAAGAAACTAAATGGAAATGTAAAAATACTAGAAAACTAATGTAAGCCATTTCTATAATATTAAATTTTTTTAAAAAAGGAGTATATCTAAACCATTTTTAGATATACTCCTTTTTTTCATTGAATAATGAAAGCGATAGTCAAATACATATGGCTGATGTTGTCGAATTTTATGAGCTTTTAGCTGTATTTTGGAGAACTTGTAGGATTAGAGAGTGGATTGTAAAAATAGGGAAAATGTTGTATTATTATTAAATGCCTAAAAGTAGAATCGCACTTGAACTTTAGTAAAGGAGTAAGTTTAATTTGATTTTTAACACATTTGAATTCATCTTTTTATTTCTACCAATCACCTTTATTCTTTATTTTATTATTAATAAATTTAATTTTACTGTCGCTAAATTATTTCTTGTCTTAGCCTCTTTGTTTTTCTATGCTTATTGGAATCCAAATTATTTGTATATTATCCTTTTATCACTAGTAATCAACTTTGTACTATCAAGGTACATTGTGAATGAACGGAATTCATTTAGGAAAACAGTTTTAACTTTAGGAATTTTATTTAATGTTGGTTTACTAGGTTTCTATAAATATTTTGACTTTGTAGTGACTAACATTAATGCTGTTTTTTCTACGAATATTTCATTGTTACATTTGTTATTACCTTTAGCTATTAGTTTTTATACATTTCAACAGATTGCTTATTTAGTAGATTCATATCGTTTAGAAACAAAAAATTATACATTTTTTGATTATGCATTGTTTGTAACGTTCTTCCCTCAATTAATTGCAGGCCCAATCGTTCATCATGATGATGTAATGGATCAATTTAAAAATAGCGTTATTAGTAAATTAAACTATAAAAATATAGCACTTGGTTTATTTATTTTCTCAATCGGTATGTTTAAAAAGGTTGCTATAGCCGATTATTTTGCTGTTTTTGCTAGTAGTGGATATAGAGTTTCAGAATCCCTTACCTTTATTGATGCATGGATTACATCGTTATCTTACACGATTCAGCTATATTTTGATTTTAGCGGTTATTCAGATATGGCGATTGGATTGGCGCTGTTGTTTAATATTAAATTGCCAAGAAACTTTAACTCTCCATATAAAGCATTAAGTATTCAAGATTTTTGGCGAAGATGGCATATTACTTTATCGGCATTTTTGACGAAATACATTTATATTCCTTTAGGTGGAAATCGTAAAGGAGCAGTACGAACGTATATTAATATATTAATTATCTTTTTTGTTAGTGGTTTTTGGCATGGAGCTGGTTGGACCTTTGTTTTATGGGGAATTGCGCATGGTGTTGCAAGTGTCATAAATCGTTTTTGGTCAAGAGCTGGTTTTAAATTGCCAAAATGGTTGGCATGGTTTATCACATTCCAATTTGTGAATGCAGCTTGGGTATTATTTAGAGCACCTTCACTTGATGTGGCTGTAAACGTCTATAAAGGTATGCTAGGACTAAATGGATTCATGATTCCGCAACAAGTCCAGGATTTATTTAATACAAGCTTTGGCTTACCAGTTTATGCATTTAGTTTAGCTGATAATTTCATATATCTTGTTGTATTAATGATTATTACATTTGCCATTGCCTTCTTTGCAAAAAATTCATTAGAGTTAGGACAACGATTTAAGCCTAATTTTGTTACAGCAATGTTCTGTTGTGTATTATTCATTTATACATTTTTTAAATTTCAACATGTTACAGAATTTTTATACTTTAATTTCTAAGGTGAGAATACATGAATTATAAAACTTTTAGTATTACTGTTATATCTGTTGTAACTGCTATTACTATTGCAATAGGTTCATTCATATATTATATCGATCCTTTATGGTTATTTAGTTCATCTAACGATTATAATGATGTTCAGGTAGCAATGAATGAAAGACAACAAAAAATGAACCATATAAAGTTTCAACCTTTTGATTATGATACGTTATTGTTAGGAAGTAGTCGTTCTACTTATATCAATCAGCACGATTTTGAAGGTATGAATGTTTATAATTTTGCAGTTAGTAATATGTCAGTCCGAGAATACAATGCTTTTATTGATTTTGCTAAAAAGAAAAGAGGCAAGGAATTTGACACGATTATTATTGGTTTAGATTTCTTTAAATCAAGTGTTGACCAAAGTAACGTGGCAGGTTCTTTAGCAGGCTATGAGCAACAAATTAGTGATCCTTTATTTCGAGTAAAAAGCTTTTTCTCATGGGATACTCTACAATATGCGATTGATAATTTTAAAATCTCATACAAAGATACGCCGATATATATGAGAAATTATAATCGTGAAAATGTTGCAGTTGCTAAAGTAGATGATATAGAAACAATTAAACGAGAAACTTCTACTAAGATTGATAAATTTAAAGAAGTTTTTTATGGAAAGACCTATCAATATAATAAAGAGTATCCAAACTATTTACAGGCGTTAGTGGATAATAATCCAAATACTAAATTTATTATTTTTACTACGCCGATTTCAACTCCTTTATTTGAAGCATTAGTAGAGATGGATCGCTTAGATGATTATAATAAATGGCTTAAAGATGTCGTTTCTGTTTTTGGAGAGGTACATAACTACATGTATCCAAATAGTGTAACGAACGACATTTCTAATTATTTTGATGGCCATCATTTCTATCCTAAGGTGGGGACATTAATTGCCAAATCAATAAGTGGAGTGCCATTAAAAGATCATTCTGATTTTGGACAAGTCGTTAATTCGAAAAATATAAATGAGCATTTAGAAATGGTTAAAAAATTAAGTGAACAGTCTTATGAAGGTATTTTAGAATAGGAAGACCTTAAATAGAAAATAAGAGCGTTCTATCAAATGATACAGTTACTGTTTATCAGAGTAACAATAGGGTATAGAAATTAATAATATTATTAGTTTTTATGAGGTGAACATCATGACGAAGTGTAGGGTAGACTATAAAAAAGAATACAAAGACTTATATATGCCTCCCAAAAAGCCTACTATTATAGATGTACCAGAAATGAATTTTATTATGGTAGACGGTAGGGGAAACCCAAATGAGGAATATGGCTCATATAAATAGGCAATCGAATTGCTATATGCTCTATCTTACACCATTAAAATGAGTAAAATGAGTGGCAAGCCGCCTATTGGCTATTTTGAATATACAGTACCTCCTCTTGAGGGGCTATGGTGGTTTGAAGATCAGCAAGAATTAGATTTTTCTATGAAGGATCGTTTTTGTTGGACCTCTATGATTCGTCAACCGGAATTTGTTACAGAAGAGGTTTTTAATTGGGCTATTGAAGAAGTCAAAAGAAAAAAGCCAGAATTAGATGTTTCAAAAGCCTATTTTAAATCGTTCTCAGAGGGTGTATGTGTACAAATGATGCACGTAGGACCTTATGACAATGAACCAGAAACGATTGCTCAATTAGAAAGATTTATAGTAGATAATCATTATAAAAATGCGATTTCAAGAAAGTTAGCGGATGGAACGATTCGAAATCATCATGAAATTTATTTATCTGATCCTAGGAGAGCTAAACCAGAGAATTTAAAGACAGTGATTAGAATTCCTATTGAAAACAAAGAATAGGATTATGATAAAGCGTTAGGTATTAAAAGAACCTTATATCAAAAAGGATA
>NZ_CABKRX010000110.1 GCF_902374955.1 Bacillus massilioanorexius
CAATTATTATCCGATTTTTGTATAGGGTTGGCTAGTGGGTTATGAGTTTTTTTAGACATCCAAAAATCCCCTTATGAGATAAATTCAACCATAAAATAGATATCTAGCAATATCAAATGACTATGAAATTCTAAGAAAACAGGAGAAATCGAGAGATTTCGTTTCAAATATTGAGAGAGGTTAGCTTAATAAGGTACACAGTATATTTATTATGTGAAGAAAGGAAAAGAGAAATAATAAGTATAAATCAAGCCCAAATAAGATTTCCATAGGTCCGCAATAACCAATATATAACCAATTAAAAATAAATAGGAAATAAAAACCAATGTAAAATAAAGGTCATCATTGTATTTAAGTGCCATATATCCATTTGTGACAAATAAAGAAGTTAGAATAATCAGTATCATGGCCACGCTATTAAGAAAAGTTAGAAGAAAAAGTAAAAAGAAGACAAAAATTATTACTGAAGATGTATAGATAATTGGGTTTTTCATATTTAACTCCCTATTTATTATTAGCAGGAAATTACACTGAATTTGATAATCAATAGTTTAATTCTTGTTTATTTTACGTGGTAATTTTGTGAGTAGTTTTAAAAAAAAATGAAGTTATCGTGAACAAAAGACAGACAATACGATCAGGTGCATTAGTTGAAAAAGAATTAAATAACGTTATTATCGCTCTACAAAAGGTTGAGGAACTGAGTCGTCGATAATATTTCGCGAAAGGATATATGCAAGTGCATTTTGAGGAAAGAATGTGAGTAGGGGTGAGAAAAGCTAATGATTCTTGTTTAACATCCACCCGTAGAGGGTGTTAAACAGCATGTTCTAATGGACTTTTTAGTAGTTCTAGCTATGTCCTAAGACACTAACAATTTAGCACAGACTACACGGAATTGTAAGTAGCATATCGTATTCGCGTCAAAATATAGAAGACAAGCGATATACGGAAGAATTAAAAAAGATATCGGTAAAATTCTTAGAACACTGTGTGAAAAGGTGTAGAAATTATAGAAGCCAATGCAAGGTCGCTAATGGGCAGTCTTTTTGTGATGGAATAAATGGGCAGCATCACTGTAATGAATGAAAATGAGATTTGAGCATAAAAAGACCTCTTGATATGATAAAAGTGTCCTGACGCTGGCCTTTTCAATAGGGTCACTGGGGAAGTGAGTTTTGTATATCTAATGTTTTGGAACAAGATATTGTATTTATTAAAAATATAGCTCCAGATGAAAAAGAGCATAACTACTGTATTAGATAAAATGAATAATTATGCTATATCAATTACCTTTGTGAAAAAATATACTTAAATAAACGGGGGCTTAGAATGCTTGAACCTGACTTTCTCCTTTGACAACAGCTAGACCAATCACTGGATTCATGACTATCTCCTTCTAAAAATTAGATTGACCAATAACCCCTAGCACCTTTTGTAGTTTCATAGCTTCGCTTGTTGTACGAGATCTAAGTTCCAACCAGCTTCAATCATGTTTCTATAAGTAGGGGGCGAACGATTTAGCTGACGGGATCAAGTCCCACGGTCAGGTAAGTTCTACCCCAGCTACCATTAGTATTCTAGAACCTAAACAAAAAGGTCAACCAATAACATTGGCTAACCTTATAATACGAACGGGTGCATTAGTTCAATATGAATTAAACAACTTTATTATTGATTTTGGAGTGCGATTATATTTAAATGGATAAAAATTAACTTTAAAGAGCCTTTGGACAGCCCTTTCTATTCGAGCAAGTTGCCCATTTTGGCTGACATAGTAATCTCCCCATTATTACTAATAATCAGCCATTGTAGATTTGAAAAGTTATCAAATAAGGTTTTACTTTCATCTTTACCCAAAATGAAGAGGGAAGTAGACAAAGCATCAGCTAATGATGGACTATTTGTTACAACTGTGCTACTCGATGTTCCTTCAACAGGATAGCCCGTTCGAGGATCTATGATATGTGTGTAACGTTTCCCATCCAGCTCGAAATATTGTTCATAATCTCCTGAAGTATCCATTACGTTGTCTTGTAACTGAACATAACCAATCACGTTATCTAATTCAAGAGGATTACGAATACCTACTTGCCATGCTGAACCATCAGGTTTTTCCCCTATCGTATACACATTACCACCTGCTCTTACGATAGCAGAAGTGATGTCTGCTTCCTTTAATATATTGACGGCTTGTTCAACAGCATACCCTTTTGTAATTGACCCTAAATCAATACTCATGCCGGAATAAGGAAGGAAGGCGGATTTATTCGTGGAATCAAGTATGACATTTTTGTAGTTCACTAGCTTTAATGCTTTAGCAATCTCAATACTACGTGGCAAGGTCATCGTTTCCTTTGCCTCCATCCAAAGCTTGACTAGTGGGCCAATTGTAGGATCAAATAAACCCTCCGTCATATCAGCCATTTCAAGCGCCCGATAGAGTAAATTGTAGCCATCTTCTGATAGATTAATTGGATGTACTCCAGCTGCTTCATTTAGTTTTGTCATCTCGCTCTCAGACGAATAAACATTAGCGACCTCATCGATTATCGCCATTTGTTTCAGAGCTTCTTTCCCAGCAAGTTGGGCATTTTTTCCGTAGGCTTCGATATATACTTCTGTATCAAATAAGAATTGAGTTTCACGAAATACTTCCTCATAGAGCCTAGACTGACAAGCAGTAAGTATGATTGTCATACATAAAAGGATAGAAAAAAGTCGTTTCACTATATAACCCGTACAACCAACTTATTCGGCAAACAAGTAATGGCTTCCCCAGATTTTTGGATGGAGCCCATTTTCGAACAAATTTTCTTCTCGCAAATATCATTTTCTTCATGAACAAAAATACGGCTCCCATTTATAACAACATGTGCTGTTCCATTTTTAACTGGAATATAAAAGTTGTACGTCTCGTCAGTAAACGTACCTTCTTTTACTACTTTACCATCAACGGTAATTTGCCACTTGGGCTCTGTTGGGCTTATAAGGGAGCTAGCTAATATATCACTTTGTCCGAGTAAAAGGGCACCTCCAGAAATGAATCCGGTTGCAATGCCCCTTTTTAAAAACTTGCGTCTGTTTATTTTTTGATTAGATTTTTCATGATTCATGATTGTTCCCTTCCTAACGTAGTAATTTTCTTAAGAAAAAAGAATATTGCTCAGTATTGAACAAACATAATTAAAACTTTGCTTCAACACATGCTAGATCTATGAATGGATTTTTCTCAAGGTCCGGACGACGGTGTTACGACTAACACCAGTAATCAATGTAAGATCTTCTTGTGTGATATACTTCATATCCACACCGAAATCCTCTAAAACATGATACGTAGTTTCGACTTTTTCGATTCCGGTCAGTGTTCGTGCCCTCATTGCAATTATTTGGAGTTTAAGTAAGTGATTAGCAAGGTTTTGTAAAAGTGCTTGAGAAAATGGTTTGGATTCATCAAAAAATGTTCGTATAACTTCTATTGGATAAATACATTTTGTTACTTTCGTAAGCGCCATTGTTTGAAAATCCGCATAGTTATAACTTCCAAATGAATCTGGATAGTCTAATGATGGATTCCCCCATAATAGTAAATAATCATTTATAATTTCACCTTCCCTTAATACATCAATGTTTTTCTGAGATCCATCCTCGGAAAGAGTAAATTTTAATAACACACCTTTAGCAATAATTTCAAGCTGGTCGTCGGAATGTTCTGTTTGAATCTGCTTCGGCATTTGGAAACTAATTGTCGCATGTTTGCAAAGTGCTTGTCTTGTTTCTGGATCTAAGGAGTCACAAAAGGGGTTACCAGGACAATTTTTTTTCATAATGATCACCTATGTTTAATAGATATGAGATTATTCCTATAATAACACACGAAAGAAATAAATTTGGAACAAATGGAGGCAGTCACAAATTATTCGAAATTTTTAATTTCACTTTTATAATTAGGAGAAAATATAGTTGTTTTGTGTAGAAAAAGGCGTTATATAGCCATTTTGCCGTCCCTTAATCGACTACCTTCTTGCAGAATTCCCTTTTGATTGTACCAAATAGTATATAGCAATGTACCATTTGGTACACACGTCAGTATGATATGGAACAACCACCTATTTCGATAATTACTAAAATCAAATTACAGTAATCATTGTGAAATGATGAATAAGAAAATACTAGGATGTTTTCTAATCATTCGTGATGAATTGTCTTAAATAAAAAAAGGAGGTCAAAAATAATGGAAGAGAACAAAAATAGCTTTTTCAATCCTTTGATGACTCGTCGTAAGTTTGTGAAGGCTTCGGCAATTGCAACAGCTGCAACAGGTGCAGTGATAGCAAACCCTTGGGGTTCTGCCATGAAAACATTATCTGTAGATCCTGCAGAAGCAGCGACACAGGCAAGTAAGGAGCAGATTTTTTCTGGAGCATGTCGTGGTAACTGTGCAGGTGGATGTTTCTTAAACATTGAGGTTAGGGATGGAAAGGTTGTCCGAACATCAGCCAGAGATTTTCCAAATCCAGAGTACAATCGTATTTGTGTAAAAGGATTATCCCATGTTCAAAGAATTTATAATAAGGATCGTCTTAAATACCCAATGAAGCGTGCTGGAAAACGTGGAGAAGGTAAATGGGAAAGAATTACTTGGGACGAAGCGATTACAACTATTACAGATAAATGGAAAGAGTATGAAAAGAAATATGGAAAGGAAAGCTACGCGATTTACTGGGGCTCAGGTAGTTATGCTGCTGTAAGTGGAGTGGGAATGGGTAACTCTATCAACCGTCTTTTGAATGTTTTAGGCTGTGCAAATATTCAGGCGACAGTGGATGCTGCACATGGCCATGCTGCCGGTAATGCAGTCGGCTGGGGCCCAAACTTCACTCTGAATGAAATTGCAGATTTAAAAAATGCGAAAACGATTATTGTTTGGGGAGCAAATCCTGTAATTTCTCAACAGCAAAGTAGCCATTTCTTACTCGAGGCAAAAGAATTAGGTGCAAAATTAATTGTTATTGACCCAACATATAATATTACTGCTTCTAAGGCAGATATGTTTGTCCCAATTACTCCTGGTACAGATGGTGCTCTAGCACTTGGGATGATGAATATTGTTGTTAGGGAAAAATGGATTGATAAGCCATTTTTGATGAAATCGACTGTTGCTCCATTCCTAGTGAAGGAAAGTGATGGCAACTATTTGCGTTTAAGTGATATTGGTCGACTTTCTGAAGGACAGGAGGATCAAATCGTTGTTAGAGGGCAGGATGGTCGAGTAGGCCTCACAACTGAAATCACAAATCCGGTTATTGAAGGTACTTTTTCGATTAATGGTATTAAAGTAACAACAGCTTATAGTCTACTTTTAGAGCGTATTGCTGAATATCCGCCTCAAAAAGCATCTGAAATTACAGGTATTCCTGTTGAAACAATCGAAGAAATTACGAAAATTTATGCAAAGAATACACCATCAACCATATATTCTTATTTTGGTGTAGATCATTATGTCAATGCTCATTACAGCATGTTTTCAATGTATGCATTAGCAATGATCACGGGGAATCTTGGGAAATCCGGTGCTGGATGTGGTATGGGAGAAACTCTTGGAACTAATTTTATTAATGTTATGGGAACCCTTTATCCAGAAGGTGCAACAGGTCCAGCTATTACGATGGCTACGCCAGATATGGCACAAGTGATGGATGAGCACAAGTATGGTACTAAGGATATTACTTTAAAAAGCGTTTATTTTACTCATATTAATATGCTTGGAAATGCGGCAGAAAGAAAGTATGCCTTAGATTGGATGAAGAAGTTAGATCTAGTTGTTGTTGCTGATATGAATATGAATGAAACTGCTCAAAACGCCGATATTTTACTCCCTGTTGCTCATTGGTTTGAGGTCGAAGATGTATATTGTGCTTATAGTACACATCCATATGTCATTTATCAGGAAAAAGCAATAGATCCATTGTATGAATGTAAATCAGATTTTGAAATTGTGAAAATGATTGCTGAGAAAATGGGTCATGGTGATCAATTTAATATGACAGAAGCAGACTATATTAAGCTATGGCTAGATACTGATGCAGCAAGAGATCTAGGCATCACATACGACAAGCTTAAAAAAGAAAAGGTAATGAAATGCTTGCCAGGAGAAAATTTTGTATATGGAAGTGATGGCACATTCTTAACACCAACAGGAAGAGCACAGTTCTACGTTGAGACTCCAGCTCCTAATTCAAACTATGATGCCCGTTTCTATGATAAAAAATTTGATATTGAAAAAGAAAGATTACCATACTGGGAGCCACCTCATGAAGCGTCACGTGATAATGCTTTGTATAAAAAATATCCTTTCTTTATGATATCAGATCATGTGAAATTCCGAACACATTCACAGTGGTGGGATGTTCCCGTATTATTAGAGCTTGATCCAGAGCCACTTTTAAAAATAAACCCTGATGATGCTGATAAATACGGAATTAAAACAGGAGATAAAGTGAAAATTTACAATGACCGTGGCTACGTTATTATGAAGGCTGCCATCAATGCGGGCTGTCAACCAGGAGTTCTAACAGCACCAAAAGGCTGGGAGAAATCACAATTTATAGAGGGCCACTTTGCAGACTTAAGCTCTCGTGTAATGCACTCAATATGTGCTAATAGTGCATTCAACGATTTGTTAGTTGCAATCGAGAAAGCATAAAGGAGGAATGAAAGATGCGATATGTAATGGCGATTGATTTAAAACGCTGCGTAGGCTGCCATACATGTTCTGTTTCATGTAAAATAGCCAATAATCTACCAAATGAAATCTGGTATAACAGAATTTTAACCGTCGGTGGCGATACAATGGATACTGCAGGGGGGACTTTTCCCAATAACAAACTTGAATTCTTACCGGTAAATTGCCAGCACTGTGAAAATCCTGCTTGTACGAAGGCTTGTCCGGTTGGTGCAACTTATAAGAGAAAAGAAGACGGAATCGTCATTCAGGATCCAGATAAATGTATAGGGTGCCGTTATTGTATGGTTGCCTGTCCTTATAGTGGTGTTCGTCAGTTCAACTGGAAGGAGCCAGAATACTATGTCGACTTCCCTGTAGGAGACGCTGATACGGTTCAAAACCAATACAATACAGTAAGCAAATGTAATTTCTGTGTTCACCGTTTAGCGGAAGGAAAGAAACCAGCTTGTATGGAGTTATGTATTGGTCGTGCACGTTATTTTGGCGATATTGATGATCCTGAAAGCGAAGTTAGTAAAGCGATTAAAGGACGTAAATATTTCCATTTGTTAGAAGAAAAAGGTACAAAGCCTTCAGTGTACTATTTAACATGAGGAGGGATTTTCAATGAGCACTCAAACGCAAACAGTAGATAAGATACATTCATCTAACAAAAGTTCGTTTATGATATGGATGACTATTTTTTCTATCTTTACCATTCTCGGCATTGTGTGCTGGGGAATTCAGTTAGTGAAAGGTTTACAAGTGACAAATCTAGGCATTACAAATATGTGGGGGCTGTATATCACATTTTTTATGATTTTCACTGGAGTTGCAGCGGGAAGCTTGTTCTTTGCTTCAGTTCCATATTTATTTAATCTTGAAGCGTACAAGCCCTACTGCAGAATCTCTACCTATGTAGGGGCGGTAGCTAGTATTGTTGCTGCATCCCTATTTATTATTGTGGATATCGGAAATCCTGAGAGAGCGTGGCTCTTTATTATAAGTGGAAATTTAACATCCCCAATGTTTTGGGACTTCATTATGTTAGCTTCCTATATGGTTATTTCGGTAATTTTTACTCGCCAGTTGATGTTAGTAAATGAAGGGAAAAAAGAAGAGAAATCAGTAAAACCAATTGCGATTATCAGCTTTATCGCAGGTATTCTTGTAATCGTAACATCCTTTGTATTTGCATTCCAAGTTGCTAGACCAATGTGGAATACACCAGCTCAACCATTATCCTTCTTGTTAGCTGCGTTTGTGGCAGGTCTAGCAGTGCTAACGATTTTAGCGTTTATCCTAAATAAGAGTGGTTATATCCAAATGCCAGTAAATTTGCTTGCGAAGATGGGCAAGGTAGCAGCTTCTTTATTATTTGCTGAGTTGATCATCATCGTGCTTGAGTTGTTAGTTGGAATATATCCAGGTGGTGGAGAAGAGGAAGAAGTACTTCTATGGTTAGTCAAGGGCGACGGAGCTGTTATGTTTTGGGGTGAAATAGTTACTTTAGTTGCGGCAATTGTTCTTTTGGCTAAGAGAACATCACCTAAGGGTGGCAACCTCCTTGCTGGATCAATTCTAGCACTTGTGGCCATTTTCCTAATTAAAACAAACTTATTACAGTCAGAATTATTCCATCCATTACTTCAATTGCCTGGACCAAAACTATATGGGGATATGACAGGTCCATATGTTCCAGCGCTAATTGAAATAGGGATATCGTTAGGAATCATGTCACTAGGTGCACTTCTATTAAGCTTAGGATTGAGAAAGTTAAATCTAGGCACTAAATCTCTAACGAAATAGTATTGATAGCGAAAATTAAGAAAGTACCAAATGCCAAATTTTTTAGGTGTTTAGTACTTTCTTGAAATAAAGATGAATGATATCACCATTAAATTAAAATTTCATAATTAAGATAGGCAATAGGAGGCACACCCGTATGAACACCGAAATAAGGGTTATTCAAGAAAACCAAATAAACCTAGCTTTTTCAACCTCTGATTTCTATCAACTTTTATCTACTTCGTTACAGTTACCATCTGCTAATTTCGCTGAAGCATTATTAGATGATAGATACAAGGATGATATATTGAGTATTTTTTGTGAGTTTTCAATTAGTAGAGAGAAAATCTCGGAGGTAGAGAAAGCCTTTGTACAGTTGAAGAACTCTGTAAAGGACGTACACCATCTGTTGAAAGAAATGCGAATTGAGCATACTAGATTGTTTTATCATCCGAAAAGCCCAGCTCTAAATATATATGAAACGACCTTCTTAAAATCGGAAAAGGAAGGATCCGAGAAACCGATGCTCTTTGTTAGTCAGGAAGCTTCTCATGTGGAAAAAAGCTATAAGGAAGCTGGACTTATTGTGAAAATGAAGGAACCAGCGGATCATATCGTAACCGAAATGGAATTTATGATGAATTTATATGGAAGAAAAGCGATTGCTTTGCAACATGATGATAAGGAAGGTCTAGAAAAAATTCAAAAGTATATTAAGAGGTTTGAAGAAATGCACTTAGGAAAATGGGGATATGAATTTTTTGTAGAATTAGAAACTAAATCTACTATTCTTAGTTATCAGTTGATAGGAAAACTAGCAAAGATTGGTTTAGGTCATGTGCTGTTAAAATAAACAGATGCCATCCGTTCATGATATAAATTTGGAGTGATAAACATGTTATTTAATAACGGGATGTTTATAAAAGTTGATCGAACTCGATGTTTAAATTATTTGCATCATGGAGTAGGTTGTACCCATTGTGTATCGAATTGTCCAGGTCTAGCATTGGAATTGACAGAAAGAAAAATTTCATTAAATAAAGAGAATTGTCTTGGCTGTGGATTATGCTTATCTGATTGTCCAACTCAGGTGTTTACGGCTAATCATTGGGATGAAACATCTGTGGTGATGGAGGTTTGTAGACAGAAGGCAGAGGTTACACAGTTTTTCTGTGAATATCATGACAATCCTTTTCTCTCAAAAAAAGAGAAGAATAAGGGGGCTATTCAGATACCAACATGCCTTAGTAGCTTATCAAAAGGTGCTTGGTACGAAATCGGGTTACATACGAGTGTTGAAATACGTGTAGATAAATGTACCGAGTGTCCAATGAACAAGTGCTTAGAAAGATTACAATTAAATGTAAATACAGCAATCGAATGGTTAGAGGCTTCTGGTCATACTCCTGAATTTACCCTTGTTAAAAATGTAGGTAAGGTTGAGAAACATAAAAAACTTATGGCTGTTTCGACAGGAATGAAAACGACATCTCGCCGAGATTTATTTTTGTCTATATTTAAACAAGGGAAAGAGGTCATAACAAAGGTTAGAGAAGAAAATAATATATCTAAGGGACGGAAGAAAAAAGGAATGGCACGAAGCTTGTTGCCGGCTTGGCAGAACAGATTGGAGCAAACTTACACGGCAAACTTTCAAGAAGGGGGAAGACCAGTCTATTGGCCGTCAATCCAAAAAAGCGAAAGTTGTGTCAACTGTTCTGTATGTACTACAAATTGTCCAACTAAGGCGTTGAAAGTTGAAATTGTAAATCAAAAAGCAGTTCATACCTTTACTAGTGGCCAATGCATCGATTGTCGTATATGCATGTTATTTTGTCCAACTGGAAGTATTATACGAGATCGAGAGATTAATGTCAGCCCATTCGAAGAAGAAGTATTATTAGAAGTACCTGTCGTAGAATGTAAACGATGTGGGGAAACAGCAGCCGATCAAGGAAATACCTTGTGCTTTTGGTGTGAGAATGAGGCAGATGATTCAGAAATGATTAATGATGTATGGAAGTTTTTAATAGGTTAATGTCGACAACTAGCAAACATAAACCCTTGAAAGAGAGGGAGGTAATCCAATGCTGACACAAATTAATGAAGAACCAGTTAATGAACTTTACTTAAACTTAGCCTCGGTTGCGAGGGATCGATCTCAAATGTATCAGCTTTTAATAGCTGCCGTACGATATCCAACATACGAGCTTGCTGAAGCACTTATTAATGGAAGCTTCTATACAGAAGCCAATAACCGTGTAAATTGGGTGAATGTAGGGAGTGGAATTTTTAATAATCCGTTACAGAAACTAAAGGTAACAGTGGAGAGTATAAAGGATTTACAGCCAAAAGAGCTATTGTCGAAGATGGAAGCTGAATATTCAAGATTATTTTTAGAGGGTAATCAAGCAATAATTCCACTGTATGAAGCGAGTTTTAGTGGCTGTGCAACAGATGAAATCTCAGTACAACAAGCAGTGGAAGAAGTGTATCAAGCAGAAGGAATTGTCCATACATATGAAGCGTATGAGCGAGCAGACTTTATTGGTACGGAGCTAGAGCATTTATATTACTTGTGTTCAAACGAGGCGGAATCTTGGCAAATTGGAAAGATGGGAAAGGCAAAACAATGGAAGCGGAAGCAACGTGCGTTTCTAGTAAAACATACTGGATCATGGGGCGGAGTTTTTTTTACGAAGGTAGTAAATTCGACCGAACTTGATGTTTATACAGCAATTGGAATGTTAGGAAGTAGTTTTATGAGGTTAGAAAGAGGGAACTAAGCTCCCCTTTAAGAAGGCGGTAAAATAGATGAAGCGTATTCTAAGGATGATGATGCAAAAGCCAAAAAAATATATTATTGTCGCTGTTGCCTTGTTATTATTGGGCATTGCTGCTGTTTATCAAAGGGTAAGCAACGAGCAGGATATACTTAGCCTTTTACAAAAAGCTGAACCAGCTGTGGAACAATATAATGAAATTAAAGGATCTTTTCCGACCTTTGAGCTCTTTGATGGTGATGGTAGGTTTCTTAATTACGCAGTTATTTCTAGTGCTTCCGGTTACGGTGGGGAGATTCGGATGCTCACGACAGTAAATGAAGATGGCACAATTAATCGTGCAGTATTACTTAAACATGCTGAAACACCGATCTATTTAAATAAAGTGTTAAAAAACGGTTATCTTGAAAACCTTCAAGATAAATCGATTAGTAATCCACTCAAAAGCTATGATGGCCTAGATGCGGTAAGTGGTGCGACTAGAACAACAGAAGGAATCTTGTCAGCTGTTTCAAAAGGAGTTGCACAAATTGGTGAGAATCAGCTAGGGATTGCATCACCAACTGAAGAGGGCATACATTTTGACTGGCAAGATAGTTTAGTAGTCTTAATTGTCTTAGTAGCATGCTTAGCCACAGCAAAAAAAATCAAGAAGCTAAGAACGTGGCTCTTGGTTGCATCTGTCATTGTAATTGGCTTTATGGCAGAACAGTCTTTAACGCTCGGAAATTTTATGAGCATCGTGACTGGGAATATGCCAGCATTTACTGAGCGACCAATTTGGTTTATTTTTGTTATTGGAATTCTATTAGCTACGTTAATTTTTGGGAAAAACATCTATTGCGGCTGGATTTGTCCGTTTGGTGCTACACAAGAAGGAATATACAAGGCACTTAATTTAAAAACAAACAAGGTAGATCCGCGAATATTTGCTGTTGCTAAAAAGAGTGTATGGTTTTTCATTTGGCTTGCCGCAATGTTAGCACTATTCTTCAATAATCCTGGAAGTTCAAGCTATGAACCTTTTTCAGTATTTTTCGGTGGAGAAGGTGTAGAGCTCCAGTGGCTAATCATGGGAATTGTTGTCTTTATGTCTATTCTCGTGTATCGACTTTGGTGCCGCGCGTTTTGTCCAGTAGGTACAATATTAGATCTAGTTGCGCAAGGAAAACGAAAAACAAAGAAGCTTTTGAAAAATAAGCCACATGTACATGGTGAAAATACTAGGTGTACCTCGTGCTCTAACTGTGAAGCAACTTGTGGAGTAAAAAGAAAGAAAGAGAAAAAGCCAGAATCATTAAGCACTTTTAATAAAGTACTAGTTTGTATCATTTTACTAATAGATATATTAATCGTCGGTGTTCTTTTACAGAATGTCGGATTGATTTAATGAGTGTTTAGTAAACGGTTTTGAATAGATGACTTAATTATATAAAAGAGGAGAGAAGACAATGTTATCAAATATAGGTGTTCCTGGGTTAATAATCATTTTAGTAATTGCACTTATTATTTTCGGACCGAAGAAGCTTCCTGAAATGGGCCGTGCTGTTGGACAAACATTAAAGGAATTTAAAAAATCAGCTAAAGAATTAGTGGATGATGAAAAAGAAACTGCACAGAAAATTGTTTCTTCCTCAAATGATGAAGAAAAGACTAAATAATTCTATTCGAATTAAAAGTAGAATTTAATTTAATGTTATATGACATAATAAGAAATTAAATAAATGACCACACATTATATATATGTCTAATATGTGTGGTCATTTTAGTATCAACAACAAAACCTAAATATAACCTAAAGGTTATTTTGGGTTTTGTTGTATTTTTATAGAAAAATAAAAAAGATCACATTAAATGTGATCCATTACATTAAAAATTATTCGTCATCCCATAAATCATTCCTGATATATAAGGAATTAACCATAATAACCAAACAATAATACTTAATTTATGGAATTTTTCCATCATAACTTTATCCTTTTTAATCAAAACAATTGTAGCCCAGATAGCATGAAATAACATTAATAAAATTGCTAATAAACCAGTTATACCATGGAAACTAAATAGAGATCCTTCTGATGCCATTTTTTCCATTATAGTCGTTCCAATAGTGTCGAAAACTAATCCTAACCAAAAAATGATTACATGCCATGGTTTTAATATATCTTGAAACTTCTCTGACCATACTCCTACAGAATAAAATAATAATGCTGCCGTAATGAATATAATTGCTAATATAAGCATTGAAATCACTCACTTTTTTAATTTATCTAATTAGTGTTACCTTTAAACAAATAAACTATTTAGAATTATTGCTTGAGCTTAGTATATAAAACGAATATGAACGGCAGATGAACAATGTATGTTGAAGATTATGATTGTTAATTAAAAGAGAGATAAATAGTTATCAGGGGATATCAAATGGTATAAATCAATTATTTTATTTAGAGTTTTAAAGATCTCTTATTGAACAAATGAGGAAGGTGAATTAAATTATTAATATTCACAAACTTATGTAAATTAGCTATGATTAGTGTAATATTACACTGCAGGTGAAAGGAAATGAGCATTAATGGGATTTCAAAATGTTTATTTCGAAATGTTTTTTTCCTTTGTATTGGCTCTAATTGAGCTATTCTCAAGTAGTAAAGAATAATTTATGATATAAGATTTCTTTTCTACACAGAAAATCCCTCTAGAGAGGGAAAATTTAGAATCGTTTTCTTCTATGGTAAATACATGGACATGGATGAAAGTGTGGTACTACATGTACTATAGTGTTTTTCTTTACTATGTGTCTTATTGGAGTAAGTTGTGGAGGTAACATTTGTGTTGGATACATATTTGCATTCTGTGGTACATGTTGTGGCTGAAATTGATTTTGCTGATACATAATGATCACATCCCAATTAATTAAGATAAGATATCGTATGCATCAAATGTTGGGCGTGTACAGTTGTCTACCCAGATATAAATAAAATGTGTCTTTTATTGATGAACATTAGACCGATATATGGCTGCTTATAGTGTCATAGCTTCGCTTGTT
The DNA here is from genome assembly GCF_902374955.1 of Bacillus massilioanorexius. GTDB lineage: Bacteria > Bacillota > Bacilli > Bacillales > DSM-1321 > Bacillus_AD > Bacillus_AD massilioanorexius. The sequence continues at coordinate 14,345 of NZ_CABKRX010000110.1, forward strand.
ATACGAGATCTCAGTCCGAACCAGCTGCAATCATGTTTCTATAAGTAGGAGTCGAACGGTTTAGCTGACGTGTTTAAAAACCCATGGGTGCGGTCATTTTACTTCAGCTACCATTAGTATTCTAGAACTTAAATAAAAAGGTCAACCAATAACATTGGCTAACCTTATAATACGAAGTGGGTGTTTTACTTCGACAACAAGAGCTGAGACTGGTTCCTTCTTCTTGTGTGATAAACGAAGAAAACCCCCAAGATTTCTCTTGGGGGTACAGTATTTTCGTGTTAAGTTTTTAATGGTTAGGCTTATTTTTCACCACTTAACTCAACTAGAATCTTGGCTTGTGATTTATCATTGGTTAACGCTTCAAAGCCTTTTTCAACGATATCATCTAACTGGATTTGAGATGTGATAATCCCTTGTGGTTTCAATTGTCCAGTACCCATTAAATCAACTGTTTGTTGGAATGAAGTAGGTGTGTAAGCAATAGATGATGTCACCTTCACTCCTGTATTTGTTAAATGAAGTGGATTCCATTCAATAGGTCGAGCGAATATTGAAACAATAACCATTGTACCGCGTGCTCTTGTTGCATCAATAGCTTGTTTAAATGTAGGAGCTACACCAGCCACTTCAAATGCTACATCCACACCATCTGGAACAATTGTACGAATTGCTTTTACCGCATCTTCTTTACCAGAGTTAATAATATGAGTTGCACCTAATTCTCGAGCTTTTTCAAGGCGAGTTTCAGATAAATCTAAAACAATAATTTTACTTGCACCAGCAGCTTTTGCCGTAATAACAGTTAATAATCCAATTGGTCCTGCACCAAATACAGCAACAGTATCACCAAATTTAAGGTTACCTTCTTTAATAGCTTGTACAGCTACAGCTGTAGGCTCAACTAATGCACCATCTTGTAAGGATAGTGTTTCTGGAAGAAGATACACATTATTTTCTGGAGCATTAGCAAAAGTAGTGAAACCACCATCACCATGTAAACCAATGAAACTAAAACCATCATAGCTATCTAAATCTTCTGGTTTGTTCCCGTATGTAAGTGTAGGGTTGATGGCTACACGGTCTCCTACTTTAAATTTTGTTACATTTGATCCTACTTTTTCAATCACACCAGCAAATTCATGTCCCATAATAAGTGGTGCAATTTCTCCAGTTAATGGATCAGCTTTTTCCGTAGGTACAAATACAGGACCTTCTTGATATTCATGTAAGTCACTACCACAAATACCTGCCCATGCAACTCGGACTGTTACTTCATTGTCTTTCAAAGGTTTTAATTCTCTTTCTTCAATACGAATATCTTTTTCACCATACCATACTGCAGCTTTCATAAATAAAACCCCCTATTATTTTTACTTATTTAAAAAATAAGTATTTTAAGATATTTCTTATTACAATTATTATTATACTAGTAACTAAAATAAATGGTAGATTTTTGCTTCGTGTAGGGTTTTGGTTCTTTTTATGTGTGAAAATTGTTATTTTATTCTTTTAAACTAAGTTTTGATGACGGGACAATTTATTGGAAGAAGGAATATTGGCTTATAGTCAAAAGATGCAAAAGTAGTATGGTTGACTCCATTACTACAAAGAGATGACGTATTTAACGCAATGGTTAACAGTGATAATAAAGGACTTTGTATTATTGGAGATAAAGATAGTTGTTTAATTGAGGAACGCTTTGAAAAATTGAAAAATAATCAAAATCTTATATTAAAAGTGGTTGATGGTGGAAATCACAGTTTAGAGCTTGATAAAGAACCAATAAAATCTATTGAAATAGTAAAAAGTATAATTTCTGCTATTAATGAGTTTTAAAATCTAAAGGGGAAATGGGGTCGGGGATTCGAATCCCTCTCGGATTATTATTTTATGGGGAATAAAAAAGGAGTCATACTTTGTGTTGAATGACTCCTTTTTGTTTGGACATATTTGTCTTATTATCAATTATTAGTGTTGATTTGGTAAATCGAATGGCGTAATTTTATGGTACTGTGTATCTATATTTACATTCGTGTTACTTGAATTAATTCCAGATAATGCAAATAAAGATGTTGATAACAGTACACTTAATATAATTTTTTTCATAGTCTTTCACTCCTTTTTATTATTTTTAGCTATATGTTAGTATGAACGTGTGTATATGATTAGATGAAACTTAATTAAAGGCATTCTTTTCTTTTTTTATTATGTTAATAAAACTTAGTTTACCTTGTATTTCAAAAATATAAATCGCCTTATCTAAATATTCATTTCCACTTTCAATTCGTTTATTGTTTAAGAGATTAATTCCTGTTTGATATAATAATTCACCTAATAGGTATAAAACTTCTGTTTCAACACATATTTCTATTCCTTGTTTACTATACAGGATTGAATCTTCATAACGTTTAAGAGCCGTTAAAGATTTAGATAGACCATATAGAAGGCGAATTTTTATATTTTGATCTTTATTCTCTGGTAGATTATCGAATTGTTCTATTGCTTTCGTGTAAATATCAATAGCATCAGTGTTCCTGTTTTCTTCATTATAGATAATAGCTATACTATTTAATATTTCTATTTCTCTTTCTATTTCTTTTTCTGAGTATTGAGTGGCATCGTCAGATAAATAGTCTAATGCTACTGTTAACTTATTTAGAGCATCATCAACATTCGAGTTAATGTAATAATCACAAATACCTTCATGCCACAACAAGAATTGCTGATCTTCAGGAGTTTTGAATAAAGAGTTTTCTTTTTCTTTTTCAACAATATAGGATAAAGATTCATAATCTCGTACTCGTATAAATTTTCTCATTAAATGTTTAACTTTTTTTATATTATCAGGTTCTTTCTGAACATTTTCTATATCAAAGAAAAAGTTCATGTCAACATTTAATTTTTGACTTAAAAGGTATAGAACTTGACTTGTAGGATTTAAATCTCCTTTTTCAATAATGCTAATTTGTGCTTGTGTACATATTCCTTCAGCAAGCTCTTTTTGAGTCATATTTAGTGTTTTTCTTTCTCTTTTGATTTTTTGTCCAATAAGGTTTGTAACCATTTTATTCTCCTTAGATATTGGGATAACCTGCTAAAAAATATAATACGATATATTGGTTAATTAATTTCTGATTTAATTCTCAAATATCTTTTGTTGCTTCTATAAACTTTTCTTACGTTTCCTTATAATTTCTCTTTAATTGTTTCTCAATGCTAGTTTTTGTTTCATCAACAATAAAACTTATTTTTCTGATCTTTACTTCATGTTTGTATACTATAAAAAGGATTGGCATTTAGTTGATTCTTTTATTTTGTTATGGTGTTTTGTTTTATTGTGTAATTATTCTGAATCATCGATGTTCTAAATTTGATTCTTGAATATTCGGAAGAGGAAATAAAAATTTTAAAATTTATTCTTGATTAATCCAAGAATAATCGGAAATTGAAGATTTTAAAAAATAAATGTTGATATATCAATATCTATTTTAATTTAAGAAATTTATTCACGATTTCTATTTTAATCCAAGAAATTTATTCTCGATATTAATTCGACATTCATCGTACACTTTCCTTTGAAAAAATAGAAAGTCACTAAAATTTTCCATGGGTGTAGCAAGGACTATTTATTAAATGGTTATAGCGGTAATACATATGAACAGATTGAACAGGGGAATTCACACACTTGTACCCATGATGGATCGGTTAACAGTAGTACATAAAAAATGAAAATCTTAAACGATTGGAGTGAAGTTATATTCGTTTCGATGGTGGGTTATTGTATACAGTCGGCATTAAACTGCTGAACTTATTTTTATAGGGGTACTTTAGTCAAAGAAAAATATGTTTAGGACAGATGATTTATTGGAGATCTTGAATAAGGAAAATAGCCAGTCAGGTGACTGGCTATCATAAAGTGAAAAAGTTTCAATTTTGAGCACGCATGAACACCTATATACAAAATAAAAACTCATTTTTCATATAGCTGGTGGCTTCAGAGAAAACAAAAGATTGACTATAACAGCTATGATCAAATAAGACAAATTATTCGAAGTAAAGGAGAAAACGCGAATGTGAGAATCTGCCGTTCTTCTAGTTAGGATGACAGAAAAAGTACTTGCTGAAATAGAAAAATATAAATAGTTGTATTTTATAGCAAAGAAGGAGCAATAAATTTAATACAACATTCCAAATCATAGAAGGTCCCTTTAATCCCATAAAAGCTATTATAAGACCAATAAAAGAAACACTAAGAGTAAATTGAGCATTGAAGAAATGAAATATACTAAAACCTAGCGGCGATATTAAATCTCCTAAAATTAATATTATAAAATATATTAGTAATGCTATTAGACCGAGGCAGAAACAATAAAAAGACATGTAAGTAAATTTAAGATTATTCATTATCACACAACACTTAGTAAAGATACTTTTAGAGATTAAATGAATAATTTGTTGGATGAACAAAAAATAGATTAATAAAATGTGAAGGTATAATTTTTCTAACACAAAACGGGAAATTTTGTAGAAGAAGGTTAAATAGAAATAATTTTGGTTTGATGATTTCATTTTATATTTGAAAAAGCACCTAGGAATTTTTAGGTGCTTTAGGGTTCAAAATGATAGATTTTTTAAATTCTAGTGGTTTGCAGTATTTCGCCGTAATTTCCTGATGCTTATTCTGTTTTTAACAACAATAAGAACAAGATTTAGTGTTCTTAATGAACGACCCGATTCTGCTAACAAATCATTTTTGGGTGAGCTAGAAGCTGCTTCATCAATTTTTTAGTCAATGATGCAGATCGTACTCGTAAGTGTAAATCAGGAGCAATTGTAATAGAGAATGCATTATTATCAATTGCTTTCTTTAATTCTGAAATGGTAGAACAGGTGTAGTCTAATATATTCACAACTGAGCCATATTGTAAATACTGATGCGTATCACTTCCTGCTACTATAGGAAGTTCTAGTTTTTCCGCAAAATCATACACTTTTTCTTGGTTGAGTTCAATACCTATTGAATGAAGATCTTTTCCATTTAGATCTAGTGCATCTAGTCTCTTCAACTGATTCGATTTATGTTGGGTCAGTGGAGTGCTAGGTCGAAATGGATGACCGCCAATTTTAATTACTTCAAATGATTCTGCTAGGCTCATCAAATCTGCAAAAGGGATAAGATTTGTTTCCTCAAGATGAGGCTTTAATTGCTCGAACATCGTTAAAATGGATTCTCGACGGCTTATCAATAATATATGACCTACTTCTTTTACATCGACTTCCATACCGGGGAAAATCTTTAGTCCTTCTACTTCATAGTAATCTTCTTGATAAGGAAAATGAGCATCTAAATAATGATAAACTTCTAAAAAATTCGAGGTGTTGAAATGCTCTGTTAAAGCAAAAGCATCTAGTCCAGATGCTTTTGCTTCTCTAACCATTTCTTGAAAATATGTTGGTGAGAAGTCCGATTTTTTTGAAATTTTAACATGTGTGTGAAAATCAATCTTCATTTGAAAAACTCCTTCATTATTAGTAATAGCTACCTGTCACATAAAGAACGGTCACATATAAAATGCTAGCAATAAGAAAAGCATAGTCATTTTGACCAATTCGGAGAGAAGCAAGCTTTAACTTTTTTACTTGTGGATTTTTAAAGGCATTTTTACTTCCTTTTGTTTCAAGTGCTTCCACTGTTGTACGAGCACGTTTTGCCGTGCTTAAGAGTAATGGATAAAAAGACATAACAGCTAATTTAATGAAATAGCTAGCCGATCGCCAGTACAATATGCCTTTCTTAGCTGGTGCTTTTCCTCTTAATCTGTACGACATGAAAACATGGTTATATTCTTCAAGTAGTAACGGTAGCATTCGGTAGCCATATGAAATGGAAAAAGCAACTTGGCCTGGTACGCCAATACTGAGTAATCCCACACTCAATTTCTCAGGACTCATGGAACAAAATACGGTAATGCTGGCTAATGAAATAACGGCAAGCTTAACCGTCAGCATTAACAACGGCTGTAGAATCGCTAAATCTCCTCCGAAAAACAGAGAAGCTATTAATAAATAGCCACCTTGACCGAGCAAACCAAGAATCAGAATCAGTAAAATCAACCGGCTTACCTTTGTCATGATTGTGGTTATAATCGTAGCTGCCAACAGGCCGAATAATATTACTTCATTATGAATAAACCATGGAGCAATTCCGAAAAAACCATACCAGATGAACAGTATACGAGGATCGAGCTTGGCAATAAATGTTTGATCATTTGCATACGCTGTGTTCATTAATTCGATTTTAATCTGTTCTACACTTAGCTTATCAATTATGCTTTTTGCGTAATCCATGAACGTTCCTCCTGATATAAATCAACAAATGATTCGATCGAATAAGCAGCTGATGAAAGGTGTAGCTTATGGCTTAGTTCTACAATCTGAGGAGGCACAATGCCAGCTCTCCTCATTAAAAGTAAATTTGAAAACAATCCTTCTTTATCACCATCATAAATGATTTCTCCATTGTTCATGACAATAACGCGTGTCGACCATTCACTCACCAATTGCATGTCATGTGTAGCAATCATAACCAATTCTGTATGATGCTCTAACTGATTGATAAATTGAGTCAGATGCTTACGTGTGGCGATATCGAGATTAGCTGTTGGTTCATCTAAGAGAATAATCGCTGGATCCATCGCTGCACCAATAGCGAGTGAAGCTCGACGCTGCTGACCTCCACTCATGAGACGGCTGTCTTTATGCTGTAAATCGGTTAAATTAAACAGTTCCAGTATGTGATCTACTTTTTGCTTATATCCCTTTCGATTGCGCGCTTTTAAGAAGAATTCCACATCTTTGCGGACGGAATCTTCAATAAACATTTGCTCCGGATTTTGATAAATATAGGTTACTTGATCTGCTAGTTGTTCAGGTGATTGGTTGCTCGTAGCTTTTCCCAACACATTCACAGTTCCTGATGCAGGCTTGCGGAATCCTGTTAATAGTCGCAATAATGTCGATTTTCCTGCTCCATTATTGCCCACAATCGCCACTTTTTCACCTTTATAAAAGGTTATATTAATATCCTGTAATATATGATGATAGGAGCGATCAACCGTTTTATAAGAAAATGCAACATCATGAAATGAAGCAACAGGCTCGCAATTACAGCCAAAATCCCTTTGATTAACCTGCGGTTCTTTTTGACGTACTTTTCTTACGAAATGATACTCTGCTTCACTCAATGTTGTTGGAAGAGAAGCTGTGTCACCAAGTACATAGGCCGCCTGTGTGCCTTGTGGTGGATAAATATGGTGCTCGGTTAATTCATCTACTGCAGTTAGAGCTTCTTTAACTGGTTTTTTCCATACTAATTGTCCTTTGTCTAGTAACAAAACAGAAGAACAATAATCGGCAATAAATTCAGTATGATGCTCAATTACAATAATGGTCTTATTATACTTTTCATGTAGTTTTTTGAGGACGTCATACATTTTTTTGGCATGATATGGATCGAGCTGGGCAATCGGTTCGTCCAAAACGATAATATCTGGATTTAGTGCCAAGCAGCCTGCCAGTGCAAGTAGGTGCTTTTGTCCGCCACTAAGTTGCCAGACAAATTCATTTTCCAAATGATCAAGCTCCACAAGCAGAAGCGCTTCACGAGCTCGTTCTTTATAATCTGCAAAGCCAAAATGAAGGGGAGCAAAAGCAGCATCCTCCAGTACTCTTGCTTGCACAAGCTGATTTTCAAAATCTTGATAGACATAACCGACATGCGCCGAAAGCTCTGCGACTGAACTCATCTCTACATTCAATCCATTGACAGTGGCTACTCCCTCAAAATCACCTGTGTAATAATGAGGAATAAGACCATTCATCAGTTTACACAATGTAGATTTTCCACTCCCATTACCACCAATGATAGCGAGAAACTCTCCTTGTTCTACCATCACGTTCATATTATGCAGTACGGGCTTTTTGTCATTAGGGTAAGTAAAGGTCACATTTTGAATGTCAATAACCGTATTCATGCTGCGTTTTTCCTTTCCTTTTTAGAGCGTGCAATAATTGTATAAATAACGATGGCTGAAATAATGACTGCCACACCAAGACTAATCCAAGTTAAAGCTGATTCAGAGTCTTCAGCGAATGATGCTTTCCATTCAAATATGTTCAAATTGGTTTCAGAAATGAACTCAAATCCGAATGCTGAAAATGCCAGAATGACGGAAGCAATCACAAGCTTTGGATGCAGAATTCCTCGGATAGAATGAACATTCTGCTGCGTGCGCGGTTTCATTCCAAGCAGAGGTTCAATTTTCCCATAGAGACGTGGCACAAGATACAAGGTAGGAAGCAAGGCAAATAAAATGCCAGAAAAGAAGACATCATTTAAGAATGCAAATCCTTCAACTACTACGACACTTTCTGGAAGACCAGCAATCGCTTCAAAATCATCTACACCAATCCATACTTTCCCAATATCAACCATCATGCTAATTAGCTGGTGAATCACAACGCCAGACATGGCCGCAATCCCTACTTGACTCTTGCTTTTCGGATTCGTAACCATAACTCCTGCAATATACATGGCGAGTGAGAATGATATGAACTTTTCCAGTTCACCAAAACCACCGAACTGGCCAAGCATTAATTCGCCAAAAATAACTTCTCCAAGGGCAGCTCCTACGGCGGCATATAACGGGTGAAACAAAATACAAAGAGTCAATGGAATAAAGGCAAAATACTCAATGGAAAACTCAACAGGTCCTAAGTAAATAGATGGAACTAGTTCAGTAATCATGTTCGACAAGCCATAAAGGGACATCGACAAAATAAAAATCATCATTTTTTGTGACTGGGTTAGCGTATCTTGTTTTTTCAAGGGAATACCTCCTTTAGTAATTTCACCTTCATTTTAGTGAACTAATATAAATTAGGCATACTATTCATGTAAATATAAGGTAAATTTTTTATCATTTTCTTTCATTTTGAAATTTTTTTATCAAAATATGATAGCATAATGGAAAAAAGGGATGAATGAAGTGTTTGATGTGCATAATTTATCGCAAAGTCAGATGAAAATTGCCCAATGGATATTACATAATGAATCAACCGTCATGATTGCTACAGAAAAAGATATAGCTCAGACTGTAGGAGTAAGTATTGCTTCTGTTTCACGCTTTTGGAGTACGATAGGTTTCAAAAACTTAAAAGCTTATAAGCATTATTTAAAAGAAAAACGTGAAATTACACCGGCTAAAAAAGTGCTAAACACCTTAAATGAGTTAGAGTATACGGATGTTCAAAGTCATCATTTAAATCGCAGCATTCATCATCTGCAAACTACACTGAATCATTTTCAGCTTGAGCAGTTTAAACAAACTATTTCTACGATTCGTCAGGCTAGCACTCTTTTTATTTATGCTCCAGGACCTTCTCTTAGCCTTGGAGAGCTAGCAAGCTATCGTTTACGACGTTATGGCATTAATGTACATCTAATTAGATGGATGGGAAGTGAAATGTTAGAGGAGCTAATCCATATTAATGAAGGATGTGCCGTACTTCTATTTAGTTTTGGTAGGCTGTTAAAAGAAGGTGAAGTGCTGTTAAAGCATGCGAATGAAAAACGTTGTAAAACAATAGTTGTCAGTGATCAGCTTGCACTTAATATTCCTATACCATTTGACCTTTTTTTATATGCAGATCGAGGAGGAAAAGAGGAGTTTCATTCGATGATTGCCCCACTCTTTTTAATGGAAAATTTAATTATTGAAATTGGAAAAGAGGAAAAGTCATTAACCTATATGGGAATCCTCGATGATACTCGTACAGCCTACAAAGAAGATCTTCCACGGTGAACCATTTTTTTAACGAATAAAATTATTAGCTGGATTCCAATGAAAAAGTAATGGAAGATAAATCAACAATAGAAAAGGAGACAGCATTATGTTTATGCTGTCTTTTAAAATGTTTTAAACAAAAGAAGTAGGTGTATGAAGGGGTCTGAATCTTTTAAAATGGAAAGGTTTAGATGTCATAGTTCTTTATTTTTTTATACTACTACATGTATAATCTTCAAAGAAAGGATATCTGGCCGTTGACAAGCAATTACTTTTTCAATGTTTAGCTTTGTTAGGAGCTCATTACCAAATGCGGTGACTATACTCCTCCAAGGCTTTTAGCTTGAAAGACATGTATTTTTAATTGACTGAATTTATACTTTTTTTATTTTGTTTAAACTCGAAATAAATAAATTTTTAGTTCAATTAAATGCTGTTTGCTGAGTCTTCAGGAAAATGTAGAAAATTAGATTACTAAAGGAGTTAGAAAGTTGAAAACAAAAAAGTTTACTTTAACTGCAATTTTTTTATCTATCATTTTATTTTGTGCTTTTACACCATTCGGCTTTATACATTTAGGGGTAATTAAAGCGACTTTAATACATATTCCAATAATTATAGCTTCTATTATTTTAGGGCCAAGAATTGGTGCTTTCTTAGGGCTTGTGTTTGGATTTACTAGTATTGCCATCAACACGATCAGTCCAACATTGTTATCCTTTGCTTTTTCACCAGCTATTCCTGTTTTAGGCACAAATCACGGAAGTTTTTGGGCGTTATTTATTGCAATTGTTCCAAGAGTAATAATTGGATTTATCCCTTATTACATGTTCAAAGCTTTTCTAAAAGTTATAGCAAAGAAAAAATCCAACTATCAAAAAACTGCTATATTTCTAGTTGGCTTATTTTCGACTTTTATTCATACATTTTTAGTCATGGGTTCTATTTCTTTCTTATTCCAAGATGCCTACGCCCAAGCTATTAATGCTACCAGCACGAGTGCTATTTATAAAGCTGTTTTAACAGTGTTTTTTACAAATGGAATTGCTGAAGCAGTCCTTGCTGGAATTGTTGCGATGGCTGTAGTTCCACCGTTATTGAAGTTATCGGAAAAATAAGATCTTAATAAGGAATGTGAGAATCTCGAATATTGTTAGTTTTAGAAGTCTTGACATTTCTAGATCTTGTCCAAAGGCAATTGGGCTATTCAAAAGATTTTTTATGCTAACAGGTTTTGGTTGGGTAGCCGCTGTAATAATCGCCTACTGACTAACATTCTATCAATAAATCGAAATATAATAAGTAAGAGGGCTATCGTTTTTGATAGTCCTTTTATTTTAATATTAATCACATTGCGGTAGAAGTGGGGTGTTTTGGAGAGGATTTAGCATGATAATCCTCCAAGATTTATATCGCATACTATCCTATTTTTGTTAATATAGAGATATAATCTCAAATGGGGATTTTAGGCAATAAGGGTTTTCAAATAGATAAAGTACATATTATGTCCCTTAAAGTTTTTCTACTCATCAGAAGAAGCAAGCGACTTTATACAAGTAAATGAAAGGAGGAGTTTGCAATGAAACTAACATCTCAACAATTTAAAAAGATTGGATTTTATATCACATTATTTGCTATGATAGGTTTTATCTCTTATGTTTTGGTTTTTAAAGCCGCTTATGTCCCTTTTGGATATAATGTGATTTCTCATGATAAAACGACAGTAGAATTACAATCTACTAGTATATTTGGAAAGAAGAAGAGTGAAACAGTTACTTTTACAAAAGAAGATGAATGGATCGAAGAGATTCTCATGGATGCGGTTAAACGACAGAAAGAACAATATTGGTTTCTGTTTACAGTTATCCCTTTCAGTCTTTGGATCTTAGTAAATTATATATGGAAAGGTAAAGGTATTTGGAAAGGAGTTATTAGAAGTAGCATCATCTTTTCTATTTTAGTATCTATCCTACCGCTTTGGCACACTATCTCTTTTATACGAGTATTAATATGATGAAATAAAAAAGCACTCATTAGAGTGCGAATGTTATGTTGTAAAAATCCAGTACTCTTTCTACAAAATAAAGCTCTACCTATTTCGAACAGAGGAATTTTCCATGCTATCTCAAAAACAACAGCCACTTATGAACACAAATTTTTATATATGCTGAGTTGTTACTTATATTTATACACCTTATAATTTAGTAGATATAATATAAAGGTGTTGATTTCAATAATGTTTAAATATACGATTTGTTTTGTGAAAAATAAAAATACTATATTAATGCTTAACAGAGAAAAGGCTCCAATTATGGGTGTTTGGAATGGAGTAGGTGGAAAGATTGAAAAAGGTGAAACACCTGATGAAGGTGCAATACGTGAAGTATTTGAGGAAACTGGGTTAAGGGTAGATACCTATACTTCTAAAGGAACTCTTTGCTGGGAAACTTCTAATGGTGAACTTGATGGAATTTATGTTTATCTATATGAAGTAAACGATGGATTAAAATTTGAAACACCCAAAAAAACACGAGAAGGTATTTTGGATTGGAAATCAATTGAATGGATCATAAATCCACGTAATCTTGGAATTGCGGAAAAGGTGTCTCGATACCTACCTATTTTTTTGAAGAAAGAAGGAAATTATTCATTAAAATACCAAGATGGTCAGATACATATTTTATAAAATGTTCAAGAGTTAGTAAGCAGAGTCGACATTTTTGACTCTGCTTTTTATTGGACTAAAGAAGTGGTTTTGTGGAAGAAGAAGGAAATGAGGGATGAGCTGTTTAATATATTTCTGATAATATAAAATATTTTTTCTGAATAAGGAGAGATTCATATGGCACTAAAAGTAGGAGATATTATTACGTTTGAACGGACTTTTACAGTGAAAGATGTTGAATTATTTACAGAAATCTCATGTGATGAAGGGATTCATCATATAACCCCAGATGAACAGGGAAGACTTGATAATATTAACTTGACAAGAGGGGAATTTTAGAAAAAACATATATTTATTAAGTTATATTTTGTTAATATTCGTGTTTTGTTTGTTGTAATCATATTTCTAACGTATTATTTTTCTCGGATATTGATGTGGTTTATAAAAAATGTTCGTGTTTTAGGCTTCTTTGGAAAATTGAACCTATTTGGGTTGGGTAAAGAAATATTACTTACATGTAATGTGCATGTGAGAAAATTCAGATACTCATCTTTTGAATATATTAATTATTATATTTAAATAATGAAAAAATTTTGGGGATTGTTTTCGTATATTTTTTTTCCGATGAATAAGTAGTGAATATAGGCTGAGTTGAATTTCGCTCCAGGATGCTCGCTTTCCGGGGGCTAACCTGTCCCGCTGCTCCCGTAGGATGTAATCATTATACAAAAAATGAAGGTCTTGCTTGGGATTCATACGAAACAGAATTCTTAAAGATAAGTCAGTTATATGAAAGTGGGTGATATGAGATCACTTTAAAACTAGATACCTACTATCGTATTCATATCAGTTATGGAGAAGTTATAGCGGTGATAACGGGTTACTTTATACTTACCAAAAGAAAGTCAACCCGTTTTGAATAAGTGAGAATTTTTGCTTATGGTTGACAGCACAAATGGCCTTCACCATTTTCAATCTTCTCTTTCAAACTATTTAATACTTCTGACCACGCCATCACATGCCAATCAAACGCTTCTTTCCAACTGTCATCTTTACCAAAACCAATATGATGAACTGTCACTTTGGTAATCCCATTTATTAATTCTTCAAATGTAACTTGAACTCTAGTTAAATTATTTTCATTATTCATCAAACTTTTAAAAGGGTCTGGAGCCTTCCAGGTAAAATGAAGTTCATTGTTTGTATCTATTTTTGTTACTTTACAACCTTTAGTATTCATTTCTTCTCTATTACCAGGAATGAAATAGAGTTCATATGAACCTCCTTCTCTCGCTTCAATGACTGATTCAGGAGCAAACCATTCTGAAACACGCTCAGAGACAGTCCATGCTAACCAGACTAGACCTTTTGGAGCGTTAATCTCAACCTGTGATTTTATAAATTTTTCATTCATTGTGTTTATCATTTTTTAAACCTCCTTTTAAATATTCAATTAGTTAGAGTGTAGCATATAAATGATGAAAATGTTATTTTTTTTCATAATATATAAGAGGTTTCTGATGCTAGACGCTAAAAATCAATTTGAGATGGGGTTATAATTGGTTTATAAAAGATTTATGAAATCAGATAGATGGGTTAGTTGAAGTTTTGATAGATAAAGAAAAACATATACGTGAAAATGTAATATCAACAGATAAATATTTAAAAATGGAGTGTAGCCACATAGGGGGAGTATTATGAACGAAAATAATCAAGAAAGAAAACGAATTAAGAAATATAAAAAGAATCCAGTAGCGAATTTATCGGACTCTGTTAATCAATCAATGATTGGGAATTTGGGAGCATCTGCAAAAGGTGGTTGTTTTACAAAAATAATTGCTTTAGTAATCATTATTAGCATTTTTCTAATACTGTCTTATTGTTCTAATTGAAAATAATCTTTCTTTTTTATTGGTACATATTTAAAAAACGGTTCACTAAATGGAAGGAGCTCTCTCTTGAGATGAAAAATGTCACTATCAACGAATAGTGTTTTTGTTAGGGTACTAAATGAGCATCTTAGCTTGGGTAGATTTTGATAAGGGAGGTAGGAGTATTTCAAAATGATTGTATTATGCAAAACAGAATTTTTGGATACAATAAAATAAAGAAGAGAAAAATTCTTTATTTTAACAAGCTCCATGTAAATTTATTTACATAATCAAGCATTATTTTACCTCTTTTTTCTTAAAATTAAGCCAACACAAAATTTGATGATTTACTACATTTAGATAAATTACGTTAACAAAACATTTATGCTGACAGACCTTATGAATAAGATGTATAATATAAATACCAAATATTGTATATTTTCTGAGTTGGATTTTATATGACCTAACTTTATGATCTCTTTTTTAATACGTAAATTTAGGAGGAAGTATGAAAAAAAATAATCCAAGAGTTTTTATAGGATCTTCTAGAGAAGCTTTGAAATATGTGTATGCCGTTCAAAAAGCTCTTAACTATGTTGCAGAAGTTACTCCATGGTCAGCCGGTGTATTTCAACCTCTTAGATATCCTATGGAAGATCTTGAAGCTCAGTTAGATAGAAGTGATTTTGCTGTGTTTATATGTTCTCCTGATGATTTTGTTAATATACGAGGTAAAAACTATGTTATGACTCGTGATAATACCTTGTTTGAAATGGGCCTATTCTGGGGAAAACTTAAGAGAGGAAGAGTGTTTTTTCTAATACCTCATAGTAGTGTTACTGATGATATTAGCGATCCAAATTCTACAAATTATCATTTACTCTCTGATTTTACAGGACTAAACCCTTTGACATATGATTTCGAGCGAGAAAATACGGATGCTGCAGTAAGTATTGCTTGTAGTGAAATAAGCAAAGTAATAACTGAATATGGTGCATTCGAAGATCCTAAGAAACTTTTAGAACTAGTAAGAATAAGACAAGCGGAAAGAGATGCAATCGCTATGTTTATTCTAAAGATAACAAAAGAACTTATTAGTTCAAATAATTCTAATCTATACCATGTATTAACGGATGCTCTACGTAGTGTGTATGCTATTTATCCAGATTTCAGTATTAATGGAGTCGGGGCGTGGAAAAAAACAAATTCTGAAGGATTGAAACATGTTTCTGGTAAAAAAGGGCAGGTGGATTTTTATCCCTTTAATATAAACCAGGGTAAAGATGACAATCATAAAGATCGAATACTTGTTATTGATTGTTTTAATAAAAGTGAAGAATTGATTCTTAAAACAGAAGATCATTTTGTGAAAACATATCTAATATGTTATCCTATACAAAATGATTTAGTCTTAACAGTTACAATTAATGGTTCAAGAGAGTTAAGCGAGGAAGAGATAAAGTTGTTGATTCCCATGAATAGTGAACTTATGAAGACTGTAAATGATCTATTAGGAGGTGCGTCTCAGTGACCAGAATTATAAATGTAGAAACAATAAGAAAACTAGTAACAGACGCAGAAATGAAAAAACTTAATGAATCTATTGTTTTACCTGAGAAGAATACATTAGCTAGAGCTTTAGTAAATGGAAAAGAAGCAAAAGGAACTGTCGTATTTAGAAAAAAAGCTAATTATGGGATTCCTTTTGAAAATAAAGCGTAACATAAGTAATCATGAATGTTAATAAACCTTGATTTCGGTAGAGTTCAAGGTTTTTTCTATTTGCATATTAAACCAAGATACCTAAAACAATGTCTTTCTATAGATAATTTGCGAATCTTTACAAATGAATACTAATACAGAATGATAAGGTGGAATGGTATAAAATTATGAATAATAGAAGGGTTAAAAAAGTAAAAGAACTAATTTTCGAAAAAAGTTTTTGGCAAAATGCTTGGACAGCGCCAAGTTTACTATTCGCTGCGACAACTGCTTTTCTTTCTTTTTTTGATATTTCATTTAAGACATCAATCTTTTGGATTTTAGTTAGTATTTCTTTTGTTTATATGGTTATATATACTTTTAGATCGACTAGCTTGGATTCTATTTCTTTAAATTTGGATGGTTCTACCTTTGAAATATCAGTTGGTGATATTTTTAATCAAGATCCGAATGATTATAAGGTTATAGCATTTAATGAGTTCTTTGATACTCTAGTGGACGATGATTTAATTTCTGAAAATTCTTTAAACGGACAATACATAATGAAAAAATATCCGAGAGAAGAGGATATTCAAAAATTCAATAATAAAGTATTGAAAGATCGTAGATTGCAAAAAAATATTAAGGAATATGAGGTTCAAAGAGAGCTTGGAGGCAATACGACAAGGTATGAACTAGGAAGTATTTTTAAAGATGACGATTATTTCCTTGTTGCATTTTCAAAATTTAATGAAAAGAATGAAGCAAATTTAAGATTAACAGAATATGCTACTTGTCTATTGAAATTTTGGACTGAAGTAAATGCATTATATAACCGAAGAACGGTGGTACTTCCATTATTAGGGGCAGGTATTACAAGACATAGAGATTTTTCTGCAACTAATCAAGAATTACTTGAGGTACTTATTTGGACTTTTAAAATTAGTAAAGTGAAATTTAAAGAACCTTCAAAAATAAAGATTGTTATTCAAGAAAATCAAAAAAAGGAGCTTAATTTTTATAAATTAAAAGAATTAGAGAAAAAAGGTGTATAGAAATGGGGCTATGTTGCTAGCGAGATAGGCTAAAGAAAATTCAATTATATCGATATAAAACACTCTATGATTAATAGGGTGTTTTTTTGATCATTTTTACTAATAATGATAGCTTAGTTTGTGGTTTTTCATTGACAAGAATATATTTCAAATAATAGTGCCACTATTATTTATGATAGGTCGTTGTTCTATAAAAGACATTAAACCAAATGGATGTAGAGTATTTTACGGATAATAAAAATAAGGGAGTTCAATAAATGATGAATATAGAGGCTGGTTGAGCGTAAGGTGCAAGACTCCTCTGAAAAGCGAACATCCTGTAGCCGAATTCAACTCTACCTATACACATTACTTATTCATAGGTAACAAAGTAGGAGAAAACAGCTTTTTTGAAAACATATCTTGAAGATTTCAGGTTTGATTATTGATCGATCCTTTCAAATAGATAAGAAACGCTTAGCAATTTTGATAAATCTAAAAAAACTAATTTCAATTGAAAACGTTGACAAAAACCTGTACGTATAGGTAAAATGTCGGTGTAACCTATACGTATAGCTATAAAACAAGGAGGTATTTTCAGTGGGGAAATATGCAAGTGAAGCAAAAGACTTACTTGAATATATTGGTGGAAAAGAAAATGTCGGTGCTGTTACACATTGTGCAACACGTATGCGATTTGTTTTGCAAGATCCATCATTAGCTAATAAAGAAAAAATTGAAAGTTTAAAGATTGTAAAAGGAGTATTTTCTCAAGCTGGGCAATTTCAAGTCATTATTGGTAATGATGTTTCTGTTTTTTATAACGATTTTGTAGAATTGTCAGGTGCTAATTCGGTTAGTAAAGAAGATGCGAAGCAAGCGGCCAAGAATAATATGAACTTTATTCAAAGATTGATGGCTAATTTAGCTGAAATCTTTGCACCAATTATTCCGGCGTTAATTGTTGGTGGATTAGTATTAGGTTTCAGAAATATTATTGGCGATGTAAAAATGTTCGAAGATGGAACGAAAACACTAGTTGAAATCTCACAATTTTGGGCTGGCCTGCATAGTTTTCTCTGGATCATTGGGGAAGCGATATTCCATTTCCTACCTGTAGGGGTTGTGTGGGCTGTTACTAAAAAAATGGGAACGTCTCAAATACTAGGTATAGTTTTAGGTATTACGTTGGTATCTCCTCAGTTATTGAATGCGTATGCAGTTGCTGGTGGTGGAGAAATACCAGTATGGGATTTTGGCTTTGTTCAAATTGATATGATTGGATATCAAGGACAAGTAATCCCAGCTATTTTAGCAGGGTTTGTTTTAGTGTATTTGGAAAGAGGACTTAGAAAAATCTGTCCATCATCTATTTCAATGATTATCGTTCCATTCTTTGCATTGATTCCTTCCGTGTTACTTGCTCATACAGTGTTAGGGCCAATTGGTTGGACTATTGGTGAGTGGATTTCTTCTGTTGTATATGCAGGTTTAACATCTACATTTGGTTGGTTATTTGCAGCTTTATTTGGTTTTGCATATGCACCGTTAGTCATCACTGGATTACATCATATGACAAATGCGATTGATCTTCAATTAATTGCTGAAATGGGTGGAACTTCACTTTGGCCGATGATTGCACTATCTAATATTGCTCAAGGTTCGGCTGTTCTTGCGATGGTGTTTTTACAACGTAAAGATAATGATGCGAAGCAAGTCAATGTACCTGCATGTATTTCAGCATATTTAGGTGTAACAGAACCAGCTTTATTTGGTGTCAACATGAAATATATGTTCCCATTCATTGCAGGAATGATTGGTTCAAGTGCAGCTGCGATTATTTCTGTTAGCAGCGGTGCAATGGCTAACTCAATTGGTGTTGGTGGAATTCCAGGTATTCTATCGATGCAGACAAGTAGTATGGGAAGTTTTGCGATTTCTATGGTTGTAGCAATCGTTATTCCGTTTGTACTAACGATGATTTTAGGAAGACGTAAATTACCAACATATCAACCAGTACAAAACTAACTAGGAATGAAAGTGAAGTGGATTTCGTGAAGAATTTAAAACAAAGCGTTGTTTATCAAATATACCCTCGTTCATTTAATGATTCCAATGGTGATGGTATCGGTGATTTACGAGGTGTTATCGAGAAGCTAGATTATTTACAGAAACTTGGCGTGGATTATATATGGTTAACTCCATTTTATATTTCACCACAAAAAGATAATGGCTATGATATTGCAGATTACTATAAGATTGATCCATTGTTTGGTGAGATGGCAGACTTTGAACAATTGGTTGAAGAAGCGAGTAAAAGAAATATCGATATTATGCTAGATATGGTTTTTAACCATACTTCAACAGAGCATGAATGGTTCAAAAAAGCGTTACAAGGAGAAGAAAAGTATAAAAACTTTTATATCCTGAAAGAAGGAAAAGAAGATAAGGAACCAACAAATTGGATTTCTAAATTTGGTGGGTCGGCATGGGAATATAGAGAAGAATTTCAAGAATACTATTTGCACTTATTCGATGTTACCCAGGGTGATTTGAATTGGGAGAACCCAGAAGTTAGAGAAGAAATTTATAAGGTGGTTAATTTCTGGTTAGATAAGGGAGTTAAAGGATTTAGACTAGATGTTATTAACTTAATCTCTAAGCCGGAAATTTTCGAAGATGATGAAGTAGGAGATGGCAGAAGATTTTATACAGATGGTCCGAAAATACATGAGTATTTAAAAGAGTTGAATGAAAAAACTTTTGGAAAGCATGAGGATGTCATCACTGTTGGAGAAATGTCATCAACAACAATCGATCATTGTATAAAGTATTCAAATCCAGAAGAAAAAGAGTTATCCATGGTATTTAACTTCCATCATTTAAAAGTTGATTATAAAAATCAAGATAAATGGACGTTAATGGATTTCGACTTTCCTATGTTAAAAGATATATTCAAAACATGGCAGGAAGGTATTCAAGAGGGGAATGGCTGGAGTGCGGTTTTCTGGTGTAATCACGATCAACCACGAATTGTTTCTCGATTTGGTAATGATCAGGAGTATCATAAAGAAAGTGCAAAGATGCTTGCGACAACTGTTCATATGATGAGAGGAACACCATATATTTATCAAGGTGAAGAATTCGGTATGCCTAATCCGCATTTCAACAGCATTGAACAATATAGAGATGTTGAATCGATCAATTATTATCATATTTTGAAAGAGCAAGGTGTGCCAGAGCAAGAAATACTCGAGATTTTGAAAAGCAAATCACGTGATAACTCTAGAACACCGATTCCATGGAATGATGAAGAAAATGCAGGCTTTACTACGGGAACACCGTGGATTTCACTTGGAGATTCAGCGAAAGAAATCAATGCAAAGAATGCACTAGAGGATTCGAACTCAGTCTTTTATTTCTATCAAAAGCTCATTTCTTTACGTAAGCAATACCCGATTATTGCAGAGGGCGATTTCCAAATGATTTTAGAGGCTCATGATAAGGTTATGGCTTATACAAGATCATTCGAAAATAAAATGTTGATTGTTATAAATAATTTCTATGGTGAAGACACTGAAGTACAATTGCCAAATGATTTAATAGAGCGTGTAGAAAATAGCTCTGTTTTAATTGGAAATTATGAAAGTACACCTGCATTAAGTTGTGAAATGACTCTTAAACCATATCAATCAATTGTATATTATGTAGGTTTAAATAATTAGAGATAATTCCTTTTTAAATAATTTATGATAGAATATTTACGGTGATAATAATGGATAAGAAATACGTAAATATTTATAATGATCTCGTTGATAAAATTGAAAACGAAGTGTATGTGGCTGATGATAAATTGCCATCTGAGAAAAGCTTAATGGATTATTACAGCGTTTCTCGTGATACAATTCGAAAATCATTAAATAAATTAGAGCAAAATGGCTATATTGCGAAAGTGAACGGCAAAGGTTCATTTGTATTAGATATTCAAAAATTCGACTTTCCTGTATCAAAGGTCGTGTCCTTCAAAGAATTGACAGACCAATTAGGTGATACCGTTACAACAGAAGTCAAAGGGTTGGATTGTAGTATTCCAAGTAAAAAGATAGCGAAGAAGTTAGGACTCCAATCTAATGAGAAAGTATGGACAATCATTAGAAAGAGAATCATTGATGGACAAAAAATTATTTTGGATAAAGATTATATTCCAGAGAAGTTTGTTGGTCAGCTAACAGAAGAGATTTGTCAGGATTCCCTTTATAGCTATATTGAAGGTGAGTTGGGATACAAAATTGCCTACGCTCGAAAAGAAATTACTGTTCAAATGGCTAATGATGAAGATAAGATGTCTTTAGATATGAAAGAATTCGATATGATTGTTGTTATTAAAAGTTACACATACTTAGACGATACTAGTCTTTTTCAATTCACAGAGTCAAGACACAGACCAGATAAATTTAAGTTTGTTGACTTTGCTAGAAGGTAACAAGAGAAACTATTAGATGCCATCATTAAATGAGATTTGTTTTTAAAAGTAAAGACAAACTTGGATACCGATTTAATTTTTATTTCTATACTCGCGTTTATATACTAAAATCCTTTTTATTAAAGGATTTTAGTTTTTGTACAAATTAGTTAGCAGGGAAAAGTACTTATTACCTTTAAAAGAAAGGAACAATCATGATGAAAACAGAAAAAGAAAAAATGATAGCAGGAGAAATGTATAATCCTGCAGATTCTGAGTTGGTAAATGATCGTATAAACGCAAGACGTCTAGTGAGAATCTATAATCAAACGACGGAAACAGAAAATGATAAACGTATTGAAATATTAAAAGAATTATTAGGTTCAACGGGAGAAAATGTCTTTATGGAGCCTAATATACGTTTTGATTATGGATATAATACACATGTTGGAGAGAACTTTTTTGCAAATTTTAATTGTACAATCTTAGATGTATGTGAAGTAAGAATCGGAGATAATTGTATGTTGGCACCTGGTGTACAAATCTACACAGCTACTCATCCACTTCATCCAATCGAACGTAATTCAGGAAAAGAATATGCAAAGCCTATTCGTATAGGAGATAATGTATGGATTGGAGGCAGTGCTGTGATAAATCCTGGAGTAACAATAGGAAACAATGCTGTAATCGCATCTGGTGCTGTAGTTACTAAAGATGTTCCTGATAATGTAGTAGTTGGTGGAAACCCTGCAAAAATAATTAAGCAAATAGATTTATAAAATTGTGTAACTTCATAAGAAAGTGCTGCATTTCGTTACATTCAATCCTTTTATGTGATTGATTTCACGTGCGGTTTTGAGCTATATGTGCAATGAAGACTTTTGGAAGATTATATTTTTATAAATGAACTCCAGTTCGATCAATCTTTAATATCAAAGCGAAGTGAAATTTTTCACTTCGCTTTTTTTGTTTTTTATTTAGACTGTTTTCTAAAAGATTGTTGTTTTTAAATAAGTTCGTTGAATAAATATGGTATTCCAAAGTCGAATGGAGCGTAAGTAGCGGGACTCCTACAGGAGCACCGACCACCCAAGAGCGGAATTTAACTTTGCCTATATTCGTGAAAATAGCCTCAATGAAAAAAGAACAGATGAATATAGATGTCCCTCTTGTGTAATGTAATTTATATATATAAAAGTTCTACCTTCAAAGTAGTATCCATCTTTATCAGTAATCACTTTTTTTATGTTATTTGCATTTGATTGCCATTCGGCTAAATGCTTCGATGAACCGTTAGAAAAAGCCATATTTTTTAGTGCAAAACCTAAATCAATCGTCTGTAATTCAACAAAGAAGAAAGTGGGTGACATCTGGTTTTAGTAAACCAACCCTTAACGTTTGTGAGAGGAGAGCTAAAGATCCGAGCTTTTGTGTATTACTAAGACCTGATAGGTGTTCTTAACACTTTTTACTAAATTTTATATAGCTTATTATGTTCATATAATAGTGGACGTTTATAAATCTTTAATAATAGTGCCATACTTATGGTTATTTATTACAATATACATTTTTTGGTTACGAAAAAGAGATATACTAATTATTGCTAAAATAATATATATTTCAAATCGTGAATAAAAGTGATATACTAATTAATATATAATAGTAGAAATTTTTAAAATATAAATAATAGTGATATACTATGATCAGGGTATAATTGATGCAGAAAAGGTGTATGCGACTTTGGCGTTCCCTTACTTGCTGTGACGCCAAATCAGGGAGCACCTACATCCTTTCTGTAAATCTTAGGGGTATAAGGATGGGAAAAATGAGCAACAAACAAACTAGAACAGACGTTATCTTAATTGGTGCCGGAATCATGAGTGCGACTTTGGGAACACTCCTGAAAGAATTAGTACCAGACTGGAACATTACAGTTTTTGAGAAACTCGATAAAGCTGGAGAGGAGAGCTCTAACGAATGGAATAATGCAGGAACAGGGCACTCTGCGTTGTGTGAGCTTAACTATACCGTTGAAAAACAAGACGGCTCTATCGATATTAGTAAAGCTATCAAAATTAACGAACAGTTTCAGGTTTCAAGACAGTTTTGGTCTTATCTAGTAAACCACAATTTAATCAGTAATCCACAGAACTTTATCATGCCATTGCCTCATATGAGTTTAGTTCAAGGAGAGAACAATGTGGAGTTCTTGAAAAAACGTTTTGAAGCGCTTTCGAACAATCATCTATTCGAGGGTATGGAATTCTCTGATGATCCAAAAAAACTGATGGAATGGATTCCGCTTATTATGCAAGAGCGTACTTCAGCTGAACCTATTGCAGCAACAAAAATTGATTCTGGAACGGATGTCAACTTTGGTGCTTTAACACGTATGTTAATCGACCACTTAGAACGCAAAAATGTTGACATTAAATACAATCACAAAGTGGATAATATTAAACGTACTAGCGACGGCTCATGGGAAGTGAAAGTCCATAGTGATAGTGGCAAACTTGAATACCATAATGCAGATTTCGTCTTTATTGGCGGAGGTGGTGGTAGCCTTCATTTATTACAAAAAACTGGTATTCCTGAAAGTAAACATGTTGGTGGATTCCCAGTAAGTGGATTATTCTTAGTATGTAACAATCCAGAGGTTGTAGAGCAGCATCATGCAAAAGTATATGGGAAAGCTGCAGTTGGTGCTCCTCCAATGTCTGTACCACATCTAGATACACGATATATCGACAATAAAAAATCATTACTATTTGGACCGTTCGCTGGTTTCTCACCAAAATTCTTAAAAACGGGTTCAAATATGGACTTAATAGGTTCTGTAAAACCAAACAATGTTTTCACTATGTTAGCGGGAGGAGCGAAAAACCTTTCATTAACAAAATATCTTGTCCAACAACTTATGTTATCAAAAGAACAACGTATCGAAGAGTTGCGTGAGTTTATTCCGACTGCAAAAAGCGAAGATTGGGATATCGTGGTTGCAGGACAACGCGTACAAGTTATTAAAGATACCGTTGCTGGTGGAAAAGGAACACTTCAATTTGGTACGGAAGTAATTAGTTCAGCTGATGGCTCAGTGGCTGCATTGCTTGGAGCCTCACCAGGAGCTTCTACTGCCGTTCATGTTATGTTAGAGGTAATCAAAAAATGTTTCCCACAACAGTTAAAAGAGTGGGAACCGAAAATAAAAGAAATGATCCCTTCTTATGGCGTGTCATTAGTGGAGAGCCCAGATCTATTCCACGAAATCCATTCTTCAACTGCGAAGGCACTAGGTCTTGCTGAAAGCAAGGAGTTACAGACGCAAAGATAAGTAGTCGGATTTTTAAAATATATAATCTACAATTTATGATTTAGAGTTAATATATAATAGTAACGTAGAATACGTATTTTGCTGTTCTATTGAAAAAGGGCTTCTCATTCGTTGGGAATAGCCCTTTTATTTTTTTAGGTAAAAGGTTAGTGATTGATATACCAACCCTATAAAGAAAAGTAATACCAGATTGCTTGAGTGGTGGCTGTAGGCTTGCCTGGCGCATAGCATTTGTAGGATATCAGCTGATCCTCTACTCTATTAGAAGTCTCATCAATTAACTAACGTTTTAACGATTATTTTTATACATCGAATTCATTTAAAAAACAATCTATTAGAAAAAACAAAAAGACAAACCGATTTCTTTTGAAGAAAGGTTTGTCTTTTTAAAATGGTAAGAAAGTGTATCATTTTGGACCTAGACTGTTGTCTAGCTCCAGCGCTCAGCTCCTATAGTACTTCTTCCAACCTTTCTTCGATTAGCCAACGAAGAAAGGCTGAATCGGCTTTATTACCCTAGGCTAGCATAAGACGCATCTTGAAAGAAATCCTGAAAGGTTTCTATAAGTATGTAGCTAATGATCTCAAGGGGGGGAGCCTATGAAGCTAGACAGACTGGCTCTTCATGGTTTCCTTTATCCCGCATCAAGCAACATTAGGTTAGCAAAATTACAAGATGAATCAATGTCACTTAAAGCCCGATTGGTTCAACTAATTCTCAGACGAGTGTGAGCATTAGTTGAACTGTATCTTAGTCAGCGGGCTCTAGTTCATACGGACCTGCACGGGTGGCGTGGAGTGCGCTTTTCTTATTTTCAATCGTTTAAAGGCGGTTTTTAGCCATTTCAGCTGTAGCTGTAAACAAGACATCAGAGGATGAGTTCAGAGCAGTTTCACAAGAGTCCTGTATAACACCTATGATAAAACCAACACCAACAACTTGCATGGCCACATCATTTGGAATGCCAAACAAGCTACAAGCAAGAGGAATAAGTAAAAGTGATCCTCCTGCGACACCTGAAGCACCTGCAGCAGAAATGGCGGATAGTACACTAAGAATAAGAGCTGTAACGATATCGACTTGTATATCAAGTGTATGAACGGCTGCAAGTGTTAATACTGAAATGGTAACCGCTGCACCGGCCATATTTATAGTAGCTCCCAATGGAATAGACACTGAATACGTATCTTTATCCAAACCTAATTTTTTACATAAATTCATATTTACAGGAATATTAGCGGCTGAACTACGAGTAAAGAATGCTGTGATTCCACTTTCTTTTATACAAGTTAAAACAAGTGGATATGGGTTTTTGCGGATAAACACGTATACAATAAGTGGATTAACTACAAAAGCCACAAGTAACATACATCCAATTAATACAGCAAGTAATTTTCCGTATTCAAGTAAAGAAGAAAGTCCGTTTGTAACAATAGAATCAAAAACGAGTCCCATAATACCTAGGGGTGCCAAGCTGATTACCCATTTAACTAATTTAGAAATGGCATCTGAAAAATTAGATAGCATATCTTTAGTAGAGTCAGATGCAGTTTTTAAGGCCAGACCAAGAAGTATGGCCCATGTTAGTATACCGAGATAATTGGCATTTATTATGGCATTGACAGGGTTATCTACGACGTTCATTAGTAATGTTTTTAGTACTTCCACAAGCCCCTCAGGAGGAGTTACATCTTTTGCTCCTTCTACAAGTGATAGGGTTGTTGGGAAGATAAAGCTAGCTATGACCCCAACAAAACCAGCTAGAAATGTACCTAATCCATATAAGATGATAATTGATTTCATATTTGTCTTTTGTCCAGATTTATGTTTAGAAATAGCTGACATAACTATGAATAAGACTAGTATCGGAGCTACTGCCTTTAAAGCGCCGACAAATAATGAACCGAAAATAGTAATCCAACTTGCAGCCTTAGGGATAGTCACTGCTAATATAATCCCCATAATGATGCCTATAAGTATTTGTTTAACAAGGCTCACTTTATTCCATTTTTGAATGATATTTTTCATTATTTCCCTCCGTTGTTGTGATAAAAATATATAGTAGATGAGAGCAGTTCAAGTTACCCTATTCAAACTATGTATTACTATAATATAAGAAAAATTAATATTTTTAAATAATTTTCTAAATATTTAATTATTTAAAAATAGTTATTGAATCTATTAAGTAATGTTTTTACCATGATAGAATGAGAAAAAATAGATACTCGAGGTATAGGTTAAAGTATAGAATTATAATAAACCTGAGTACTACAGATTGATATAGCGTTATTTTTATATGTGGTTCTGAAAAGGTTATAAGTTAAGGATTCATTATTTGTTAATAGGTAACAGTTTTCTTGAAAATGGCAATAATTAAACATCTTTTTATTCTTTATAAAAATAGGATACACTGATAAATAGCTATTAAATTTCTCTCATAAAAAGTTGAAAGGAAAATGAAAGATGAAACGTATATTCCTGATAGTCTTCGTTATATTTATTTTAGGTATATCATGGTCGTCTATTGGAAAGCAGTTTGAACAGGGAAGCGATTCATCTATTATAGCGACAATAAAAAATGAATTCTCATCAATGGTTGAGAATGAAGCCTTCAAGGATAAGTTGCAAGCTTTACTAAACTCCTTTCAAGCTTTGATTGGTAGTATAGAAGATAAATTTAACATGCAAGAGACTACTCCGAAACAAATTGACAAGCCTCAATTAACGGCACCTGCTGATCATATTTTTTCTATTCATAATATTGAAATTGGAGATTCAAAAAATGATGTGATAGCGATGCTAGGAGAGCCGAAGCGAATATCTTACAATGAATATGAAACCAATTGGTTTACCTACCATGAAGATTATCAAAACTTTGTAAATGTGATGTTCAATGAAATGGATAAAGTGGTTGGATTATATACTAACCAGGATTTAATTTCTTCTACAAAAGGAATTAAACTAGGCAGTTCCAAGGAGGTTGTGCTTGAGCAATTAGGTAAGCCTTTAACAACTCTTCGAAAAGGGCTCATACTATATCAGCTACCGATGGATGCAGATTATAATCTCTTTCAAATAGATGATAGTTTTGTGACCGTTTTTTATGATAAGCATGAAAATAACACGGTTACTGCCATTCAAATTATTGAGAGGGGTACAGAGAAGAAAAAAAAGGAGATTTATACAACTGCCACTGACCAACTAAAGGAAGGTTTTGAGTATCAAATGTTTGATCTAACAAATGCGGCTAGGGTAAATCATTCTTTACGAACGTTAACGTGGGATGATCATGTTAAAAATACTGCAAGAAAACATAGTTTGGATATGGCTGAAAATCATTACTTCAATCATACGAACTTACAAGGCCAGTCACCTTTTGATCGAATGGAAGAAGATCATCTTATTTTCACTTTAGCAGGAGAGAATTTAGCACACGGGCAATTTAGTAGTATTTATGCTCATGAAGGCTTAATGAACTCATTAGGTCATCGAGAAAATATTCTAAAGCCGGAATATAAGTACTTAGGTGTTGGTGTGGCATTTAATGCCGAAAACCAACCATATTATACGCAAAATTACTATACGAAATGATAGTAGATGAGGAGGCTATATCAAAAGTGATGCTTTATCACTTTTGATATAGCTTCTACGCTCCATAATGGGCTTATTCATGTAATTGGCTTAATTTATTAAAGAAAGATGGACTTTTTAATCCATATACAATAATCAAAAAAGATCTATTGAGTCAACCTCGTAAAACATGTGACCTTATTTCCTCATCCACATTGCCATTTGTAAGGTAATGACATCATTTACGTTTTGAGGATCGTAGCCTGTATATTCTTTTATTTGTTTAATTCGGTAAATAAGGGAGTTGCGATGAATATACATACCTCTTGAACATTTTTCAATATTGAGATTATAGAAGATAAATTGTTCCAATGTCTCTTGGAGTTTCTCCGATAAATTACCTAGTATTCTAGTAGAGAATTGTTGCCTCGTTCGTTCATCCAATTGATCCAATAGCGCTTTCGTTTCGATTTCAGCAAAAGAAACAAGGGGTAGTTCACTAGTGCTGTGCTTAAGAGCAGAGATAGAATCTGCATATGAGTGCTTAATATTTTCTTGTTCTACAACAGTTAGTCCCATACCAATGCGAATCAAAAGATTTTTAGCTGTTAAAATGCGATAAATATGCTTTAATTTATCTTTAAATATATGTTCAGCAAGGTTAGAAGTTAATATAAACAGACGGTTGACATTTATAAAGCCGATTAGTGCCTGCTGTTCAGTAAAAGAGCTTTCTGCTATTTGTAGTACGTCATTTCTCTTGATTTGCTTTTGTCCTAAATCAATGATGGCTACTTGATAGGGGGCTATTAATTTAAAGTTTAAAAGGTGTAATCTTTTATCAATTGATTCGTACCTTATGCTATTTGATAGCAAATCCTCAAAAATTAATTCTTTTAATCGCTGTTTCCATTCCATTTGTTCGGTTAAAAATGCTTGTTGGATCATCATTTCAGTAATCATTTTGACAAGCTCC
This sequence comes from Bacillus massilioanorexius, assembly GCF_902374955.1. Classification (GTDB taxonomy): domain Bacteria; phylum Bacillota; class Bacilli; order Bacillales; family DSM-1321; genus Bacillus_AD; species Bacillus_AD massilioanorexius. Next base: position 43,804 of record NZ_CABKRX010000110.1, read on the forward strand.
CCGAACTCCGTAATTTCTTCAGGATTACCGGTAATGCCAATGACACCAATCGTAATCTTCTGAAATGTTATTGGAAGATTGATACCTGGTTTGGCACCCTCCCATTCACTCATATTATTTTCATGAATAATAAGAGGTTTCCCTGTTCGCAACACTTCAACTGCACCAAAATGTGTATGATGTATCCTTTTAGAATCTCCTGAAGCAATAATGATGCCGTTTTCATTCATGATGTTTATATTTCTATCCAGACGTATCATTGTTTGCGAAACTATTTCATTTGCTAGCTCTTCAGTTAACATACAATTACCCCGATTTTTCGATGTTTTAGTTAAAATAAATAAAAAATTAATAAAATTTGTAATGATTTTTGTATATAATATATAGTGTATTATAACAGTTTGGATATTATAATTAAATAAATTGTTTTGAATAAGGTGGAACTTAATATGAAAATTGTTATTGCACCAGACTCATTCAAAGGAAGCTTGACTGCAATTGAAGTCGCGCATGCAATTGAAAGGGGTCTCAAAAAAGTAGATCAAGATGTTGAGACAGTGTTAGTTCCAGTTGCTGATGGTGGAGAAGGAACTATGGAAAGTTTAGTTGCCGCAACGAATGGTCGAAAGGTACAAGTTATGGTAAAGGGGCCTTTACTAGAGCCTACACAAGCTGAGTATGGCGTGTTAGGTGATGGTGAAACCTGTGTCATCGAAATGGCGAACGCATCGGGTTTAAATTTAGTTGAACCAGATCAATTAAATCCTATGATTACGACAACTTATGGGACAGGTGAATTGATTTTACAAGCGTTAAATGATGGATGTCGAAAGTTCATATTAGCTATAGGTGGAAGCGCTACCAATGATGGCGGAGCAGGGATGCTGCAAGCATTAGGTATGAAACTATTAAATAGTGAAGGGCGATCCATTGGTTTTGGAGGTGGATCACTTCAGCAGCTTATAAAAATTGATGATGAAATGTTTGATGCTCGTATAGCTGAATGTGAATTTCTTATTGCTTCTGATGTGCAAAATCCCTTAATAGGTAAAAATGGCGCATCCTATGTGTTTGGACCGCAAAAGGGAGCAACACCTGAAATGGTTGAAAAACTAGATAATAATCTTACACATTGGGCAAATATGGTGGAAAAAGAGACTAATATACGATTGCACGATTTGCCAGGGGCTGGAGCTGCAGGTGGAATTGGAGGAGCTTTTCAAGCTTTTTTTCCATCAAAAACAAAAAGAGGAATTGATATTGTCGTAGAGTATACGAAATTGCGAGATAAACTAATCGGTGCTGATTGTGTTTTTACCGGAGAAGGGCAAATAGATTTTCAAACAGCTTCTGGGAAAACACCAATGGGGGTAGCGCAAGAGGCTCAAAAATTTGAGATACCAGTATTTGTTTTAGCTGGATCGATTGGACAAGGTATTGATGTGCTCTATGATTATGGGATAACAAGTATTCATAGTATAGTCAATGCGCCAATGTCACTTCAAACAGCTATGAAAAGTGGTGCTGAATTAATTGAACTAGCAGCAGAGCAAGTGTTGCGTACTTATTCCATTTCATACTAAGGAACAAAGATCAAGGGGGAACAAACATGTTATTTGTAGTGTTAATTATAGGGGTATTGTTAATTGTTTTAGCCACAACTACATTTAAAGTGCATCCATTTCTGTCATTATTGCTAGGTACATTATTTGTTGGTTTTGCTTCAGGGATGCCTTTAGATAAAATTGTTGAAAATATCAATGGTGGTTTTGGTAGTATCATGGGTGGTATTGGTCTTGTTATCGTATTTGGTACGATTATCGGGACTATTTTGGAAAAAGCCGGAGCAGCTTATCGTATGGCAGAAGTTGTGTTACGTATTGTGGGGCCGAAAAGACCTCAGTTAGCTATGAGTTTAATTGGTTATATTGTATCTATTCCTGTTTTTTGTGATTCTGGATTTGTTATTTTAAATAGCTTAAGAAAAGCTTTAGGGAAAAGAGCGAAGGTTGCATTAGCTTCTATGTCAGTAGCATTAGCCACTGGATTGTATGCTACACACACTTTAGTGCCACCGACTCCTGGTCCGATTGCTGCAGCAGGAAATATTGGTGCGGATGGTTACTTAGGTACGATTATTTTAATCGGATTGATTGTTGCTATTCCAGCTGTGATAGTAGGTTATATTTGGGCAACTAAAGTCGCAACGAAAATTCAGGTTGAAGATGATGGGGAAGAATTGGATTATGATGAAATTATTAAATCATTTGGGAAGATGCCCTCAACTTTTCAAGCGTTCTTGCCAATTGTTCTTCCAATCGTATTAATTGGAATTGGCTCTATTGCATCCGTAGTGGGGATGGAAGGTAATCTTGCAGCATTCTTAATGTTTTTAGGACAACCTGTTATTGCATTATTAGTCGGTGTTATCGCAGCTCTTCCTCTTTTACCGAAATTTAATGAAGAGACATTAACGAACTGGATAGGTGCTGCCTTATTAGATGCTGCTCCTATATTATTAATTACAGGTGCTGGTGGCGCTTTTGGTACAGTTATTAAAAATACTGGAATTGCTGAAATGATTCAAAGCTGGAATATCGAAGAGATATTTACCGGTGCTTTATTCTTGTTAGTACCATTCTTAATTGCTGCGGCATTGAAAACGGCACAAGGCTCATCAACAGCAGCATTGGTTATTACATCGTCACTTATTGCGCCATTATTGCCGACGCTTGGTATCGAAGGAGCAATTCCACTAGCATTAGTGGTTATGGCTGTTGGTGCAGGTGCAATGACAGTGAGTCATGTTAATGACAGTTTCTTCTGGGTTGTTACTCAATTCAGCGGAATGAAGGTAACAGATGCGTATAAAGCACAAACTATGGCTACTTTATTGCAAGGGATCGTAACGATTATCTTTACTATGATTCTTTGGGTGATTTTAGTTTAATAGATAATATAGATTGTAAAACGTCCGAAAAGTGTTTTCTTTACTTTTCGGACGTTTTTTGATGTTTTATTTCAACTTTAAAAGGGATATTGTAGAAGGATTGAATATGCCTTTTATTATCTTTTGACAATATATTATGGTTTAATTCCTATGATCTCTTCGTATGTTTGAAAGATGAAGGTTTGAAAAATATTTTTTTTGAAATTTTTAACGTGATTGTAGCTTATCGTTACATCAATCATGGCTTTTTCATGATTACCCAACTTTTCATAACATAATGCTCTTATTGCGAATGTCTGATAGCAAAATGAAAGGTCATAAGGATGATGAAGAAAGTCAGGAACTTTCAACTCTTGTAAAATTTCTAATGCTTCCTCGAATCGTCCTAAATGGAATAACGCATACGATTTTTCATGTTGGACATAAACTATATATTCTGGCATTTCTTTTTGGAATGTTTTTTCTTTCGATTGAATGAAGGAGAGAACACCCTTATAATTGTTTTTTAATCGATTCATATAATGGCAATGAACCCAAGCAGCTAAAAGTTGTCCCTGCCGATCTTCTGTAAAATCAACGAATAATTGAAGTTTATTTAAATAATATACCGCAGTACTTTCATCTTGCACCATGATGGCATGAAAGGTCATTATACGGTATAAGTCATCAATACGATAGAACAGTTTTTCTTTCTTTGAAAATTCAATCCCTTTTTGTAAATATTTCATTGATTCCTCGATGTCATCAAGCGCTAAAAACATAATCGTAAAGTAATAATGCAAATCTAGAGTAGAGACGTGATCGACAAGATGTTTCTGATTCATTGCTACTGTTTCAGCTTCTTGTAGGATGGCTAAAGCTTCCTCATACTGATGCTGACTAAATTTTCGCCAGGTTAAGTGAAGATAGCCGTTTAACATATAATTAATCATATTTAATTCTTGATAATGAGAAATAGCCTGCTTCATTACACTATCATCAGCATTAATATTGAGATGATATGTTACCCTTCCGTACAAATCGAGTAATCTAGCTGATTCATATGTGTTTTGTTTTATGTTTACGATACTTGGTTTAATCAACATAAGGATTGCTTTATATTCTTCGTTATTTGTAGCTTCTGCATACTTCTTTTCAATATCATTTAAGATAGCTCGTAACTCATCGATGTGATCTTCACCGAGTAAGGAATTCGCTTCCACTCCAAGTCTATTAGCGATATAGTGTAAGCTTTCTATCGATGGCTTGGCTTTTCCATTTTCAATCAAGCTGAGCATACCTTTTGATAATTGTTCGCCAGCTAGCTCTGCCAAAGTAAATTGCTTTGCTTTTCGTAATTGCTTTATTCGTTTTCCAATATCATGCATATCTTCACCTCCAAAAACATTCAGATTGTTTAGTTTAATTATATTTAATAAATATATAAGAGTAAAGATTAAAAAATTTAATTAAATTAAACTTTTTGTTGATGGTAAATATTAACTGTGTTACATTTGTTTTAATTAAATAATTCGAGAGAGGGAGCGGTTAAAATTGGATGAAGAACAGAAGAAGAAAAGGGCGACCTATCATCTTTGGACATTTCTTGTAAGTAAAATGATTTCCTCTTTAGGTTCGAATGTATATTCATTTGGGATTAGCTTATATATTTTATCGATTACAGGGTCAGCTCTTAGCTTCGCAGCAAATTTAGTATGTAGTATTATCCCGAGAACAATATTTGCACCTATAGTGGGCTCTTTATCAGATCGAAGTTCAAAAAAAGCAATCGTACTAGCGGGGCAGGCAGGATCTATTATAGCTGTTGGAGGTTTATTATTGTATGCATTCCTATTTGATCTCACACTAACAGCTGTTTATGTTACTACTGCTTTATATTCGATTAGTAGTACGTTTACGGGTGTTGGTTTTTCGTCTTCGGTTGCTAATCTCGTGGACGAAGAGCGAATTCAAAGAGCAACTTCCTTTAATCAATTATCTTTATCAGTAGCAGCAATTGGAGGACCCGTCGTTGGAGGTATGCTGTATGGATTTGTTTCGATAAAAGTCTTTTTAATGATTCATATGTTCGCTTATTTCCTCTCTTTTATTTTGGAATCAACGATGAACTTTCGTTTGTACACAAAACATCAAGATTCAGAGGATAAAGAAGGCATATGGAAAAGTACTATTCAAGGTATTTGGTATATGAAAGGTAAACGAATTGTATCGATGATTTTATGGATGTCCTTATGGCTTAATTTTTTTTTCACTGCAGTCAATGTAGGAAGTTCGTTTATTTTAGTAGAACTATTGAAGGTTGAAGCCAAGCATGTTGGCATTATTGAAGGAGCAGGAGCAATAGGAATGCTCATAGCTTCTATATACATGTCAGTTCGTAGCACGGTTAGCAATCCCATTCAATTTTCAAAAAGAGCTATTTTATTAATGTCAACTTTCACAGGTGTTTGTGCACTGCCTTTACTTGTGGATTTTTCATACATGGGGATTGTTTTATTTTACATCCTAATGATGCTTGGGTTTAGTAGTTGTGGAGTACTTACTAATACACCAATTATTGTTTTGCTTCAAAAAGAGGTCGATGAAATGTATCGTGGACGTATTTTTGGACTTCTAGAGACGATGGCAATGGCTATGATGCCGCTTGGAACCATTCTTTTTGGCATTTTATATGATTTTATTCCTGCGGAGTGGCTTCTTATTACTTCGAGTATTTTCCTAATTTCTATTACGCTTTACATGATGCGTGAGAATCAAGATCTCCTGAAAGAAAGAGGTTTGTCACAATAAAATTGAAGTGCTCTTTCCTTTCGTGAATTGTTTCGTATTGTGGACAAAAGGTATCGAGAAGATGACATCTTCTCGATACCTTTTGTTGTTTTAAATGTGAATATCAGTCATATCCAAGTTTAGGAGTTTTGTAAAAGGTTGTTTATGCAAACTTTGCTGCCAATTGACATGCAGGAGATATAAAGTGAATTTACTTGTAACCTACACTTTTAATCAAGTTTTTTATCTACGGTTATTTAAAACAACAATATTTTAAAAAAGGGCATTATAAAAAGTAAGTCTATCGTGAAGAGGAAAATTTTTTATAAATTTTTTCAAAAACAGAAAACGTTTCCAATCTTTGACTTTTCTTGCTTTAACCCTATTCTTTTTCATTTAATGATTCATCTGATGTTAGAATTCCTTACATTTAGTATTGACAATTATGAATTATCTGATAAATTATTAAGATATAAGTATGATGTTAGGTTTTCTAACATGAATTTGATAAAGGAGTGAACAGTAAATGGATGAAATATTTTTAATGAATAGTCTTTGGACAATGGTTTCTGCTATTTTAGTAATTTTTATGATTGCAGGCTTTATACTCTTAGAAGCAGGTTCCACGCGGATGAAAAATGCAGGGCATATTGCAGGTAAAACTGTATTTACCTTTGGCCTTACAATATTGGTGTTCTGGGCTGCAGGTTATGCTTTTATTTTCGGTGAAAATGCTAATTTCTTTGTTGGGTTGTCGGATTTCTTTTATTCAGGGTCCTTAGCTGAAGGGGATGGCCTTGCGAAGACAGTATTTTTTGTTTTCCAATCAGCATTTGCCGGGATTGCTATTACAATTGCTTTAGGTGGATTTGCAGAACGTGCAAAATTTCCTGCTTATGTTATTTTTACGATTTTGTTCGGTTTACTAGTATATCCAGTCATCGCTCATTGGATCTGGGGTGGCGGATGGTTAAGTGAACACGGAAAGCAGGACTTTGCAGGATCAACAGTTGTACATTTAACTGGAGCAATGGGTGCTTTAGCAGCGACTATTTTGTTAAAGCCTCGTATTGGGAAATATAACAAAGATGGTTCTGTTAACAATATTGCTGGTCATAATCAAGTTTATACAGCTTTAGCAGCCTTGATTTTGTGGGTTGGTTGGTTTGGGTTTAATGCTGGAAGTACTGTTTCAGTAGATGGGGCATTTTTTGGATTTGTAGCTTTAAATACAAATCTTGCGGCTGCAGCGGGGGCTGTATCAGCAACCTTTATTTCATGGCTAGTTTTAGGGAAATCTGATATTCCAACGATTTTAAATGGGGCATTAGGAGGACTTGTTGCTATTACTGCATCGTGTGCCTTTGTTAATCCTTGGGCGGCAGTTGTTATTGGTTTAATTGCTGGCGTTCTCGTATTTTATAGTGTGAAATTCTTTGATCGTTTAAAAATTGATGATCCTATCTATGCTTTATCTGTTCATGGTGCTGCTGGGGTATGGGGAACATTATCAACAGGATTCTTTGCTACAAAAGAATTAGCTGAACAGGTTGGAGGTCGACCTGGGTTATTCTACGGTGGTGGATTCGAGCAGTTAGGTGTTCAATTAATGGGTGTTGTAACTTCTGGTGCTTACGCCTTTATCGCTTGTTTTATTATTTTATATATTACAAAGTTAGTCATTGGTGGTCTTCGTGTCTCAGAGGAAGAAGAAATTATGGGCTTAGATATGAGTGAACATGGTAGCTATGGTTACCCAGAACAAATGGTAAAAGATAATAATTCAAAAAATTCTTAATATTCTTTAAAATGAGAGGTAGATTGGATAGCTAGGGTGGAGATACTGATGCTTCTCCTCCTTATTATCTCTCACAAAGGAAGTGTCAAATGAAGAATTCGCATGCATATGAAGAAATAAAACAATGGAAAAATAACGAAATAAAAAAATATTATTCAAGCATAATTGAACTCAATTCATTCCATGATCAGGTGATGAAAAAAGTATTCCAAACGGCTGTTGCTAACTTTAATAGTAAGGAACCACCTAGTTCTTTCGGATGGTTGATAACAGGAAGCGGGGGAAGGTTTGAGCAAGGCTTGATAAGTGACCAAGATCATGGCATTGTTTATAACAATGATTCAGAGGCAAATCAAGCTTATTTTTTACAATTAGGTCAGGAGATATCACGAGGGTTAGACTATGTCGGTTACCCCTATTGTAAGGGAAATGTGATGAGCTCGAATCCGATTTGGTGTCGATCACTGGAGCAATGGAAAGCACAGCTTTATACGTGGATGAAAGAAGAAAATTGGGAATCAATCCGTTATTTGCAAATTTTTCTAGATAGTAGATGTTTGGTTGGTGAAGAGAAATTTTGTAAGGAATTAAAAGAGAGTATTTTTCAATATCGAAGACAACATCCCTCTCTTATTAAAAGATTTGTAGAGAACGTCATGCATATCAAAAAAGCAATGAATCCTTTAGGACAACTTTTAACGAGTAATGTGAATGGACATAAGCAATCATTTGATTTGAAATACGCTGCCTTTCTTCCGTATGTTAATGCCATACGAATTTTGTCTCTTCAAGAAGGTTTATATGAAACATCAACATTGGATCGAATGGAGGAGCTACTTAAAAACGATCATCACAGAGAAATAATAATGAGTGCTAAAGTTGATTTTCAAAGGTTATTAGAAATTCGTTTGAAGAACGTCAATGGAGTAGAATACGAGGACTCACATTTTTTGAAAATGGCTTTATTAGATTCTTCGGAAAAGAAAGAAATCAAACGAATTGTAAAAGGTGGATACAAACTACATGAATACGTTTTACAATATGTAAAGAGGGTAGATTCCTATGGCATTTGAACCAATATCTCAATTAATGAGGGGGATTTCAAATCGATTTTCTCGTAATATCGGGGATGTAGATAATGCTCAGCATCTGGCTTTTCTAAGGCAAATGAATAAAGAACTTAAACAGCAAGAGGTATTATCCATACCACTTAATCAATTAACTCTTGTAGTGGTGGATATGGAAACAACAGGTTTTTTTCCTGAAAAAGGCGACGAAATGATATCTATTGGAGCCGTTAAAATTCGAAATGGAAATCTTCAGAAAGAAGAGACGTTCTACTCACTAGTAAAGGCCAAGCAAAAATTATCGGAAGAAGTAACCGCTTTAACATCGATAACAAATGATGAATTACAAAATGCTTCTGAGGCGGATAAGGTACTTGGGGATTTTTTTCAGTTTATTGGTAAATCGGTTCTTATAGCTCATCACGCTAACCATGAAAGAATTTTTTTTCAACATTATTGTAGACAATTCTTTCATACGACATTTAATCATCGACTATTGGACACATCATTTTTTTATAAGGTCATTAATCCTGAGCTTCAACAAATACGCTTAGAAGAGCTTTGTGAACGACATCATATTGTTAATGAACATCGCCACAATGCTTATTCCGATGCTAAAGCAACAGCGGAAATTTGTTGTATTTACATCGAAAAATTGATGAATGAAGGGAACGCTAACTTAAATGATCTGTATGGAAAACTAGCTAGACTTTGAAGGGACTTCCTTAGACTTATAGAATGAACTGCACCCCAATTGTTAGACACATCTAACAATAGGAGGTGTAGTTTTTTGTATGACAAAATATAGCTCAGAATTTAAATTAAAAGCAGTGTTTGCTTACCTAAATGGAACAACTTCCTTTCAAACAGTAGCTAAGCAATTTCATATTAGTTTAACTCCCCTAAAAAATTGGGTAGCTCAATATAACGTGCATGGAGAAGAAGCTTTTTCTTCTTCATCCTATACAAATGATGATTTGAATCTTAAAATGGATGTACTAAACTATATAAATGAATTTAGAGTAACTCCTAATGAAGCAGCTGCGATTTTTAACATCACATCTCCTTCAACTGTATATAAATGGGTTGAATTGTTTAATAGGAATGGTATTGACGCTCTAAAATCAAAGAAAAAGGGGCGCCCATTCGTGAAAAAAGAGTCAATGAAACCAAACAAATTAGGATCTATTGAAGAACTAGAAGCACGTATTCAACAACTTGAAATGGAAAATGCTTATTTAAAAAAGTTGAATGCCTTAGTTCAAAACAAGGAAAAATCACCAAACAAGACAAAGCACAAGTAGTCTATGAATTAAGGCATCAATTTCAGGTGAAAGCTCTTCTACAACTAGCTGAGATTCCACGAAGCACGTATTATTACTGGGTAAAAAACAGGACTAAACCTGATCCAGATGCTGATTTAAAACAACTCATTCAATCCATTTATGATGAACACGAAGGTCGTTATGGGTACCGTCGTATTCGTGATGAATTAGCTAATCTTGGACATGAAGTAAACCATAAAAAAGTACAAAGAATCATGAAAGCCTTTGGTATAAAATCCTTAGTTCGTATAAAAAAATATCGTTCTTAT
>NZ_CABKRX010000111.1 GCF_902374955.1 Bacillus massilioanorexius
TTTNTTTGTTAATTTTTAGTGTTAGTGTGTAGCGACTAGGTATATTGGTGTAAGTCTTAAGAATCAATTGGAAAGTAGTGCTATAATTCATTTCTCAGTTTTTAATTGTAAAACAAAGACTATTCATAGCTCATTTGTATTTGTTAGTAACCATGAATCTGTTCAAGTCGAAGGTAATTCAAAGTACCTAGTATCTTATGCTTGGTAAGTGTTCAATACCTTCTTCACATAATTTTGTGTTTCTTTAAATGGTGGAATACCGTTATACTTGTCCACATTACCAGGACCAGCATTGTAAGCAGCTAAAGCAAGCGTTGTATTTTGATCGTATTTATCTAGCATTTGCCGTAAATATTTTGCTCCAGCCATAACGTTTTCTGTTGGATCGTAAATATTTTTAACACCGAGCCATTTTGCAGTTGATGGCATTAATTGCATTAAGCCGGATGCACCAACATGGCTCGTAGCTGTTTCGTCAAAATTAGATTCATGCTTAATAATGGATGTAAGCAGTTTAGCAGGAATATTGTATTTTTCAGCTGCTTCTCCAATTAACTTTTCATATTTTTGAGCAGAACCAGTTAGTGAAATATTGGGTATCTTTGGTGAAATCGTAGGATAATTTAGTGAAAAATTATTCGTATTCGATTGAGTCGTTCCATCAAGATTTTTTGCTAAGCTATTAATTGTTCCGAGTGTATTACTAATCGTTGATGTATTAGTTTGATCGTTTAGGAAGCTTAATAGTAATTGTTGAAATAACCCCGATGTAGAAGATGAATCATTACTGGTTTGATTAGTTGATAAACCTTGTAAAAATTGTAATTCTATTAGAGTTTTGATATCTTGTACGTTCACGTTTTCAACTCCATCCATGTAAAGAATGTATGATTAATCCATTTATAAGGACCAGTTCCGGTTTTTGAACCAAGATTACTGTCTAGCTCCAACACCATAGCCCCTCGAGGTGATAAGCCAATCTGTCCAAAAGGTCCGAGAGCAACCTTTTATCAGCCTTGTCTTATGATGGGCGGAGACCTCTATACAGGAGGTAGGTCACATTGGCGTTGCCAACAAGAGATACGAATTTAGCTGATGTTTCTTATTTTATGGTGATTGTGCTTTTCTTATTTGAATTTTGCATTGTAGAATCGTTTTATTTTATTATCGGTTTTGCGATGTGGAATATTTAGTGATTGCAATAGATTATCAAAATATTCTTTACCTGTTGAGAAATCTGTCACTTCATACTCTAACTCAAAATCCTCGTTTCCTAAATAACTACTATGATCTAAAACAAGAATTCCTCCTTTATAATTGATTTCAGCTCTCTTTGTGGCAAGTGAACCGAAAGAAATAAGTTGGTTGGCTGAAATGTCAAAATCTTTTTGCAAGATATTTGAAATGGAACCATTTATACTTTTATCATTAGAAATGATAGATTGTGCTTCTGCTTCGGTTAATTCTTCATGTGTTTCTAACAACCCTTCATTATGAGGTTGCTTTAATGTTAATGTAAATGAATGATTTTTTTCTCTAATCCGTAGGGCAGATTGATGATTTTTTAAAGAAAAATCTTCAGTGTCAAAATAATGATTAATTTGATATTTGAAGTCTTTTTCAGTTATTGAGAACTTCTCACATAAAGTACGAAATTCTTTTTCTGTAATAAGATTTTTGAATTCTATTTCTATTTCTTGTTTCATGGTATACATCCTTTCGAAAATGACTATATATAGAATCTTACTTCAACCTTAGGAATACGTTAAGGGATATGGTAAAATAAAATTGTTAGCTTGAGAGGGGAATTTATACATATGAGTAAAGTAATAAAACTTTTGAACACAAAGATTGAAAATAATAGATTGATTTTAAGTATCGATACAGAAAATATTACAGAATTTCATCCAACTGGCCAGATGTTAGTAGATTCTGACAATGTGGCATTTATATACATAATGGAGTATCAAAATGAGTATGTATGGTTATCACTGCCTCATGATTATTGGGTAACGATTAATGAAGGTAGAATAAAACAACTACAAGTATTATTACAAAATAGCAAAACAAGTATTGAACTTCCGAGTTTTATGGAGGAGTTAGATTATTTAATCGACAATATTAAAGATAATGCAAATTATGGAGAAGAAATGGTTTCTGTAGTTGAAAAAGTATTTTTGTAACAAGTTTGAGGCGGGTGCTATAGATGAACTGGGAAGATTTTCTAGCTCCATATAAACAGGCTGTAGAGGAGCTAAAGATAAAGTTAAAAGGAATGAGATCGCAATTTGAAAGAGAAAGGGTACATTCCCCCATTGAATTTGTAACAGGGAGAGTTAAACCTGTAGCTAGTATATTGGATAAGGCTGAGAGCAAAGGCATTTCAATTGACAAACTTGACGAAGAGCTTCAAGATATAGCGGGATTACGTATGATGTGTCAGTTTGTTGACGATATAAAGATAGTGGTTGAACTCTTAAGAAATAGAAATGATTTTGAAATAGTTGAGGAACGAGACTATATTTCTCACGAAAAAAGCAGTGGCTATCGCTCTTATCATGTTGTTATTAAATACCCTGTTCAAACCATTTATGGTGAAAAAAATATTTTAGCTGAAATTCAAATTCGTACATTAGCTATGAATTTTTGGGCTACTATTGAACATTCGCTAAATTATAAATATAAAGGTCAATTTCCACAGGATATAAAATTACGCTTACAGCGTGCAGCGGAAGCAGCCTATTTGCTAGATAAAGAAATGTCTGAAATTGCTCTTGAAATTCAAGAGGCACAGAGAGTTTTTTCAAGAAAGAATGATGAGGGACAGAATAAAAATAATCTTTTGTAATGTAAGGGAAGAGAAGAACTATTCATGCAGGAGGATATTATGAAATTCGCCATAACTTCAAAGGGAGATACTAAGTCAAATACACTCATGCAAAAAATGAAAACGTACTTGCAGGATTTTGACTTAGTGTTAGATGAGGAAAAACCGGATATTGTTATTTCTGTTGGTGGGGATGGAACACTTCTATATGCATTTCATCGATATAAACAGCGTTTAGACCAAACAGCATTTGTTGGTGTACATACTGGTCATTTAGGATTTTATGCCGATTGGACGCCTGATGAAATAGAAAAATTAGTGATTGCAATTGCAAAAACGCCCTTTCAAGTAGTTGAGTATCCGTTATTAGAGATTATTGTTCGATACAGACATGGAGGCAGAGCTTCAAAGTATTTAGCTTTAAATGAATCGACTGTAAAAAGCGTTGAAGGAACACTTGTGATGGATGTTGAGGTCAAAGGTCAGAACTTCGAAACATTTAGAGGAGATGGCCTTTGTATCTCGACTCCTTCAGGGAGTACAGCGTATAATAAAGCGCTTGGTGGTGCGATTATACATCCATCCATTCGAGCTATTCAATTAGCGGAGATGGCTTCTATTAACAATCGTGTATACCGAACTGTCGGTTCGCCATTGATTTTCCCAGATCATCACACTTGTATGTTAAGACCACCGAGTCAGAAAGATTTTATTATCACTGTAGATCATTTGCAAATTCTACAAAAGGATGTTAAATCGATTCAATATCGAGTGGCAGATGAAAAAATTCGCTTCGCTCGTTTCCGTCCTTTTCCTTTCTGGAGAAGAGTAAGAGATTCATTTATAGCTGATTAATAATGTAAGAAAGATTTTAAGGATAAAGGATTGTTTTATGAAAGCATTTAAATTAACATGGACGATTCACGAGAGCCAAGATTCAAAGGTATTACGAGAATTTTTAAAAGAGCAGCATATTTCTAAAGCCGCATTGGTGGATATAAAGTTTAAAGGTGGAAGAATTGAAGTTAATGGTCAAGAAGAAAATGTTCGTTATCTGTTGAAAAGTGGAGACAATGTTGAGGTTTTCTTCCCTTTAGAAACAACAAGTGAAGGTTTATTACCAGAAAATCTCCCTTTAGATATCTTATATGAAGATGATTTTGTATTAGTTTTAAATAAACCGCCATTTGTCAATACAATTCCATCAAGAGAGCATCCTACTGGAAGTATCGCTAATCGACTTGCTGGATATTATCAAGTAAATGAAATTCCCTCGACAGTCCATGTTGTTACCCGTTTGGATCGAGATACTTCAGGAATAATGTTAATTGCTAAACATCGTTATATCCATCATTTATTAAGTGAACAACAAAAAGCAGCTGGAGTGAGCCGGACGTATGAAGCTCTTGTTCACGGCAAATTAGAAGGGGAAAATGATATTGAGGAGCCTATTGGAAGAAAGTCTACTAGCATCATCGAAAGAGAAGTTAGAATGGATGGTCAGTATGCTAGAACCTCATATCAAGTATTAGAAAACTATCAAGATTTCACACATGTCCAACTGAAATTATATACAGGTCGAACACATCAAATTCGTGTCCATATGGCGTATATCCATCATCCACTCCTAGGAGATGACTTATATGGGGGCTCAAGGTTATTGATTAATAGACAAGCCTTACATTGTAAGCAACTGTCTTTTATTCATCCACATACTAATGAATTGATGACATTTGACTGTGAAATGCCTGTTGACATGAAGAAGCTGATTGAATAACAAACGGCGAGGACTCTGGTTCTTGCTGTTTTTTTGAATTGAATGAAGCAGTGATTAAGTAAATAATCGAATTTTTCGCACTGAAAATTAGCAATAAACAAACAAGAATAACAAAAAGCACATCCATTTCATTTGGAATGTGCTTCTTTTGTTATTCATCTAAATCTCGAAACTTTTCGGATACATAAGGCATAGAGGAAGGAACGCTAACTAGTTTCATTTCAGGATAGCGTAGGGCTGTTAATTTACCACCAAATACACAGCCAGTGTCTATGTTATAGGTATTATTTAAAATGAATGGATCGATTACAGGTGTATGTCCGTATACGATTGTAGCAGAACCTTTGTAGTATTTTGCCCAATTTCGTCTTATAGGATGACCGTCAGGATGGAATTGACCCGTGATGTCACCGTATAATACGAATGTTTTTACTTTTTTATCAGTACGACCAATATAATCAGCGCGGATTCCTGCATGAGCGATAACTATTTTTCCTTCATCCAGGACTTGATATAGAGGGCTATTTTCATATAAATCAATAAATTTATCGGATATAACTTTTTGCTCATTAGGTGAAAGACTTTTATATTCAGCTACAGTTGTTTCTAAACCATGTGTGATACTAACGTTTCTTCCTAAAAAGTAGCGGTAGAGCTTGTTACAGTGATTACCAGGGGAATAAAAGGCACGTTTTTTCTTAACGAGTTCGAAAACAATCTCGATGACTTTGATGGATTGTGGCCCTCTGTCCGTTAAATCTCCTACGAATGCGAGTTTTCTACCTTCTGGATGTATGGGAATGCCTGAAGACCAATTATATCCGAGGGTAGTTGTTAATTGTTCAAATTCTGGGAGGCATCCATGAATATCTCCAATGATATCGATTTTCATTTTACATTCCTCACTTTTTACGGATATTTGTATATGGTAAATATATAGGAGCTAAAACTTGACTGACTCTTTTTTGTAGCACACCAAATGAATGCTTTACTTTATAATATCATTCTAATTGTGATGTTTCATTCTTCAGATATAGTGAATATTAATATAGAAGTTCATATTTGTAAAAAATTTGTGTAAGAATACAATAAACTAGCGACAAGCCCATATAGTTTTGCTAGTATAGTGAAGGTGAGTTGACTTTACATGTAAGGAAGTAAAGCCGCTATCCGAGAGGAGGTAATGCAATGCAAGAGCAATATGAAAAAGAAGCTCCAAAATATGATGATGAACTATTATTAACAGCATTGAAAAATGATCGGCTTGATGACTTTCGAGATGAATTTATGGAACTCCATCCATATGACCAAGCGCAGTTTTTCAAAAAATTAAATGATAAATATCGATCGAAAGTATATCTTTACCTATCTCCAGAGGAAATGGCTGAGCTGTTTGAGAATTTAGATGAAGATGATGAAAATGTTGAAGAGATTTTATCTGAAATGAATCCTTCATATGCTGCAGATATGCTAGCAGAAATGTATACAGATGATGCTGTAGACGTTCTGAATGAACTTGATAAAGAACAAGTGGTAAGCTATTTAACGATAATGGATGATGAAGCTGCTCAGGAAATACGTGAGCTTTTACACTATGAAGAATATACAGCTGGTAGTATTATGACAACAGAATTTGTTGCCATATCTGCGAATCAGACGGTTCGCTCGGCAATGCTTATTCTGAAAAAGGAAGCTCCAGAAGCAGAAGTTATTTATTATGTGTACGTTATAGATGAAGATAAAAAACTAGTCGGTGTTATTTCTTTACGTGATTTAATCATTAGTGATGATGATACGATGATTTCTGAAATTATGAATGATCGTGTGACGCACGTATCAGTTAGTGATGATCAGGAAGAAGTAGCACGAATGATGAAAGACTATGATTTCTTAGCTGTTCCAGTTGTCGACTTTCAAAATCACTTACTTGGGATTATTACTGTTGATGATATTATGGACGTTATGGATGAAGAAGCTTCAGATGACTATTCTAAATTAGCCGGTTTACCAGATGGTGATCGTGTAGATCGAAATCCTTTCAGCGCTGCTAGAAAAAGGTTGCCTTGGCTCATTATTTTGTTATTTTTAGGAATGCTGACGGCCAGTTTGATTGGACGTTTTGAGGATGCATTAAGTCAAAAAGCAATGCTAGCAATATTTATTCCTTTAATTGGTGGGATGGCCGGGAATTCTGGAACACAGGCTCTAGCCGTAGCTGTTCGTGGAATTGCAACTGGAGAACTTGAAGAAGTTAGTAAGTGGAAGCTAGTCTTTAGAGAAGCAAGTACAGGGATGATTACAGGAGCCACATGTGGTGCAATTATAGCTGGTGTCATTTATTTTTGGTATGGAGATTTATATTTAGGCATCTTGGTTGGATTCTCTATATTTGCTACGATTATATTTGCTACCTTAGCAGGTACGCTTGTACCTTTGCTTATGCATAAAATGAAAATTGACCCTGCTGTAGCTTCCGGGCCATTTATTACAACAATTAGTGATATTATTAGTATTTTAATTTATTTTGGCTTAGCTACACTATTGATGAGTTATTTATTATAAAAAAGAGTAATTGTCTTGTGAATAAAGACGAATAAAGATGTGAGATTACATCTTTATTCGTCTTTTTTACATTTAGATTCTGATCCGTAAGGCCCTTTGGGAAGTAGCGTGAAAAAACAATAGCTACAAGTAAGGAGATGTGTCATGTACATGTAAAAAATGCACGGATTGGGGTCATAATGAACAATAAATAGTAACAAGTACCATATAGAAAAAAGGACGCTAAAGAAAAATTTATTAAAAAACATAAACTCCTTCTTTTCAGATAACCATTTTTTAGTTATAATAAATATTAGTACTAGGTACTAATAACTTGTTCTAATTAGGAGGCATAGGAGAGATGACTCTTTCTTTACACGGAAAAACATTTGTTGTTATGGGAGTTGCTAATAAACGTAGTATTGCTTGGGGAATTGCACGTTCATTGCATGAAGCTGGAGCAAACTTAATTTTTACATATGCAGGTGAAAGACTGGAAAAAAGTGTGAGAGAATTAGCAGGTTCTTTAGACACATCATACTCAGTGTTGCCTTGTGATGTAACAAGTGATGAAGATATTGCAAAATGCTTTAAACAGATTAAAGAAGAAGCTAGTGTTATACATGGGGTAGCACATTGTATAGCTTTTGCTAATAAAGAAGACTTAGCTGGTGATTATTGTGAAACAAGCCGTGAAGGATTTTTATTAGCTCATAATATAAGTTCTTACTCGTTAACAGCAGTTGCAAAAGAAGCTCAATTGCTAATGACAGAAGGCGGTAGCATTGTTACCTTAACTTACTTAGGCGGAGAACGCGTAATGCCTAACTATAATGTGATGGGAGTAGCGAAAGCATCACTTGATGCAAGTGTAAGATATCTGGCTAGCGACCTAGGGAAAAAAGGAATTCGTGTAAATTCTATTTCTGCTGGACCGATTCGTACATTATCAGCTAAGGGTATTAGTGATTTTAATTCGATCTTAAAGGAAATCGAAGAACGTGCACCTTTACGTCGAGTAACGACACCTGAAGAAGTGGGAGATACAGCTGTATTCTTATTTAGTGATATGTCACGAGGAATTACTGGAGAAAATCTTCATGTTGATTCAGGATATCATATTTTAGGATAAACCATAGTTGGAAGCTACTCAATCAAACGGTTGGGTAGCTTCCTTTATAAATCAGATAAATTTAAATATTATCGGGATTTTGACATCAGGAGAGATATAATGAGAAAAAAAATTGCGTGGATTACAGATAGTGCTTTGTCTTTATCTAAAGAATATTGTGAAGAAAATCACATATATATTGTGCCTTTAAATGTTATATTTGGCCAAAAATCATATCGTGATGGAGTAGATATCACAACAGAAGAATTCTATACAAAGTTAAAAGAAAGTCAAACAAAAGCAAAAACAAGTCAACCGATTTATGGAGATTTTATTGAATTGTACACGAAACTTAAAAAGGATTATGACTACGCCATTGCTATTCATGCCTCAAGTGCCTTAACAGGAACTTATCAAAGCTCTAGTACGGCATCTGTAATTACAGAATTTCCAAATGTTGAGGTGATTGATAGTAAGATTGGAGATTATTGCTTGAAATATATGGTTCAAAAAGGTGTTGAATTGGAAAAGGAAGGGAAATGTTTTGAAGAAATTGTTGAAACTTTACGTACATTACCTGAACAAACAAATATGTATATCCTTCCTGCTAGCTTAGAGCAATTAAAGAAGAGTGGTCGAGTGAGTAGTGCACAAAAATTTGCTAGTTTGCTAAATATAAAACTTATCATAAAGTTTGATGATGGCAAAGTTGTGGTTGATGAAAAAATCAGAAGTGATAAAAAAGCAAAAGCGTATTTATCCGGAAAAATCGAAGAGGCATATAAACGGGGTGTACGTACATTTTGCTTTAGTCATGCTAAAAATAAAGAAGTAGTTGAGTCATGGAAGAAAGAGTTAATAGAAAAATATCGTGAAATTACTCTACTCGATCAATATTTAGTCCCGGTAGCAGGAGTCCATGCGGGTTTTGGAACTATTGCTATATCATGGATGGATTAAATTCAAAGAATAAGATATTAATTGAAAACTAGATAACATGAATGATGCAAAAGTAGAGTAGAGGCTATCCCAAGTAGGGAAGCCTCTGTATTTGGTTGTTATACATTACTATTTTGAATAAGAGGGGTGCAACTCTGAAAATAGAAACTTAGATAAATTATAATGAGACGATAGGCTTTGCTAATTTTCCTTGCAAATGACAGGCTAATAATATTTGTAAAAAGTCATCTGGATGATTCAATTTGAGCTGTAATAGTTCCTCAATTAATTTAATTCGATGATACAGTGTATTTTTATGGATATGCAGCTTTTTTGCTGTTTCGTTAACGGATTTATTTAAGGAAACATATGTGTACAGCGTTTTTTCTAGGTCGTTATTACGACTTTTTTCAGATTTTAGAGGTGATAAAATATCATTGGAATAATTCTCAATTTCTGTAGTTGTTTGTGAAAGAAACAAACGATCTATTCCTATTTTCTTGTAATTCATAATCCCTGATTTTTTTTGATTTAGAGCATAAGATAAAGTTTTTAGAGCTTCTTTATAACAATGCTGAATCGCTGGAATACCTAACTGCTGAGTACTTAGGCCACCATATACATTCATTTCTTCACGATTAGCAAGTTTAAAGATTAGAGCTTGAAGTTCATCCATAAATTGGCTTATTTTCATAGGATCAATTGCTGATAATAGAATGGTAACTTTATTGTGAAAACCAAATATCATTGACCCTTGTTCAGGGATAACTTGTTTGATATTTGAAATTAATCGATGGATAAAAGCCTCAGAAGCTTGGAAGTCTTTTTCTGAATCAGATGATACTTCTAATAAAAGGATGGTAAAGAAAGCTTTTCTATTGAAACCAAGTGATTCGCCATGCTTTTCTAGTACTCTAGGTTCATTGAATTGTAATAATTCAGTAAATAATTCTTGTGTTTTTTTATAGTAAACCTCTGCTTGTGTTTTTCTTTTAGTTAATTCAAGAGCAAGAATAGAACATGCTTGTTCAATGGTCATCTTATCGTGTGCTGAAATGGGTGAGAAAAAAGGTAAGATAAAGCACCCCAATGTAACATGATTAGAAAGAATAGGATAAATATAATAGGTAATATCTTGTTTATCGACAATATTTATGAAGAAAGGTTTTTTATAGGTTCTTAGTATCCAAGAACATTCATCATTACTTAAGTATGGATAGTTCAATTTCTTTTTTGGGAAAAGCTGTGAATCTAAATGGTCATAAAAGAAAAGCTCTTTATTCATAATACGATTTAATTCTTGAATAATAGACTCCAAGCTTTTATTTTGCAATGAGAATTGGGTTAACATTTCATGTATTACCGCTCTCCTTGATAACAATTCATTTTTTTTCTCTAATTGCTGCGTTAGCTTAGTGATCTCTTCTAAGCGATTATTGGCTTGTTCAAAAAGTCTAGCGTTATTGATAGCAATGACAGCATGCACCGCAAAGCCTTGCAATAATCGTAAATCCTCTTCACACATTTGCCCTTTTGCATTATGCTGCTGGACAGTCATTACCCCTATTTTTTTCTCCCCAAGTAATAATGGAACGCAAATCATAGATTTCAATTTTAAAAAATCAATCGAACTCTGAATATAATGAAAGTTTTGTTCAGATATATCTTTCATTCCTTTGTAAATATCGGACCGTGAATAATAAATAACAGCTTCACTTTCTTTGAAAACTTTTCCAGTTATCGATTCGCCAATTTTCATTTTTATCTCATATAAATTGTCGTTAAATCCAATGGCAACTTTAGGTGTAAGACAGTGAGAAATTTCATCATAGAGGAGTAGATACCCTGCATCTGCTGCCTGTATGACACTTAATGCTTGAAAGATAATATTATTTAGTACATCTTTTAGTTCTAGAGAAGATGTAACGGAGCGGATGCTTTCAATCATACTAGAAATCTCATCTTCTTTTGCTTGCATTTTTGTTTCCATTTGTAAATAGGAGAAAATTACATAGAGTGTTTCTAAATCTTCTATAGAAAAGTCTATGTTAGTAGACGAAAGACATAATAGGATTTTATGATCATCAGAATATGTAAAGCACAATAGAGTCATTGCTTCATCTTTGTATATAGTTATTTTTTCATTTGTATATGGTAAAGATAATAAATCATATTTTTTTCTCATATTTCCGTGTTCTAGTAGTAATTGATGTTGTGATTGAATATTTTGATAATAATAAATCTGAAAAGCTGTATTATGGAACTTTTTATGTAGTAAGGAGTATAAATGTTGATTTTTTATCATGGAAACACCTCCGTATTAGACAAGTATACAATACAATTTCATTTTTATTGTACAAATAACCATTGATTATTTATTTTCAGATAATTTAATATATTCTGTATAAACTAGTTGATCAAATGGTTATATTCTTTTCTATTTGTAAAAGTTAGATAGAGTTTGTTTGAACATAGGCAATTTATAATCTTTAAATCTACTAATCTGATTCAAATACTTTGAAAAATTAAAGGAGATGAATGGTTTTGGAAAAGCTATATGAATTGTTAGATCAAGCATATGAAGAGATGGTTGAGGTTCGTAGGTATTTACATCAGTATCCTGAGCTTTCATTTCAAGAAGAAAAAACACCTACATATATCGCTCAGTATCATGAGAATTTAGGACATAAAGTTCGTGTAAAAGTAGGTGGCCGGGGAGTTGTGGCAACTTTAGAAGGAGGAAAGCCAGGTAAGACAGTAGCGTTACGAGCTGATTTTGATGCTTTACCTATTCAAGAGGAGACGGATGTACCTTATAAATCAAAGGTGGATGGGGTCATGCATGCCTGTGGACATGATACACATACGGCAACTCTTCTTGTACTTGCGAAAGTATTAAATCGAATGAAAGATGAAATCGAAGGAAATGTCGTGTTTATTCATCAGCATGCTGAAGAAGTGCTTCCTGGCGGTGCAATCGCAATGATTGAAGACGGCTGCTTAGATGGTGTAGATGTCATTTTCGGTCAACACATTTGGGCAGATACTCCTATAGGTACAGTAGAATATCGTACTGGTCCTATGATGGCGGCTGCTGACTTCTTTAAGGTGAAAATTCAAGGGAGAGGTGGCCATGGCTCTCAGCCTCATTTAACAAAGGATAGTATTGTCATTGGAGCACAACTAGTAGGGAATCTACAGCAAATTGTATCACGGAGAATTGACCCACTTGATTCAGCTGTACTTTCGGTTGGTTCTTTTGAAGCGAAAAATGCAGCGAATATTATTGCGGATACCGTTACTCTGTCGGGAACGGTTCGTACGTTTAAAGAAAGCATTCGAGAATCGATTGAAGAAGAAATTGATCGTATTATAAAAGGGACTTGCCTTGCTGGCAATGTAGAGTGCGAATTTGAATATCAAAAGGGATACCCAGCTGTAAATAACTATGAGGAAGAAACGGATTTTATTAAAGAGCTTGCAGGAGCTGTACCTGGAGTTACAGCTGTAGAAGAAAGCAAACCACAAATGGGCGGAGAGGACTTTTCCTATTATCTTCATCATGTTAGAGGAGCTTTTTTCTTTACTGGTGCTGGTAACCCGAATTTACAGGCTAATTACCCTCATCATCATCCGAAATTTAATATTGATGAAAGTGGTATGTTAATTGCAGCAAAAGTTCTGGGAAATGCAACATTAGCTTATTTAGAAAATAACAAATAACAATAGTATGAGTCATCATAAATAAGAGGTTTTAGTTAGGAGCTTGATTGATTTCAAAATGAAGGGGCTCTTAACTATCATAAATTCAGCAATCTAGGGATGTGGACTATTTCTAGATACTGATTGTGCCTAGTTCATATGAAAGAAGGGGAATTCATTGTCTCAATTATTGGCATTAGTTATCGTATTAGGTATTTTATTTATTGGAGATATTGTCGCGGTTCGTACGAAGGCATGGATTCCATCTGTATTTATTTGTGCGGTTTTATTTTTACTAGGCTATTGGACGTTTTTTCCGAAAGAAATCGTATCAATAGCAGGTGTACCACCTGTTGTAGCAACTATGGTTATGTATCTTCTCATTGTTAACATGGGAACTCTACTTTCTATCCAGGAATTGATTAGACAATGGAAAACGATACTAATTGCTTTATCAGGAATTTTAGGAATTATTGTTTTATTATTTGGAATAGCGTCCTTTATCTTTGATGTACAGACTGTTATCGTTGCCATCCCACCTTTGGTAGGAGGAGTCGTATCTGCGTTAATTATGTCAGAAGGAGCAAAAGAAGCTGGCTTAATGAGTTTATCGGTCTTTGCGATTGTCATTTATGTAATGCAAGGATTTGCAGGCTATCCGCTAACGGCGATAGCTTTGAAAAAAGAAGGGAAAAGACTGCTAACTGATTTAAGAAATGGAAAATTAATCATGAAGGAAGCTAATAATGAAATAGCTTCTACAAAAGAACCGGTGGAATTAAAGCTTTTTAAAAAATTACCAGAACAATATAACACAGATTATTTTAAATTCTTGAGAGTAGCCATCGTAGGTTTTCTTGCATATTCAGTATCCACTCTTTTAAATCCGATTGTAGTAATCAGTCCGTTTGTACTTTGTTTAGTTTTTGGTGTTATTGCAACTACAATAGGTTTCTTAGAGAAACAGCCGTTACAAAAAGCAAATGGGTTCGGGTTCGTACTGATGGTACTTATGCTATTTATTTTTGATGGTTTAAAATCTGCGACACCAAGCATGATGATTGAAATCATTTATCCGTTAGTGATCTGCATAGCTTTAGCGGTTGTAGGAATGTATATTTTTTCATTTATCGCCGGGAAAATATTAAAAGTTAGTCCGAATATGGCATTTGCTGTATCATTAACTGCTCTATTTGGTTTTCCAGCTGATTATATCATTACAAATGAAGTTATTAAGTCATTAACGAAAGACGAAAAAGAACGAGAGGTTCTAACAAATCACATGCTACCACCAATGTTAGTTGGAGGATTTATAACGGTTACTATTGTATCAGTTGTATTGGCGGGTATATTTGTAGGTTTCTTGAAGTAGAAGGAGAGGGATTGTTTCAAAAGCGATGAAAAGATCACTTTTGAAACAACCCTATGTTCCTATTGGCATAGTTTATTACTATGTAAGCAAATGTTCAGCTAAAAAGGATTTTTTACTGGAAAGGAGACTTATCTTGGTTATTCATGACAAAATAACAGAAATGATTCGAGGATATAATGACGAGCTCGTTCAAATACGTAGGAAGTTGCATAGTGAACCTGAATTATCATGGGAGGAAGAACAGACTACAGAATTTATATGCAAATACCTTGAACGTTTGGGGGTATCTTATCGGAGAACTGAACCTACAGGAGTGATTGCAACGATAAAGGGTGGGCAATTAGGTAAAACGATAGCATTAAGAGCAGATATGGATGCATTGTCTGTTGATCAGCTTAATCAGAATATTGAATATGTATCTAAAAAGCCTGGAAAAATGCATGCGTGTGGACATGATGCTCATACATCGATGCTTTTAATTGCAGCAAAAGTATTGAATGAGATAAGAACTGAGTTGGATGGAGATGTCCGTTTGATTTTTCAACCTGCCGAAGAAGTTGGCGAAGGTGCTAAGGAGATGGTTAAACAAGGTGCCGTTGAAGGAGTGGATCAAGTTTTTGGGATACATATTTGGTCGCAAATGCCTACACATAAGGTATCTTGTGTTTCAGGGGCTTCATTTGCATCAGCTGACGTTTTTAAAGTAACTTTCAAAGGTCGAGGAGGCCATGGAGCTATTCCGCAGGATTGTATTGATACGGCAATTATTGCTTCTAATTTTGTTATGAATGTACAATCGATTGTTTCAAGAACTATTGATCCACATCATCCAGCTGTACTGACTATTGGGAGAATGGATGTTGGCACTAGATTTAATATTATAGCAGAGAATGCTGTAATTGAAGGAACAGTAAGATGCTTTGATGCTGAAACGAGGGATCATATCGAAAAGCAGCTTCACCATTATGCAGAAAATATAGCTAGTATTTATGGAGCAACAGCGATTGTAGAATATAGAAGAGGTACATTACCAGTCGTCAACGATGAAACAAGCGCATTACTTGTCCAAAGAGTTGTTGCGGAAGCATTTGGCGAGGATCAAGTATATAACGAAAAGCCAACGATGGTAGCGGAAGATTTCAGCTTTTATACAGAAAAGATTCCAGGAAGCTTTGCTCTTGTTGGAAGTGGTAATCCTACAAAAGATACAGAATGGGCCCATCATCATGGAATGTTTAATATAGATGAAGAAGCTCTTACTACAGGTGCAGAACTGTATGCTCAAATGGCATGGGCCTATTTGAATAGAGTTTAGCAGTTTTTTGAAGACTGTCTTTCGCTTTCGCTATTAGTACTTATTGTTTAAGTTTTTACACTATATAAAGAGTGAAACTTGCTGATAAGTAGACTATATAAAAGCTAACAATACATGCATGGATAGTAGGTGACATAATGAAGGTGAATCTGAATACTTATATAATGAAGGATACGGTTGGTTTGATGAATAATCGGACAAATCCTTATAACAATCATACAAGTATGACTAAAGAATTAACTCAAAACGGTGATTCAATCGAAATCTCGTCAAATAAATGGTGGAAAAATAACATTATCAACGAATGCTTAGAAATAAAGAAACGACTCAAAGATGATAAGATATCATTTTTGAGTCGTTTCTTTATTAATATACTACGGTACTGTTAATTTTTACATGGACATGCATAATTATCTCAATTCAGAATATGTATCGTTATAGAATATATCCTTTGACAAAGTAGATTGAATGTCAGGAGGGGAAGATGTGAGTAAAGAAAAAGATCAAGATCAAAAACAACCATATATGTATATTGTTCAGCCAGAAATTTCGCCTCCAGAATCCAATATGCAGGATCAATATCGAGCTGTAATTGAGGAAACAGAGCATACTGAAAAGTCTGATGAAGGATTGCATCAGAATAGTACCGATGAAATTGTGATTGTTAGCTCTGAAAAAGTGAAAACAACTCCATTTGCTAGTGAAATTTCCATATATGATGAACAACAAAGTATGGAGGATTCGAAGGAAGTAGTCGAAGTGTCAACAGGTGTCCAGCTTGACCAGAAAGATGAAAAAGGAAAAAAAAGACCACCTAGAAGAAAAACAAATAAAAAGCAAAAATTTAATGAGATGTCAAAGGAAGAACTCGTTACGTACTTGGCGAGAATGCCAGCTGCAGTACCTAAACCAACTTGTTTTATGGTCATTAAAGGCAAAAGGGTAAGAGGGCAAGTTCAAAGGAAGAGAGGAGAAGATTTTTTTGTAAAGGTCTTAGTTGGAGATCGAGATGATACGATGATTGTTAAAATGGACGATATAGAAGAAATTAAAGTGGAAAATTTATAGAGATATTAGCACTTCAGATTCATGATAAAAATAGAGGCTACTGAACACAGTAGCCTTTATTTGCTCATTAAACAGTATGAATTGGTGGTAAGCATGTAACGGACGTAAATGCTTTCAAATCAACTGTTACACATATGCCAGTTCGAACGATTTTCTTTGCACGCTGTAATTCATCAGCTAAAAACTCATCGAACTCTGACTCGCATTGAGAAGTCGATTGGGCTTGATTGCTTTCTAGAGTACCATCGAAATCCTCAAAGCTAGTATGATCAGGAATTACTTTTAGTAACTCTAATGTTGCACAACCAGTTTCTGAAGAAACTTCACTAACACGGAATAAGAAGCTTTTCACTACTTTGAAAAGTCGATCTTCTTGACGGCTTCTTATACAACCAGCTGCTGAGAATGGGTTACATCCACACGTTAATAGCACAGGAATTGTGTCAAAACCTCTATTTCTAATTTGGCCATTTAGTTCTTCGATAGCTTGTCGGCAACCAGATCTGCAATCTTCTTCAATTCTTTCCTGAGCTTCTGCTACAGATTGTAGGGTTGAAGAAACACAGTCGTTTGTAAAATTGTCATGTCCACAACTCATTCATATTCCTCCTAATAGTTATTTAACATCTATCACTTACAGAGTATGAAGAGACGTTTCAAAATGAATGAGTTACTTGCCTATTTTAGTGTATTTGTCATAGAGCATTAAAGGAAAGTGGAGGATCTTAATGATTGAAAATTTCTTGGATTTAGTGTTGTTGTCTTTAGCGAGCTTTCGTTTAACACGTTTAATTGTATTTGATAAAATCACTTCTTTTTTACGAAAGCCTTTTTTTGAAGAAGTAGTAGAAAAAAATGCGCAAGGAGAAACGGAAGTATATATTGTACCGAAAAAATCCGGCTTAAAAGGGTGGATTGGGGAGCTACTAAGCTGTTATTGGTGTACAGGTGTATGGATTACGATGTTCATTGTACTTATATCTTATCTTATCCCTTATTGGTCCAATCCAATTATAGTCGTATTAGCAGTAGCAGGTCTTGCTTCTTTGTTTGAGACCGTTGTTCAGTTTTTTATCCGAGAATAAATACTTAGCCTGATTCATATAAAAATAACTGTAACTTGAAGCTACGGATTTTTTTAGGCAACTGGTTAAAATACTTGCATTTAGGCAAAAGGATGAAACAAGCTTTATTTTCAATCATATAGTAGAGTATAGAAATAAATATTAGGAGGTATGCTCCGTGATGCAGAATAAATATATTATTCATTCTTATCCGAATCCATATCAAAATCCTTATCAGCAGCCAGTTAAGAAAGAACCAAATTACAAGAAAAAATCTGGTGGATGTGGCTGTGGTAAAAAGAAAAAATATTATTAAGAAATATAGAACTGTAAAGAAATGCAGCAATGCATTTCTTTTTTGTTTGGTTATGTTAAATTTAATGGTTGATAATGGCTTGAATCCATTTGTTTTTGCGGTACTACTAAGCCTCCTCACCTCTAATACACTGTGGTCTCTTGTTTTTCTTGTATCTGTCGTAGGAGTTTTACGGATTTTTGACTATTCATTTCTGGTTGGAAATTAACGGCTATTCGTTACAGAGCCTTTTACTTTTATGAGAAGATTTTGCTACTTTATGAATATAAATTTGCAGCAAAAGTGGTTCGGTTGAACATGAAATGTCTTTTTTATTTTTTGATGGTGATTCAAACATTTTAATTATGTTTCTTTTAAACAATACAAACACGTTTTTTCTCATAATTTTTCTGAGTTTGTAAATTATAAAGTCATAGCAGTAATTGTAAGGAGTGAAAAAATGATAATGGTTCGATGGACTCGATTATTATTCATAGTGATGTTAGGGGCTTTTTTATTTATAGCAGGCTGTATGGATACGAATAAAAAAGGCGAAGCCAAGATGGCATTATTTAAAACGACAAATCCTCACCCAGCGGTATTATATGAAACACCCGAAGAATTTAAGTTTGCTGAAGATTTGCAGAAGTATGTTCTAGAATTTCCTGATATATATGATGCTGCTATTATCACTGGGAAAAAAAGAGTACTTGTGGCTTACAAAGTAAAACATATGAAACGGTTTGGCATGAAAAAGATTGAAAAAGATTTAAAAAAGAAGTTAGAAGAAAAATATAGTGACCATAAGTTTACCGTTTCAAGTGATTATAAAATCTTTTTAGAGGCCGTTGAATTAAATGAAGACTTGAAGGATGAGAATTATTCAAGGAAAAAAGCAAGAAAGCAATTCAAAGAAATCATTAAGCTTCAGAAGGAACAGGCATAAGGAGGTCGTATTCATGGCAAAACAAGATCAGCTGACTCCTAAACAGCAAAAATATCAGGAATTAGAGCAAAAGGACGAAACAAAAAGGCCGGTATTAGGTAATTGCATTCGTGCTTTTCTTGTGGGTGGATTCATTTGCTTGATTGGACAATTTGTTACGTATTTTTATATATACTTTTTTAATTTTACTGAACAAACAGCTGGCAATCCAACCGTTGCGACGATGGTGTTTTTTTCTATGATTTTAACTGGCTTTGGCTTGTATAAGAAGATTGGGCAAATTGGTGGAGCTGGTAGTGCAGTACCAGTTACTGGCTTTGGTAATGCCGTTATATCTGCTGCAATTGAACATCGTTCGGAAGGTTTTGTTCTTGGCGTAGGTGGAAATATCTTTAAATTAGCAGGATCCGTTATCTTATTTGGTGTTTTCTCTGCATTTGTAGTTGCACTTATTAAGACTATTATTAAAGGAATTGGAGGGTAAACCATGTTAGTTGGCAAACAGTCATGGAATTTTGCTAATGCACCTGCGATTTTGTCAACAGGAGTAGTAGGAGGTTCTTTAGAAAAAGATGGTTTGTTAGCAAATGATTTTGACCTTCTTTATGATGATAATTACGTTAACAAAGAATCACATGAGAAAG
Organism: Bacillus massilioanorexius; assembly: GCF_902374955.1. Lineage (GTDB taxonomy): Bacteria > Bacillota > Bacilli > Bacillales > DSM-1321 > Bacillus_AD > Bacillus_AD massilioanorexius. The sequence goes on from NZ_CABKRX010000111.1 coordinate 19,602, forward strand.
CAAATCGAAAGCTATTGGAGGATGCAATAGAAATTGTTCTTCAAAAAGGAAAAATAGAAAAAGAACAAGTGCAATTTTTTATAGCTGGAGATTTAATCAATCAAATGACGCCCACAACGTTTGCTGCAAGAACGAGTGCCATTCCTCATATTGGAATCTTTGGAGCTTGTGCCACTTCAATGGAAGGTCTCGCATTATCTTCATTTCTTGTCAATTATAATGGAGGAAATCATATTATCACGGGTGCTTCAAGCCATAAAGGCGCTGTTGAAAAACAGTTTAGATATCCAACCGATTATGGAGGGCAAAAGCCACCAACAGCTCAGTCAACTGTGACAGGTGCAGGTGTTGCCTTGATAGGGAAAAGTATGAATATTCAACAGCCGATACATAAAGTAAAGGCAGCGACTATTGGTAAAGTTGTCGATATGGGTTTAACAGATCCTTATAACATGGGTGGGGCGATGGCTCCTGCTGCTGTTGATACGATTATAGCTCATCATAAAGATTTAGGTTTGGGACCGAATTATTATGATGCCGTTATTACGGGTGACCTAGGAAGAATTGGTCATCAAGTTGCGTATGATTTAATGCAAGAAAATGGATTTGGGATTCAAAAAGATCGCTTTTTAGATTGCGGTATGTTGATCTATAGTAAAAATCAAGACGTTTTTTCGGGCGGAAGTGGGGCAGCGTGTTCCGCTACCGTACTTTATGGTCATTTGTTAAATGAAATGAAAAAAGGAACATACAAACGAATTTTATTAGTTAGTACCGGTGCATTACTATCACCTTTGTCGTTTCAACAAGGTGAAACAATCCCATGTATTGCACATGCTGTAGCTATACAATACGAATAAAAGTAAGAAAGGAATGAAAAACGATATGTTGCCAATGTTTTTCTGGGCATTTGTTATTGGTGGACTGATTTGTGTATTCGGTCAATTATTGTTTGATGTCGCTAAATTGACTCCAGCACATACACTTAGTTTATTAGTTGTGATTGGTGCCGTGTTAGATGGTTTCGGTTGGTATGAGCCACTCATTGATTTCGCAGGGGCAGGAGCGACAGTTCCAATCACTAGCTTTGGAAATACGCTTGTTCATGGAGCATTACAAGAAGCGGAGAAGCATGGATTAGTTGGAGTATTATCTGGAATGTTTGAAATCGCGAGTGCAGGTATTTCATCCGCAATTATTTTCGGATTTATAGGTGCTCTCATTTTTAAACCTAAGGGTTGAAATTTCATCAAAATCTACTGGCTTTTTTATAGAATATTACAACTTTAACGATTCATTTTACAGAACTTGTAATGAAAATTAATAAGATGGTAGGGAAAAGCCCAAACATAATCCTTTACTTTGTCATATGTTAAAAAGAACTAAGCGAAAGCGAGGTGAAGGGAATGTTTGGTGGCTACGGATATGGTGGTAACTGTTGTGCAGGCTACGGTGCAGGCTACGGTGCAGGATATGGCTATGGCGGTGGATGCGGTGGAGGATACGGTTCAACGTTTGTTTTAATCGTAGTACTGTTTATCCTATTAATAATTGTAGGAGCTTCATTCTGTTGCTAAGACAAAAAGGACGGGAAACCGTCCTTTTTTGTTTGTAAAGATATGTTAATTAATATCTGCTACATAAAATAGATGGTGTTAGATGAACACACTCTATACAGTAAATAAAGCAAAGAACAGGACAAAGCGTGTAGCATCAGCTTTTTAGAAAAGAAGAATACATGTATGTAAACATATCCATAAAAAAGGGAGATCACATAAAGCGTAGGGGCCTCTGAAAAGTGATAATGTATCACTTTTCAGACAGCCCCTTAGTGTTGTTCTATTCACGTTATTTTCTCTCCTCGTTAAGTTTACGATTAGAGCTTGGCGTCTAAGCAGGGAAGTTTGATTCTCCTTTTTTCCAGCAGCGTCCATAATTACGTGTGTTTCTCCAGCAATGTCTTTTATGACGGCTAGATTGGCTGCTTTCTCTAGAGCTAGATGAACTTGAACTACTTTCAGAACGTTTATTAATCATAACACTTGTAGAACATAAATCGGAACTTGAACTTTCATGAGGTCGACAGCGATTTCGATGAAATTTACAAGAAGTTAAGTGATTACATCTTTTGCAACGACGACGTTTCTTAGATTGAGACATAGTTTACCCCCCTTTAAAATAAATCTCACATTATGATATGTAAGAATTGGGTAAATGGTATGGACGAGAGAAAAAATTTCACCAAATGTTTTTTTATTTAGTTTCCAGTGTCTAAGCACTTTTTTATCATTTGTTCATACAATGACCATACAGAGAAGGAGGGCTTAAACAATGGATACTAATTTTTTTAAAAACATGGAAAAGAAAACAGGAGTTAATATGAAGGATGTAATGGATTTAGCTAATTCTTTACAAGGCGCTAATTTCCAAGATGAAAATACAGTTCGTGGTGTCATCAAACGTGTGTCGAAAATGGCAGGTAAGCCGGTTAATAAAGAATTGGAAGATAAAATTGTAAGCTCGATTATCAATGACGGTAAGCAGCTTGATTTTAGTACAATTGCTAGTATGATAAATAATAAAAAATCGTAATATGAATACTTAAGAAAAGAGGAGGCTGTCTAAAAAGGGATTTTCAATCTCTTTTTAGACGCCTCTTGCCTCTTTTACAAAGGCTCGTTTTGCAAACTTTGTTTCTAATGAACAAGGAGTGAGTATTGTTTGAACTCCGTTTCAGGATGCTCTTTCCGCGGGGCGAGCGGAGAGCATCCTCGGCACGTAGTGCCTGTGGGGTCTCACCTATCCCGTTGCTCCCACAGGAGTCTCACTCCTTAGGCTTCATTCAACCGACCTTTTATACACTGATTTTATTCATCGAACATATTGTAAAGCAACAATCTTATAGAAAACAGCCTTTACAAAAAAATTTACATTTCATTTAATAAATATAAAAATACTCTTTTGGGTTAAACACTTCTTGTTTTTTCAAGAAACCAACGTTTCCTAAGGATAACAAAATAGGGAACTCTCTTATTTCAAGGAGTTCCCATAATGCTTAAGTTATAGCCAAATTATAGTACCGGATACATTTACATATATAAAAAACGTGATGGATACGCTGTTTTGCCACCTCGACTTTGGAGAATGGAGAAGTACAGCTGATCTTGTGCTCTTGTTGCAGCAACATACATTAAGCGTCGTTCTTCTTCAAGGGCATGTTTGTTGCCTTTTCTATAATCATCCATGGCGAAATCATGTGGTAAACCACCATCAACTGCACTTAAAATATAAACATTTTTATATTCAAGTCCTTTGGAGCGATGAATAGTCGTTAGTGAGATAGCATCAGGAAAGTGCTTTGAAAGTTTTTTCACTTCTTTATTCATAGCATTCATATGGTCTGCATGTTCAATGAATGTCTGGCAATCTGTAAAGCGTTTGGCGGCAACTTTCAAGTTTCGAACATCATCCGATCCTTTTTCCATCTTGCTGCCTTCATTGCCACGCTTTTTGACATAATCATTGAAGCCAAAATCTTTTTCAATTCGCTCAAGTGCCGCGTAAGGTGGCAAATTTTGCAGACTTCTAATTTGTGTAGCTAACTTTGATAGTTTTCGTTCTTGAAAAGCATGTCCCGTTTTAATTTTTGAAAGAGCTGTTAATGCACTACAATCCTGTAAAATGATTTGTGCTTTTATCTCCTGAAGCATGCTGTTTTTTAGGAACAAAGCAGGTAGTAAATCGGCACATGCTCCTAGATCATCTTCGTTTAGGCATAATCGTAGAAAGGCAAGCATACTTTTAACAACCCGACGTTGATAAAACGCTTCTGCATCACTATCAATAACAAATGGTAAATTGGATTCTGCTAATCTTTCAAAAATGGCACGAGACATTGTATGTGTACGATATAAAATAGCAAAATCAGATGGGTTTGCCCCATTTTCAATTTTTTCAGCGATATCTGTCACAATCATGGTTGCTTCTTGTTCTTCGTCCTGTGGATAAAAAAGGATAGGAGCACTTCCTTGATCGTGCTGTGCTACCATTGTTTTGACTTTTCGTCTCTCATTTTTGGCGATAATTCGATTGGCTGTAGCAACGATTTGATGAGATGAACGATAATTTTGTGAAAGCTTAATGACCTTTGTGTTTGTAAAATCCTTTTCAAAATCTAATATGAAGGATGGGTCGCTTCCTCTAAATGCATAAATGGATTGATCATCATCGCCAACAACGCAAATGTTATTCGATTTTCTACTAAGCATTTTCATAAGCTTATATTGCACTTTATTTATGTCTTGAAACTCATCTATTAAGATATATTTAAAACGATTTTGATATTTTTCTAGAATATCAGGATTATTCATAAAAAGCGTATAACAGCCAATTAACATATCATCGAAATCAAATTTTCCGATTCGGCTTTTTTCAGCTTCGTATTTTTTATATAGGTATAAGTAATCTTCTTCCCATTTGTCTTGTGCACGTATCTCTTCAGGGAACAGAAGTGAATTTTTCCACAAACCGATTTGCTGCAAAGCAGCATCATAGGCAAATTCTTTATCGTCAAGTCCACGTTCTCTACCAGCAGATTTGAGAATAAATTCTTTTTCCCAATCGAATTTAATAAGAGCATTATTTTGCCAATATTGTGGTTCGTGAAAAAGTAAAATCTTATAGAAAATACTATGGAACGTTCCAGAGACTAGGCAATTTACATCTTTGTTTGTAATATCAGGATAACCAAGCATCCTTTCCTTCATTTCCTTAGCAGCTTTTGCTGTAAAGGTAACGAGTAAAATTTCCGATGGAGGAACTTGAGCAACTCTCATTAAATAGGCTGTTCGTGCCGTTAGAACGCGAGTTTTTCCGCTACCTGCGCCAGATAGAACGAGGAGAGGACCATCAATCGTTGTTACAGCCTGAAGCTGATCGTTATCTAGAACGACACCACCTTGCTCCTCTAATAAATGCAAATAAGGATGAAGATTTTCACTTATTTTAGGTTTCGATAAAATATAAGCAGGATTTCCACTTATCGGTTTCGAATTTTTATATGAGATAGGTTCAATTTCTTTTGTAATACTTCTAGATGTAGGGAGCTTAAACCCATTTCTTTCAATATACATGTCTGATTCTTTCGAAGTAGGTGAAGCGATATGCATTTCGCATGGAGGCTTTGATTTACCAACATGATAGAAATGTGGAGCTTCGTTTATCCCTAGGTAAAGTCGAACTTGTTCTTTACATACAGGACAAGTTAACAATCCTTTTTTACCTCGTTCAAATGTAACTTGAAGGAGATCTGCGGATATTTTAGTTAAATCAATCATTTCTTGATGAAATTTTGCATGTTTCATGAACTTTCCCTCAAATCATTATCACTAGTGTTAAAAAGTAGTCAATCTTCATATTAACAAATCATAGACTAAACCAAAAGTATATAATACGTGTGTTTCAAAATTTTTTAAAAGGGTAAATATGTAAATAGATACTTTAAAAAGTAGAGGTGATAAACATGGGATATATTCCTCCAGTCATTCCTTTTGAATCTATTCAATATGGAAATCGAGTCTCTTATAGCGATGAAAGACTAGCATCCTATCAAAATGTAAAAGGAATACAGCCTCTGTTTGCAGCTATATTACATGTGAAAAGTGAAGAAAACGGCTATAATAATCCATCAAAGCAAAAGCCTGCTTATATAGAAAAAAAAGAGAACAAAAAACGAAATGTTACGATTGAGCAGCCTTTTATAAGCGCTCCGCATATTACTGGAAAGGGTGTACTCATTGACACCATTACTTAAAAAATCATCTTTGTCAGGATAAGCTATTCTTATGAAAATGGGGATAGCTTATTTGTTTTTTTCTAGACTTTGTTGCCATTAAGTAAGTAGTAGCGGAACATAATGACTCACTGTACTATTAAACACTACTATTTTTTAGAAATCCGTTATTTTTATGCAGATTTTAATTAGAACTAGAAAGTTTACTTCATACGTTTGAACTTTTGATAGAAAATCATAATAAAAAACAAATTTTGACAAAAAAAGAAAATGGGAAGATGCGAGGACTTTTTGCTCGTTTAACAATTTTTATATTGAAAATACTTGTGAAATGCTAGTTTTTCATTAGAAAACGTTGTATGATGACCTTGTTGACTTTTTTTTACACAAAATTTTCTTTAAAGGTGATTGGTATATGTTTAGGTTCTTAAAATGGTCCTTTATTGTCGTTTTTTGTTTTTTTATGTATACAGGATTAAGTGTATATTTTTTCGGTATGAAAAATGATGAAAAGAAAAGCGATGCTGCTATAGTATTAGGCGCAGCAGCATGGAACGGAAAACCTTCACCAGTTTTAAAAGAAAGAGTCAACCATGCTATTAAATTATATAAAGATGGAACTGTCGATTATATTATTTTTACTGGGGGATTAGCTCCTGGTGAAGTGAAATCTGAAGCAAGAGCATCCATGGATTATGCTATAGAAAAAGGCGTAAAGAAAGAAGATATAATAATAGAAGAGAAATCAATGGTGACAAAAGAGAATTTACAATATGCGCTTGAAGAAGTAGAGAAAAAACACTACGACTTCGATTCCTATATTTTAGTGAGTGACCCTTTACATATGAAACGGTCTGTCATTCTAGCAAAAGAACTAGATTTAAATGTATATTCTTCTCCAACACCAACTTCTGCCTATCGAACTTTTGAAGCAAAATTACCGTTCTTTCTAAAAGAATGGATGTATTATACAGGATATATTATTACTACTCCATTCCGATAAACAATAGATATAATTTGAAATCGACAATGTTGAATAAGATGGATTATATAAAATGAGGGTGATAGGAAGAACTGAAATATTCTCCTGTCACCCTCATTTGTTTAGGTATTTAATTGTTTAATGTTGGTCAAACACTTCAATAGAGATAAACGCCATTTAATAGAATAACCATAGCTAGTTTATAGCGTTTTTGTCATTGTTTTATGAGGGATTCCAGCGTCTAAAAATTCGTCAGAAACAACGTTGTATCCTAACTTTTCATAAAAACCAATGGCATGTATTTGTGCATTTAGTTTGAGCTTAGGAAGCTCTTGCTTCATGGCATAATCTTCGATCGCTTGCATAATGATTTTTCCAGCGCCGCTTTTTCGAACATCCGGAAGAACACATATACGTTCAACCTTTCCAACTCCATCGACAACGCGAAAGCGTCCAGTACCAATGGCAAGCTGATGTTCATTATAAAGTAGAAAATGAGTTGAGCTTTCTTCGAATTGATCAATTTCTTCTTCTACGTCTACTTTTTGCTCTTCGATAAATACTTTTGTACGGATAGAAAATGCTTCTTCTAGCTGTTGTTTATTTTTTACGATTTCTACGTTCACTAATTATGATTCCTTTCCTAGACGAAATGTTTCATATACAGACCATGAATTGTTATCTAATTGATATAACAAATGAATACGATCCACGATTTCATTATGTCGAAAATCTAGCATACTTAACTGCCCTAGTATATCTGAATGTTCATCATTTGATAGCTTTTGGGCAAGTGTTATATGCGGAACATAGGAATATTCCTCTTCAGTATCTGTTACGTTATTATGCAATTGTTTTTGTAAAGCTTCAAGTGATTCATTTGCGTCAACCTTTAAGTAAATGACATTATTTACTGGCTGAAACGAGCTAACCTTTAAAATATTTAAATCAATTAGTTGACTATTTGTTGTAATGTCTTCAATTTGTTTTACAATCTCTCTTACATTTGCTTCAGAAGTTTCAAATGGATATACAAGTGTCAAATGTGGGGGTATCAAAGAATAGTGTGGATCATATCGTTTACGATAAGAGTTGACTAAGTCCTGAAGTTTTTTTGATGGAAATATAGCAATACCAAATTTCATAAAAAAGCCTCCTTCATAAAAGGTAATTAGTTAATATTTGATAAGTTCTTCCATTATAACAAAAAATTAAAAATATTTGGAATTATTTTATTTTGTTCAAACTGTCCCTAAAATCTAAAGGTGTTGTGGTATATGTGAAAGATTTAGAGACAGTAAGTACCCAATTGATACCATTATAAATTGATGAGAAGAATGAATAGATCAACCTAAGTATCAATTAATCTAATAGTCTTATTCATCTAAAGACAATATATATTGTAACGCTTGTGGCAGACCTTTTTGCCAATACTTCCATGTATGTTCGCCATCAAATTCTTCATAGAAATGTGGAAATTGCTTTTCTAAAATGGCTTTATGTAGCTCTCGATTTGGTTCTATGAAGTTACTTCTTTTTCCATCAGTAGTAGGTACATCGACTTCATGTTTGCCAATCACATGATATAACTTTAGGAGATGTGGTTCTTTACATTCCTTAACTGCACTTAACACTTTTTCATCTACATAGGGAGATTGCATTAGTACTTTGCCAAATGTATGTGGATAACGTAAGGCTGTCATTAATGAAATAGTAGCGGCTAATGAATCACCAATTAATACTCTTCCGTGTCCTACACCATAGGAAGGAAACTCTTCCTCTAAAAATGGAACCAACTCATGAGCTAAAAAACGAACATAGGCTTCAAATTTTTCACCATCAGGATGGTATTTTGTGCGACGATCTTGAACATCATTGTAAGGAATACCTATTATAATGATATTCTCGATTTCTCCTTCATACAATAATGAGTCTGTTACACGACCGATTCTTCCCATTTGAAAATAATCTTTTCCATCATTGGCAATACAGATTGTACATTTTTGTAAAGGTGAAAAATTGGCAGGTATATATACAAGCAGAGTGATATCTTCTTGTAATGAATCACTATGAAACACGATTTCTTGAATTTTCCCCATTGGAATACTCATATCATAATCCTCCTCTAAATATATTAAAATTGTAGCATAGCGGTTCATTTTTTTCTGTTTGCATGCATTTCTATTCTTTTCGAAATATTGGATTGGTTTAAAAGTTCTGAATCATAGGTACTGCTATTCTAAAGTAAGATTTGATAAAATAAGATGAAAGTAGCTATATAAAGATGAGGGTAAGAACATGAAAGAATATGCCATAAAAGCCAGTCATGTTTCGAAAAAATTTGATAATGTAAAGATTTTGAATGATTTAAACTTCGAAGTTGTCCAAAATACAAAGCTGGCAATCTTAGGCCATAATGGCTCAGGTAAAAGTAGTTTATTAAAGATGATTGCGGGTATTTATGCTCCTTCATCTGGAGAGATCCATACATTTGGAAAGAAAATTGGATATGTTCCCGAACATTTTCCTGAGCATATCCGTTTTAAACTAGAAGAATATTTATTACATATCGGAACTATTGGGGGAGAGCATCCTAAATCTGTACAGAAGAAAATCGATTATTACAGTACGTTATTTCAGCTCGAGCCACATATGAACACTCTTCTTAAACATTGCTCGAAAGGTACTAAACAAAAAGCTGGATTAATTCAAGCAATTATCAATGATTGCGATATTTTATTATTAGATGAGCCTTTAACTGGATTAGATGATGATTCAAAAAAAGCGTTTCTTCAAATGATTCAAGAAAAAGAACGTGATTTAACTCTAATCTTTACTGCCCATGAACAGGAAACTGTTGATTTATTAGCTGAAGAGCAATTGGTTCTTGAAAACGGGAAAATGATAAAATTTGAAGCTATCACTGAGAAAACAAGAATGAAAATCATTACGGTCAAAATGTCACCTAAGCTACAAGTAGAAGAACTAAAAGTTTATGGGAAAATCGAAAGTGAACAACGAAATATTATCGATTTACTTGTACGAGAAAGAGAATGTGATGATTGCTTACTATACTTGCTTCAGCATGATTGCTCAATAATAGAAGTGAAAGAGAAGAAATAACATGAAATCGTTTGTGACCTATCAATTAAAAAATTATATTCGTTCATTAATTTTTATCCCACCAGTTGCCATTTATGTAACATGGGTAGTCATCCTATATGCTTATCAAAGTAATGATATATTAGGCAGCTATGCAAACTCTGCGGTAGGTTTGTACATTATTATGACGTGGATTTCAATGAATGTATCAAGACTAGAAGAAGCAGCCGAAAAGCATATTTTAATTGTCCATCTCCGCCAAAAAGAGCATTTTCTGTATGGGAAATGGGCAACGAGCATTATTATGATGCTTCCTTTAATAATCATTGCTCATATATACCCAATTATTAGTAATAGCTTTACTATTACTGTTACAACAACTGATCACATATTAGCATTATACTGTCATTTCGGTTTAGGTATATTAGGTATTTTAACAGGGAGCTTTTTTGCAGCGACCAAAATAACAGAATCCAAATACGTTTGGCTTCTATGTTCACTAACGATAACAATGTCTTTAGCATACACTCAAATAGAAGCACTATTACCAAAAGGGTTGACCTTCATATTGTGGGTACTACCACCCTTACGCTTTCTATACGAACCATTAAAACAATCCAGTGAAAACGGACTTCCAATCGGGTTTCTAGCAGCCTGCAGCCTATCGATCTTTTATATGCTGATAGCGGGTGTCGTTATCTTAAAAATGTTTATGAGAAATGAAAGACAGTAAAGAATGACTTGTTTAAGAACTTATGCTAAGTAGAAAGTCTATGTTCGAAAATTTTGTTGCCTATTAACAAGTAGTTAATATAAATGGAATTCCGCTACAGGATGCTTTTTTTCGGGGCAAGGAGGTATGTTGCTTGCTCCGTGAAGGGCCTCGCCAGTTCCGTTGTTCCCTCAGACGTCGTTCCAAGCAACCAACCTTTTTATCAACTGATTTTATTTACTAAAGTTATTCAAAAACAACAATCTTCAATAATACAGAAATTAGAAGAGAAAGCGGATGAGAAAATGCATTGACAATCCTCTTTCTTCCATATTATAGTGAATGATATAAACCATTTAGAATTTTTAATAGATTGTAAGATCCGATAGTTCAGTGGGAGAATACATCCTTGACAGGGATGGGGTCGAGGGTTCGAATCCCTCTCGGGTCATCATTTTAGCGAAGCTCAAACCCAGTGGTATCAAGGGTTTGGGCTTTTTGTTTGTTTTTAGATAAAACCATTTTATCCCTGTATTTTTATTCATTGCACATAGACTGCACAAAAAGCTCACTTCAGCTTACAGTATCAATGCTTCTAGCGGTTGTATTTTTTTCTTTTTTGTCCATTATGTCCAGAAGTTTTCATCAAATCTCTCTGCAGTTTTCTTCTGCATTTCCTCATTTGTATGAGAATAGATATCCAACGTAATACCGACTCGTGCATGACCGAGTCGTTCACTAACAACCTTTGGATTTTCACCCATCCGCAGCATTAAAATCGTTGCATGTGTATGACGCAAATTATGAAACGGTATATACGGTACGTTTGCTTTCTTAATGAGCATTTTATATTTCCGCAATATGTCCCGTAGCTCTAGATACGTACCGTTTTTTGAAGTGAAAACCAAATCCATAGATGCTCTTCCTGTTGCGGTTTGTAAGTGGCTAATGCCTCCCGCAAGCTAGGGGAGAGGAAAACGTCACGTTCCGAATGGGATGTTTTCACTTCCTTTACAAATAAGCCTTCCGCTTTCGTGCGTGCCAATGACTCTTCCACATGAATCACACTTTTAGTTAAGTCAACATTCATCCAACGAAGAGCAAGAATCTCACCACGCCTCATGCCCGTGAATATGGCTAATAGGAATGGTATGAGGTAATTCTCTTGCTCGCACACTTCCAGAAAGGTTTTCGCTTCTTCCACCGACCATATTTGCTTCCTTTTCTTCTTAATGGAAGGAGGAGTCGCATCCACTACCGGATTCTTTTTGAATAATCCCCATTTCAGCGCCTTTTGAAGGGCTTTGGATAAGATATTATGCATGACTTTGACCGTAGCATTAGCCAAGCCGGCTTGTAATTTCTGCGCATATAACTGATCGATATCATACGTTGTAATCTTATCTAAAGGCGTAGTTTGAAAATAAGGAATCAAATGGTTTCTAACGGAAGCTTCTGCTCTCTCAAAACTCGTACTTTGCACTTCATGTTTGTACGTTCCATGAAGCCAATTCAGAATGAAATCTTTGAATAGATATTTTGTTGGTTCATTGTACGTACCAGACATCACCTTCATTTGCAGCTTATACATTTCCTCTAGCGCTTCTTTCTTTGAAGAGAAGCCGCTGCGGTATATCTGTTTCCGTTTACCGGTACGAGGATCTGGATTGGCTTCGATTCGAAACGACCATACCTTCCCGACTTTTTTGACAGACAATAAAACACCTCCATGTTGAGATGGAGGTAGGGTGTATTATTTAGTATGGTCAACTATTTTAGAAAATATATCTTAAAGGCTTCGTGTTAAAAGAGTGTTGCTCTGATACATCCTTGTTCTTATTAAGCTAAAGGAGCAGTTTAGCTTAAGAGTAAGACTATTATTTGAATTTTTTCTTAATGGAACAAAAGAGGAAACATTCCTGTAATGAATGATAAGAGTTTTTTAGTATGTAAAGAGGGGTAGCATCAGGAAACTACGAATTTACAAGCTAAACATTCTGATTTTTTTACTCATTTGCTATATCTTGCTGAATATGTTATTCTAAAGAAGAATTATTTTTGTTCGGTTTCAGATTGAGAATAAATTTTGTTTTTCGTCTAAGGTATTTGAGCAAGGATAGTAACACATTGTGTGGAATTACCACACTAGGAGGCAGCAATTATGGAACAAGGTAAAGTAAAATGGTTTAACGCAGACAAAGGTTTTGGATTCATTGAGCGTGAAGGTGGAGAAGACGTATTCGTACATTTCTCAGCTATCCAAACTGAAGGTTTCAAAACTTTAGACGAAGGACAAACTGTAACGTTTGAAGTAGAACAAGGACAACGTGGCCCACAAGCTACTAACGTTCAAAAAGCTTAATATTAGCTAAGAAAAGACCCTCTTGTAGGGTCTTTTTTATTGTGAATTTCGTTTTTTATGTACAAAAACCCTATTCAATTTTGAATAGGGTTTGTATGCAACAAAAAATGAAACAAGTAGTATTTACAATGGTAGGCTTAAGTATAACACAGAATATTCATAATCCCTAATCTAACTTTTATAAAAGTAATATACAGAATAAAAACAAGCAATATCTTATAGAGCTAACGGGGGGGCTTTAATGAAATAAAGGAGATTAAAATAATCAAACTTTTTTATAAAAAAATCGTACCTGATTATAAAAGATACATCACTTCGATCAATCTTTATTTACTATAGCTGATCACTCCTTGTTATGGCTACAAAAATACGATTAATCTCTGTACTTAGTTTCTTAGAGACAGCGTCATCATTCAAACTTATCTTATTAAATCAAAAATAAACACAGTTATAAAAACCCTAGATCCTCCACTACGTTACGGATTGCTACTCGCTATCGAGACTAATCCCCCTACCAAACCCCAAGAAATTTAAAAAAGTACTGCTAAAGAACAGTACTTTAATAACAAGGACAATAAGCACCCAAAAACACATAGTCCAATTAAATAGGTTTAAGCAGACAGCAAGTTAATTTTTTATTCTCTTCTTCAACTTAGTTATATAGATTATCCTATACTAACTAGTTCGTTTATTTTAAATACCTAAAACGATGAAAGCCCTACCTCTCTTTCATCCTTACGGTTCCTAGACCGTGCCAGTGTGAATCAGGGTTAAAAATTAAGTGATTGATTATGTTGTATGATAGAGAAAAATGATAAAATCATTTCTGTTTGATTGAGGAAACATGAATATTACTATCTAAACAGTAAAAGAGGTAGTTATTGCAAATGAAAATTAAAAGATTGAGCGTCATAAGGTTGTTCAACCTTTTTTATCCATATAGATGATCTTCGTATTGATTGAAAAGAGAGGTCATTATTTCAACAAAATATGGCCATTTGTTTTTCGGTGATTCCTTCGATTAATGTTAATTCGCTTAATAGGAATTTCTGTGCCTGGCTCAACATTTTTTTTTCGCTTTCATTCAGTGCTTTTTCTTGTCTTAAACGTAATAAATCACGTACAATTTCAACACTGTCTTGTATTTTACCTGTTTTAATTTTTTCAGTATTTAATTTATATTGTTGTTTCCGCACAAGTGTGTTATCTGAATCTCCAAATTGAAAAATCTGTATTAGATTAGTTATTGCAACAAGTTCAGTAACAGCTCGGATTCCATGGTTAAATATTTTATCGGTTGGAATCATGATGTCCATTCCATTATTGATCATGTTGATAATATAATACTGTTGTATTTTCCCTAAAACTTCCTTATCTTCTATAGCTTTAATAATACCTGCTCCATGTATTGGATAAACGATGTTATCGCCAATTTGAAACAAATACTCCACCTCCATATATGGTAACCTTTTTAAGAGTAACACATATATGTTGTTTGTGCAAATTTTTATAATATCACATAAATATTTTTGTTGTCAATATATAAAAAATTTTTCTTATGATTCACATTTTGAGGTCTAGGGATAGATTTTATAAACCTAATGATATTTTGTAATATGTTAAATAAAATATGTAATTAATGTATAATTATGGTTGATTTGTTGTTTCGATATGAAAGAATAGGGGGAGTTTAATAGGGTGAAAAAATTAAAAGGAAACATTTTTGCTATTATTCTTGTATTTATGCTATTTATGGCTACTGCTACACCAATAGCACTTATCGGTACACTTGTATTTATAATTGGTTGGTACATGCTGTACCAAAATAAAAAAGGAAAAAGTTCTTTCAAAAAACCAGGTTGGGTAATTACATCAGGTATCATCCTATTTTTGATTTTAGGCGCAGCTTTTAGTGGCACAAAATCAGAACAAGCGGATAAGAATGATGATGTTCAAGTGAAAAATATAGAAGAAAATGGTAAATCAAATGAAATAGTGAAGACTGAAAATGAACCAGAAGCTGAAGTAGAGGCGCAGGCAAAAGCTAAAGCAGAGGCGCAGGCAAAAGCTGAAGCAGAGGCGCAGGCAAAAGCTGAAGCAGAGGCGCAGGCAAAAGCTGAAGTAGAGGCGCAGGCAAAAGCTGAAGCAGAGGCACAGGCAAAAGCTAAAGCTAAAGTACAAGCAAGTATAAGTGAATCGTTTCAAAACTGTACAGAAATGCGCAAGGTTTATCCTAATGGTGTAGCTTCTGATCATCCTGCTTATGCATCTAAACATGATCGAGATAAAGATAATTGGGCATGTGAGAGATAAAGAAGATATTAAGAAATAAGTAATAAATAATTAGTTTCTCAATTCTAAAATGATATCTTAAAGACTGCATAAGGCAGTCTTTAAGATGGTTACAAATCTACTATGAAAATATAAGGACTTATTCTATAAAGATTATTACTTGTAGCTAAAGCTAAGCTAGTATTTCTTCCAATTTAGAGGCTGTATCTTGTTGCATCTTTAAATCAGTATGAGAATATATATCTAAAGTAATTCCCACATTCGCATGCCCTAAACGTTCACTGACGATTTTAGGATTGACTCCTTGTTTCATAAGAATCGTAGCATTCGTATGTCGTAGCCCATGCAGGGAGATTCTCTTAACGCCTGCTTTATTAATTAGCTGTGTGAATGTTCTTGCTAGATTACGAGGGTGTATCGGTTTACCGTCAGCTGTACTAACAACTAAATTGTAATGGTGAAAAGCGGGCCCCATTCGCAGTTTCATTTTCTTCTGCTCGTGTTGGAGTTCTTTTAACAAGGAGACAAGACTTGCAGGAATAACTACTTCACGAATAGAGTTTGTTGTTTTAGGGGATTTGAAGTAAAGCCCTTGTTCTTTTGTATAAGCTAACGATTCTACGATTTTAATAGTTTGTTCTTCAAAATTAATTGTATCCCACTTAAGAGCAAGGATTTCACCGCGGCGCATCCCTGTATGTATAGCGAGTGAGAAAGCAACCTTCCAGCGTAATTCATCACATGCATTGAGAAATTTCTTGACTTCATCAGGATTCCAAGTTTCTTTTTCTTTCTTTTCAATAGAAGGGCATTTTACGCGTTCGGTTGGATTCTTACGAGTTAATTCCCAATCAATCGCTGTTTGGAATGCTTTGCTTAGTGTGTTTTTAATCACCTTCACAGTAGCTGGTGATAAACCATCTTTTGCTTTATTAGATAAGAATTGCTGAACATCAAATGTTTTTATATCGTTTACTTTAGATTGAGCAAAAGCCGGTAAGATATGATTCTTTACGGTGCTCTCTGCACGCTCAAAGGTTGTTGATTGTACTTCATGTTTGTAAACGGTGTATAGCCATCTATGTATAAAGGTTTCCATAATCTCATTAATAGGAGTAAAGAATCCTTCGTTTTTCACTTTAGTCATAAATTCAGCTTTGGCTAGTTCGGCAGTTTTCTTAGTGGGAAAGCCTCCACGATATATTTGACGGCGTTTTCCAGTAGTAGGATCTTTCCCTACATCAACTCTAAAAGACCAGGAATGTTTACTTGTTTTTCTGACTGACATGATGAAAATCCCCCTTAAGCTAATTGTTTATTTGTTTGATTTTGAATCCAATTCATGAATTCGTGTGCCATTACTCGCTTGTTTCGTCCGATTCGAATCGTTGGAAAGTCGTCACGATCCATAATTTCGTATGCTGTAGCGCGAGATACCTTTAACAGTTTTGCAATGTCTTGTGCAGTTAAAATTTCAAAGTTATTCATTATATATTTCTCCTCTTCATTTCTGTTTAGCTTTTCGATAATCTGTCTATACTGTAGGTATGGATTCGATTATATGTACAGTAAAGTATCCTTTGTATTCTTTGGTGTTATTCTAATGATTATTACAACACTAGAACAGATTAATAAAGGCTTTTTAGCATTAGGACTGAATTTAGTTTATTTTTTGTCAATAATTATTGTTGGCTGGTATCTAACAGGTCATTATAATCAACTGGAATACTTATATTGGACAATTTCTTGTATGAATATTTTAGGATTTGTGAGTATGATGTTTGTGTTAAAAGTCATAAGAAATGAATTTAAAATTGCCGGATTAAAAGAAAGTGGAAACGTAAGTTTTATGGTTCAAAATTATGAAAATCACTATTCAACAGAGATATTGAAATTATTTACTGAATCAAATTTTTACTTTAAGACTATGTCGCCTAAATACTTAAGTGAGGAAGAAATACTCAACTTAGTAGAATCCGAAACAATGATTATTACTTCAAATAATAAGGTTATAGGTTTAGTAGAATTCAACCTTGTAATGGAAGCTGCTAAACACTATAGTATTGATTTTAGATTCTCTAATAAATTAAATATTCAAACATGTAGTTACATCCTTGAGCAGATTATTCAAGCGTTCACTCATAAATCTAGAGTTATTAAATTAGCAACTAACTGTGTTGAATTTGATGATGATTATATAACATTATTAAAAAACATTGGTTTTACAATAGAAGGGAAATTGGATAATTTAATTCAAAAAGATGATAGATCACATGCGATTATATATTTTCATAAATTTATAACAAAACAAGAACAATTGGAATTAAGTCAGAAAGAAAAAGTTCAAGAATTAAGTAGATTTGGCGTTGAATTGGGGGGAAGCTAATGTTAATGGGATACAGGGGAGTTTCAAAAAGAATATATGAGTGGGATTGGATTCCTGAGGAAATAATTTCTATAAGAGAGAATAATCCTCAAATTTATTATCCTAAATATAATGTTTCCACTAATGTAAAAGATGAAAGGCTATTAGAAGTACCAGAAAAAGCTTTTGTTTATTATAAAGATATAGATTTCATTAATAGACGTTCTAAAATACAAATCTCAATATTTGATAGTTTAAATCTTAAAATTGAGGACTTAGTTGAAGAATCAATTGAATATGCTTTCAATACATTACAATTGAATCGAATATATGGATTTATTCGTCCTTAAAGGAAAAATGAAATCAATATTTTAGAACATGCTGGTTTTAAAAAAGAAGGTGTTATTCCTGGACATCTATTTTGGAGCCATAAAAGAAGAAATAGAGAAATTTGGGCTCTAATGAAGGGAGGAGATATTAATGATAGACTTTCGTAAAATAAGTTTAGATGAAAGTACGGATACATTAAGTCAAATATCGAATGTCAAAACAACTTACTTTTCAGTTAACCCATATTTGGACAATGTAAATTTGATTAAGAAGAAACTTGTACAAAAAAACATTAATGTATATAACGCTTACATTGAAAATCAAATTGTAGGGGTTTTTCTAATAGAAATAATAGATTTTACAGATGACCTTGCAGTTATTGATTTTCTTTGTTTAAAGGATAATGTATTAGAAAGTGATATTTTAATAGTTGAATTTTTAGATATTATTCATGATATTTATAATATTGGCAATTTTATTAAATTTGAAGAAATAAATGATGAAAGATTATCCTCTTTTCAAAAAATCGGTTTTTGTGAAATAGCTAATCTGAATAATCATCTTTTTTATGATGGTGTGTTTCATAATCAAAGGTTATATTTTATTGATTGGAGGGAAGCGGGATGAAAAATAAATTATTGATTTTTCATTTGGAAGAAAGTGATATTAAAAATAGAATGGATCTTCTATATGATTATCATGTACAAAAAAATTTAAATCATCTTTCTATGTTGTTTGATGAGAATCAAATTAAGAATATTCATTTACAAGGCATATCGCATCAACAAGATATCAAACGTCATTATATAATTAAAACAAGTCTAGAACAGATTGTTGGTTACTGTTGGATCACATCTATTGATTGGATAAACAGAACATGTGAACTATCAATAAGTATTTTACCAAAATATCGAATTGGCTATGGTTACTTAGCATTGATTGAGATGTATGAATATTTATATAAATATTTAAATATGAAAACAATTACAAATCAAATTTTAGAAGAAAATGAACTTTTACGTACTGAAAGTTCTATTAAAGAATTTGCATTAAAGGGTAAATATGATTCATATACTAATGGAAAGTATCGCATTTCATATAAATGGACTCAGACATTAGAACAACATTTAGAGTTAGAGAGCGTGAAGATATTAAAAAATGAAAAAATAAAAAATAAATTGGCAACTGTTATTGGATGAAATTATGAAAATCGGTATAGATATATCAGAGAAAAACGAATTTAAGCTTATACTTAAAAATGAAAAATATATGAATTTTCTTTTCACTCAAAGAGAACTTGAACTAGCAAGTGATTACCCTGAGAGTAGAAGGACTGAATATATTGCTGGCAGATTCAGTTCTAAAGAAGCTGTTATTAAAGCGCTTGAAGAGGGTTTTTTAACAAATACTAATATAAAATGGAAAGACATTGAAATTGTAAAAAAAATAAAGGAGAACCAACTGTAGTATTACATAATAATGCTGATCAACTATTTAAAAATAAAGGATATAGTAACATTTCTATTTCTATCTCTTATAAAAAAAATTTAGTATTTAGTATAGCTTTACTTTATTAAAAGCACTTCTTCAAGTATCTTAAATCTTTATAGAGAGAACTTCCAATTGTTGTTGCCTCTTAATTCACATGATAGAAAACATATAAGACATTCCATAAAGTACTATTGTTTAAAATTTTTCAAGGAGAATTATTTTTCCTACTATGAATTACATTCACTTTATCCTATTTTAAATAATTGATATTTTTGCTGTGTTTGGAAGACCACTTGCTCACATAATTATTTTTTTGAGTTTAATTTATTTAACTGAATTGATTTTAAAGGATATAGAAATCTTATTAAATCAATGTTTTTCATACGTATTTAATTTAGTTGAACTAGTTTGGTTTTACCAAACAAAATTGACAGGGATGGGGTCGAGGGTTCGAATCCCTCTCGGGTCATCATTTTAGCGAAGCTCAAACCCAGTGGTATCAAGGGTTTGGGCTTTTTGTTTGTTTTTAGATAAAACCATTTTATCCCTGTATTTTTATTCATTGCACATAGACTGCACAAAAAGCTCACTTCAGCTTACAGTATCAATGCTTCTAGCGGTTGTATTTTTTCTTTTTTGTCCATTATGTCCAGAAGTTTTCATCAAATCTCTCTGCAGTTTTCTTCTGCATTTCCTCATTTGTATGAGAATAGATATCCAACGTAATACCGACTCGTGCATGACCGAGTCGTTCACTAACAACCTTTGGATTTTCACCCATCCGCATTAAAATCGTTGCATGTGTATGACGCAAATTATGAAACGGTATATACGGTACGTTTGCTTTCTTAATGAGCATTTTATATTTGCGCAACAAATTTCTCGGCTCTAGGTACGTGCCGTTCTTTGAAGGGAAAACCAAATCCATTGGATGCTCGTCCTGCTGTAATTTGTAATCGGCTAATGCATCCTTTCTTTTAATTAATCCCCATTTAAGAGCCTTTTGAAAAGCCTTTGACAAGATATTATGCATGAGTTTGACAGTAGCGTTGGCTAGCCCAGTTTGTAATTTCTGTACGTACAACTGATTAATATCATACATTGTAATCTTATCTAAAGGTGTAGCTTGAAAATAGGGAATCAAATAGTTTCTAATGGAAACTTCTGCTCGCTCGAAGCTAGTACTTTACACTTTATGTTTATACGTTCTGTGAGGCCAATTTCAAGGTCATGAATCCCCCTATTGGATACGATTGAATTGAAATAATTATCTTAAAGTTTGTTAGATCCTCCCAGTTTATTTGTTTATAATCTATTCTCAAGACCCTTCAAACTTATATGAAAGAGCATATAATGATTAATAGAATGCATAGCATTTTAACAGATGTAGTTTTTTTAAGGGGTGAGAATGTTGAAAAAATATTTTTCTCTTGGATTTTTACTTGGAACAATCATTTTAGTAGTGTGTAGTGGAAATGTGAAAACGGAAACTCAATCAATGGTAATAGAAGAGTCGGAAGAAACGCTTGTAAAGGCAACAGAACAAGAACTTTTAAGTTCAAATAATGGTATATCAATAAAGACTGAAAAAGAACAATATAAAACAACGGATAATGAAATCACTGTTAATTTTCAGAATGAAAGTCAAGATGAATTTACTTACGGTGAGGGGTTTTATTTAGAGAGAAATATAAATGGAACTTGGTATTCCTATCCTTTTAAAGAAGATATAGCAGTTATTGATACAGGGTACACTCTTCAGCTTAATGAGAAAAAATCAAAAACATGCTTGTTAAGTTCCTTGAAAGAAAAATTAGTCACAGGTGAATACAGAGTTATACAAAGTTTTGGAGCCACATATGTCGCTGCTCCCTTTGAAGTGATAAAAGAATAGAACGTCTCTAGGTCCTTTAGTTTTTTATTCAATTAACGGGGGCTTTACTTCTATATCAAGAGCTGTGTGATCAGCTCTTTTTTGTTTTGCAACTAAAGGGAGAGATAAAATGGAAAATACTTTGAGGATAGATGCTTCCTATTCATTAAATTTTTTGGTTAATATCCAAAATATATTTCTAAATAACAATCAGAGCACTTGTAAATTGAAATTCCCTTACATACAATAAAATGCGACCCTTGAATGGTCGCATTGAGAAGATAATCTTGATTTCCTGTATTCTCTTATGCTGCCCTTAGTTCATGGATAATAATTTTCATCTATGAACTCAAGATAGGTCAAACTCTTTTGAGGTAAAATATAATTGTGTTCTCTTTTTATCTAGTGGTACGGGTAAAAAGGTTCAGTATTAAATTGCCTTGTTATTAAGTAACTAGTGTCAGGACGCTGAAAAATCTGTTTTTCATATTCTTTAAAATATATAACTATCATTTCCCACATTATCTCCACTTTTTAGCGTTAATAAAGGAAAACATTCTTTTTTATGCAAAAGATATTAAATTTTACCTTTTCTTTCTTCTATCATTTGTCTAAACCAATCAACAGTTTCTGGAGTTTGATGGTCAAAAAATAGGCTTGTTTTCGTATCTAAAGTAGCGATTTTATCCATATCTTCCTTTGATAATCTAAAATCAAATATTTCAAAGTTCTCTTTCATACGTTCTACCTGAGAAGATTTTGCCAAAGCAACAACATCTCTTTGCATAAGCCATCTTAAAATAATTTGTGCAACAGATTTATTGTATTTATCAGCAATTTCTTTTAGGACAGGATTTTGGAACATATTATTTTTCCCTTCACCGAAAGGAGCCCACGCTTCTATCTGAATATTACGCTCTATCATATTTTGCTGTGCCTGAATCTGTTGATGTAATGGATTTGTTTCTACTTGATTTATCTGCGGAGTAACTTTATTAAAGGCTGCAATATCAGCTAATCTATCTGGAGAAAAGTTACTAACTCCAATCGCTCTGATTTTTCCCTGTTCATACAAATCTTGCAGTGCACGATAGGCACCATAATAATCACTGTATGGCTGATGAAGCAGAACCAAGTCGATATAATCAACTTTTAACTTCTGCATAGACTTTAATACAGATTGTTTAGCTTTTTCATAACCGTAATTGTCAATCCATACCTTTGTAGTAATAAACAATTCTTCTCTCGGTACACCACACTTACTGATTGCATTACCGACTTCTTCTTCGTTAAAATAAGATTGTGCTGTATCAATGTGTCTGTAACCTACTTTAATTGCATCAAGTACACATTTTTCACATTCTTCCTTTGGAATCTGAAATACCCCGAAACCTAGCTTTGGCATATTTACACCATTATTCAATTTTACATATTCCATAGTCTATTCCTCCTTAACTGTAATTGCTTTTTTAAGTACAATAAAAGTATATTACCCGGTAGTAACTACCGGTCAATATCTATTTTTAACTTCTGGACTGTTTAAATAGGAGGTTTTTATGTATTCAATGAAAGAAGTATGTAAGCAAGTAGGGATGACCTATGAAACACTAAAATATTACTGCAATGAAGGACTGATACCTAATGTAAAAAGAGATAAGCGCAACTACAGAGTTTTTGATGACAGGGATATTGCATGGATAAAAAGTCTATCCTGTCTGAAAAAATGTGGAATGAGCATTAAGGAAATGAAAGAATATCTTAATTTATGTTTAATAGGTGAATCATCCATACCGAAAAGAAAAAGCATACTGGAATTTAAGAAAAAAGCGTTGCTGGAGAAATTGCAGGAGATTGAAGAATCTATTGATTATATTGACACGAAAGAGCAATTTTATGATGATGTTCTAAGTAATAAAATTCAATATGAGAGTAACCTTAATAATAATTGATGATAGTTATTAAAATAGTATGAAAAAAAGTGTGTTACCTTAAGAGGTACACGCTTTTTATATAATCGAAATGCCTGTTATTATCTATAATTCTGATTTCAGTATTTTTCTATACATCCTTATGGCAACCATCGTTTGTGTATTTACTAAAAGTTGATGAGTTAATGTCTACTATTTTATATTGGCGAAAAGTCTTTTTAAATACCACTTCTTCTTATTTTTCCTGTTTCTTTACTTTGTTCATTTCTTTATTTTCCTCAATATAATTTTCTCTTGATACTTATATTTTAAAGTGTTCTATACTCTCTCAATAAATATGGAAAAGTGAACTATCATGAAACTAGTGTATTAAAAAAGTCACGATGTTTGTAAAAAAAGATGGGACGTTTATAGAAAAGTTGAGTTGTTGTTTCCTTAGATTATTTCTCTAGGGCTTGTTTTATTTAACTAATATCCAAAATACCCTGTAAATAAATTCGCTTGAAGAAACGGGGCAGCATAACTGACATCCACCTCATGGAAAGATTGGACGTAGGAATTTGAGAGCGAAGACTCTGTGAGACATGGGATGGTTGACCTCCATGAGACATGTGGACATCTATTAGTGCGATCATAAAACA
>NZ_CABKRX010000112.1 GCF_902374955.1 Bacillus massilioanorexius
TTTTTAATTTGTGTCTTTCCTAACGGCTTTCCAACCGCTCTGGATTTTTAGTGAGGCATCACTATAGACATTTTTGTTTTTTCCGCCGAAAAGTTTTTCTCCGATTGTATTACTAATCACACCGTTTAATGCAGTTAGAAGAATGATCAAAAAAGCAACAATTAAGAAGTCCGTCACATAACCGACCATACATAATCCTCCTTTTTGGTTAAATATGTATATATCCATTGTAAAATATTAGAAAATATATGAAAAGTTAAATTTATTGAAATATTTTTTCATAAAGGTCTTTAATAGTTGGAGGTAAAGAGATATAGTAGTATAGGGCGTGATTTTATATGAAATTAAAACACTTCTTAATTTTATAATTTGTGGTTTCGTCTTTTTCGATATTGGGTAAAGAATAACAAGAAGATGAAACAATGTAACCATCTATAGTTATATTGAAATATGGATAAACGGTGACAAATGAGAAAATTAATACTATGTTTTCAATAAGGTGTAATATATGTATTTTATGAAAAAGAACACCAGAAATGTAAAAATATCTGAAAAAACCTTATAAAATAAAGAGAAGTTAATCTTTTTTTATTTTATAAAAAGATGTTCATTTTCAAAAAATATGATGTATAATAAACTATAGATATTACTTATTTAAAGTAATTTTAATTTAGGGTTTTAATTTTATTAGCGGAAAAAAGTTTTCCCAATCATAGATTAAGGGTTCTATACAAAGGGGAGTGATTATCTATGGTAACCTTATATACATCACCAAGTTGCACATCTTGTCGTAAAGCTAAAGCTTGGCTTGAAGAACATAACATACCATACGTTGAAAGAAATATTTTCTCTGAATCTCTGTCAATTGATGAGATTAAAGAAATTTTACGAATGACTGAAGATGGAACAGATGAGATTATTTCTACAAGATCCAAAACATTTCAAAAGTTAAACGTTAACTTGGAAACATTACCTTTACAAAGACTGTATCGTCTTATTAAAGAAAATCCTGGTTTACTTCGTAGACCAATTATTCTTGATGAAAAACGATTACAAGTTGGATATAATGAGGATGAAATTCGTCGATTCTTACCAAGAAAAGTACGTACGTATCATCTTCGCGAAGCTCAACGTATGGTCAACTAATATACTTATACTCTTGACAGTCTTCGTCAAGAGTATTTTTTTGTTTTTAGGGTTAATGGTTTCTGTGGAAAAAGATCGTCATGAACTTATGGAGCATTTAATAGTGAGAAAATGACAATAAGGTGAAACGGAGTCATCTTTTGTATTTCTAATGGTAGCTAGTATACAATATGTTCAAGTACATCTTTGGTGAAGGAGTAAACATCGTATCATTCAATGTTTAAACATATCTGATATAATAATAATAGATAGCGTGTATCACTGCTCTTGATTATTAGAATGTTATTATGTAGAATGAGGGGAAATCGTTGTAGGCAAATGATTGTTTTTGTATTTATACTGCATTTTGTTTTCCTTCTTTTCGCTTTTATCATAAAATAAAGTAAAACGAAATATTACGTTTTTAACTGATAAAATAAGGGAACTAAAAATGTAAGAAAGTTCTCACTATACTAGGGATAATTCCCTTCAGTACAATTCTCAGGTAGAAGGGAGAGGAGATCAATGGAAATTGAACGTATTAACGAACATACAGTAAAGTTTTATATTTCATATTTAGACATAGAGGAACGAGGCTTTGATCGTGATGAGATATGGTATAACCGTGATCGAAGTGAAGAATTGTTTTGGGAAATGATGGACGAAATTCATCATGAGGAAGAGTTTGCTATCGAGGGTCCACTTTGGATTCAAGTCCAAGCTTTAGATAAAGGTTTAGAAATCATGGTTACAAAAGCTCAGTTTACCAAAGATGGTCAAAAGCTAGAACTTCCAATATCTGATGAGAAATTAAAAGATTTACCCGTTGATGAAAGAATCGAATCTCTTCTCGATGAGCACTTTCAAGTTAAACAGGATGATGAGACGGATACTACTGTTGAATATGATCTAGATGTTCTTGAATGTGCGATTATGTTCCAGGATTTTGAAGATGTGATTTCTTTAAGCAAACAAAATGGATTGGAAGGCTTTAAGACGTCGTTATACTCTTTTGAAAATAAATACTATTTATACGCAGAGTTCGAGGAAGATATTGCAGAAGATAAGATTGATAATATATTAAGTGTTCTATTTGAATACGGGCATGAATCAGCAGTAACGCTTTATCGATTACAGGAATATGGAAAAGAAATCATTAAAGAAGATGTCTTTTCTACAATTAGAAAATATTTTGTATAGGTAAGGGCCGGTTTCTATTTTTGAAATCGGCTTTTTAAAAGTGAATAAACCATATTTGATTGAAGTTGCCATTTTTCTTTCTGCTATCATCGTTTTTAGATGTTCCTTTTCAGAGTCCTCCCCAGGCTTTCAGAGGCCAATCTTAAACTTCGATAAATCTCCTTAATAAAAATGAAATAGATCTGTTAATTTTATGTAAAAAAGGGAATAAGCATAGTGAAAGTTGAAGTTAGTAGGTTCATGAGTTAACCGTGGGAACTGATCATTTTCGCTAATTTTAACAGTATATTTTACAGAGTTATTTCAAAGAACTAATGGGTGTTTGAACATGGTTAGTTGAATACCTATGCAGAAAGTGGGACATTGTTATTTGATATTGCGCTCCTAAACTTATATTGTACAAGTTGTTCGTAAACGTAGGGTGAGGGGATATAATGAAAAATACGATTAGAGTTATCATTTTTTTAAGTTTAATATTGGGTGTATGGTTATTTTGGGGAGATGTAGTAGAAGCAAATATTTTTAGCTTTTTGAGTATTTTAATTACGGTTTCTGCAGGGGTTTTAGCGCTTGTTGTTTTCCTTGAAAATCGACATCCTACACAAACGTTAACATGGCTTATTGTTTTTGCTGCGTTTCCTTTGTTTGGATTTATTTTTTATTTCTTGTTCGGAAGAAACTTCAGAAAAGAAAAAATGTATAGGAAAAAATATTTTTTGGACAAGCAGGCCTATTTAAAAATTGAAGGTGAGCGTTCAATAAGTGAAGAAAGATTTACGACAATGGCTGAACATCAACGTAAACTTATTACGTTAGCACAGCGAATTGGCAATAGCCCTATTTCTTTTGCAACCAAAACAAAGATTCTAACAAATGGTGATGAAACCTTTTCAGCAATCATTGAAGAGTTAAAAAAAGCAACCCATCACATTCATATTGAATATTACATTGTTCGTGATGATAAGATAAGTAATGAAATAAAAGATATTTTACTAGATAAAGCGAGACAAGGAATTAAAGTACGGTTTTTATATGATGCAGTAGGTTCTTGGAAGCTATCAAAATCATACATTAATCAATTAATCAATGGTGGAGTAGAGGTTGCTCGCTTCGGACCAGTTCGAATACCAGTGCTTAATAATAAAGCGAATTTCCGAAATCATAGAAAAATTGTGGTAGTGGATGGTCATGTTGGCTTTGTGGGTGGACTTAATATCGGTGATGAGTATTTAGGGAGAGATAAAAGCTTTGGCTTTTGGAGAGACACGCATCTAATGGCTAAGGGTGAGGCTGTTCGTTCTTTACAGCTTATATTTTTGCAAGATTGGTATTATAGTACAAATCGTAGTTTTTTAACTGACAAATATTTAACGCCGCTAACACCACATTTAAATAATCATGGCGGGGTTCAAATGATTGCAGGTGGACCTGATAATGAGTACAGTGTTATAAAAAATATATTCTTCAGCATGATTTCCTCGGCAAAAGAAACGGTATGGATTGCCTCACCTTATTTCATACCAGATGAAGATATTTTTCAAGCTATCAAGGTGGCTGCTTTAAGTGGAATAGATGTACGGTTGTTAGTTCCTAAAAAGCCTGATAAATGGATCGTATGGCATGCTTCTCGTTCCTATTTTAAAGATTTATTAGAAGCTGGTGTTAAAATATATCAATATAAAAAAGGATTTATGCATAGCAAAATTGTTATTGTAGATCGCGAGCTTGCTTCAATTGGTACGGCAAATATGGATATGAGAAGCTTTCATTTGAATTTTGAAGTAAATGCTTTCCTTTATCGGACAAGTAGCACACAAAAGCTTGTAGATGATTTTAATGAAGATTTAAAAGAATCTCAGCAACTATATTTGGAATCATTTAATAAGAGACATATAGGAATTCGTTTAATGGAGTCAACATGTCGTCTACTATCACCGTTACTTTAATGAAGCTTTAGCATTTATATTTCTAGAATAAAAGAATGATCCCTTTTAGTATTCGAAACTAAGAGTGGATGATTCTTTTTTTTATGGCTGCTCTTTACTTGTTGCTTATGAATAAAGGAGAGTATAAGTTGAATTGAATACTACACTAGAATGGTGCTTTTGTGGAGTAAGGATAATCTCATTGAATACAGCAGCTGAGGCATCCCACTGCCCGCCTGCTCCCACAGAAGTTTCACACCTTCCATTCTAATTGACCAGTTACTGTCGGTTCTATTCACCAACCTTAGAATCGTTTAGAAAGCGGTTTTTGTGGAAGGGTTTTTCTGTTGTTGTGTTGAATGTATTGATTAAAGTGCTCAGAAAGGAGTGTGGAAATTTGCTCATTGTTAAAAATAAAGAGGGCATACTATATTCATTGTTATCTACTAACAACGAGAAAATATTGAAAAATCGAGAGAAACAATTTTATTGTCCTTGTTGTGGTAGTAGAGTCTTTTTAAAAGCGGGAAAGATAAAGGTGGCACATTTTGCTCATAAAGCTAATGAGTCTTGTTCTTACGCTACAGAGGGCGAAACTGAAGAACATCTATTAGGAAAACAGCTGTTATATACGTGGCTAAGAAAACAAAATCTCAATGTACAAATGGAAAAATTCTTTCCATCGTTTAAACAAAGAGCAGATCTTTACGTTGAGAATGATGGAAAGAAGTTCGCTATAGAATATCAATGTTCAATCATCTCTCCAGAAGATATAAAAAAGAGGACAGTCTTCTATAGAAAAAATGGCGTTACACCAATATGGATACTATCTTCTCGACATTTAAAGATTAAACGACCAACGGAATATATACTTTCAGCGTTTCAATGGTACACATCGGCAGGAACTATAAAATGTCCTATTATCCGATTTTTTTCTCCATATACTCAACAATTTACGATCTTACAGCAACTCACCCCATTCTCTTCACGTTCTACTTTTTCCAACCCACAAACATATCCAGTAAATCAATTAACTTTTCAACATTTATTATCCTGTATACCTCGACATTTCTCCGCTATCCAAAAATGGATGAATAAAAAACAATTGTGGCGTCAGAGTGCTACTTTATACGTTGATGTGAATCATCCTTTTTTTAAATCTATCTATTTAGAAAAAATATTTCCTTCCACATTTCCAAATGAAATTGGTATTCCTGTACCATATATGCATCTCTATGAGACGAATGCAATTCATTGGCAATTCTGGATATATAAAAATGTGATAAGTAAGAAAGCTATTGGGGACACTATTTATTTACATGAATGCCAGAGATCTCTTATACAAAGTATAAAAGAAAAATTCATATGTCTTAGAATTCTTCCTTACTTTTCATCAATCAATCCGCTTTTACCGATGAAATATTATATTCAAATGCTCGTCCGATTAGAGTTCTTGGAAGAAATGGCTCCGGATGTGTATGTGTTAAAAAGGAAGGTAGAGCTATATAATCCAGCATTTCCAGAACGTGAAAAAATGTTCAATTTGAAAGTGGCTAATATATATGAGGAACTCATGAAAAATGCGAATGATTCATAAAGTATAAGTGCTTAAATAATAAAAGAAGCAGGTTTTTTTAGGATATAACAGAATTAATAGTATAATCTAAATTATAGTTAATACTTAATTTTGAAATGGAGGATTTATTATGTCAGAAGCTAAATCTACAAATGCTTTACCAAGTCGTGATGCTATACAGGTTGAAGATACCTGGAGATTAGAAGATATATTTGCATCAGATGCAGATTGGGATAAAGAATTTACAGAAGTCAAAGAAGAATTAGCGAAAGCGAGTCAATATCAAGGAACTTTAGGAGAAAGTGCCGAGAAATTGTTTCAAGGTTTGCAATTTCAAGATCATGTATTTGAGCGTCTAGGAAAATTATATACATATTCTCATATGCGTTATGATCAGGATACAACGAATTCAAAATATCAAGGATTTGATGATCGAGCAAAATCTTTATATTCTCAAGCAGCAAGTGCATTTGCCTTTGTTGTACCAGAAATTTTGGCTATTAATGAAGAAAAATTAACTTCTTTTATTAAAGAAAATAATGATTTGAAATTATATGAACATAGTTTAGAAGAAATTAATCTACAAAGACCACATGTGTTATCTGCAAATGAGGAAGCCTTACTTGCTAAGGCATCAGAAGTATTTGATGCTTCAAGTAATACATTTGGTATGCTAAATAACGCTGATCTAGAATTTCCAACAATTAAAGACGAAAATGATGAGGATATTGAGGTCACACATGGTCGTTACGTAAGATTTTTAGAAAGTGAAAATAGACGTGTCCGTAAGGAGGCTTTTAAAGCTGTCTATGATACGTACGGCAAATATTTAAATACTTTCTCTAGTACGCTCTCAGGAAATGTTAAAAAACAAAATTTCAGTGCGGATATTCGCCACTATGATTCGGCTAGACAAGCGGCATTAAGTGCAAATAATATTCCTGAGTCAGTGTATGAGAATTTAGTAAACACGGTAAATGACCATTTACCATTATTACATCGTTATGTAGAGTTAAGAAAGAAAGTATTAGGTTTGGATGAACTTCACATGTATGACCTTTATACGCCTTTAGTAAAAGATACAAAAATGAAAATTACGTATGAAGAGGCAAAGGAAATACTAATCAAGGCTCTAGCACCACTGGGAGAAGATTATATTAAGGTATTAAAAGAAGGTTTTGAAAATAGATGGGTAGATGTTCATGAAAATAAAGGCAAAAGAAGTGGCGCTTATTCATCAGGAGCATATGGAACAAACCCATATATTCTAATGAACTGGCAAGATGATGTTAATAATTTATATACGCTAATTCATGAATTTGGGCACTCCATGCATAGCTACTATACTCGAAATAATCAACCATATCCATATGGAGATTATACAATTTTTGTTGCCGAAGTCGCATCAACATGTAACGAGAATTTGCTTACTGAGTATTTGTTGAAAACTTTAACAGATGAAAAACAACGTTTATATGTATTAAATCATTATTTAGAAGGATTCCGAGGTACCGTTTTCCGTCAAACGATGTTTGCTGAATTTGAACAAATTATTCATCAAAAAGCGCAAAATGGAGAGCCACTAACTGCTGAAGTTCTTACAGATGAATATTATCAACTAAATAAGAAATATTTTGGTGATAATATTGTGATTGATGAAGAAATTGGTCGTGAGTGGGCAAGAATTCCTCATTTTTATTACAACTTCTATGTGTATCAGTATGCGACAGGATTTAGTGCGGCAACAGCTTTAAGTAAAGGAATTTTAGAAGAAGGGCAACCGGCTGTTGAACGTTATTTAAACTTCTTAAAAGCAGGAAGTTCTGATTACCCAATAGAAGTACTGAAAAAAGCAGGAGTCGATATGACACAAGCTCGACCAATCGAAGAAGCTCTTAAAGTTTTTGAAGAAAAATTAAATGAAATGGAAAACCTTTTAAAATAATGTTCAATAAAACTCCTCTATCTAATATGATAGGGAGTTTTATTTTTGTAGAAAACAAAGAAGAGCATTATTTTGAAGGAATTCTTTAGAATAAAAAAGAAGCATTTAAATAGAATCAATATGGTTTATACTGAATTTTTGTTGTGGATAAAACATATAATTTGAAGATAATAAAGAAGATCGAGTGATGGGTCATAAAAGAGCTTTAGAAGATATACATGAAAAAGGAACACAAGTAACTGTATTGTTGTCACAAATTATTGCAATATGTTTTTTTACGCCATCCACAAATTGTTATATTAATATAATAATTTGTTGATTAAAATCCTTTAAAACGGTTGCGTTGATTTAAGGTAAGTATAAACAGTAATATAGAGGTAAACAGAAACGGAATGGATATAAAATAAGAGAAAAGATTCATTATAGCGAGTATTTGTAAGAAAACTGACACAACAATACCTATACTAAATACGCCAAGGATCACTTTCTTCATAACTAAACTCCTTTTAATTTTGTCCTATATTACATCATATTAAAGAGTGAAAAAATTATACTAAGAATTTGACGATATTGTGAATATGATAACAAAGACTTGAAAAGCTATATGATTATCTGTTATATTAAGAGCGTGAAGTTGATCACAAGCAAACATATACCCCTTTGTTTGACCGTGAAAAATTTCTCCCATCCCCTTTGTTCGTATGAATAGAAGAAGCCCTGCTTATCCCGGCAGGGCTTTTTCGTTGTTTTGGAAAGAATTCCTCCTCGGCACATGTGGCTGTGAGGTCTCACCTGTCCCGCTGCTCCCGCAGGAGTCTAGCACCTTACGCTCCCATTCAACTTTTATACTAGTTTTATTCACGACTTTGTTTAAAATCAATAATCTTTTAGATAATAGCCCAATAAAAAGAGGTTGCTCGAAAGTAATTATTTACTTTCGGGACAACCTCTTTATTTTATCTTTTTGTATTTCCAAAATGTACCGTGCTTTGTGGGGATTCTTTGAACGAGTTGCTGAAGCATTAGCTTTTTCATTTCGAGTTCTACTTCTTTCTCATCCAGGTTATATACAATAGCAATTTCTTTTGTGGCTACTATTTGATAAAAGCGGACAAAATATTCAATTTTCGGTAAAGGTGCTGGCATAGGCAATGAGGGAAGCATTTCAGATAGAATCGAAATATAAACATCATATGAATAAATTCCTGCAACTTTAATTCCTTCATCTTCTATATTTTCATTAAAGAAAACAAATGAAGGCATTTCTTGTACATTCATTTCTGCTGTTATTTTCAAGTCACATTGAAAAGCCTTTGCAGCTGTTTTGGATGAAATATCATTGATAAATTCATCTACATCAATTTTGGCTTCTTTGGCACAGTCAACTAGGACATTCATGTCAGAAATATTTTTCTTATCTAGGAAAAGGTATTCTTGAAGTTTACGTAAGAATTTAATCCCACTTTTTTTACCTTGAAGCTCAGCTGCTTTGATGGCGATGGAGGCGTTATAAGGCTTGGTTATTTGATTTTCTCCAATTAATTTGCTACTACATTGTATTTCTGTTCGACTTGCTGTTCTCTTGGAAATCTCTTTAATATTTTTATAATGGCGTTTAGCTTGAAAATTTAAAGCAGTGAGTTTTCCACTAAGAACAAGTTTAAAGTTCAAAATATTTCCATATTCCATTTGCAATTTTTTTATGATTGGTTCGATTGACCAGCATTCAGGGCATAATGGATCAATGAAAATATATATTTCAATACGTTTTTTACCAATAGAGGAACAGTGATACTTGTGTAGCCATTCAGTAAAATTGAAAACGGGTTTTTGAGAACTCAACTGCTTTCTCCTTTCCTGACTGTTTGTAGTGATAAAGGAAAAAATCATATCCTTTATGATTTAGTAAGTTTTTTCTCTATGTCAGTCAAGTAATTCTATTCGTTAGATGGTGTGTTAACCATATGGTGAGCTGTCATAGTTAGACGTTGAAAAAAGAATTCACGTACTTCATTTTCTAATTTTACTTCGTCCATAGCCTCACTCATGCATTGTAGCCAGGCATTTGCTCTTTCTTCTGTTACTTCAAAAGGAAGATGACGTGCTCTGAGCATAGGATGACCGTGTTCTTCTGTATAAACAGGAGGTCCACCTAAAAATTGAGTTAAAAATTGTTTTTGCTTTCTTGCTGTTTCTGTTAAATCCTCTGGAAAAATCGGCTTTAACAATGGATGCTTATGTACTCTCTCGTAAAAGGCGTCAACTAGGTCATGCAAGCGTTTTTGACCAATTACTTCGTATGGTATTTTTGAACTCATTCTTTGTTTCTCCTTTTACAACTTATGTAAAGATATTGTAGCAACCGTCGAAGAATATCTCAAACATATAGCTTGAAACGGGTAAAATTAACAAA
>NZ_CABKRX010000113.1 GCF_902374955.1 Bacillus massilioanorexius
GTAAAGCCCTGTTAACGGAATAAGATAGTTTATATAAAATTAATATTTTTTTAAAAATCAGTATTTCCATCTATAATGACCCGCAATAGGTTGTTTATAAGAAGTTAATTTAATCTCCGATGCAAAGGGAGGAGTGTTATGAATTAAATACGGTATTCCATCTTTTGTGCGTTTATCAGAAATGATACCTACGTGGTCTGTGCCCTCCAAAAAGACAACAATATCACCCGGTTGCCACTCCGCTAAATTCTCTGGATCATTTGGAATTAATTCAGTCGTCAGAGATTCAGTGAAACGTTGAAAAAAGACATACTGATTTGGAACCCGTCTAAAATCAATATGAGAATCAGGATTTCCCTCTACCCTTGGATATAATGATGTATGTTCATCAATATCTTTATCCATTAAATCTTTTAAATCAATACCAGCTCCAGCTAGTCCTCGCCAAATAACATCTGTACAAACACCCTCACTAGCCGGTGGATAGCCACCTTCATAATAAGCACTCTTGTATTGTGTTCGATTTTCTACTTCTTTCCTTGCAGCTTCTACTATATCTAATGGATCAGCCACACCATTCTGATTAGTATCAACTTGGCTATATTTTTCTTCTACTATTATTTCTTTAGTTAAAAAATGATCAAGATGAATACCTACCATATCCAAAATCAGACCGTCCCTAAAAAACACAGAAAATAATGGTATCATCACTATCAATACCAAACAAAAAATCAAAAATATTTTTTTAACCCCCATTTATTCCACCCTAACTCTCTTTTCCTAATTTTAACACAATTATCAAATAAAGTTATTTAACTAACCTGCCCCGTTAGTCGCATAACAAAAAGAAGCTGATCACAGCTCCTTTTATTGAAGTAATGCCCCAGTTTGTTTAAGTACATTTATTCACAAATAAAAACTGTTTATAAACAAAGTAGTTTTATTCGATATAGGAATGATACCCTTTAACTATTTACTACTACTTATTATTAAGAATTGTCTCTTTAAATCCCTTTCTATTTAGATATAAGATATTATTATTTGAAAATAAATATAAAAAATTGAAACGTTTTACATAGGTTGTTCATCTAACGTTTATATGAAAGGAGGGATTCGAGCTGAATACAAAAAAACTAGTTCGAAGTGCTAAAACTGGTTCTAACGAAGCTTTTCAAGAATTGATGGATAAAGAAAAAGTACGTCTTTATAAAATTGCTTATGTATATGTTAAGAACGAAGAAAATGCTTTAGAAATCTTTCAGGAAACTGTTTATAAAGCATATGTCTCGATTAAAGATTTAAAAGAAGAAAAATATTTTTCTACGTGGATTACTCGAATTCTAATTAATACGGCATATGAACATTTAAATAAGAACAAACGAGTGATTCCTTTTGAAAATAATGCACTGGAAAGAAAATTAACTAATAATGGTACTGTTGATAGCTTTGTTTCACAATTAGTGGAAGAATCAGAGCTATTGAGGTATATAAAAGAATTGGACGTTAAATATAAAACCGTAATTATATTACGCTTTTATAAAGATTATACAATCAAACAAATATCCTCCATTCTTGAATGTCCCGAAGGTGCTGTTAAAACAAATATTCACCGAGCCATTTCAATCTTACGTGATAAAATGAAGGAGGATTATGCAAATGAAAGAAGGTTATAATAACATCAAAACAGAAATTGATTCAATAAATGTCCCTGTACATAAGCTAGATGATATTATTAAAAATACGATTAATGAGAATAACATCACACCTAAAAAGTCAAAAAGAAAAATTGTAAGATATGTTGCTATGGCTGCTACGATAGGGTTTGGCGTATTGATAGGTTCGGCTTATGTGTCTCCAGTTATGGCTAATGTCGTATCTCAAATACCTGTTATTGGTTTTCTGTTCGGAGATGTAGGTGATGAAGGTTTAGAAATTGCAGGAAAAACCGGTTTGTTTGAAACGGTTAATCAAACTCAAAAAGATAATGGTATTACCTTAACAATTAATGAAGTTTTTTATGATGGAACTCGATTGAGCTTAAGTTATTCACATAAATCTTTATTAGCTCTAGGTGAATTAGAAAAGCCTACAATTCGTATTAATGGCAAAGAAATTAACTTTAGTGCTGGATATTCAGGTAATTTCATCAACCCTCAACATTATGCTGGTGTTATGGATATAAATCCAGTTGAGGAGTTACCAAAGAATTTCACAATGAGTGTTTCTTTTGATAGCGTCGGTTTAATATCTGGAAAATGGGAGTTTGAATTTCCAGTCAGTCAGGTAAATGGTTTAAAGGTTGTTAAACCTGATGAAACAAAAATTATAAACGGGAAAAAAGTAACGATAAATTCTTTAAAATTTGGATCTTTGGGGACAGATCTATCAGTTGATATAATTGAATCTTCCGACAGAGATGAGTTACATTTTAATATTATTGATGAAAATGGGGAGGCTTTAACAATTCAATCTGGTAGTGGCTCTGGAGAAGAAATTGACGGAACACAGCATATGAATTATCAATTCACGTATTCACCATTACAAAAAGGAATAAAAGAAGTGACCGTTATTCCTTATATGATACCTTTAGAATCTGAAACGATAAACCAAAAAGTGACCGCATCTTTAGATGAAGAAAAGCTGCCGATTACATTAGATCAAGGTGATATTGGTAAAATTATAGTTACGGATATAGAGCGAGAACAAGATAAAGTAATTATGTATTTTGAAGTAAAAAGCGCGTTTGTATTTGATAGGAACTTTAATGGGAATCGAATTTGGTTAGAAGATAAGAAAGGTAACGACTTAACTATCGATACAAAACCTTATGCAACACGTATTAAAGGCAATTTGTATATGCAAGAATTTAAAGTAGATAAGAAAGAAGAGTTGAAGATTGCTACAGTAGAATTCCCGATGCCGATTATGTATGAAGGTTTTAAAGTGACTTTACCATAATGTTTTACGTAGGAGCTGTAACTATGACAGCTCCTTTTTATGTGTAACAACACTAGCTTATGTACTTGTTCTTTTGTAGTTCAAATTCGGGTACATACATTTAGCTTCTAAGATACTAGAGAAGTTGAGTTTCTCCCACCCCTAAATTACATTTTTTACCATTTTTCTTATTCAACTATTCTGCCCCGTTAGCGCGATAACAAAAATAAGACTGTCTATTAGTAGCCTTGATCTTCAGCTCTAGCACCCATTAGCTCAATAAGACAGTGTTGTAGACTATTATTTTTGAAGATTTTTTCTCATAAGAGATGCTATCTCGATATTATCTTGATTAGAAGTTCTTTCTAACTGCTCGATAATTAACTTTTGTCGTTCCATAGGGTGGTTTTGACTTAATTTAGCTTTCGCTTCAACTTTTGTGATTTTGATTTTGAACGCTACAATACCTTTACTCATTCCCTCAATAAAACGGGGTTCTACTTCATTCAAACTGTATGGACTTTCAGGACTTTCATATTTGTTAACTGATTCATTTAAAGAATCGAATATCACTTTGTCATCTTCAAGAATCTCCATCTTTCCATATAAATGTATGGCTACATAATTCCAAGTAGGTACTGCTTTAGTTGTTTCGTACCAAGAAGGTGAAATATAGCAATGCGGACCTTGGAAAACTACCAGAACCTGTTGGTTTTCTGCATCTTCCCACTGTTTGTTCGGACGTGCGAAATGTCCATATAAAGTGCTTTTATCTTTACTTAATAATAATGGAAGGTGCGTAGCGTACGGTTCTCCATTATGCTGAGAGAACAAAGTTGCGAAGCCATACCTTTCAATAAAGTCATAAATAATATTGCTATCGTTGATTTCAAAATGTTTAGGTATATACATAGTCATCCTACCTCGTATTAATTTAATTTAAATATATTTACATTTTATAGATAATTTAAACAATTTAATAGTGCCAGATTTAATAATTGTTTTAGTACCAATGTTTATATTTCTAATGAAACTAACCTGACCCGATAGTCCAATAAGCACTTTATAAAAAAAGCGTCAATCCTTATTGGATCAACGCCCCAGATAGTTTAAGTACATATTTTCACAAACTTAGTTTGTTAATACTTTTAAAATCCTTATTTGTTTCCATAATATTGGTGCTAAAAAACCTAATGGCATTAATAATAAAATATTGCTGCCTACATTTCTCACAATTTGTCCAATCATAAATGGAACATCGCCATCATAAGCGATACCTATTTGACTAATATTATAAATAAATGATTTAAGAGGTATAATATTTATTGAAAGAATAACATTTTCAATATTAGCCTTAAAACCTATCGGGAACGGAAATAAGGTCACGGAAACGACCATACATATGTATACTACAAAAGGGAATCCTATTTAAATACCTACTTATTAAATTTGTTAATGTAAAGACTTTATTATGATAATTAATACTTTCTACCTAAATATTCGGTATTAAATTCTTAAAAACAGTATCTATTTTACTGAAATTTAAAAACCTATTGATAACATTTGTTAAAAAATGGTATTTTATTATTGTGTTAGTTATTAATTAGATTAGGAGCTGATTCAATAATGGGTATTGCATTCAATATTTGTAAATGGCCTCCAGGACCTATACAAAAAGCTAGAGCAGAGGAGCTAGCAGTACTAACTCAAGAAACATTAGCAAAAATCTACTAGGAACCGCACAATTTGATAAGGCAGGGCAACACTATTGGCTTGCTGAAATTTCTGAAGGAAAGAAAGCCATCAATAAAGCATTTCAATATTTATTCGATGCTAAAGAAGACTTGGAAGAAATGTTGAAAGTAGAGTTTGAAATGTATAATGCAGCATCCAAAATTGAAGAAGTTGACGAAGAACTATTCTATAATTATCAACACCTTGATGATATGTTCAGAACACGTGTTAGAGGAATAGAGCATTGTATTCAAGTAATTGATCACCTTCAATTTGTTCAAGCTGAGAAACATTGTCTTGAAAGCTTAAATAATAATGATATACGTGGTATATATAAAGCTGTATCTAATCCTGCCAGAGAGTTAGTAGAGGCAGCACTTCATCTACATAAAGAGACTCTAAATCATTCAAAAACAACTCACGAAACATCAGATCTATTAAAAACTATTTATGGTCTAACACCAGTTAGTAACGGCCTTTAATTTGAAGACTAAATAATACATCAAAGCCGGGGATATCCCGGCTTTGATGTATTAGAAAGGAGAAATCATTGAAATATAGTTGGTTAGTAAAAGGTGATTTTTTCAAATTGTGGTCTAGCACTTTATTATCTCAATTTAGTTCTAATCTATTTTTCTATTCTCTTATTTGGTGGACATTAAGTGAGGGAGAAAATTTATTAACTGGAAGTACTATAATTGCTATTGGGGCAGCCATTACTTTATTTCTCTCGCCTATATCTGGATGGTTATCAGATCGTTTTCATAGGGGGAGATTATTAGCTATTGTAGATAGCTCATTATGTTTTATGTTCATTGTTTTAGTGTTTTTTTCAGAATTTGCAAATTTTCAATCAGGATTAATTGTTTTATTAAGTCGTATAATTATTTCTGCTGGATTAGGTTCAACTGATGCTGCCGCAAGATCACTTATACAACAAACAATAAAAGAAGAACAATTAAACCGAGCACTAGGATTTCAAGAATCACTAAGTCAAATTTCTCACTTAATATCCCCAGCTATCGCTGGATTTCTAGTATATTCTATAGAAATTAGTGGTGTATGGATAACTTGTGGAATTTTATTTGCAATCTCAGCATTTTTAAAGTTTTTCTTAAATGATTATGAAAATAAAGATAAAAATATTAATTTTAGTGCAACTAACTTATTTTCTGGTTTTAGTAGAATTAAAAATAATAAACCGCTACGCACATTATTATATGGCACATCTATTCAACAATTATTATTTAGTGGGTTCTCAATTTATTTAGCTATTTGGAGTACATTTTTATTGAAAAATAACGAATGGGTAAGTGGAATGTTACAAACATTTTGGGCCGTTGGATCTTTCTTAGGCGCTATTCTGGTTGTATTTATATTGAAAGTTCAGAATATCAAACCTTTAAGCGTTTGTTTAACTTTATCATTAGCCTTACTTGTAGGACCTCTTGGTTTTACTGAAAATATTTATATAGCTATTACCTTATTAGGTTTAGCTGGATTAGCAAGTGGCATTCTTAATGTATATTTAGAAACACATCTGCAACAACAAACAACTCCAGAACATAGAGGTAGAGAAATTAGTGCTTTCTTTGCTATAAATAATGTCTTAATGCCATTTGGATATGCGCTTGCGGGAATATTAGCTAAATTAATACCGCTTAAATTTCTATTTTTAGTTGTTGTTATACCAATTCCAGTAATGGCGATTTTTATCTTTAAATCTTTTACTGCAGCACATTCAATAAAAAAATTAAAAGAAGAGGTACCTTTAAAAACTTAAGTCCATAAAATTGTATAGTGATTCTAGAAGGTATAATCAAATTACAATAAAAAAATTTGTCCATTATCAATAGCTAAAGAACGAACAAGGACAGTACACATTAGTCATGAAGAAATATTGATTGACCTTTTTCTTTTGACTCTAGAATACTAGAGGTAGCCGAGGTAGAACGAAAGCATCTGTGAGATTTAAAGCCCGTAAACTAAACTGTTCTCCCTCTACTTATAGAAACATGATTGATGCTGGTTGGAGCATTAATTCTTTAAAACTCCTTCTTCAATTAACCTGCACCGATAGTTGCATAACAAAAAAGAGCTGTTCCAGACCTTGATATCAGCATAATAATCAGTTCATTATTCATTACAGGAATGCTGCCCCTTTTGTTGAATAAAGAAAAAGAAGCATAGTTATAGCTTCTTAAAGAGGGCGTATAGGAAAAATATTAATTAGGCTATCCAAAGTATTCAAATGCTAAGACGATGAGATAAAGTGGAAGACCAACAATTAACATTCCTATAAAAAAGTAACAAAGACTTGTAATAATAAATTTCAGAAAGTCATAAAATCCTCCTGCTAAATCGTCAATAAACTTTAATATATGAATCACTCCTTATCGTCTTCATTACCTGATAAACAAGCTATTAGAATTAATTTAATTGTAACATTTTGTAAATCAAAAAGTAAGCTTTCTTCCGCTAACCTGCCTAGTTTAATAAGAACAAAATGTATTAGAGCAACAATCTTTTAGAACAAAGCCTTTCAAAAAAGTACGCCATATAAAGCTTAGGAGCCTCGCAAAAGTGATTTTAATCATTTTTGCGAGGCTCCTTTCATATTAACTCACCTGTTCAATATTTTGTTCTGACAATGGTTCTTGCTTCGGATGAATAAAGCTCTTTTTCATCCATTTTTTAGATTTCCATCTATGAAGCATCAGAATTCCACGTAGCCATTCATCGGCTATGAAGGCTATCCATATTCCGAATAATCCCCAACCAAGATAAATACCAAGGAAGTATGACAGCGTTACAGAAACACCCCACATCGATAGAATGCCAACGATTACCGGGAATCGTACATCGCCAGTAGCACGTAATGAATTAATGATAACAATATTAAAGGCTCTGCCAGGCTCTAATATAATCGTCATCCACATTAAGAGGCTTCCGATAAGCAAGATGCTTGGATTGTCTGTAAAGATTGAAAGCAAAGGCTTTGAGAAGATGGCAAAGACGAGCGCACAAAGAAAGGATATTAGAATAGACAGTCGTAGACTTTTTAAACAACGACTATAGGCTTCGTTATACTGTCTTGCTCCTATTTGATGGCCAATTAAGATTTGGGTTCCCTGAGCTAGTGCTATAGCAAATAGGTAGATAAACATCATTAAATTTGTCGTATATACTCTTGTAGTTAAAGCTTCTGTACCAAGTGATGTAATGAAAAATGTAATAACCATTTGAGAACCATTATAAGAAAGCTGTTCACCAGCTGCTGGTATACCGATTTCTAATAGGTTTTTTAAATGAACAAATGGCATTTTAAACACTTTGAAAAATTCTAGTTTTTGAGGGATGCGTTTTACTAATAGAATCATAATAACGACAAAACCTATGAATCTACTGAAGCTAGTTGAAATGGCAACACCTTCTACTCCTAGAACAGGGAATCCAAATGGTCCAAAAATAAATAAATAGTTTCCTATAATATTTAATATATTCATTCCAATTGTGACAAACATAGAATCACGAGTAAAGCCGTAGCTTCGAATAATAGCCCCAGCAGTCATAATGATTGCCTGCATGAAAGAAAATCCACCAACAATACTTAAGTAAGAGTCGGCCTCGCCCATTAATTCCGGAGGTAAATCCATTAGTTGCAAGAGATTACGGCTAGCTAAGAAGACAGAGATACTCAATACTAATCCAAATAATAAATTGGTTACTAAGGAAATAACAGATATTTGTGCAGCAGCCAATGGATTTTTTGCTCCTAAATTTTGAGCGACTAGGATTGCTGTACCAGCTGCAATAAAACCAAACATGACTATAACGAGTGATAAAATTTGGTTTGATACTCCAACAGCAGCAACTGAGTTATCAGAGTATAAACTAAGCATTAACGTGTCGGCATTCCCCATAAGCATATAAAGGAAGAATTCGATAAATAATGGCCAAGTCAATGAGAATAAAGATAAGTTTTTATGATTATTAATGGTCATATATTTCTCCTTGAAAATGTACTGTCTTGATGAATAGGAAAGAATAAATTTGATGAATATGGTTATTGGATAGGTTGAAAATGTATGTTTTATTAGTGTGTGGATGAATCCACATTTACTCATATTATTATGATTAAGGAAGAGATGCAATGAGTTTTTTAATAAAAAAATTAGTAATAATATGCAATCAAAATGATTTGGGATATGTCTAGACGTAAAACAAAAGAAGTAGTTTTTCTTTTGGGTATAGAGTTATTTCATTTCGACTCTAGTTTTTATTCAACGAATCATTTTACAACAAGATTTTTTTATTTCGTAAGTTTTCCCCGCTACAGGATGCTTGCTTTACGTGGAACGGTCAGTAGTTCTGCACCTTCCGATCAATTACGATTTAATATATAAAAGAGTCAATTTAATGAAATAATGACAAAATTATTATAAAAACCCATATTTAACTATTTTATTGTTTGACGATACCCACTTTAAAGAGATAATCTTAAAAGCGTAGTAGATAATGAACAGGGGGAGCGGAAGTTGAACAAAAAGGTGTTATATGTGTTACTTGTTCCATTTCTTCTTTTCTATTGCTTACCAGTTCAAGCACTGGAAAAAGAAGAAAGATTATGGCAGGATGAAACAGTTTATTCCATATTAGTGGATCGTTTTTTTAATGGTGATTCTAAAAATGACAATAAAGTAAATACTCAAGATTTATATGCATATAACGGTGGCGACTTCCAAGGTATTATTGATAAACTTGATTATTTAAAGGAATTAGGTTTTACGACGATTTCTTTGTCATCTATTTTTGATAATGAAGAAAATAGCTATCAAGGTCAAAAAGTAATAGATTATTATAAAACGGAAGAGCATTTTGGCAGTTTAAATACATTTAAAAAGCTTGTGAAGGAAGCACATAAACGTGATTTAAAGATAATGATAGAGTTTGTGGCTGATTCAGTTAGCGCAAAGCATGCTTGGACAAAAGATGCTACGAAGAAGAATTGGCTAATGGAAAATACAAAGCTAAATTATTCTAATCCTGAAGTACAAAAGTATGTAGTGGATGTTGCTAAATGGTGGATTAACGAAACCAACATCGATGGATATTATATAAACAATGTTATGGATGTTCCACAAGAATTTTGGATGGAATTTTCAAAAGAAATTAAGGCTGTGAAGACTGATTTCTTTATCGTGGGAAATACATCTTCTAAGCAATTAAATCAAACTGCTACTTATCAGAAGTTTGGATTTGATGGCATGGTGAATTCACCATTAATTTCTTTTCAACGAGATGCATTTAGCAAGGTAGATGTGAATATGAATGCAGCTTTAAAAACTACTGAAGAAAGTATAGAAATCTATGAAGATTCAAATCAAAATGCAACTGTACTAGATGACCAATTGTTACCTAGATTTACAAGAGATATAGTTGATCATAAACAAAATCCAGGTACAAGATGGAAATTAGCTCTTACTTATTCATATACCACACCGGGAATTCCCTTTATATTTTATGGTTCAGAAATTGCACTTGATGGTGGTGACGTTCCTGATAATAATAGATTAATGGGATTTAAGGCAGATAAAGAATTAATAGATTATATGACTAAATTAGGTGAGCTCAGACAACAATTACCTGCTTTAACTAGAGGCACTTTCGAACTTCTATTTCAAGAAGATGGTTTAGCTGTTTATAAAAGAATGTACAAAAATGAAGTGATAGTAGTTGTAATAAATAATACATCAAAAACTCAAAACGTTACTTTAAGTAGCGAGCTAATAGAGAACAATAAAGAATTACGAGGTTTATTAGCAGGAGATTTAGTACGTGAGGATGATAGAAAATATGAAATCGTAATCGATCGAGAAAAAGCAGAGATTTATGCTCTCGCAGACAAAACAGGTATTAAAATTGGATATATTTCTGCCATTATTGCTGTATGGGTTGTATTTGCATTGTTCATCTTTCTCGTAATGAAACGTTCTAATAGAAATTCATAAGTTATAGTACAACAAAGACTTAAAATAATTTAAGAGATCTTTTATGATTAGAACGATCTTTCTATTGTTTGTAAAAAATTTAAAA
Source organism: Bacillus massilioanorexius (assembly GCF_902374955.1). GTDB lineage: Bacteria > Bacillota > Bacilli > Bacillales > DSM-1321 > Bacillus_AD > Bacillus_AD massilioanorexius. The sequence goes on from NZ_CABKRX010000113.1 coordinate 10,768, forward strand.
TGATGTCGGTCGCTATGTAAAACGTATAACATCAGCTTTGTTAAAGAAATATAAAATACACTAACAATTTTTAAAAAAACGCCATATAAAGCGTAGGGGCTGTCTGAAAAGTGATCAGAAATTACTTTTCAGACAGCTCCTTTTTATATATTAAGAAGATCTGGCTTCAGTTGAAGGTGTATTTATTATTTCCGTTTCATTCTTTGGTTGATCAACAGTAGGTTGTGGATTTGGATTAAATTCGTTTTCCATTTTTGATACAACTACTGTTGCTACACTGTTACCAATTAAATTAGTAATTGCGCGAGCTTCTGACATGAATCGGTCAACACCTAATAAAAGAGCAATACCTTCTACAGGAATCATAGGGAAGGCTGCTAACGTAGCAGCTAATGTAATAAACCCAGATCCAGTAACACCTGCGGCCCCTTTAGATGTTAGCATTAAAACCCCTAATAAATAGATTTCTTGCCAAATAGTTAGGTCAACACCATATGCTTGTGCAATAAATATAGCAGCCATAGATAAGTAAATGGAGGTGCCATCAAGATTAAATGAGTAGCCAGTTGGGACAACTAATCCAACAACTTGCTTTGAGCATCCAAAGTTTTCTAAACGTTTCATAATACCTGGTAAAGCAGATTCAGAAGAAGATGTTCCAAGAACTAATAGGATTTCTTCTTTAATATAAGCAATGAATTTAAAAATGTTAAAACCGAAGAATTTTGCAATACTACCTAAAACGATAAAAATGAATAGGAACATTGTTAAATAGACGGATCCCATAAGCTTACCAAGGTTAATAAGAGATTCAATTCCGAAGTTTCCAATTGTATATGCCATTGCGCCAAAAGCAGCAAGTGGTGACAGCTTCATAACCATATTGACTATTTTAAAGAATATTTCTGATACATTTTCAAAGAATGTAATAACCGGTTTTGCTTTTTCACCAATAGAAGCAGCTGCAAGACCGAATAAAACAGCAGAGAAGAGAACTGGGAGTAATTGTCCGCTAGCAAGAGCACCAATTACATTCTCTGGAATAATGCTCATAATAAAGTTTACAAATCCATGCTCACTTTCAGCAGCTTGTTGAGTATATTGAGAAATGTCTCCTCCACTAATATTGTCTGTGTTTAACCCTTTACCTGGTTGAATAATATTAACTACGATAATACCAATTGCTAATGCAATAGTAGAAATAATTTCAAAATATATTAATGCTTTTCCCCCGATAGTTCCAACCTTTTTTAGATTTCCCATACTGCCAATTCCGATTACTACAGTTAAGAAGATAATTGGAGCAATCAGCATTTTTATTAACTTAATGAAGATATCGGCTAATACTTTCAGTTGTGCACCGAATTCTGGGAAGATAGCACCTACTAAAATACCAACAAGAATACCTGTAATAACTTGTACTGTAAGATTTTTGAAGTTTATCTTCAAAGTTAACCCCTCTTTTCGTTATGACTGTTACCGCTTTCATATTATTGTTATATAATAGCTGAAAAAAATAGTTCTGTGTTATTATGGTTATAAAGGTCTTTTTGGTCTTTTTGGTCATGAATAGAAAGTTTCATAATCTAAGAGTAGGTAAGTACATTTTTAAATATTTGGTTTTGTTATAGTTCGTTGTTGATTTGACTCCAATCCGTTCGCTTTTCATGGGCGTTTGTTAGCATCCTTGCTCATTTACACTGTGGGCATTGTCTTTATTGCTTCTCCCATAGGAGTCTCACGGATTTCTGTCTATTTTGTCTATTAAAAAATCAACAGTATCGTATAATAGAGATGAATATTTAAAAAAGTGGAAATTTAGATAGTTAATAGAATGGGAGGATAAGTTTATGAGTGAACAGTATAAGAACATACTTGTTGCAGTGGATGGTTCAGATGTATCTAATAAAGCTTTTCAAAAAGCGATTCATATTGCATTGAGAAATCATGCGAAATTGATTATTGCAAATGTGGTAGACCCTGTTACATCTCCTGGAATGGAAGGATATCATAAATCAATATTGGAATCTTGTAGGAAATACGGAGAAAAACTTTTAGATGTACATAAACAAGAAGCCATTGATGCAGGCTTAGATCAAGTTATAACAGAAATAGAATTTGGCTCTCCTAAAGTGAAACTAGTAAAAACAATTGCTAAAAAACATGAAATCGATTTGATTGTTTGTGGAGCACAAGGATTGAATGCAGCAGAACGTTTTGTATTAGGAAGTGTTTCTGAATACATTGTTCGTCACGCTAATTGTGACGTAATTGTTGTTCGTCAATAATATGAAAGAGAAATAGTATAAAGCTGCTTTGATTATAGTTATCAGAGCAGCCTTTTTGATGGAAAAAAGTACTGGTTAGAAACGATATAGTTTTGAAGAATGTTTTGTTGTCTATTTTAAGCGCCAAACGTCTTTGAGGACATAAGACAAGCCTATTAGAATGTCAAAACGCAACCTTCTAATAAGCTTGTGTATACTGAATGGGGATTTTACATGGTATAGGTCATAACGGCATTGCCATACGAAGTGGCTCTCCATGATGTATCTCCTATTTCAATTCTTTTTGGATATCTTTAATTAAGTGTGAGTTGATCTCAGTTTGATAATGACTATACAACGGAGACCATTTTTTGGTCCAAGCTTCTTTTTGCTTGTCGGTTAGTGTAATTATATTGATATCGGAATTTTGTAGAATTTTTTCTAAACTATCTTTATTCATTTGTTCAGATACTTTTAAATTCCATAAAGTTGTTTCATTGAGTGTCTCTATTAGTTGATTTTGAAGCTCTTTTGAAAGACTGTTCCAAAAGTCTTCATTCATCATGACGGCATATCCTAAAAATCCATGATAGCTTAAGGTCATATATTGTTGTACTTTATAGAAGCCTTTTGAATATATATTTGAACTCGTATTTTCTCCTGCTTCGATTTGATGCTTTTCTAAGGATGAATATACTTGGTCAAAAGAAACATCAACAGGTTTCGCCTGTAATAATTGATATTGTTCTTGAAGCATTTGGCTAGACATTGTTCTTATATGTACATTTTTAAAGTCTTCTGGTTTAATAAGCGGTCTATTGTTAGATGTCATATGCTTAAACCCGTTACTCCAGAGTGCTAAACCCTTTATATTCTCATTTTCCAACATATCTAATAGTTTCTTGCTGACATCTCCAGTGAAAAATTTATGAATGTCGTCATAGCTATTAAAGAGGTAAGGAAGGTCAAGTACCTGCCATTCAGGAATCATTTCTGTTACGTTAGAGATAGAAGGGGCAATCATTTGAATGTCTCCATGTTGCAGTGCATTCATTTCTTCGCTATCAGAATAAAGCATACTATTTGGATAAATTTCGACCTTTATTTTGCCATTCGTTTTTTTCTCAACTAGTTCAGCAAATTTACTTACGGCTAAACCTTTTGGTGTATTCTCAGCGACTACATGGCTGAAACGGATGACAATTTGTTCATGTAATCCTGCCTGTTCATAATCAACAGGAATGTCTGTCTTTTTTACGATGTCTTGTTTATAACCAATATATACAAGAAGTATGAGTATGACGAAGAAGGATGTTGCCATAAAGTATTTCAATATTCATTCACTCCGTATAATGTTAATCTTCTTAATATTCTATCATGTTTTTAAGTGTTACAATGAATGAAAACGTCTACTTCATGATAAGAGAGGATTAATGAGCATGAGAAGAATTTCGATTAACTGGAAGATAATGGCCCTTACTTTCTTCGTCATTGCTTTTTCATTTTTAGTTGCAGGTATATTTGTTTTAGGAAATGTACTTGATATAAAGGAAAAAGAGCTGAGTACTCAAGCCATGTTGATGGCTCGAACTGTTTCTGAATTACCTGAAGTACAGAAGTATTTGAAAGAAGGCTCAGTTGGCGAAAATAACATTAATCCAATAGTTGAAAAAATTCGAGTCATTAACAAAGCAGATTACATTGTAGTCTTAAATATGGATCGAATCCGTCTCTCACATCCAGTGAAAAAAATGATCGGAACAAAATCAAAAACAGCGGATGAAAGTGCTGCTTTTGTTGAGCATACTTATACATCAAAAGCAAAAGGGGAAGTTGGTACGGTAGTGCGAGCTTTCGTTCCAATAATTGATGAACAACATAAACAGATTGGTGTTGTTGTTTGCGGGTATTTATTACCAACGATATGGGAGATAATCATGAGTATCAAAAAAGAAATTCTGATTACTACTATGTTTTCTTTAATTTTTGGTGGTTGGGGAGCCTGGAGTCTAGCTCGACATATGAAAAGGCAAATGTTTGGACTTGAGCCTCATGAAATTGCCAAAATATATGTTGAAAGAAACGAAACATTTAACGCAATGCATGAAGGGATTATTGCAATTGACAATCATTTAAAAGTAACAATCTTTAATAATAAAGCAAAAAAAATACTAGGTGTAAATCAAAAGGGAGATTTAATTGGTATGTCTATTTACGAGATTCTACCTGATTCACGTTTACCAGAAATACTAGATTATAATTATCCTATTTATAATAAAGAACTTCAAATTAATAATCATAATATTCTTAGTAACCGTATCCCTATCGAAGTCAATAATAGAACGGTTGGGGCAGTTGCAGTATTCCAAGATCGAACAGAAGTGAAAAAGCTTGCTGAGGAATTAACGGGAGTTAAGGCTTTTGTACAAGCGTTACGAATACAAAATCATGAGCATAAAAATAAGCTACATACAATTGCTGGACTTTTACAATTAGGAAATTATGATCATGCCTTGGAATATATTTTTCAGGTTAAAGAAGAACAAGAGGAATTAACGAAATTTTTAAACGAAAAAATAAAAGATGATAATCTGTCGGGATTGCTTTTAAGTAAAATCGGACACGGAAAAGAATTAGGCATTAAGGTCGAAATAGATAGGCATAGTCAATTAACAAGTTTTCCAAAGAATCTAGATCAGCATGATTTTGTTATTATCATTGGAAATCTAATAAACAATGCATTTGATGCTTTTCAAACAACTACAATTGAAGATAAAAAAGTATTTATTAGCATTGATCAGGATGAAGCATTACTTTCTTTGTTAGTAGAGGATAATGGAATCGGAATGGATGAACAAACAGTTCAACAAATATTTAAGCAAGGTTTTTCAACTAAAGGAGGAATCGAAAGAGGAATAGGACTATATTTAATCAACGAGATTGTAAAAAAAGGCAAGGGAACAATCGAGGTAGACAGCATTCCAAATGAAGGAACGAGCTTTCTCATTACTTTTGACATGTAGGGGTGATGAATGTGGAAATGATTTCAGTGCTACTAGTAGATGATGATCCGATGGTTAGAGAGGTAAACCGTCAATTTATAAATCAAGTAAAGGGCTTTGAAGTAATTGGATTTGCTAGTAATGGCGTAGAAGGAATAAAACAAATTGGGGAACTAAAACCGGATCTGGTTTTCATGGATATTTTTATGCCTGAACAGGACGGTTTGCTAACAATAGAAAAGATTAGACAAGATCAAAACAAAGTAGACATCATTGCCGTTACAGCGGCAAATGATATGAAAACCGTTCAGCGAGTTCTCCATTTTGGTGTATTTGATTATATTATGAAGCCATTTACATTAGAAAGAGTGAAACAAGCACTTAATAGCTTTTATACGTATAAACAACAATTGCTGAATAAGGATGAACTGACACAAGAAGAGTTAGATCATATTTTACATCATCCACGTGTAAATCAGGATAATCAAGTAGCTTTAGAATTACCGAAAGGGTTGAATCCTACAACACTTGAAAAAGTGGTTACTTTTATTAGCTTACAAACCGAGCCAGTATCAGCTGAAGAAGTTTCTAAAGGTGTTGGTTTAGCACGTGTTACAGCAAGAAGATATTTGGACTACTTAGAAAAGCAACATAAAGTAAAAATCGTCATGGAATATGGTGGTATAGGTCGACCTGTCAATCAATATATGGTTGTAGATTAAGTAATGACTTTTATATTTTATGTGGAATAAGAATAAACGGATTCAAAAAACGTAGGGGCCACTGAAAAGTGATAATAAATCATTTTTCAGATAGCCTCTACATTATGTTATTTTATAAATGATCTGTTGATTTAGAATATTGATGTTTACCTGCTTTGAAATTTTGATCTACTTGTTCATTTCTAGCTGCATTTCGAGCATTATGGTCTTTTGCTTTTTTGTTATTATCTTTCGTATTAGCCAATATATTTACTCCTTTCAAATGATTATCCTTCATAGTGTTTATCATTTTGAAAGGAAGTATGTATATTAAGCTTGTTCTGGCAAACGATTTAAGAAGAAAATGGCGATTGTTCCTGGTCCTGCATGAGATCCTACCGTAGAGCCAATTAATTCAATATCAAAAGAAGTTGTGCCAAATGCTTTTTCTATTTCACTTTTCCATTCCATAGCTGATTGTAAATCGTCACCGTGACTAATTCCAATGGTTTGTTTATCTAGCTGTACACCACGTTCTTTCATGATTTCTAATGTGCGCTTAATCAATTTCTTTTTACCACGGATTTTTTCTAAAGGTATCAATTTGCCATCGTCTACATGAAGAAGTGGTCTTATATTTAAAAGTCCACCCACAAATGCTGAAGTCTTTGAAATACGTCCACCTCTTGCTAGATATTCTAGATTATCTACTGTAAATAGATGCTCCATATGTTGTGAATAGAATTTTGCTTGTTCAACAATTGTTTCTTTAGAAGCACCTGAGTTTGCTAATTCAATGGCTCTTTTTACAACTAAGCCACAGCCTAACGAAGCACATTTCGTATCGATAATTTCTAAATCAAGATCTGGATATTCCTCTTGGACTTGTTCTTTAATCATAACAGCGGTTTGATAGGTTCCTGAGAGTTCAGAGGAAAAGGCGATATAAACAGCAGGTTGTTTAGTTTTAGCTAGTTCAATGAACGTTTTTTGGAAAAATTCAGGGGATGCTTGCGAAGTTTTTGGAGCAGCTCCATTTTTCATTGCATCGTAAACACGTTTACTTTGTATTGTTATTCCATCTTCATAATCTTTACCTTCAAGATGTACATTTAATGGAATGAATGTTGCGTGATTTTCTGTTATAAAAGATAAAGGTAAATCACTAGCACTATCAGCTAAAATATGTATTTTCACAATTTCACCTTCTTAAAAATAGTTTTTTTTGAAATGTACTTATATCATGTAATATTATAAATAAGTTCTGTATTTAGTTTATCATTGGTAAAAATATTATGAAAGAATGTTGTTTACATTTAATGCTGTAACATGAAAAATAATAAGAAGAAAATGAATGTATTTATTTAAAACAGATAAGAAAGCAAAAACATCTTGAAAATTGTTAGTACTTCAACTTATTACATAAGAAGGTGCGTATGTTTTACTTATTAATACATATTAAAATGGAGGAACTGTTTTGTATCAAAGAGAGGCAAAAAAATTAATTATAGTCGCTATTGGGGCACTGTTAAATGCCATTGCTCTAAATTGGTTTTTAATACCGGCTAATGTTTATGCGAGTGGCTTTGCTGGAGTCGCTCAATTAGTTTCAAAGATTGTGGAAAGCTTTACACCGTTTACGCTTTCTACAGGGATATTGCTTTTTGCATTAAATGTACCAGTAACGATTTTAGCTTGGAAAAAGGTAGGGAAATCCTTTACTTTTTACAGCTTTTTAAGCGTTTTGCTAATGTCATTATTTCTTGAACTTATCCCAATTCATCAATATTCAGAAGATATTATTTTGAATGCTGTTTTTGGTGGGGTTATTGGTGCTGCAGGAGTAGGAATTACATTGAAGTATGGTGCATCAACAGGTGGAATGGACATTATTGCGATGGTGCTTTCTAGAATGAAGGATAAGCCAATAGGTTCTTACTTATTTCTCATTAACGGAATGATCATTGTAACGGCTGGTGTTTTATATGGAGCCGAGAAGGCATTATACACTCTTGTAGCGTTATACGTAACAACGCGAGTAATCGATGCTATTCATACACGTCATGAAAAATTAACTGTGTTCATTGTGACGAAAAAAGCAGAAGAAATGAAAGTAGCTATTCATTCAAAAATGGTTCGAGGAATTACAATGATTCCCGCAAAAGGAGCCTTTACGAACGAAGAGAAGGATATGCTTATGATGGTTATCACTCGTTATGAATTATATGATTTAGAGAGAGTAATTAAAGAAGTCGATCCAAAAGCTTTCACTAATATAGTTGAAACAACTAATGTTTTCGGGTTTTTCCGAAAGGATTAGAACATTGTGCTAACTCTATCAAAAAAAAAGAAAAGTGGAGCTATGAGAAGCACTTGTAAGAAGTTATTTTTAGTATTGCAATTGTAAGGCAACCACTTTTCTAAATATAAAGTTTTATCTAGGTTTATCTTTTTACACTTTCTATTTTAAGGGGAAATTTTACTTCTAAGCTTATTCTCATTTTGTAATTTATTAATAGCTTTATGTAGGTAAGATTTTCCCCGGATTCATGATATTATTAGAATCAATTAATTGCTTTATGTCAATCATAAGTTCAAGTGCATTACCGTGTTCTTGTTTTTGAAACTTCTTTTTACCCAAACCTACCCCGTGCTCACCTGTACATGTACCTCCGTATGAAAGGGCCAAATTGACAATCATTTCATCAATCTCTTCCATCTTTTTAATTTGTGCTAAATCATTTGGATCGTACACTATTATCGTATGAAAATTTCCATCACCTATATGTCCAAGTACTCCTCCCTCTAATCCAGCTTCATCAATGATTGTCCTTGCAAAAACGACAATTTCAGCTAATTTCGAAATTGGAACACAAACATCGGTGCCTCCTACCTTAAATTGAGCATTTTGATGTCTAAAAGCATACGCTAAATCATGACGTGCTTTCCATAGAAGAGTTCTTTCCTTAGAATCAGTCTCGCAAATCCAGTCTTTACTACCAAATTCTTCAGTAATCATTTTGACTAAAGCAGAATCCTCTACAATTCCACTTTCATTTCCGTGAAATTCAAAAAACAAGGAAGACGAAATAGGATAATCCGTTCCACTGTACTCGTTAACTTTTTTCATACTGATATGATCAACCAGTTCCATACGAGCAATAGGAATTCCTGCTTTTAATATCGACTGAGCAGCTTGAATGCACGAGGAAATATTCGGAAAAGAACATCGAGCAGCTAAAATAGCTTCTGGAATTCCATGCAGTTTCAAAGTGATTTCTGTAAAAATACCCAAAGTTCCTTCTGAACCAACAAATAAACCATTTAGGTGATATCCAGAGGATGATTTCTTCGCCTTGGAACCCGTTTTTATAACTTTTCCATTTGGTAAAACAATCTCTAAATTTAAGACTTGATCTCTCATTGTTCCATACCTTACTGCAGCAGTTCCACTTGCATTTGTAGCTACCATTCCTCCAATTGTAGCATCTGCACCTGGATCGATTGGAAAAAAGAGTCCATGTCTATTCAACATGTGGTTCAGTTGTAATCTAGTAATTCCAGGCTGTACTGTAACTAATAAGTCATCAGGCTGAAAAGAAATGATTTGATCCATATTTTGAAAATTAATGCTAATACCTTTTTTTATTGGGATAGCTTGTCCTTCAAGTCCTGAACCCGCTCCATATGGAACTATTGGTATTCCTTTCTCGTTTGCCAAACAAACGATCTTTATAATTTCATCTCTACTAGAAGGAAAAACTACTAAATCTGGTTCCACTGCTGGATGATAGGATTCATCCTTACTATGTTGATATAGTTGTGTTTCATTCTTACTCACTTTTTCATGACCAAGGATTTCAACAAGTCTTTGATACAAGTTAAACACCTCTATCTTATAATTATTTTATTTTTCAAAAAACTATTTACTTTTAATATACCAAATATTATCATTTCTGTATACAGTATACAATTTTGTATATCGGAGGAATATAATGAAAAAGATTGAAAAAGAAAAATCGCTAGGAGAACAAGCATATAGCATTATTAAACTGTCTATAATATCTGGCGACTTACATCCTGGTGACGCTTTACCAGAAGAAAAGATTGCTAAACATTTGGGTATAAGTCGAACACCTTTACGAGAAGCGTTTCAGCGACTAGCAAACGAAGGATTAATTTATATGAAAAAAGGAAGACCAGCAATTGTTGCCTCTTTCACTTTAGAAGAAGCATTGGAATTGTTAGAAGTAAGGAGAATAATGGAGATTCATAATCTTGAAATGATCGAACCATATATCGATGAGCCATTTATTCTCGAATTAGAAGAGTGTATTGAACAGCAAGAACAAACTATTAAAGACATAAACTATCAAACATTTATTGATTTAGATCTTAAATTTCATTTACTTCTTGCTAGCAAAAATAAAAATAAAAAATTTGTTGAATTAATTAAAGATTTAAATAATGGCGTAAATAGAGCGTTCCTTTTGTTATCTCATACACTCCCAATTAGCGCTTATGATGCTGTAGAAGAACATAAATTAATTGTCAATGCTTTAAAAAATATAAATATTTCATGTGCTAAACAAAATATGGAATATCACATTCATGAAATTGGCAAGCGTATTCAAACATACTTAAAATAGGAGGATTATTTATGAAAAAGCTTTTAGGTTTACTAGTGTTAATTGTTGTATTACTTGTAAGTGCATGTGGAAGACCTTCTAGTACAAATTCGAGTGGAGAAACGAAAAATGGAGAAAATAAAGGCAACGAAAAGTATGTCATTCGCATAGCTCATCTAGTTCCTGAAGAACAATCGACTCATGTTGCTGCACTATCATTTAAGAAAAATGTGGAAGAGCGCTCTAATGGACGTATTGAAGTCCAAATCTATGCAAACGGTTCTCTATATCCTTCTGACCGTGAAGCTATTGAAGCTGTTCAGCTTGGTAATATCGAAATGACTATTCCAGCAGTTGCTCCACTCGCATCCTTCAACAAAAAATTTATGGTTTTTGACCTTCCGTTTCTATTTAACTCAAATGAAGCAGCATACAAAACTCTAGATGGAGAAGTAGGACAGCTTTTATTAAAAGATCTTGAAAATAACGACTTAAAAGGACTTGCGTTCGCAGAAAATGGATTTCGTCATATGTCGAATAATAAAGGGCCGATTGAAAGTCCTTCAGATCTAGCTGGATCGAAGTTCCGTACACTTGAAAACCCTGTACATACGGATACTTTTAAATCTTTTGGGGCGAATGCCTCACCATTCTCATTTGGTGAATTATATACAGCATTACAACAAAAAACATATGACGCAATGGAGTGTCCTATCTCATTATATTATTTAAACAAATTCTATGAAGTTCAAGATTATCTGACTCTAAGTGGACATGTGTACGCTGCTACCATTCTATTAATGAATAATGACTTTTACAATAAGTTACCTGAAGATTTACAAAAAATTGTTATGGATGCATCAAAAGATTATCAAACTGAACAACGTGAAATTGCTCAAAAACAAGATGTTGAATTTCTAGATAAACTAAAGGAAAACGGTATGAAAGTTAATGAATTAACAGATAATCAAAAAGATGCTTTCAGAGAAGCTTCAAAAGCTATCTATGATAAATATACTTCAGAAATTGGAAAAGACATTGTAACAAAAGCTCTTGAAGCGAACAAATAATTAATTTAAGAAAGCCTATATTAGTTAATAGGCTTTCTTCTACAAAATATTACCTCTTCAGTTGCTCTACCAATTAAAATTCAGAAAGGAACATTCTATGAAAATGAAAGATAAGTATATTGAAGAAATCTTCTTAGTATTCACAATGATAATGATGGTTATTTTAATATTTATCCAAGTTGTAGGTCGGTATATTTTCAATGAAGCACCTAGCTGGACAGAAGAATTATCACGTTATATTCATATTTGGCAAGTTTGGATCGGAGCTAGTTATGCAGTTCGACTCAGAGAGCATATTCGTATAGAAGCATTTGTAAACTTGTTTTCATTGTTAGGTAGAAAAATTTTTGAAACATTATCGATTATTGTTTGGTTTTTATTAGCATTATTCTTGGCTGTGATTGGAACGCAGCTAGTTCTTAGCAGTTTGAAAAATGGACAACTCACTCCTGCTATGCAGCTTCCTATGTGGATTCCATTTTTAGCAATTCCTTTGGGTGGTCTAGGAATGGCGCTTCGATTAATTCAACAGTTATGGATAATTTGGAGAAAGTTACCGTCTAATTCAAAAGAAGGAGGGAACTTGATTTGACAGTTGCCGTACTTTTTATATCACTTTTTGTTTTTCTATTAATTGGTGTGCCAATTGCAATTGCCTTAGGTGCTTCTGCACTATTAACTATTTATTTTACTACGACATTACCATTAACAATAATGACACAAAAAGCATTTACAGCACTTGATTCCTTCCCTTTATTAGCTATTCCATTTTTTATGCTAGCTGGTATCTTAATGGGAAAAGGAGGAGTTTCAAAACGCCTCTTAACCTTAGCAACTATGCTTGTTGGATGGATGGTTGGGGGACTTGCCATGGTAACTGTAGTAACTTGTATGTTCTTCGCAGCTATTTCAGGTTCAGGACCAGCAACCGTTGCAGCTATTGGATCGTTTATGATTCCTTCTATGAAAGAAAAGAAATATGATGAAGGATTTGCAGCTGCAATTACTGCCGCCGCTGGTTCGATTGGTGTAATTATTCCACCGAGTATTCCGTTTGTTATGTATGGCGTTATCGGTGGTGTCTCTGTTGGCGGCATGTTCTTAGCAGGAATACTTCCAGGAATACTTATCGGAATTGGGCTAATGGCTGTTTCTTTTATCATTTCTAAGAAAAAAAATTACAAACCTGAGACAACTGTTAATTATTCCTTCAAAGAAGTATTAAAGGCATTATGGGATGCAAAATGGGCTTTAATGATCCCAGTCATCATTTTAGGAGGGATTTATGGTGGCATTTTTTCACCAACAGAAGCAGCTGTTGTTGCTGTCGTTTACGGAACAATTATCGGAATATTTGTACATAAAGAAATGACGATAAAAGATATTTATGAATGTATTCGAGAAGCTACTGTCATTAATGCAACAACAATGATAATCGTCGGATTGTCTATCTCTTTTGCTTATATTATGACACTTGAACAAATTCCTAACAGTATTGCTAGTTTCATAACGGATTTATCAAGTAATCCGATTGTGATTTTGATTGTCATTAACATTTTTTTATTAGTTGTTGGAATGTTTATAGATACAATATCTGCTTTAGTTGTATTAACACCTATTCTTCTACCTATTGTAACTGCTGTTGGGGTAGATCCAATTCATTTCGGTGTTATTTTAGTTGCGAATTTGGCAATAGGTTTTATTACTCCACCACTTGGTGTAAATTTATTTGTTGCTTCTAGTGTTAGTGGTGTTCGTATAGAAAGAATTGTAGTTGGTATATTACCATTCTTACTATCTATGCTTATTACATTATTGATTATCACATTTATTCCAGCACTATCTACATGGTTACCAAACTTCTTACAATAACGTCATATTTTCGATGAAAGGAGTACGTACATATGACAAGAACATTAAACTCACGTGTAATGAAAATAAAAATCCCAGGAATTAGAGAATTTTCTAATCAACTCGTGAACTTTCCTGATGCTATCAATCTAACAATCGGACAGCCAGATTTTCCGACACCAAATCATATTAAAGAAGCCGCTATTTCTTCACTTCATGCCGATCAGACAAGCTATTCACATAATGCTGGCCTTTTTTCTCTTCGTCGGGAAGTACAATCTTTTTATGAGGACCAATATAACTTCTCCTATCGAGCAGAAGATGAAATTCTTATTACAGTTGGTGCAAGTGAAGCACTTGACACAGTATTTCGTACAATCCTTGAAGAAGGTGATGAAGTAGTCGTATTTGCCCCAGCATATCCAGGTTATATTCCACTCATTGAATTATGTGGAGCCAAACCTATTATAGTAGATACTTCATTAAGTGCTTTTAAACCAACAATAGCTCATTTACAAAAAGTAGTTTCACCTAAAACAAAAGCAATACTATTTAACTATCCCTCTAATCCTACAGGAGTTACTCTAAGTAGAGAAGATATGCAATCTTTGACAGTTTGGCTTGAAAATCAAGATTTATACATTATCTCCGATGAAATATATAGTGAAATAATTTACGAAGAGAAACATATTTCCTTTGCATCAATGGATGAGATACGAGATCGTACAATTATAATAAACGGTTTAGCTAAATCTCACTCTATGACAGGTTGGAGAATTGGTTATATACTCGCTCCTGCGTTCCTCATTACACAAATGTTAAAAGTTCATTTATATAATGTTGTTTGTGCTCCTATTACAAGTCAATATGCAGCCATACAAGCTTTAAAGTATGGACGTAATGATCCATTCATAATGAATGAAGAATACGTAAAAAGACGAGATTATGTGTATCAACGATTAAATCAAATAGGCTTGGATACTGAAAAACCTAGTGGTAGCTTTTATATTTTTCCGAAGATTCCATCTTTTTATCGGGATTCACACACCTTTGCAACCCAGTTACTTCTTAATGGTGGTGTTGCCGTTGTCCCAGGTAGTTCTTTTACAAGTTATGGAGAAGGCTATATCAGAATTTCTTATGCTTATTCTATAGAACTATTAGAAGAAGGTCTTAATCGGATAGAAAAGTTCCTATTAAGTCATAACGGAAGGGAGTCTCATGTATGAAAAATACATTATTTATGCAATCACCAGAGCAATTGTTGTCCACTTTGAATAAACTTGTATCTATTCCAAGTGTCACTTTATCGGATGCAGAAAAACAATTTCCATTCAAAGTTGAACAAATACTAAAAGAGATTCCATATTTTAAGGAAAATACATCTCATCTTAAAAATCATCCAACAACAGATGAAAGATTTGTATTAACAGCCCTCTATAAACATGTAGAGGCTGTTAAAACAGTAATTATGATTAGCCATTTCGATGTTGTGGATGTAGACGATTATGGTGATTTAAATCATCTTGCCTTTCAGCCCATTGAATTAACGAAAGCACTTCATGAAAGAATCGATGAACTTTCTCTTGAAGCTAGAGAAGACTTAAAAAGTAATGAATGGCTTTTTGGGCGTGGCACAATGGATATGAAATGTGGGCTTGTACAGCATATGTCTCTTCTTGAAAAAGCAGCGAGTGAAGAATGGAAAATTAATTTACTATTAGTAACTGTTCCGGATGAGGAAGTAAATTCTGCAGGTATGCGCGAAGTGATTCCTAAGCTTTTAGACATTTCTAAAGAACATCAGCTGACCTATACATTATTTTTAAATTCAGAGCCTATGTTTTCTCAAGTACCTCAAGACGAAAATTTTTACTTTTATACTGGTTCAATAGGAAAAATAATGCCAGCTGCCCTTTGTTTTGGAAAAGAAACTCATGTAGGCGAACCATTATCAGGTATAAATGCAGGATGGATGTCCTCTGTTCTTTCTCAAGAAATTGAATGGAATATGAATCTATGTGAATCTGTTAATGGAGTAATGAGTCCACCTCCAACATTATTATTACAGCGTGACTTAAAAAAAGATTACTCTACAAAAATACCTCATAGATCAGTAAGTTTGTATAATGTACTTTTGATGCAAAGAAATGCATCAGATGTAATGAATCAGATGAAAGAAATTGCTGAATTAGCAGCGTTAAAGATAGAAAAGTTCATTAAAGAGAGATATCAATCTTTTCATGTAACGTCTAGTGAGTCTACAAAAGTTCGTGTCCTTTTATATGAGGAATTAAGACATTATGCATGTAGGAAAACTAGCGAGGAACATATTTCTAATCTTGAAAAATCTATTATTTATGACTCAACAATAAATGATAATAGAGAGCAAACAATTGAAATAGTAGATCAAATTTCGATGATTTGTAGTGAGTTGGGACCAATGATTGTGTTATTTTACTCTCCACCATATTATCCGGCAATTAGTTCTAACAATCATTCTATTATTCAAGAATTATCGAAGACTATTATTGAATACACAAAAGATCAATTTTCTTATGATCTTCAACCAGTTGAGTATTTTAATGGTATTTCAGACTTGAGTTATGCTAGTTTGCAAGCTGAAATATCAGAAATGCATAAATACAATACAAATTTACCTGGTGGTCCTAGTTTATATACTATACCTTTCGAAGAAATGTCAGAATTCGATGCACCAGTTCTTAATGTTGGTCCATATGGAAAGGATGCGCACAAAAAAACAGAACGTCTTCATATACCATTTGCTTTTGAAAAGCTACCAAGAATACTTGAACATTTATTATACAAACATATTAGTCAGTGATATAGATCTTTTGTGTATTCTTATAAAAGGGAGATTTAATAATGTTCATTCAAAACAGGAATAAACTAATTAAACAAATTAGTAAAGAAAACCATTATCCATTATCATACGAAGAATGGGAAGCAGAAGCTGCAAAAGCAATATTAATTGAAAGGTTTGATTACATTTTTCCAAATGCTGGAAGAGGTGAAACAGCTGATCGAAATCAAAAAGCATTTTCAAAGTGGGCAATCACGCCTAGAATACTTAATGATGTATCAAAAGTAAATTTGAACATAAGTATTTTCGGAAAAGATTATCCTACTCCCTTTTTTCTAGCACCAATAGGAATGCATATTCTTGCACATAATGAAGGTGAGATTGCTACAGCAAAAGCTGTTTCTTCTATGGGTATACCAATGATTGTTAGTACAGTATCTAGCTATTCTTTGGAAGATATCGCTAAATCCTCTCCTACTAGTTCAAAATGGTTTCAACTCTATTGGTCTAGTAATCCAGATATCGCATTTAGTATGATTGAACGAGCAGAAAAAAATGGTTATGAAGCATTAGTAATCACTGTAGATACAGTAATGCATGGTTGGAGGGAGATAGATATTAAGAATCAATATTCCCCTTTATCACTAGGCTTAGGGAAAGCTAATTTTATTAACGATCCTGTTTTTATGAATTCATTAATAAACCATGATGAAGAATCTATTATAAATGGAATTTTAGAAAGTATTCAACATCCTACATTCTCCTGGAAAGACATAAAAAAAATTAAAAAGCGTACAAAACTTCCTATTTTGTTAAAAGGGATTTTACATACTGAAGATGCAAAGTTAGCTCTAGAATATGATATTGATGGAATCATTGTTTCTAATCATGGTGGACGTCAATTAGATGGTGTTATTGCTTCAATTGATGCTTTACCTGAAATTGTTGAAGTTGTTCAAGGTAAGATTCCAATCCTATTTGACAGTGGAATTCGTCGAGGAATTGATGTTGTCAAAGCTTTAGCATTAGGAGCAAATGCAATCTTAGTTGGGAGACCATATATTTGGGGATTAGCTGTACATGGGCAAATTGGTGTGGAAAAAGTAATGGAACGTTTAATACAAGAAACAGAAATTTCTCTCGCATTATCTGGAATTGAAGATTTATCAAAAATCAAGAATGTAAAAATAATAAGAGAGTAACTTATATAATTGACTTATAATACATTTTATGCTGTACTAAAAAATTCACTTTATTGTGTATATAGGAAGACGAAAAATCCCTCCAAATGAATAGAGGGATTTTTCGTTTTTTAGGGGATATTAAAGCTAAAGTCTTGATTGCTTTTGATTCTATTTCTAAGTTAAAGAATCCAATTCTGCTTGCATGTGATGGAGCTGATGCTGCTCTGCAACTGTAGTATTCGCATATGCAGAGGATAAAGCATTTTGCGCTTTGGCAATTGCTTCTGCTTTATGAGTAGAATCAGCTTTAATAGCTTCATTAACAAATCTACGGGCTTCTTGAAATAGCTGATTTGCCATTTAGTAACACCCTAATTTGCTACTGCAGCAGCATGATTTTTGTGACTCAGCTTCAGCCATGGTCATGCGATACGTGAATTTTTCATCATGCTTTGAAACAGAATCTTTACTTTGCTGGAAAAAACGTTTGGATTTGTTACGTTTGCCCATTCGTAAACCCCTCGCAATCTAAGCAATTGACACAATCTCGGTGTCTCTATTATTTTTAACAAATTGTAAAAAAAAATTATAGGTAAAAGAAGGAAAAAGAGTTATTTCCTCTTTTACAAAGCTATTTTTTTTCCTTTAAGATTGAATTTGTCTTCTAGGAAGAGAGCAATACCATCTTCTTCATTTGATAAGGTTGTTTCGTTTGCTATATTTTTTACAGCAGAAATACCATTACCCATTGCTACACCCGTTCCAGCATATTCGAGCATTTCTAAATCATTATCTTCATCACCAAAAGCAATAATTTGGTTTTGAGGAACATTTAAATATTCTGCAACTCGTTTAATACCAACGGCTTTGTTTAGTCCAGCTTTAATAATTTCAACAACATGATATGGATCAGCCCAACGGCGATGATCGATAACCTCAGCATGTACAGCTGATAAATGATCTCTTATTGATGTGACACTTTCTGGATCTGCGTGTATTAACATACTCGTTGGAGATAGCTCTAAGTAATTTCGTAAATCCCCAATTGTAATTTTAGGATCACCCATTTTCATTGCATCAATAAAAATTTCATCATGCTGGTGAAAATAAATATCATCACGTACTTCAGCGATAATATTATGATATTGGAAACTTTGACAAGCCTCGATAATATCCATTGCTACTTTAATATCTAAAGGTGAATGATAAGTTCCCCAGCTTGCTGAAAGAGGGTGATGCACAAAAGCTCCATTAAAATTCACTATAGGTGTATCTAAGGAAAGCTCTTTGTAATAAGGTAAACTAGATCGGAAGGGTCTACCTGTAGCAATCATGACATGATGACCTTGTTCTTTAAGAGTTGCTAACACAGACTTTGTTCTATTTGAAATGGTTTTATCATTTTGTAATAATGTTCCGTCTAAATCTAAGGCAATTAAATGTTTTTCGCTCATATGTCCTCCTTGGTTAAGGTATATTTTGTATCGTTATTTCAATATATGAAAGAATGAATGCTATCTGAATGCTATTTATTACGTGAAAACTGTTGAAGTAAAGTATCTTTGTCTTAACAGTTTCAAAATAGGGGTGCTTCCCTATTGTACATATAAACATTCTTATCTTCAATTGTAGTAGAATTTAATTAATTTTTCTATCTATCTTATATTAAGGTATAGTTAAAGTGTAAAAGACAATATTGCATTTGGGAGGAGAATCTGTTGATTGTCATTAAGAAAGAGAAGATACATAATGTCCCATTACTACATGTAGTAAAAAATGAGGATTCTGCCAACAAATTACCACTAATATTCTTTATTCATGGTGTAACAAGCATAAAAGAAAGAAATTTACAATATGCTTATATGCTCGCTGAAAAGGGTTATAGAGTGATATTACCCGATACGTTATATCATGGTGAGAGAGAAGAAGGAAAGAATATTTATTCGAGTTTTTGGAAAGTTGTTATTACAACTATTCACGAAATAGAGATGTTAAAGTCTCATTTTGAAAATCTTCATTTAATCGACGGGGACCGTATTGGACTAGCAGGTACTTCAATGGGTGGAATTATTACTTTAGGAGCTATGGCAAAGTATGATTGGATTAAAGTAGGTGTTTCATTGATGGGAAATCCGGCTTATGTTGATTTTGCAAAATGGCAAGTGGATTTTATGAGTAATAATGGCACACTTATTCCTCTTTCAAACGAAGAAATTAATCAACAGCTTAAGGTTTTAGAGGAATATGACGCTACGTTACAAATCGAACAATGGAAGGAACGTCCGCTATTATTTTGGCATGGAAAACAAGATGAAGTCGTTCCATATTTGCCGGCATTTACATTTTATAAAAATCTACAGAAAGCATATATGGAGAAGAATGTACCATTGTCATTTATATTAGATGAGCATGGAGGGCATGCTGTACCTAATAAGGGAGTAATCGAAACCGTTAATTGGTTTACAACTCATTTATAATATTTTTCAGTTTTGTTCACGATCGTGGTGGATAATCGTTTCAAAGTGAAAAGGCAAACAATCATGAGTAATATATTAATATTAACGCTGTTTAGTAATAAATGCGGTGAGTAAAACTTTTGCTCATTATTTGTAATTAGACAACAAAGTTTGCGAAAAATCTACTAATTAAAAATCATATATACATAAATTCGAATACTTTTCATTTAGCACTAACATTTGCTAAAATAAAGGGTAGCTTTAGTGAGTGATGAAATATGATTTTTCACTGGACAATAAGACGTTTACACATTGTTTCTTTAAGATAAAGTAAACGTGTCTTAAAGTTAGTTAAACTGTAAGTGATGAAAAGGAGTGATTAGTTTGGATAAAGATTTAAAGGATAATATTATGGGTGCACTAGAACAAGTTATTGATCCAGAGCTTGGAATTGATATAGTCAATCTTGGACTTGTTTACGATATAGATATGGATGAAGAAGGAAACACTAAGGTAACAATGACACTTACATCAATGGGATGTCCTCTTGCTGGAACTATTGTTGATCAAGTGAAAATTGCTCTTTCAGATATTCCAGAAGTAAAAGAAACGGAAGTGGATATCGTATGGAATCCACCGTGGTCAAAAGATCGTTTATCACGCTATGCTAAAATTGCATTAGGTATTTCTTAAATAGCAAAGGGCCTCCAAATAGTGATTTGTATTCACTGTTTGGAGGCCCTTACGTTTTATAAGGAGCTTGTTTAGTGGAAAACGTTTGTGTAGTTACATTAAAAAGAAAAATCGTTAAGGGTGAGATATTTTTTATACAATGTGATGGATGGTTTTATCATTTCTAAAAATGACTTCATTTATATATATTAAAAGAAAGTGCTTATAAGCTGAAAATAAAAGAGAGCGACTTGGATTAATTCTGTTTGAGTGGCTCTCTTACGTTTTATATCGATATTTTTGCTGATTCATCAGAAATTAATAGCTATTCAAATAGAAATTTAGGCCCGTTTCTAGGCAAGTGCATAATTTTTGTTATACATTTTAGAAAAATCAATAATTTATAAAAATTCAATTGCATTTATTTTTATTCATGCTTATAATAATGTAAATATAAAGAATATCAAAATTATTCATCTTCAAGGAAGTGTAATATTAAATGAATGTTTCGATTATAGGAGCCTCTGGTTATAGTGGATTAGAGCTAATAAGGCTTTTAAATAACCATCCTAAGTTTAATATAGTATCACTACATTCTTCATCAAAGGCTGGTCAATTTATACATGGAGAAAATCCACACCTTATGCATATTACACAGAAATTTCAAGAGATCGATCCAAATGAAATAGCGAAAAATAGTGATCTTGTATTCCTTGCTACACCATCTGGAGTGTCAGCCAAACTAGCTCAAAGTCTTGTTGACACAGGCATTAAAGTAATTGATCTTTCTGGAGATTTAAGGTTGAAAAAGGATGGATTATACAAAGAGTGGTATAAAAAAGAAGCTGCTCCTAGTGAAACCATTGAAAAAGCTGTTTACGGTCTAAGTGAATGGAATACAGAAAATATTCAAAAAGCCCAAGTGATAGCTAATCCAGGCTGCTATGCGACTGCTGTACTTTTGGGGTTAGCTCCATTAAGTCAACAACAATTAATAAAGAAGAACAGCATTATCATTGATGCTAAATCAGGTGTTTCGGGAGCAGGAAGGACAGCTAGTTTAGGATCCATGTATACAGAGGTAAATGAAAATTTAAAAATTTACAAAGTACATGAGCATCAGCATATACCAGAAATTGAACAACAGCTCAAATGGTGGAATGATGATTCTATTATTGAATTTAGTACTCATTTAACACCAATGACACGTGGCATTATGGCAACGATGTATGTGGAATTAATGGAGAACCATAATACTAAACAATTAATAGATTTATATAAACAAGCTTATGAGCGTCACCCTTTTGTAAGAATTCAAGAGGAAGGTTTTTTTCCAAGTACGAAGCAGGTGTCAGGATCGAATTTCTGCGATATAGCAGTTAGTGTTAACGAACGATCAAGTAGAGTGACTATCGTTTCGGTAATCGATAATTTAATGAAAGGAGCAGCAGGTCAGGCGGTACAAAATGCAAATCTAATGTGTGGATTTGCAGAAACAACAGGATTAATGTTTGTGCCGCAATTTCCATAGCCTGTTTGTGAACTAGATGAAAACTTTGACTATTGATGAGAACATTAAAGAAGTTGCATACGGAAATATATTGAGTGCTAAGGGATATAAAGCTGGTGGATTTCATGCAGGACTCCGTTATTCTAAAAAGGATTTAGGAATGATTGTATCAGAAGTTCCTGCAAATGCTGCAGCTGTTTATACACAAAGTGTCGTTCAAGCTGCACCAATAGCAGTGACAAAGGATAGTATTGCGTATGCTGGCAAAATTCAAGCTGTAATTGTGAATAGTGCCTGTGCCAATGCTTGTACAGGAGAACAAGGTTTAAAAGATGCATACGAAATGAGAAGTGAGACAGCTAAAAAATTAGGAATTGCGGATTATTTAGTTGCTGTCGCATCAACAGGAACAATTGGTGAGTATTTAAATATGGATAAGATTAAAGCTGGAATTAGTAAGCTCACGTATTCTGATCAACTTGAAAATGCAGCTGATTTTGAAACAGCGATTTTAACAACTGATACAATTGCGAAAAAATGTGCTTATGAAGCCATTATTGATGGGAAGAAGGTAACGGTTGGAGGAGCAGCAAAGGGTTCTGGTATGATTCATCCCAATATGGCGACTATGTTAGCATTCTTAACGACTGATGCAAATGTTTCATCTGAACATTTATACAAAGCATTAGCTCAAACCACAGATGTAACATTTAATCAAATTACAGTTGATGGAGATACTTCTACAAATGATATGGTACTAATTACAGCTAATGGGATGAATGGTGGAAATGAATTAACACCAGATCATGATGATTGGGAGATATTTGTTGGTCTTGTTCAAGCAGTTAGTGAAGACTTAGCAAAAAAGATAGCAAGAGATGGAGAAGGCGCTACAAAATTAATTGAAGTAGTTGTTGAAGGAGTACAATCCAAACAAGCTGCACAAGCATTAGCTAAAACAGTCGTTGGTTCAAGTTTGGTCAAAACAGCCATTTTTGGCGCTGATGCTAACTGGGGACGTGTAATTGCAGCTATGGGTCGAAGTGGTGTAGTGTTTAATCCAGAAGATGTGGACATTTATTTGGGAGATATATTGATGCTGAATGCTGGAACACCAGTATCTTTTTCTGAAGAAGAGGCGAAGATTTACCTAGAAAATGACACGATTTCTATTAAGGCAGTTTTACGAGAGGGAGAAGAAAAGGGATTAGCTTGGGGTTGTGACTTAACGTATGATTACGTCAAGATTAACGCAAGTTACCGAACGTAAGGGGGATATGAAATGAAAATCTTACTAGTAAAGTTAGGCGGTAGTATCCTTCATGAACTACAAGAGTCCTTTTTCGCTAGTTTAAAAGATTTACAGACAGAAGGGTATCACTTTGTATTTGTACATGGTGGCGGACCAGATATTAATGAAATGCTTGAAATGATGAAAATAAAGCCAGAATTTAATAATGGTCTAAGAAAGACAACGAAAGAAGTATTAAACGTTGTGGAGCTAGTTTTATCTGGGAAAACAAACCGTTCACTTGTAGAATTACTAAGAAAGAATGGTTTTTCAGCAATTGGACTGCATGGAAATGATGCTAAGCTTTTAGAAGGAAAGTATATTGATTCAGTCGACTTAGGAGAAGTGGGAGAAATAACAGCAGTAAATAGCCAGCTTATTAAACAGGTTCTTAGCCTAGGCTTAATACCTGTGCTTACTCCGCTGGCACTTTCAGAGGAAGGCCATACATTAAACGTGAATGCTGATATGGCAGCTGGAGCAGTAGCTAAAGCACTAAATGCTGAAAGCTGTGTGTTTGTTACGGATGTTAAAGGGGTTTTAGATAATAATCAATTAATTGAAAAGATGACTTCTGAGGAAGCGGAACAATTAATTCATAAACAAGTGATTTACGGAGGGATGATTCCAAAGGTAAGGACGGCATTACAAGTTCTTCAAACTGGAATTGATCAAGTAAGAATCGTAAGCGGAAAAGATTCTTTCTTCAAAAATAGTAAATGGATAGGAACATCTTTTTTAGAGAAAGTGAGGGTATAATGATGAGTCATGTTTTTCCAACGTATGCAAGATGGGATATTACTCCTGAACATGGAGAAGGAAGCTATTTAATTGCTACGAATGATGTGAAATATTTAGATTTTACTTCTGGTATTGGCGTATTGAATTTAGGACATCGACCTCATAATGTAGAAGATGCTATTCAGAAGCAGTTAGCAAATTACTGGCATACTTCGAACTTATTTCAGCAGCCGCTACAAGAACAATTAGCTGATAAGTTAACAGCAGAATCAGGATTAGAAGCAGCCTTCTTTTGTAATAGTGGTGCAGAAGCAAATGAAGCAGCAATTAAATTAGCTAAAAAAGCTACAGGTAGAAAGAAAATTGTAACGTGTAATCAGTCATTTCATGGTAGAACATATGCTACAATGGGAGCAACTGGTCAAGAAAAAGTACGAATTGGCTATGGACCAATGCTGGATCATTTTGAATATATTACGTTTAATAATGTAGAAGATGTAAAACGCGTGGTTGATGAAGATACAGCAGCGATTATGTTTGAAATCGTTCAAGGTGAAGGCGGTATTTATTGCGCTACAGAAGAGTTTTTACGAACTGTTCAAGAAGTAGCGAAAAATGTTGGAGCATTAATCATTATCGATGAAGTGCAAACAGGAATAGGTCGTACAGGTAAAGCATTTGCATTTCAACACTTTAACTTTATTCCTGATATCATAACAGTAGCCAAAGGTTTAGGAAATGGTTTACCAATTGGTGCCATGCTTGGTAAAGAGACATTGATTCCATATTTTGGCGCAGGAAGTCATGGCTCTACATTTGGTGGTAATCCGCTCAGTACTTCAGCAGCTATAGCTGTTTTAGAGGAAATTTTTCAAGCTGATTTTTTACAAGCAGTAGAACATAAAAGTGATGCTTTGAATCAAAAGCTTGTAAGGGAATTAAATGAACTACCAATTGTAAAAGATATAAGAGGACTTGGATTAATGGTGGGGATTGAGTTAGCAAGCCAAGCGAATGAGATTATACTTGGTTTACAGCAACAAGAGTTACTAGTATTGCCAGCTGGGCCGAATGTCATCCGATTGTTGCCTCCTTTAAATGTATCGGAAGCTGAAATCGATATAGCAGTAGAGAAAATTGTAGAATCAATTAAACAAGTAAGTGGAACAGCCGTGTAAGGCTGAATATTTTTAAATTGAAATGAATAATTATTCTGATCGTTAGATAAATATTCATCAGCAGAGGGTGAAAGTATGAACAGTTATATACATTTAGAAAATGGGGAAGTTTTTTCAGGAAAATGGCTTACGAAACAACCAGATCATACTATTTCTGGAGAAATCGTATTTTATACAGGAATGACGGGATACCAAGAGGTTTTAACAGATCCATCATATAAAAATCAAATTGTTGTTTTCACATATCCGTTAATAGGGAATTACGGTATTAATGATGTTGATTTTGAAAGCTGTAAACCTCATGTAGCTGGAGTAATTGTTCATAGAGGAGATATGACATATTCACATTACAATGCGAAAAAGTCTTTAGTGGAGTATTTAGATAAATGGAATATACCGATGCTTGGAAATGTAGATACAAGAGCAATTGTTAAACGTATACGTACGATGGGATCAATGCCTGTCTATTTGAATAACGATCCAACTTATTCAATTCAAGAGCAGAGCTTTCAGTATAAATCACCAGTACCTCTAGTTTCACAGGAACAAAAGAGCGTTCATGGCAAAGGAAGCGAGCATATTATTTTAATGGATTTTGGATATAAAAAATCCATTTTGGAATATGTAGTTGAAAAAGATTGTACAGTTACAGTTGTACCCTATCACACAACATTGGAAGAGATAAATTCATTAAAACCAGATGGTATTTTACTATCTAATGGACCAGGAGATCCGGTCGAGATGACACCATACTTGGAAAATATTAAAGCAATATCTTCAGCGTATCCAACCATGGGAATTTGTTTAGGGCATCAGCTAATCGCATTAGCCTTTGGTGGAAAAACGAAAAATTACTATTTGGTCATAGAGGGGCTAATCAACCTGTTTTGGATCTTAAACAAAACAAAGTGTTTATGACATCGCAAAATCATAGCTATGTCGTTGATGAAAAAAGTCTTACTGATACAGAATTGACAATACGATTTGTGCAAGTTAATGATAAATCGGTAGAAGGTCTACAACATGATACATTACCGATTGTTACAACACAATTTCATCCAGAAGCAAATCCAGGTCCAGCAGAAAGCTCTATTATTTTTGATGAGTTTTTACAAAATGTGAAAAGTACAAGCGGGAGAGAAAAAGTATATGCCTAAAGATCCTTCAATTCAAACAATATTAGTCATTGGCTCTGGCCCAATCGTAATTGGTCAGGCAGCAGAATTTGATTACGGTGGTACCCAAGCCTGTATAGCCTTAAAGGAAGAAGGTTACAAGGTTATTTTAATAAACAATAATCCGGCAACAATTATGACGGATGAAAGTAATGCGGATGTTGTGTATTTTGAGCCTCTTACAAAAGAATCGATTACCCAAATTATTGAGAAAGAGCGTCCTGATGGTTTACTAGCAACACTTGGTGGGCAAACAGGTTTGAATTTAGCCTACGAGTTAGATGAAGCAGGAGTATTAGAAAAGTATAATGTTAAGCTTCTAGGAACACCAATTGAATCAATAAAAAAAGGAGAGGATCGTGAGCTTTTCAGACAATTAATGTTTGAAATTAACGAACCTGTTCCAGATAGTTCGATTGTGCATACATTGGATGAAGCTGTAGCATTTGCAGAAAAAATTGGTTTCCCTATTATAGTTCGTCCAGCTTATACACTTGGTGGAACCGGAGGCGGTATCGCAGCTGATTTAGACTCTTTCAAAGAACTAGTAAGAGGTGGCCTACAAGAAAGTCCAATCACACAATGTTTAATTGAACGAAGTATTGCTGGATTTAAAGAAATTGAATATGAAGTAATGCGTGATAGTTCAGGTACTTGTATTACTGTATGTAATATGGAGAATATTGATCCGGTAGGTATTCATACAGGTGATTCTATCGTTGTGGCTCCTTCACAAACATTAACGGATGAAGAGTATCAAATGCTACGAGGAGCTTCGATTAAAATTATCTCTGCTTTAGGGATTATCGGAGGATGTAATATTCAGTTTGCATTAGACCCAGCAAGTAAGCAATATTATTTGATTGAAGTGAATCCAAGGGTAAGTCGATCATCAGCATTAGCTTCAAAAGCAACGGGATATCCGATTGCGAGAATAGCTGCAAAATTAGCTGTTGGTTATCAGTTAGCGGAAATGATCAATCCAGTTACAAAAAGCACATATTCTAGCTTTGAGCCAGCACTAGATTATGTAGTAGTTAAATTTCCTCGTTGGCCATTTGATAAATTTACTGGTGCAAATCGTAAACTAGGTACACAAATGAAAGCAACTGGTGAAGTAATGGCAATTGATCGCAATTTAGAAAGTGCCATTCAAAAAGCTGTTTCTTCTTTAGAAATGAAATTAGTTGGTTTAAAACTACCACGATTAGAAAATGAATGTGTTTATCAGCTGATGCATGAAATGAATGGTAATAGTGACGAAAGATTTTTTATCATTCTAGAGTTATTACGTAAAGGCATAAGCATTGAAGAAATTCATAAACACACGAAAATAGATTATTTCTTCTTATCTGTATTTGCTCATTTAATTGCAGCTGAAAAACTAATAGATAAACGTAATGTGAATTCCATTTCTGTAGAAGAATTTACGATGTTAAAAGAGTATGGATTTTCTGATGCGTATCTTTCACATCAATGGAAGGTAGATGAAAAGGAAGTTCGACAAAAAAGAAAAAGCTATGGAATAGAGGCTTCTTATAAAATCGTTGATACATGTGCTGCTGAATTTTCATCTCAAACAAGCTATTATTATAGCTCTTACAACGGTGAAAATGAACAAGTACCATCCAATCGCAAAAAGGTTTTGATAGTAGGTAGTGGACCAATTCGAATTGGCCAAGGAATTGAGTTTGATTATTGTTCAGTTCATAGTGTATTTGCTCTTCAAAGCGAAGGGATTGAGAGCATTATGATCAACAATAATCCAGAAACAGTAAGTACTGATTTTGCAACAGCTGATAAATTGTATTTTGAACCATTAACTTTAGAGTACGTTTTGAATGTTATTGAAGCAGAAAAAATAGAAGATGTTATTATTCAATTCGGTGGTCAAACGGCTATTAATTTAGCTAATGAACTAGAGCAAGCAGGAGTGAATTTGTTAGGAACTTCTTTTGATACAGTTGACCAACTTGAAGATCGTTCTCGTTTTTATGACTTACTAGAAGTTTTAAATGTCCCACATGTTCCTGGAGCGATTGCTAATAGTGAGGAAGAGTTAAAACAATTTGCTGAACAGTTAGGATATCCTATTCTAGTTCGTCCTTCATATGTTATCGGTGGAAGTGGTATGCATATTTATTCTAGTAAAGAAGAATTAGAAGAAGGTATTGCATCAAGTACTTATCCAATACTAATTGATCGCTATTTACCTGGAAAAGAGGCAGAAGTCGATTTAGTAGCTGATGGAAAGGACATTTGTATACCGATTATTGCAGAACATATTGAGAAGGCTGGTATTCATTCTGGAGATAGTATGGCATATCTTCCATCTCAAACATTATCAGAGAATGTGAAAAATAAAATTGTAGAATATGCAGAAAAAATTGTAAAAAAATTACAATACAAAGGTTTAATGAATATACAATATGTTATTTCCGATGAAGATGTATACGTGCTAGAGGTAAATCCAAGAGCAAGTCGAACGATTCCTATAATAAGTAAAGTAGCAAATGTTCAGTTAGTACAAATTGCGACAAAAATATTGCTTGGGAAATATTCTTTGTCGGATTTAGTTGAAAAGCTTGGTTTATTAGAGGAATTGCCATATGTTGTTGTGAAATATCCAGTATTCTCAACTTTTGCTTTGAGTGGACTTGATAGTAAGTTAGGACCGGAAATGAAATCGACTGGAGAAGGAATTGCAATCGGTGATACGAAAGCAGAAGCGTTAGCGAAGGCATTTGTATTTTTAGAAAAAAGTATAAAAATGCATGGGAATGAAGTATTCGTATCTTCATCGATTTCGCTACCAGTGGAACTACAGGAGAAAATGGAAGAGGTAGGATTAATTCCTGTAACAGATAGATCCTTGGAAAATTGGTTAAAAGAAAAAAGAGGAAAAGTGTTACTAACCTTGGCTGATGAAGAAAAGTCAGCACGCATACAAGCTGCAAAATATCGTTTATTAACTTTTACAAGTATAGAAACGTTTAAAGCATATGTTGAAGGTGCATCATTTAGCGACATTTCAATGGCATCATTAGAGGATTGGCATGCAAAACAAAAGAAAGGCGTGACGATAAAATGACAACAGCACAAATAACAAATACAAATAAGATATTAACTACAAAAGATTTTTTATCTTTAACGGATGTAACAAGTGATCAAATTTTGAAGTTGCTTGAGTTAGCAACAAATATTAAAACGAAGTTTAAAAATGGAGAGAAATACTCTCCTTTAGAAGGAAAAACATTAGCGATGATTTTCGAAAAATCATCTACTCGTACTCGTGTATCTTTTGAAGTTGGTATGCTGCAACTTGGTGGTCATGCTTTATTTTTAACAAATCGTGATTTACAGCTTGGTAGAGGAGAAACAGTTGCCGATACTGCTCAGGTGTTGGCGGAATATGTAAATGGTATTATGATTAGAACATTTGAACATGAAAAAGTAGAAGAGCTTGCTAAATGTGGAGGTATTCCTGTAATCAATGGATTAACGGATTTGCATCACCCATGCCAAGCAATGGCTGATTTACTAACCATTCAAGAAGTAAAAGGCAAGCTTCAAGGATTGAAAATTGCCTACATTGGAGATGGCAATAATGTGGCACATTCTTTAATGGAAGCATGTGCAAAGGTAGGTATGGATGTAGCCATTGCAACACCAAAAGGCTATGAACCAAATAGCAAAATTATTGAAGGTGTTCAACTAGACGCTGCCAAATCAGGAGGCTCTATTGTGGTTACAAATGATCCTCAGGAGGCAGTTCAAAATGCAGATGTGATTTATTGTGATGTATGGACGAGTATGGGGCAAGAAGATGAAAATGAAAAAAGATTAGCCGATTTTTCTGACTTTCAAGTAAATGCCCAACTAGTGGAAAAGGCAAAAGTAGATTATATTTTCATGCACTGTTTACCAGCGCATCGAGAAGAAGAAGTATCAACTGAAATTATTGATGGACCTCACTCTGTGATTTTTCATCAAGCAGGAAATAGATTACATGCTCAAAAAGCAGTACTTGTAGATTTAATGTCATAATAGAATAAAAAGGATGTCTCAAAAGAAGAATGTTTGAAGACATCCTTTTTTATGAAGAAATAGGATTACCTGCTCAAAAAAGAGCCAAACGCTTAAAAACAAAGATTACTCCAGAAATAGAAACAGCTCCCGAACAAATTATGTTGGGAGCTGTTTTATTTCTGGTCTAGATATGAATGTTACGCGAAAATTAATACGCATCCACCAACTATGAAGCAGTAGATAGAAAAATACATTAGATTGCCTCTTGCCATTATGCCCATGAACCATTTTAAAGCAAAGTAGGAAGCGACTAATGATGCTAGAAATGCAATGGTATAAGGTAGTGCCAACGTGCCAATTTGTGGATCGTTGATAATATCACTGAAGCTTAATATCATTCCTCCAACACTAATTGGGATGTACAACAAGAATGAAAAGCGTAAAGCTGTTTCTTGCTTAGTACCAAGAAGCATTGAAGCAACAATGGTAGCTCCTGAACGGCTAATACCCGGTATAAGAGCTACAGCTTGAGCCAAGCCAATAATAATTGTATCTTTTAATGATAAATCATTATCATTTTTTCTCCCTTTAAGCTTGCGGATGGACCATAGCGCAATCCCTGTGATTATTAAGGAAACCGCTAGTATTTTTATGCCTTTAAAATGCTCAGCAATATAATCATCAAATAAAACTGCTGCTACGGCTGCAGGAATTGTTGCAATGATTAAGTAAATAATAAATCGAAAATCGGCTTTCGCACTTTCTTCTCTTTTGGTTAAATAAAGTAATCCATTTTGAATTAAGCGCCAAATATCTTTTCGATAAATTAATACAACAGCAATTAAAGATGCTGTATTTACAAGTAATTCAAAACTCATTCCTGGAATTTCTATACCAAAGAAGTGTTGCATTAACACAAGATGACCACTAGAAGAAACAGGAATGGGTTCTGTAAAACCTTGCACTAATCCTAAAAATAAGTATTTCAGTAATAAAAGTAAATCCACTATTGAACCTCCGAAAATTTATAAATCTCATCTTTTCATTTAACACTAAGGTAATGGAGAAAGTAAAGAGTATTAGGGGTATGGAAAAGTTCCTTAAATGTAAAAAATAGGTATGTTTATAAGGTTTGGCTATGTGGGAATAATATAGATGGTTTCAACTATAAGGAGGGAAGACTGTATGGGACAATCCCGACAATTTAGAGCAGGACAGAAAGCACCAAATAACGGGTACTATGTCGAAGTTGGTGAAACAGGTAGTATGGTCAAAAATCCTAAGAAAATCCACTTGCAAGCTGGAGATGATTTTCCGGAAAACTCTAATCATAATCGACTTTGGACATACCAGAGAAAACCTTAATAACATACAAATAAGCCCCCACTTCTTGCCAAAATGGGGGTTATTATCATATTATTCATAATTCAATATTTATTGTAGAAAGCTGTCTTTACATATGTGTAAAAAGTTGTATAATAATATTAAAGGTCAAAAAAGGTCAAACTTGTTATTTGACTAAACTTAAACCATTTATGTTTGGAACTAAAGATTTATTTTAGCTTTAGTAGCTAGCATATTAATACCGTTGTTTAGAGGAGGGGCTAATATGGATTTTAATAAAATGACTGAACGTGTGCAGCAAGTGTTAGTTGGAGCACAACAATTTGCACAGAGTAACCAAAATCAGGAATTAAAGATTGCCCATGTTTTGGCAACGATGATTCAACAAGATGATTTCATTTTACAAAGGGTTTTGGAAAACCAACACATCCAATTACAAGCTTTTGCAAATGCGGTAAATGAAATAATTGATGGATTACCTCAAGTTTCTACTTCATCAGGAAGTAGCCAAGTATATATGTCACAAAATCTCCAAAATGCGATTGATGCAGCATGGAAAGAAATGAGCAAGTTAGAGGATGAATATTTATCGATTGAACATTTATTACTTGCATTCTTTTCAAGTTCAGCTGATGAAATAAAGGTTTTGAAAAGAAAATTCAATTTAGATTCAAAGACAATTTTGGTGACAATTAAAGAAATAAGGGGGAGTCAAAAAGTGACTAGTTCTAATCCGGAAAGCACATATGAAGCTTTAAAAAAATATGGACGTGATCTTGTTGAAGAAGTGAAGAATGGAAAATTAGATCCTGTTATTGGCCGTGACTCTGAAATTCGAAATGTTATTCGCATTTTATCAAGAAAAACAAAAAATAATCCAGTCTTAATAGGTGAACCAGGTGTTGGTAAAACAGCTATTGTAGAAGGATTAGCACAAAGAATTGTTCGAAAAGATGTACCGGAAGGATTAAAAGATAAAACCGTTTTTTCACTTGATATGAGTTCATTAATTGCAGGTGCTAAATTCCGTGGAGAGTTTGAAGAAAGATTAAAAGCCGTTCTAAATGAAATCAAAAAAAGTGAAGGGAAAATATTATTATTCATAGACGAACTGCATACGATTGTTGGAGCAGGTCGTACGGATGGAGCTTTAGATGCCGGTAATATGTTGAAACCAATGCTGGCTCGTGGAGAATTACATTGTATTGGGGCAACTACTTTAGATGAGTATCGACAATACATTGAAAAAGATCCAGCATTAGAGCGTCGTTTTCAACAAGTACTAGTTAAGGAACCAGATGTAGAGGATACAGTTTCAATTTTACGTGGATTAAAAGAAAGATTCGAAGTTCACCATGGGGTTCGGATTCATGATCGTGCGCTTGTTGCTGCGGCTACACTAAGTAATCGCTATATTACTGATCGTTTTTTACCAGATAAAGCAATTGATTTAGTAGATGAAGCTTGTGCGATGATTCGTACGGAAATTGATTCTATGCCTACGGAATTGGATGAATTAACTCGTAAAGTAATGCAATTGGAAATTGAAGAAGCAGCATTAAAGAAAGAAGAGGATGCGCAAAGTAAGCTACGCTTAGAAGCTTTACAAGAAGAACTTGCTAATTTAAAAGAAGAAGCAAACAGCATGCGTTCACAATGGGAGCTAGAAAAGTCAGGTTTGCAAAAAATTCAAGAAAAACGGGAATTACTAGAAAAGTTAAAACGTCAATTAGAAGATGCGGAAAACGCGTATGACTTAAATAAAGCGGCTGAATTGAGACACGGTAAAATACCTCAATTAGAGAAAGAGCTACATCAACTAGAGGAAGATGTAAATAACAGTAAAAATGAATCGAAACTATTGAGAGAAGAAGTAACAGAAGAAGAAATTTCTTCTATTGTTGCTCGTTGGACTGGAGTCCCTGTTACTAGACTGATGGAGGGTGAAAGAGAAAAATTACTTCGCTTAGAAGATGTACTGCACCAACGTGTAGTGGGACAAGATGAAGCAGTTCAACTAGTTGCGGATGCTGTTATTCGTGCTCGGGCGGGTATTAAGGATCCTGGCAAACCAATTGGTTCCTTCTTATTTATGGGACCAACGGGTGTAGGGAAAACAGAGCTTGTAAAGGCGTTGGCAGAAGCATTATTTGATAGTGAAGATCATATGATTCGTATTGATATGTCTGAGTATATGGAAAAACACACGGTATCTCGTTTAATTGGTGCACCTCCTGGTTATGTAGGTTTTGAGGAAGGTGGGCAATTAACTGAAGCTGTTCGAAGACAACCGTACTCAGTAATACTATTAGATGAGGTAGAAAAAGCACATAGAGATGTTTTTAATCTATTATTACAAATATTAGATGATGGTCGTATTACAGATTCTCATGGTCGAGTTGTAGACTTCAAAAATACGGTTATTATTATGACTTCTAATATTGGATCGGCACATTTAATAGAAGGATCTGTTGATGGAGAAATTAATGAAGAGGCCAGAAATCGTGTAATGACAGAATTAAAAGGGCACTTCCGACCAGAATTCTTAAATCGTGTCGACGATATTATTATGTTTAAACCACTATCATTAACAGAAGTGAATAAAATTGTCGATATCTTAATGAAGGAATTACAAGAACGTTTATCACAAAGATCAATTACCATTGAGTTGAGTGACGAAGCTAGAACGTTTATAGCAAATGCGGCGTATGATCCAGTTTACGGTGCACGACCACTTAAAAGATACATTCAAAAACATGTAGAAACGGCACTAGCAAGACAGCTAATTGCTGGTGGTGTCACAGAGAATAAAAAGGCGTTCGTTACTGTAGAGAATGATCAGCTTGTCGTAACATTAAAATAAAGTAACAGGTTTTTGAAATTTTAAGAAAAAAGAGGCTAGCTAAATAGCTTGCCTCTTTTTTCTTCATTAATGTTGATCCACTGGCTCGTTAGGAATAACTAACGGTAAAAGCGAAACGATTATAGTAATAGGTATTGATAGAACGGCTCCTGTTTGGAATGAGTAATCAACACCAATCATAGAACTAACTACGTAAGTAACCATTTGCATTAATAAGAAAACCCAGAAAAAGGTAACTATATAGCGCATACTTTTCACCTCTTATGTTCGTCAATACTTTACATATTACCATATTTCCTTCTATTTAGGAAACGACTTTTTGAATATTTAACGATTTATTTGGTTAATAACTCACAATATATACATTATTCTGATATAAACAAAACTCACTGTTTTTTCACAAAAATCATGTGAATTGGAGATGAGCGATTGTATTGAACTTCAGAATAAATGCTAGTGAAAGGGATTCACTTAACCAAAGAAGAAAATCGTTTAATTCATTTAATATGATACCCGAAAATCATTGAAACTAACGATTGTTTCAATTAAAATGAGGTCAAATTTAAGGAATGATCCTTTGGTGAAATTCGAAGAAAAAGGAAAGATTATAATAATCGAACGCTATTAACAGATATTACGCTACTAATTTAACTTTACTCTTGATAGATATATTAAGCTAGGTGGTATTTTGTGGCATATTAAAGATGGGTTTTTTAACTTTTCTTATAATTGTGCGTATTTATTAGGCTTTTCTTCTTAACATTTTTCGGAAATTACATACAAATAATAGGAGAAACAATAGAAAGGACGGGCCTATGATGCTAAGAAGTTTTATATATGATGGTCAATGGAATATCATATATTATCCTCCAAAACCAAGTGGATTTGCGGTCTTCATTATTGGAGACCATCATCAATATGTCAATAATTTATCTAGCTATTGGTTACAACATCCTGGGCGCTTTCAAATCTTGGAGCAAATACTAGAGCAAGGATATACAGGATTTTCATCAAATTTATATGGAGAGCATTGGGGGAATAATAAAGCTGTCCAATTAGCTAAAACCATCTATCAATTGTGCATGAAAAAAGAAATATTGAATAATAAAATTCATATATTAGCTGAAGGAAAAGGTGCCTTAGTTGCAATGCAATTAATATCAGAACTGAAAGGCAATGTTCGTTCAGCTGTATTTTTAAATCCGGTTTTATCTGTTAAACAAAGTTGGAAAAAAGAAAGAGAAAGAGTTATATATTATAAGCCGTTTATGAAATCAATGTCGAGAGCATACGAAACAAGTGAAGATGAAATCGAAACAAACTATAAAGAATTTCAAGATGAAAAGCTAAGCGCTTCAGTTCCGATAAAAGTCATTCATGTTTTAGATAATGATTATAAAGAGCAATCGAAGTTATACAAACAACTTCAAAAAAATAATCAAGATGAAACGGAGATACTATATTTATTACCAGAAAAAAGATATAAAGTAGCAAGTGAAGCTATAACATTTTTTAAAAAGTATGAAAAAGTCCTTTAATTTTACCTACTGCATATAATATTAAATAAAGGTTGATGCAGTAGGAGGATGATTCATGTCAAGGAATATTGTTGTCGGTGCTCTTCGCTTTTTCGGATTTCATATTTGTAATTTTTTACTTGAGAAAGGACAAAGGGTGGCAGGGATTGAATGGGATATGAAATCTGTTGAACATCAAGAAGCAAAGGAAATGTTTATTGGCCGTAATGCGAATTTCTCACTCTTAACAGAAAATCATTCTTTTTTGATTGAGGAAGATGATAACATTTATATAAGCATATATGATTATTTACTAGAGGAAGATAGAAGTTGCTTTCTTTTTTTCTTAGAAACACTAAATCGATTTACTCCATCATCTTTTCAAATCCAATGTAAAGTCTATATTTTTATTCCTCGAAATCTTCCGGAAGAATACAATGATCAAATTGAAAGTTGGAAAAATGCACTTCCACCTAATGCCTCTTATCAATGGATATATATATCAGATTTATACGGTCCTTGGATATCTACTACATCTAATATTCAAAAAAATATGCTTGGAGAGCAGCATGAAATAGATATGTCGCATTCCATTTATATCGATGATTTTTTATCTCATTTAGAAGCGATACAACAGAGTGGCAGCTTAATCGTAAATGTCGAGCCTAAATATAATGAGGGCTGGAGAAAGGATTACGCTGAATTTTTTAAAGTAGAAGCTACAGTAGAATCTTCGAAACAAAATGATGATGACGCATTTATTGTTACTACAAATACTACCTTAATCAAAGGATTACAGCAGCTAGCTAAACATAATGATAAGATAAAATTTCTTGATCAATGGAAATAACAAATAACTGATGTAATATAGAGTTGTTCTGATAAATAGTATGATATTCTCACTTAATTTAGGAAATATATATCGTATTCTATAAGAGATATTCTCTTCTTAATTGCGAATAATTATGTATAATGATAATTGTCATAATTTATTTACAATTTGAGGAAGGGAACCGATTTTTTGTCATATGAAAACTTCTTTAATTAAATTATCTATAGCACTTATTGTATTAATACTGGTCGGTATGTTTACATTTTTTCGTTTTTTTACAGAGGAACCTGGACAGATGAATGCTGTAGGTTTACTGGTTCCTGATACGATTAATGACCAAGGATGGGGGACAAAAGGATACAAAGCATTAATAGATATAGGTAATCAATTTGATGTTAATGTGTTTTACCGAGAAAAAATTAATTCAAAGGAACAAGTAGAAAGTGCAATTAAAGAATTCCAAAGACAAGGAGTAAACTTCATCATCGGAAATGATAATCATTATGTACAGATATTTAATGAGATTTCGAATAAATATCCTGATATTCATTTTGTAAGTGTGAACGGTAAAGCTGAAAATAGGAATACAACATCTGTTAATTTTGATGGTTATGCAATGGGGTATTTTGGTGGAATGGTTGCTAGTAAAATGAGTAAGACTGGCAATTTAGGGGTTATTGCTGCATATAAATGGCAAGGTGAGATTCAAGGATTTATCGATGGAGCAAAATTCCAGAATCCAGAAACGAATGTTATGGTTAAATATGTAGATGATTGGGACGATGATGAAAAAGCTTTACAGTATTTAGATGAGTTAATTTTAAAAAATGTCGATGTATTTTATCCAGCGGGCGATGGATACAATGTACCAGTTATCGAGAAAGTGAAGGAAAAAGGGCTTTTTATCATTGGGTATGTTTCAGATCAAAGAGACCTTGGGGAAAATACAGTTTTAACAAGTACAGTCCAGCATATCGATACATTGTATAGCATAGTAGCAGAGGAATTTAATAATGGCACATTAAAAAATGGTACGTTTTATTTTGATTTTAGAGATGATGTCATAACGATGGGAAGATATAGTCCTCTTGTTTCAAAGGCTTATCAAGAGAAAATTAAACGCTATATCGAGAATTATAAAATATCCGGAACATTTCCTAAAAAGGAGTAGCTTATGATGAATAAACGTCAAATGGAGTTTATGAACATTGCTATGAAACATTTTCCAGAAGCGAAAGAGAAATTAAAATCGGTTGGAATTGAGATTTCAATGGATATGCTACCGACATTCATGGACTTATTTACAAAAGTAATGAATGAAGCATATGATATGGGGAAACGTGATGGTCTGCGTCGAAAGTAATAGATCAATGAATTAGGTTCTATAGTAGGAGGAGCTACAGTCTTTTTTGATAAGCTGAATAGCTCCTTTTTATTTTGATATGGAGATATTATGAGAATGTAATTATTAGTTAGAGTCCCTTGTGGGCACCGTTCTTATGTCTAGAAAGTAGAAGAGCGAGCTTGTCATAAGGGGATGAGAGCTAATCTGGACACTAGCACTTTTCATAAAATAATTGAAATTGTATCTTGCATGATGAGGTTTGATTATGTAAAATTAGTACCAAGTCATAGTAATTGATATTAATAATGTATATAAATGTTTGAATGAAAAGGGGTTGCTTATGATGAATGCTGGAATCCTTGGGATTGGCCGATACCTACCAGAAAAAGTCGTAACAAATGCTGATTTAGAAAAAATCATGGATACATCAGATGAATGGATTAGAACGCGTACAGGAATACAAGAAAGAAGACATGCTAATGAGGATGTTAATACATCACATATGGCTTATAGAGCAGCGTTAGAAGCGTTAGAGAAATCTGGTATTCAAGCCGAAGAAATTGATTTAATTTTAGTTGCGACTGTTACACCAGACCAAGCTTTTCCTACGGTTTCTTGTATGATTCAAGAACAGTTAGGGGCAAAAAATGCAGCAGCAATGGATATAAGTGCTGCATGTGCTGGTTTCATGTATGGCATGGCAACTGCTGAACAATTCATAAAAAATAAAACGTATAAATATGTTTTAATAGTCGGTGTAGAAAAGTTATCTAAGATTACAAATTGGGATGATCGAAATACAGCCGTTTTATTTGGAGATGGTGCCGGTGCAGTTGTAATGGGACCTGTATCTGACGGAAAAGGATTGTTAGCATTTGAACTTGGTGCTGATGGTACTGGAGGAAAATATTTATATCAAGATAGTGAAAATCATATTGTTATGAATGGTAGAGAAGTATTTAAATTTGCTGTTCGTCAAATGGGGCAATCTTGTATAAATGTTTTAGAAAAAGCAAATTTGAAAAAAGAAGATGTAGATTATTTAATTCCACACCAAGCTAACTTACGTATTATGGAGTCAGCGAGAGAACGATTAGAGCTTCCTCCTGAAAAAATGTCAAAAACGGTGCATAAATATGGAAATAATTCAGCGGCTTCTATTCCAATCGCATTGGCAGAAGAATTAGAAGCGGGTAAAATTAAAGAGAATGATCTTGTTGTAATGGTAGGCTTCGGCGGAGGATTAACTTGGGGAGCTATTGCATTACGATGGGGAAGATAATTTAAGAATGATGGTAAGGAGCTGACAAGGCATGAAAAGGCGCGTTGTAGTAACGGGCATTGGTGCAGTGACACCACTTGGAAATGATGCTTATACAACTTGGAATAATATAAAACAAGGTAAATCAGGAATTGGTCCGTTAACAAGAATTAATAAAGATGAGTATCCTGCAAAGGTAGCAGCAGAAGTGAAAGATTTTTCAATTGGCGAATTTGTAGATCGTAAAGATGCACGCAAAATGGATCGCTTTACGCATTATGCAATTGCAGCTGCTAAGATGGCGGTAGATGATGCGAAGCTAGAGATTAATGACAGTAATGCGAATCGTATTGGTGTTTGGGTTGGTTCTGGAATTGGTGGAATGGAAACATTCGAAACACAATATGAAACTTTCTTAAACAGAGGTTATCGTAGAGTAAGCCCGTTCTTTGTACCTATGATGATTCCAGATATGGCTACTGGCCAAGTATCGATTTATTTAGGTGCAAAAGGTGTTAACTCATGTACAGTAACCGCTTGTGCGACAGGAACAAATTCTATTGGTGATGCATTTAAGGTTATTCAACGTGGAGATGCAGATGCGATGATTACAGGTGGTGCAGAAGCACCAATTACGAAAATGTCAGTTGCAGGATTCTGCGCTAACACAGCATTATCCACTAATCCAGATCCAGAAAAGGCTAGTAGACCTTTTGACGCAAATCGTGATGGCTTCATTATCGGTGAAGGTGCTGGAATTGTTGTGCTTGAAGAATTAGAACACGCTCTAGCACGTGGTGCTAATATATATGCTGAAATTGTTGGATATGGTTCTACAGGAGATGCATATCATATTACAGCTCCAGCTCCAGGTGGAGAGGGGGGAGCACGTGCTATGAAGATTGCTCTTGATGATGCAGGTCTAGCACCTGAAGATGTTGGATATATCAATGCTCATGGAACAAGTACAGAATACAATGATAAATATGAAACAATGGCTATAAAAGAAGTATTTGGTGAACATGCATATCATCTAGCAGTTAGTTCAACGAAATCTATGACAGGTCATTTACTAGGTGCTGCTGGTGGAATTGAAGCAATCTTTACCGTATTAGCGATAAAAGAAGGTATTCTACCTCCGACGATTAATTTAGACACACCAGACCCAGAATGTGACTTAGATTATGTTCCTAATGAAGCGCGATCACAAGAAATCAAGGCGGCTATTAGTAACTCACTAGGTTTCGGTGGTCATAACGCAACTATTGCATTTAAAAAATTCGAAAACTAAGCAAAAAAGCGAAAACTGATATCCATTTTGGGTGTCAGTTTTTTTGTAGTTTACTTAGGTAAAGAGAACTGATTTGTGGTTATCTTTTGAGAATAGGGTATTTAGTCTTGTGTATTATAGGTAACTATGTGAGAATCGAAAAAACTAAGAAAAGAATTGTATTGAAGAATCGTGTTTAAGCACCTACTTTATACCCTATTTTAGAAACAGTCCTTATAGATAAGTAGCGGGTGTAATAAAAACTTTTCAAAATCATACTATGGTAGAGGGCATCTTATTTCTGGAAAATGAAAGAGAAGTAGGTGAAATAATGGGTATGATCAAAACGGAGGATTGGCTAGTAGAATATGGAGATAACCCTTTGAAAATATGTAACAAGCTACAACCCTATTTTGAAAAGTTAACAGATAAAGAAATCTATCACTATCTTCAACAATTCGGCATGTATCATGCTTCTTCTAAAGTAAAAACAGATATAGAAAAATTACAGCAAAATCAAACATGGGAAAAAGTGGAGGACTTATTTTTAGTTTATCAAGAAAAATGGAAAGGGCCCGATATTCCAATTTTTATTTTCCCTCATCGAAAACAACCACTATTTATAAAAGGACATAATAAATCAGGACTAGCATTTCCTGATAAATTGTTTCTCTTTTTATCTCCTAAATTAAATCAGAAGGATAGAGAGGCATTGCTTATTCATGAATATCATCATGTGTGTCGTTTACATACACAGAAAAAAAGTATAAATGAATATACCATCGCTGATTCTATTATTTTAGAAGGCTTAGCAGAATATACAGTTGAAAAAGCGCTAGGCTCTAAGTACTTAGCTCCATGGACAAAGCAATATACGATTAGTTTTTTAGATAAGTGTTGGAAATCCTATTTTCAAGATAATACATCATTGAGCAGAAATGAAAAAAAGCATGATCAATTGATTTATGGGAGAGGCACCTATCCTGCAATGATTGGATATTGCATGGGATATTATTTGGTTGATTTATATTTTAAAACAAATAATTATTCTAATAAAATTTCATTTCATATTTCTCCAGAGAAAATTATCGAAAATTACATAAAATTGTCGAAACAAAAAGAAAAATAAGGTGATGTAACACTGTAAAGCTACAGCGTGCTGAAATGAACAAACTCTTATTTGAGAGTGTCGATAGCCATACGTATAGCTAGCATATTATTTTTAGAAAATTTTTTCTTTAGAAATTATTGACGGAAAATGAAATTAGAGTGTAAAATGTAAAAAATGTTATATATGTAAATTTTATGTAAAGATACACAGGGAGGAGCATTATCATTGAATATAACAGAAACTCTATTAACAATTGATCATTTACATACAAGTTTTAGGATTAATGATCACTACTATGATGCGGTTGATAATGTGTCTATATCATTGAAAAAGAATGAGATACTAGCCATTGTTGGAGAATCTGGATGTGGAAAGAGCACATTGGCGACCTCAATCATCGGTCTTCATGATGATAATAATACGAAAATAAAGGGTAAGATTCTCTTTAAAAATATGAATCTAGTAGAGCTAAATGAGAATAAGATGAATGGCATCCGTGGTAATAGTATTGGGATGATATTTCAAGATCCTCTTTCAGCTTTAAATCCGCTGATGAGGGTGGAAGAACAGATTGCTGAAGGCCTGATCTATCATTCGAATTTAACGAAAGAACAACGTTCAAAGCGGGTTATCGAATTATTGAAACAAGTTGGCATTCCTAATCCTGAACGGGTAGCAAGACAGTTCCCACATCAGCTCTCCGGGGGAATGAGACAACGTGTAATCATTGCAATCGCTATATCTTGTAAACCAGCAATCATCATTGCTGATGAACCAACTACAGCATTAGATGTTACCATTCAAGCTCAAATTTTAGATTTGCTAAAAGCGTTACAAACGGAAACAGAAGCTGGCATTATATTGATTACTCACGATTTAGGTGTAGTAGCTGAAATGGCTGATCGTGTAGCTGTTATGTATGCAGGGCAAATCATTGAAGAGGCTCCTGTTGAAAGATTATTTAGTAGTCCTAAACATCCATATACAAAATCTTTATTTCATTCCATTCCTCAAATGAATAGCGAGAACGAAAAGTTACGTGTTATTCAAGGCTTAGTGCCCTCATTGAAAAATCTCCCTAGAACTGGTTGTCGTTTTTCTTCACGTATTCCTTGGATTGACAAGCACTTCCACGAAGATAATCCAGAGTTACATGAAATCTCTCCGGGACATTTTGTAAGATGTACCTGCTGGAAGCACTTTTATTTTGAAGGTGAAGAAGGAGGGATTTAGAATGAGTTTTTTACAAATTAAGGATCTTTGCGTTCATTACCCAATTCGAGGGGGTTTTTTTAATACCATTGTTGATTATGTTTACGCAGTCGATGGAGTCAACATGGAGATAGAAAAAGGGAAATCATATGGTTTAGTTGGTGAGTCTGGTTCTGGAAAATCTACTACTGGAAAAGCCATTATCGGTTTAGAAAAAGTTACTTCTGGTAGCATAATTTTTGAAGGGCAAAATATTTCGAATAAGAGAAGAAATCGGCTGTCTGATTATACGAGAGACATTCAAATGATATTTCAAGATGCTAATTCCAGCTTAAATCCAAGGAAACGAGTTAGGGATATTATTGCGGAACCTATTCGGAATTTTCAGAATTTAAGTGATCAAGAAGAAAAAAGGCGAATTAATGAGTTATTAGAGATTGTTGGTATGACAGAGGACGCACAATATAAATATCCACATGAATTTTCAGGAGGACAGAAGCAACGAATAGGAATTGCCCGTGCATTAGCATGCAATCCAAAGCTAATTATTGCTGATGAACCAGTTTCAGCATTAGATTTATCCGTACAAGCTCAGGTTCTTAATTTTATGAAAGATATACAGAAAGAATTTAATTTAAGTTATTTATTTATCTCACATGATTTAGGTGTTGTGAAGCATATGTGTGATCATATTACCATTATGTACAAGGGGCGTTTTGTTGAAACGGGTACACGTAAGGAGATTTTTGAGAATCCGCAACATATTTATACAAAGCGTTTATTATCGGCAATACCAGATATCAATCCGTTACACCGTAATAAAACAAAACGGAATCGTAGGGAGATTGAAACATTATATGCACAAAACGAGCATATATATTATGACGACAAAGGCAAGATTTACGATTTAAAACCATTAAGTGAAACTCACTATGTAGCCAAGAAGGATACTGTAAAGGGGGGCATATAAAATGTGGAAAGTCATAGTAAGACGCTGTTTAGTGATGATTCCACAGTTATTTGTCTTAAGTTTATTAGTTTTTATTCTAGCCAAATTTATGCCAGGGGATCCCTTTACTGGTTTAATAACACCGCAAACAGATCCTTCAAAGATAGAAGAATTAAGAATCGAATCAGGATTTTATGACCCATGGTATGTACAATACTTTAATTGGATTACGAATGCATTTCAAGGAGATTTTGGAAGGAGTTATACCTTTAAAGTAGATGTTGCCACACTAATTGGTGAAAGAGGATTGAACACCTTATGGTTATCAATTGTTAGCGTAATTCTAGTATATCTTATTGCTGTTCCACTAGGTGTATTATCAGGTCGCTATCATAATTCATCATTAGACAAGTCGGTCGTTTTATACAGTTATATTACGTATGCGATACCAACCTTTGTTCTTTCATTGATCTTTTTGTTCTTATTTGGTTATAAGATTCCTTTATTTCCAACTAGCGGTACTATAGATGTCGCATATATTCC
The DNA here is from genome assembly GCF_902374955.1 of Bacillus massilioanorexius. Classification (GTDB taxonomy): domain Bacteria; phylum Bacillota; class Bacilli; order Bacillales; family DSM-1321; genus Bacillus_AD; species Bacillus_AD massilioanorexius. Next base: position 55,594 of record NZ_CABKRX010000113.1, read on the forward strand.
GGGGACATTTGGTTATATATGGAGTAAGTTTTATCATATTTTGCTTCCAGCGATTACATATGCTGTTTTAGGTACGACAGCAATCATTCAATATTTAAGAAATGAAGTTATTGATGCGAAGAGTCAAGATTATGTAAAAACAGCTAGAAGTAAAGGGATTCCAATTAATAAAGTATATTCAAAGCATATTTTTAGAAATTCATTGTTACCTATTGCTGCCTTTTTTGGTTTTACGATTACTGGATTATTAGGAGGATCCGTTTTTATTGAAACGATTTTTGCTTATCCAGGAATGGGTCAACTTTTTATTCATGCGATTACAGCTAGAGATTATAGTGTAATAACTGCGCTAGTCTTACTATATGGCTTCTTAACACTATTAGGAAGTTTATTGTCAGATATTATCTTAAGCATTGTTGATCCACGTATTCGAGTAGACTGATAAAAGGTAGAAAGAGAGGTGAACGATGGCATGAATCAACAAACTGAAATCTCAACGGAAATTATTGATAAAAGTATAAATGAAGTATCGCCAACTGGCTTTCGAATTATTGCAAGGGAGTTTAAAAAAGATAGGCTAGCGATGTTTTCATTAGTAGGTCTAGTCGTTCTCATACTAGGGATATTTATTGGTGCGAATTTTATAGATCAAGAAGAGGTCATGCGTGTTAGTTTACTAGATAAGTATGCGAAACCAGGTGAAGGTTTTTTACTTGGCGCTGACCAAGGTGGTCGTTCGATAATGGGACAACTTATTATCGGAGCAAGAAATTCAATTGCGATTGCAATGGCCATTACAGTAATAACAGCGATATTGGGAGTTACTATTGGACTAATATCGGGTTATTTTGGAGGAATTATTGATAATGTCTTTATGAGAATCATAGATTTCTTTATGACGTTACCAACATTAATGATTATTATCGTATTCGTTACGATTATTCCTAAATATACGGTCACAAGTTTTATTGTGATTATGAGTATTTTTTTATGGGTTGGAACAGCGAGGCTTATTCGAAGTAAGGCTTTATCAGAAAGTAGACGAGATTATGTTAATGCTTCTAAAACGATGGGAACGAATGATTTTGTAATCATCTTCAAGGAAGTAATGCCTAATCTTAGCTCGATTATCATTGTTGAACTTACGTTAAACTTCGCTGGAAATATTGGAATTGAAACTGGACTTACTTTCCTTGGGTTTGGTTTGCCTCCATCGACACCAAGCTTAGGGACACTAGTCTTCTATGCGGTAAATCCAGAAGTTTTATCAACTAAATTGTGGATCTGGTTACCAGCATCAATACTTATTTTGGTATTGATGTTAGGAATAAATTATGTTGGGCAGGCGCTTCGCCGTTCAGCAGATGCAAAACAAAGATTAGGATAAAAAGGAGGAAAAGGGATGAAAAATAGGAAATGGGCACTACTAGCTATTCTATTCACGCTTGTACTTGTCTTAAGTGCTTGTGTAGGTGAAAAGAAAAGTGAAAAAGTACAAAAAGAAAATGAAAAAACAAAAGAAGAGGTTAAAAAGACTGCGTTTCCTTTAGTAATGAAAAATGATGGCGAAGCCATTAAAGGAGGCACATTAAATGTAGCTCTCGTAACAGATTCACCGTTTCAAGGGGTATTTACAGATATGTTATCAGAGGATGCGTATGATTTAGAGATTATGAAATTTGCTTCAAATAACATTTTTTCCACAGATGGGGATTATCTTGTAAAAGAAGGTGGAATAGCGTCCTTAGATGTTGATGTGGATAATAAAAAAGCAACAATTAAAATCCGTGATGGAGTTAAATGGTCAGATGGTGAACCTTTAAAGGTTGAAGATATTATGTTCCCGTATCAAATTATTGGACATAAAGATTACACAGGTGTTCGCTATGATACAGATGCCAAAAATATTGTAGGTATGGAAGAATACCACGCTGGAAAAGCAGATACTATTTCAGGTTTGAAAAAAGTAGATGATTCTACACTAGAAATATCATTTAAAAAGGTATCACCAGCTATTTATACAGCAGTTGGCGATGGACTATTATATTATGCTGAGCCAAGTCATTATTTAAAAGACGTACCTGTTAAAGATTTAATAAATTCAGATAAAATTCGTAAAAATCCACTAACTCTAGGAGCATTCAAAATCGAGCGAATTGTTAATGGAGAATCTGTTCAGTTTGCTGCAAATGAAAACTATTGGAAAGGCAAACCGAAGATTGATAAAGTCGTGTTAAAAACAGTACCTTCAACTTCAATTGTAGCAGCTTTAAAAGCAGGAGAATATGATTTCGCATTAAGTATGCCAACGGATATTTACAGCACATATAAAGATTTAGATAATATTACAATTTTAGGTCGACCAGAAATGTCCTATTCATACTTAGGTTTTAACCTTGGTACGTATGATAAGAAAAATGGCGTTAGCGTGATGAATCCTGATGCAAAAATGAATGATGTCAAGCTTCGCCAAGCAATGGCTTATGCGATGAATCTTGAAGAGGTTAATACACAGTTCTACTTAGGGCTTCGTGAACGCGCGAATTCATTAATTCCACCAGCATTTAAAACGTATTATGATAGCTCGTTAAAAGGATACAATTATGATCCAGAAAAAGCGAAAAAATTATTAGATGAAGCAGGATATAAAGATACTGATGGTGATGGTACTAGAGAAGATAAAAACGGAAAACCATTAGAAATTAAAATGGCATCTATGTCAGGTGGAGATAATGCGGAACCAATCGCTCAATTCTATATTCAGAATTGGAAGGACGTTGGTTTAAAAGTTACTTTGTCTACAGGACGTTTAATTGAATTTAATAGCTTCTATGATAAAGTACAAGCAAATGATAAAGAAATTGATATTTATATGGCAGCATGGGCTACTGGTACTAATCCTTCTCCAATCGGTTTATATGGAAAAGAAGCAGAATTTAATATGAGCCGCTTTACTTCTGATGAAAATGATGATCTATTAGCAGCGATTGACTCTCCAAAAGCGATGGATCCATCTTATAGAGCTGAAGCATTTAAAAAATGGCAAGAATACATGGCTCAACAAGTTCCAGTTGTACCAACTCAATTCCGTACAGAATTATTCCCAGTTAATAATCGTGTGAAAGGTGTAGATATTACACCTGGAGTTGATGATAATTACCATGAGTGGGAATTAACAGCAGAAACTGCTGTAAAATAAAATAAATAAGTTTATTCAGTAGCCCTTATAGTTAAGAGATTATATCCCTTTGACTATAAGGGTTTTTTGCCCCATGTCTGTATTAGATGACATTTGCCTTTTTAATATTGTAATAATAATCAAGGATGTTTTTCGGTAATAACGAATAATTTTACCAATCACTGCCTATACTTATTGACAAATAGTTTCCAAATAAGTGAGGGGTAAAATATGCTATATCTCCATGATGTATGGGTTAATTGGTTTGAAGGTGAAGAAAATGGTTACAATATTTGCCACTTTCATGAATGGAGAAAAGAAGATGGAATTGAATTATTAGATCAAGTTCCTTTACTTAAAGTTTCTTCGGCTCTTTTTCAGTACATTGAGAATGATTTGAGTGATTTGCCGCGTGAATTATTAGAGGAAGTCTATCAAAAAGCATATTGTAGGAAAAATCATGAAAGAATTCAATTGGAATATTGCTTTGTAATGTCAGATGGAAAAGGGATAATGGCGATAGATACGATGGGGTATCAAATACCAATTAGGAAGAGTCGACTGATTCCTCGACAAGAGCAGCTTGTTTTTGAAATGATATCGAATGCACCTGATAAAGAATATAGTTTCGTTTCGAAAGCAGAGTTTAAGAAAGATTATCACATATTGTCTCCAGAACCTGAAACTATGAATGGACTTACTCGAAAAGAAAGACAATTAAAGCAATTATTATTTATGGCTCTTGATCAATTAAAGACATCCAAAAATACAGCTGAGATTCGTTATTGGTATACGGAATGGTCTCCCGATAAGTATCCTTATATTCAAAAGTTAGAATTTGAAGAGGCTTGGAGGGAATTGTTTCAGGAAACAAAAACAGGCTGGACCTTTAAGCATGAAGTGCTTTGTGAACACTTAATAAAAGGTCAACCTTTTTTTGAAAAGCTTTGGGAAATGGAAGTGGGAGATCGACCATCTATGCTATGAGGGTTAGGTTATCAAAATGTATAATACAATGAAGGTTTTACATATGCGAAAAAAAGGGTTCTCACTATAATTAGTGAGAACCCTTGTCTATTGATAACCTGTTTTAGCTAAAAACTTTTACACGATCAGAGATTGGAGCAAATGTTTTTTCACCAGCTGGAGCAGTCGGTGTACCAAATGGCAATTGTGCGGCTAATTGCCATGAAGCAGGAATATTCCATTCAGCTTTTACTGCATCATCTACTAATGGTTGATAATGTTGTAGCGTTGCTCCGAATCCTTCTGCTTCAAGACCTGCCCAAACAAGTAATTGAACCATTCCGCCAGTTTCTGAAGAATAAGATGGAAATTTATCTGCATATGTTGGGAACTGTTTTTGTAATCCTTCAACAACATCCATATCTTCAAAGAATAATACAGTACCATACCCAGATTTAAACATATTCATTTTTCCTTCTGTTTCAGCAAATGCGTCGGCAGGAACAATTTTACGTAAAGTTTCTTTAGTGATGTCCCAGAATTTATCACTTTGTTCTTTTAGCAGAATAACAGCTCTAGTATTTTGGGAGTTAAAAGCTGAAGGGGCATGTAATACAGCAAATTCAACGATTTCTTGAATACGTTCATCTGATACAGGCGATTCATTATTAATCGTATAAATTGAGCGTCTTTCTTTTAGTACAGTATAAAAATCTTTAGTCATGTTGAAAATCTCCTTTAATTCATATGAAAAAATTTATCTTAGAAAACATTAAATAATGTTTTTAAGTACGAAGCTTGGAGCTCATGAATAAGTGACTAAATTGGAATGCTATTCGAAATTATTCAAAAAATATTTATTCACTATCATAAATACCCCATTTTAAAAAAAGCAAACAGAATATGTATAAATAATTGGTTACTTTATGTAAGTTAGTATATTACTGTTAATAATAAACGTCAAATAATTTGGTTATATTTTGTAATATGAAGATTGAAATGCAACTTTATATCATTACATAAGAGATCGATTTTTTAATATTGGAGCGTGTGTTGTTTGATAGGCGAGAATAATTGAAAGAAAGAGGTTAAATGTTTAAGGAAAGTGAGCGTCGAAAGAGATTAAGGGTACAAAGAGTCATACAAAAAGAGCATCCCCTAAATTTTTAGGGGATGCTCTTTCATTACGATTTAGGTTTTATCGTTTGCGACCTAAGCCCATTGCGTTGTTCATCTTACGTAGCATTTTGTTTGCTTGCTTATTGGCTTTTTCTGCACCAATATCCAAAATGTGGTCAAGCTCTTCAGAGTTAATTAACTCATTGTATTTATCCTGAATTGGTTTAAGTGCGTTAATTACGACTTCAGCCATGTCAGCTTTAAAATCTCCATAACCTTTGCCTTCATATTTCTTTTCAATGTCTTCGATAGAAATATTACCTAAAATTGAGTAGATTCCCATTAGGTTTGAAATACCTGGTTTGTTTACTACATCATATTTTACAGTTCCATCTGAGTCAGTTACTGCACTTTTTATTTTCTTTTCAATTACTTTTGGTTCATCTAATAACGCGATATATCCTTTTGGGTTCGGGTCAGATTTACTCATTTTTTTCATTGGATCTTGTAAGCTCATTACTCGAGCGCCAATTTTAGGAGTGCGGATTTCTGGAATTTTAAATATTTCATTATACTTTTTATTAAAACGTTCTGCTAAATCACGTGTTAATTCCATATGTTGTTTTTGATCATCTCCTACTGGAACGATGTCAGTATCATATAGAAGAATGTCTGCCGCCATTAATGGTGGATAAGTAAGTAAACCAGCTGATACAGCATCTTTACCAGATGATTTATCTTTAAATTGAGTCATTCGCTCTAATTCACCAATATAAGATGTACAAGTCATCATCCATCCAGCTTGTACATGTGCAGGTACTTCTGATTGAATAAAGATGGTTGCTTTGTTTGGATCAATTCCTGCTGCTATATAAAGGGCAGCTAGGCTCTTTGTGTTTTTGCGTAACGCTAAACGATCTTGTGGAACTGTAATTGCGTGTTGATCAACAATACAAAAATAACAATTATAGTCATTTTGTAAATCAACAAATTGCTTCATTGCTCCAATATAGTTGCCCAGTGTTAAAGAGCCGGACGGTTGAATACCAGAGAATATTGTTTTCATGTATGTCACTCCTTGTAATATATACCAACATTTTATCAGCTATTTCCTTGAAAATCATGTTTAATAATGGAGGAGATTAATAATAGAACCATAATGCGATTGACATAATGATTAGTACGATTAATCCACTATATAGAAGCTGTGAGTACGGTAGCGAAATCAACTCAGACAATGGAGTTATATGATTTACATCTTCTTCTGCCTCGGGAACGCTATTTCTTTTAAACATTCTTCTAAAGCTATATGAAATTCCATCAAAAAAACCTTTTTCAACAACTAAAATAACTAATCCTAAAATGATGTATGCGCTTGAAAAATAAAAGCTTATGTTAATAAATTGAAGTAAAGAAAGCTGCTCATATACAATCCATGATAATAGAATCGTAAGTATCAAAGTTACAACAACAATTGCTAAAATAGGCCTATTTTTTACCTGTTTTATCATATCATTTTATTCCTCATTTTCTAAAGTGATGATATAGAGCCTAGTATAGCAAATAATAGGCATAAATGAGAAGTTCCTTTTTCGTGAATAAAAGCACATAACCGTTATTAGTTATGTGAATATAATTAATTGTAAAGATTTTAGTGTTGAAATAGCGATAATTGTTATAAAATTTATGGATATAATTCCATTATTTATCTCATATAGTTATATTTCCTATATTTAAGTAAAAACGTTATTTTTAGTAGGTTTATCACGATTTTTTCAATAAATATGAAGCGTTTTCTTATTGGGAATTTTCTTGAAAAAGAGTATAATGGAAACTGATTATTATTTTTTCAGAAAACTTTTTTAGGAAAACTATTTTACAAGTTGTCGAAAAATTGTATAATAACGTTTGTAGATAATTGACAACTAAGAGGAGTGTGTGAATTTGAAAAAGTCTAAATTTTCTCTGCTTTTAGTACTAACTCTAGTACTAAGCTTAGTATTGTCGGCTTGTTCAGGTGATAAGTCATCTGATAGTGACAAAAAAAGCGAAGGTAAAAAAGATGTAGCACAAGAGTTAAGGGTATTGGAATCTTCTGAAATTCCAACAATGAACAGTATTAAAGCTGAAGATACAGTTTCCTTCTCGACAATCAACAACACACAAGAAGGATTGTATCGTCAAAATGAAAAACGTGAACTAGTACCTGCAATTGCCGAAGGAGACCCTGAAGTGAATGCAGAAGGTACAGAATTTACAGTTAAATTAAAATCAGGTATCAAATGGGCAAACGGAGATGCTTTAACAGCAAAAGATTTCGTTTATGCATGGCAACAAGCTATCGACCCAAAAAATGCTTCTCTTTACGGACCATATATGATGGACGGAAAAATCAAAGGAGCACAAGAAATTACTGATGCAGCAGCTGCAAAAAAACCTTACGATGTTACAACTCTAGGAGTTACTGCTCCTGATGACACAACATTAGTTGTTCAAACTGAAGTGCCGATGACAGTTGAATTTTTTAAAGGGTTCGTGGCATTCCCGACATTTAATCCATTAAACCAAAAATTCGTTGAAGCACAAGGCGATAAATATGGTACAACTGCAGAAACTCATCTTTCTAACGGTCCATTCGTTTTAGCTAAATGGAATGGTCCAACTGCAACTGAATGGGTTTATGAAAAAAATGAAAACTATCGTGATGCTAAAAATGTTAGCTTAACAAAAATTACATTTAACGTATCAAAAGATCCACAAGCAGCAGTTAACGCATTTGAATCAGGTGAAGCAGATATTACACCAAAATTATCATCTGATATCGTTCCTCAATATGAAGGAGACGATCGCATGGTAACTTGGTTAGAGCCAAGTATCTTCTGGTTGAAATTAAACCAAAAAGATAATCCAGCTCTATCAAATGTAAACATCCGTAAAGCAATCGGAACTGCTATCAATCGTGAAGATTTAGCAAATGACGTTTTAAATAATGGTTCAATTGCTGCATACTACGCAGTACCAAAAGATTTAGTTAAAAATGAAGATGGTGAAGATTTCCGAGATGCTAACGGAGATATGATGAAATATGATGTGAAAAAAGCAAAAGAATATTGGGCAGCAGGTTTGAAAGAACTTGGTGTTGATAAAATTGAACTTAGCTACTTAAATGGTGATACAGAAAGTGCTAAGAAACAAGGTGAGTACATCAAGGATCAATTAGAGAAAAACCTAGAAGGTTTATCTATCAAACTTGAAAATGTTCCATTTGCAGTCCGTTTAGATCGTGATGCAAAACAAAATTACGATATCCAAGCAGCTGGATGGAGCCCAGACTACTTAGATCCAATTTCTTTCTCTGATTTATGGGTTACTGATGGTGGAAATAACAGAATGAGTTATTCTAACCCTGAGTACGATAAATTAATTGAAGAAGCTAATAAAACAACGGATGAAGCTGAAAAATGGAAATTGTTACAAAAAGCTGAAAAGATCGTATTAGAACAAGATGCTGCGGTAGCACCACTTTACCAACGTGCATCTAATCTATTAGTTAATCCAAAAGTTAAAGGATTTACATACCATGTTGTAGGTCCAGAATACAGCTATCAATATATCGAAATTACTGAATAATCTTTAAGTAATTTAATCCGTAAAGGGATACCGATAAAAGAGAGTATATCTCCATATACTCTCTTTTTCCCTATACGCAAATATTTAGAAAATTTAAAAATATAGGAGGTGCAGGAATGGTTAAGTATATAGCGCAACGAGTATTTTATATGATAATAACTTTATTGGTAATAGCTTCTCTTACTTTTTTCCTCATGAAAATAATTCCCGGTACACCTTTTAAGAATGTAAACAAGCTATCGGAAGCACAGTTGGAGATTATGAATGATAAGTACGGCCTAGATGACCCTGTTCCATTACAATATGTGAAATACATCGGGAATCTTCTAAAAGGTGATTTAGGAACTTCCTTCCAATTCAATAACACTCCAGTTACAGATATCATAGGTGATTTAATCGGACCTTCTGCACAACTTGGTTTTCAAGCGATGTTTTTAGGTACGATTGTAGGTATTGCGCTCGGACTAATTGGAGCTTTGAAACAAAATACATGGATTGATTATAGTGCCACTTTTATAGCGGTACTTGGTAAATCAATTCCGAGTTTCGTATTTGCAGGATTGTTACAATACTGGATTGGTGTGAAGTTAGGGTGGCTTCCTGTTGCATTTTGGCGCGGGTTTGAATATACCATTATGCCGACAATTGCTTTGTCTATTTTCCCAATCTCGATTGCAGCGCGTTTTATGAGAACGGAAATGATTGAGGTATTAAGCTCGGATTATATAACTCTAGCGAAAGCAAAAGGGGCGAGTGGTTTTGAAGTAGCAGTAAAGCATGCTTTACGTAATGCACTTATCCCTGTTGTAACGGTTTTAGGGCCATTAACAGTTTCTCTTATGACAGGCTCTCTTGTAATTGAAAAAATATTCTCTGTACCTGGTATTGGTGAACAGTTCGTAAAAGCAATTCAAGTAAATGATTATCAAGTAATCATGGGTACTACGTTACTATTTGCGACCCTTTTTGTTGTCGTAATATTAATAGTTGACATTTTATATGGATTAATTGATCCACGAATTAGATTGGCAGGAGGAAAGAAATAATGGCTAATAGTGAAATGAAAATACCACAAGAAAAATTTCAGCCTGCCATTATTGATACTGCGAAGCAAGAAGAAATTTCAAAACCAAGTCTTAACTTTTGGCAGGATGCTTGGTTGCGTGTAAGAAAGAATAAAGGAGCAATAGTGAGTTTAGTTGTTCTTGTTTTCATATTAATAATGGCATTCCTAGGACCAGCTATAAGCGGTAAGGGTGCGTATGACCAAAATGTAAAACATTCGAATTTACCTGCGAAAATACCAGTACTTGAAAATATAGATTGGTTACCTTTTGATGGGAAAATGGTGAATAAAGCTGGTAAAGAAGTAGATATGTATGAAATGAAAAAAGTACCTGATGATACGTACTACTGGTTCGGAACAGACGGTTTAGGACGCGATATTTTTACTCGTTTGTGGAAAGGTACACAAATTTCGTTATACATTGCTTTCTTAGCTGCTTTCATTGATATGGTAATAGGGGTAGCATATGGAGCAATTTCAGGATATTTTGGTGGTCGCTTGGATACCATTATGCAACGTATTACGGAAGTCTTAATGGGTATCCCAAACTTAGTTATTGTTGTATTGATGATTCTAGTGCTTGAACCAGGTATTCTGTCTATTACGATAGCGTTGTCTGTTACTGGATGGGTTAGTATGTCAAGGGTAGTACGTGCTCAAGTGTTAAAGCTAAAAGAGCAAGAGTTTGTATTAGCATCTAAAACTCTAGGAAACTCACATGCGAAAATAATTTTTAAACATCTAGTTCCTAACTTGGCTGGGGTCATTATTATTAACACGATGTTTACGATACCAAGTGCTATCTTCTTTGAAGCTTTCCTAAGCTTTATCGGATTAGGACTTCAAGCTCCAGCGGCTTCATTAGGTACATTAATTGATGATGGATTTAAATCATTATTAACATACCCACATATGTTAATATTCCCAGCGATAACAATTAGTTTAATTATGATTTGTTTTAATATGATTGCGGACGGATTACGTGATGCACTAGATCCGAAAATGCGTGATTAAGGTAGGTGAGAATTGTGGAAAAAATACTAGAAGTAAAAGACTTAAATATTTCGTTTCATACATTTAGTGGAGAGGTACAAGCTATCCGTGGAGTGAACTTTGATTTACATAAAGGAGAAACACTAGCCATTGTAGGTGAGTCAGGTTCTGGTAAATCTGTTACAACTAAATCGATTATGCGCTTGTTACCTCCTGGTAATTCAGAAATAAAAAGCGGTGAAATCCTTTTTAATGAAAAGGATCTTACAAAACTATCAGAACGAGAAATGCAAAAAATCCGTGGTAAAGACATTTCTATGATTTTTCAGGATCCTATGACTTCATTGAATCCAACAATGAAGGTCGGTAAGCAAATTATGGAGCCTATTATGAAGCATCATAAGTTGCATAAAAGAGAAGCGAAGGCTCGAGCGATTGAATTGCTTAAATTAGTAGGTATTCCAATGCCAGAAAAACGTTTTGAGCAATATCCACATCAATTCTCAGGTGGAATGAGACAACGTGTTGTTATCGCAATTGCGCTTGCTTGTAACCCGCAAATATTAATCGCGGATGAACCAACAACTGCTCTTGATGTAACAATTCAAGCACAAATATTAGAGCTTATGAAGGCGTTACAAAAGAAAATTGATACATCTATCATTTTTATTACTCATGATTTAGGTGTTGTAGCAAATGTGGCAGATCGAGTAGCGGTTATGTATGGTGGAAAAATCGTTGAAATTGGAACGGTTGATGAAATTTTCTATAATCCACAGCATCCGTATACATGGGGATTAATTAGTTCCATGCCAGATTTGGACTCACGTGGGAAAGAACTTTATGCTATACCAGGAACACCTCCTAATCTATTGAATCCTCCAAAAGGAGATGCTTTCGCACCACGTAACCAGTATGTCATGCAAATTGATTTAGAGGAACAACCACCAATGTTTAAAATATCTGATACACATTATGCCGCAACTTGGTTATTACATCCTGATGCACCAAAGGTAGTGCCGCCAGAAGCAGTACTTAAAAGACAAAAACAGTTCCTTTCAGTGAACGGAGGACAATAATATGGCACAAAAGGAAAAGAAAATTTTATTAGAAGTAAAGAATTTAAAGCAATACTTTAACGAAGGCAAACCAAATATGGTTAAAGCGATTGATGATATTTCATTTTTCATTTATGAAGGTGAGACGTTAGGATTAGTTGGAGAATCTGGTTGTGGCAAGTCAACGACTGGTAGAACGATAATTCGTTTGTATGATGCAACTGCTGGTGAGGTATTATTCCGTGGTGAAAATGTACATGGAAAAAAGACAAAACAGCAAATGAAAGAATTGAATCGTAAAATGCAGATGATTTTCCAAGATCCATATGCTTCATTGAACCCAAGAATGAAGGTAAGTGATATCATTGCTGAAGGTATTGATATTCATGGTCTTGCAAAATCTAAAGAAGATCGATTACAGCAAGTATATCATCTGTTAGAAACAGTTGGTTTGAATAAAGAACACGCGAATCGTTATCCTCATGAATTTTCAGGTGGACAACGTCAGCGCATTGGAATTGCCCGAGCATTAGCCGTTCAGCCAGATTTTATCATTGCAGATGAACCGATTTCAGCACTAGATGTATCCATTCAAGCACAGGTTGTCAATTTAATGAAAAAGTTGCAAGAAGAAAAAGGATTAACGTATCTGTTTATTGCACATGACTTGTCAATGGTGAAGTATATAAGTGATAGAATTGGAGTTATGTATTTTGGTAAGCTTGTAGAAATTACTACAAGTGAAGAATTATATGCAAATCCACTACATCCATACACAAAATCATTATTATCTGCTATTCCACAGCCTGATCCAATCAGTGAACGCACTAGAACACGTATAACTTATGACCCTTCTGTTCATGGTTATACGGAAGGAGAAGAAGTGAAAATGCGTGAGGTTAAGCCTGGACATTTTGTACTTTGCTCAGAAAAAGAATATAAACAATATCAAGAAGAACTAAAAAAATAGAGTAAAAAAACTACTTAGACTCCCCGGTCGAAGTAAGTTTTTCTATGTTTATATAGCATACAAAAATTACCAAATTATTAGAAAATAATGATAAAAACTAACGAGTATATTCTGATAAAATATTGAATATTCGAAAAGTCTACAACACTTTACAGCATTAGAGGATTAAATGGGAATTTTGTATTATTTTGTATAGGAAAAATTACTCATTTTATAGAAAAATCGCCGTATTTTGACAAGATATGTTAATTTTCAAAAATAATTTAATTTACAAAATTTCGATAAATTGTATAATAAAATTTGTGTTCGTTCATATTTTAAAAAGGGGTGTAACAATTTGAAAAAGTCTAAATTTTCTTTTCTTTTAGTTCTGACTTTAGTTCTAAGCATCTTTTTAGCTGCTTGTGGCGATAAAAAGACAGAAGAAAAAGCTGGTTCTGATTCAAAAGAAACAAAGCTTGCTGAAAAACAAGAGCTAAGAGTATTAGAATCATCTGAAATTCCATCTATGGATAGTGCGATGGCACAAGACGAAGTTTCATTCACAATGCTCACAACAACACAAGAAGGTCTATACATCCAAGATGAAAAAAGTAATCTAGTTCCTGGAGTAGCTGAAGGAGAACCTGAAGCAAATGCAGATGGAACAGAATTTACTGTTAAATTGAAAAAAGATCTTAAATGGTCAAATGGCGATGCACTAACTGCAAAAGATTTTGTATTCGCTTGGAAACGTGCTGTTGATCCAAAAACAGCTTCACCTTATGGTCCATACATGATGAATGGAAAAATTAAAGGTGCTGAAGCTATTACAGAAAATGCAGCTGCTAACAAAGCGTATAACTTAGATGATCTAGGTGTACAAGCTGTTGATGATACAACTTTAAAAATCACAATGGAAAAACCAATGACTGTTGAATTCTTCAAAGGATTAATGGCATTTGGTACGTTCATGCCACAAAATGAAAAATTTGTTACTGAACAAGGTGCAAAATTTGCAACTACTGCAGAATCAAGTCTTTCTAACGGACCATTTAAGTTAACTGAATGGAACGGACCTACTGCACAAAAATGGACAGTTGAGAAAAATGAAAACTACCATGGTACAAAAGATGTTAATTTAACAAAAATCATGTTTAACGTAGTGAAAGATCCACAAGCTGCTGTAAACTTAATTGAATCTGGTGAAGCAGATATCAGTGCAAAACTTTCTTCAGACATCGTTCCTCAATATGAGGGAGATGAAAGAATGCAAAGCTGGTTAGATCCAAGTGTATTCTGGTTAAAAATGAACCAAAAACAAAACCCTGCTCTAAAAAATGTTAACATCCGTAAAGCTATCGCAATGGGCTTCAATAAAGAGGATTTAGCAAAAGACGTATTAAATAACGGTACAATTCCTGCAAACTATGCAGTTCCTTCCGATTTTGTTAAAGATGAAAATGGCAAAGATTTCCGTGATGCAAATGGAGATATGCTTACTTATAACGTAGAAGAAGCGAAAAAAGCATGGGAAGCTGGATTAAAAGAATTAGGTAAAAAAGAAGTTACTATTAAATACTTAGGTGGAGACACTGAATCATCTAAAAAAGTTGACCAATACATGAAAAATCAACTTGAAACAAATCTTCCAGGTTTAACTATTAAACTTGAAAGTGTTCCTTTTGCAGTTCGTTTAGATCGTGATACAAAACAAGATTATGATCTTCAAGCTGCTGGTTGGGGACCTGACTATTTAGATCCAATCTCTTTCTCAGATTTATGGGTAACTGGTGGAGGAAACAATAAAATGGATTACTCTAACCCAGAATACGATAAATTAATTGAAGAATCTCAAAACACTGCTGATCAAGCTAAGCGTTGGGAAGCTCTTCAAAAAGCTGAGAAAATCTTGTTAGAACAAGATGCAGCAATTGCTCCAATCTACCAACGTGCTAGCAGTATGCTTGTTGCAACTAAGGTAAAAGGTTTTAACCACCATGGTGTCGGACCTAACCATAGTTACCAATTCATGTCTATCGTAGAATAATCTTTTATAGGTATATTTAAGCACTATCTTGAAAAGAGAGTATATGCAAATATACTCTCTTTTCACCTATAAACTAATTTTTTTGATTTAGCAGAAAATTAATACAATTAAGGGGGTGAGGGTATTGATTAAATTTATAGCAAAACGTGTAGTTTATATGCTCATTACATTATTTTTAATCGCTTCTTTTACTTTTTTCCTCATGAAAATAATTCCGGGTACTCCGTTTTCCAATGCTAATAAATTAAATGATGCCCAATTGCAAATAATGAAGGACAAGTATGGATTGGATGATCCAATTCCAGTTCAATATGCGAAATACATGGGGAATATTTTGAAAGGTGATTTAGGAAATTCCTTTCAGTTTAATAATGTTCCTGTAACTGATATTATCGGAGATTTAATTGGACCTTCAGCTCAATTAGGTTTTCAGGCAATGTTTTTTGGAACGATAGTCGGGATAATCCTGGGCTTAGTGGCAGCCTTGTATCAAAATACATGGATTGATTATACCTCGACTTTCATAGCAGTATTAGGGAAGTCTGTTCCGAGCTTTGTATTCGCTGGAATTCTTCAATATTTTGTCGGTGTAAAATTAGGGTGGTTTCCAGTTGCCTTTTGGCGGGGTTTTGAATACACCATCATGCCAACTATAGCGTTATCCATTTTCCCAATATCTATAGCAGCTCGTTTTATGAGAACAGAGCTTATTGAAGTATTAGGTTCAGATTATATTACACTAGCAAAAGCTAAAGGTGCTAGTAGTTTTGAAGTTTCCGTTAAACATGCCCTACGAAATGCTTTAATACCAGTTATTACGGTATTAGGACCATTATTGGTATCTTTAATGACTGGATCTTTAGTTATCGAGAAAATCTTTGCTGTTCCTGGTATTGGTGAGCAGTTTGTTAAGTCCATTCAAGTGAATGACTATCCAGTAATTATGGGAACAACGATATTGTTCGCGGCGTTGTTTGTATTCGTAACGTTAATAGTAGATATTTTATATGGATTAATTGATCCTAGAATTAGAGTGGCTGGAGGGAAAAAATAATGGAAAATGTAAATCTTAAGATTCCAAAAGATAAATTTCAGCCTGCCATTGTCGATTCGAAAACAAGTGAAGAAATCAATAAGCCTAGTTTGAATTTTTGGCAGGATGCATGGCTTCGTGTTCGAAAAAACAAAGGAGCTTTAATTAGTATCATCATTTTAGCGATGATTGTTATTATGGCTTTTGTTGGTCCGATTATTAGTGGAAAAGACGCGAATGTACAAAACGTTAAATATTCTAATTTGCCAGCAAAGATACCTGTTCTAGAAAATGTTCATTGGCTTCCATTTGACGGTACCATGGTTAATAAAGCGGGTAAGGAAATAGATATGTATGCAATGAAAAAAGTACCTGAGGATACGTACTATTGGTTCGGGACAGATTCTCTTGGACGAGATCTATTTACTCGTTTATGGAAAGGTACACAAATTTCATTGTATATTGCCTTGCTAGCTGCGTTAATTGATATGGTGATCGGGGTAACATTTGGTGCCATTTCAGGATATTTTGGTGGTCGAATTGATAACTTTATGCAACGTATTACGGAAATCTTGATGGGAATTCCAAATTTAGTAGTCGTTGTTTTGATGATCCTCGTACTAGAGCCAGGTATTTTATCGATTACCATTGCCTTATCAATCACGGGGTGGGTAACGATGGCTCGTGTTGTCCGAGCTCAAACA
The DNA here is from genome assembly GCF_902374955.1 of Bacillus massilioanorexius. Lineage (GTDB taxonomy): Bacteria > Bacillota > Bacilli > Bacillales > DSM-1321 > Bacillus_AD > Bacillus_AD massilioanorexius. Next base: position 72,340 of record NZ_CABKRX010000113.1, read on the forward strand.
CTAAAATTAAAGGAACAAGAATTTGTTCTTGCATCTCGTACATTAGGAAACTCGCATGCGAAAATTATCTTTAAGCATTTAATTCCCAACTTAGCTGGAGTGATCATCATAAACACTATGTTCACTATTCCAAGTGCGATTTTCTTTGAAGCCTTCTTAAGTTTCATTGGATTAGGTTTAGTTCCACCAGCTGCTTCTTTGGGGACTTTAATAGATGACGGAATGAAAGCATTATTAACATATCCTCATTTGTTGATTTTCCCTGCTATTGCCATTAGCTTGATAATGATTTGTTTTAACTTGGTTGCAGATGGTTTACGTGATGCACTAGATCCAAAAATGCGCGATTAAGGTAGGTGGAAATTGTGGAGAAAATTTTAGAAGTAAAAGATTTAAATATTTCATTTCATACGTTTGCTGGAGAAGTACAAGCTATTCGTGGTGTTAACTTTGATCTTAAGAAAGGTGAAACACTAGCGATTGTTGGAGAATCTGGGTCAGGTAAATCAGTAACAACAAAATCAATTATGCGCTTACTTCCTCCTGGAAATTCAGAAATAAAAAGTGGAGAAATTCTTTTTGATGGAAAGGATTTAGCCAAATTATCAGAACGTGAGATGCAAAAGATCCGCGGGAAAGATATTTCTATGATCTTTCAGGATCCAATGACTTCTTTGAACCCAACGATGAAGGTTGGAAAGCAAATTATGGAACCTATTATGAAACATCATAAGTTGCATAAAAGAGAAGCGAAGCAAAGAGCGATAGAACTGCTTAAATTAGTTGGAATTCCAATGCCGGAAAAACGTTTTGAGCAATATCCGCATCAATTCTCTGGTGGGATGAGACAGCGTGTAGTTATTGCTATTGCACTTGCCTGCAATCCTCATATATTAATTGCTGATGAGCCTACTACAGCTCTTGACGTAACGATTCAAGCGCAAATTCTTGAATTAATGAAGGCTTTACAAAAGAAAATTGACACTTCTATTATCTTTATTACACATGATTTAGGTGTAGTGGCAAATATTGCAGATCGTGTAGCCGTAATGTATGGTGGGAAAATCGTTGAAATTGGAACAGTTGATGAAATTTTTTATAATCCGAAACACCCATATACTTGGGGGTTAATTAGTTCAATGCCAGATTTGGATTCAAGAGGGAAAGAACTTTATGCGATTCCTGGTACACCTCCAAATCTATTAAATCCTCCTGCAGGTGATGCATTCGCAGCTCGAAATGAATATGTTATGCAAATCGATTTAGAAGAACAACCACCAATGTTTAAAGTATCTGATACTCATTATGCAGCGACTTGGTTGCTTCATCCTGATGCTCCAGAAGTTATCCCGCCAGAAGCGGTTCTAAAAAGACAAAAACAATTTCTTTCAATGAAGGGGGGAAATTGACATGGCTAATAACGAAAAGAATATATTATTAGAAGTAAAAAATTTAAAACAGTATTTTAATGAAGGCAAATCCAACATGGTAAAGGCTATTGATGATATTTCATTTTTTATTTATGAAGGTGAAACACTTGGTTTAGTTGGAGAATCAGGATGTGGTAAATCGACGACTGGGAGAACGATTATTCGTCTCTATGAAGCAACAAGTGGAGAAGTTTTATTCCGTGGTAAAAATGTTCATGGAAAGAAAACGAAAAAAGAGCTGAAGGAATTCAATCATAAAATGCAAATGATCTTTCAAGATCCTTACGCTTCTTTAAATCCACGAATGAAAGTAAGTGATATTATTGCTGAAGGTATTGATATACACGGTTTAGCTAAAACGAAAACTGAGCGAATGGAAAAAGTATACGAGCTCCTTGAAACGGTTGGCTTAAACAAAGAACATGCAAATCGTTATCCGCATGAATTCTCAGGTGGGCAACGACAACGTATCGGGATTGCTCGTGCTCTTGCGGTAGAGCCTGATTTTATCATTGCAGATGAGCCTATATCTGCACTTGATGTATCCATTCAAGCGCAAGTAGTTAATTTAATGAAGCAATTGCAAAAAGATAAAGGATTAACATATTTGTTTATCGCTCATGATTTGTCAATGGTTAAGTATATTAGTGATCGTATTGGCGTTATGTATTTTGGAAAGCTAGTTGAAATTACAACGAGTGAAGAATTATATAATAATCCATTGCATCCATATACAAAATCTTTATTGTCAGCCATACCACAACCTGATCCAATCACTGAGCGCACGAGACAGCGTACTGCTTATGATCCTTCTATTCATGGTTACACAGAAGGAGAAGAAGTGAAAATGCGCGAGGTTAAGCCTGGACATTTTGTGCTTTGCTCGGAGAAAGAATATATACAGTATCAACAAGAAGCAAAAAATTAAAAAAGACC
>NZ_CABKRX010000114.1 GCF_902374955.1 Bacillus massilioanorexius
ATACTAATGGTAGCTAGGGTAGAAGTTTCTATTTAACTTTTAAAAGATTCAACTCAAAGGAAGAAATGCTTCCATCTGACTTTTTTCCATCAGATAGTTTAATTTTTTCAATACCATTCATATTATTTGATTCTTTAAAAAAGTTTCTACCATACAAATTGAGCTTAATTATTTTTAAAATAACCAGCTTTATTACTGCACTACTTTGTTTATCAGTTTCTATTGGACTCCTATTAATTTAATATTCCAATAAAGACCACCATCTATTAAACACAATAATTATTTTGTTTAGTAAATGACATAAAATCTTAAACAGCTAAACTGCACCTTTAGCTGCATAACAAAAAGAAGCTGATCACAGCTCCTTTTATTAAAGTAACGCACCCGATAGTTTAAGTATATTCCTTCACAAACTCAGTTGCTTTTACTTAATCAATCTGTTCAGTCCTTACGTTTATAAAAGTAAAAGGCTGTTTTCGTAAGGTTTGTTATTTATGGATAAAGGAATATTATGGGCTATAATAGAATAGAGTAGTAAGTAAACTATTTAAGGGGTGATTTAAATGGCATATGTTTATACTTTATTCGTTATTTCTGTAATAGGCTATATTTGTTATCGGATGATTAAAAAGAAATCAATGCCTTCAAATAGATACACACCTTATGATGAAATCACAATGGGAACTAAAAGTGGTGTTAGACAACAAGATAATCAAATACAGGATACCAAGCATCAAGTTCAATATGAAGAGAAAGAAAATAATAACAAGACCGAGGGTTAAGGTCTTTTTCATTTCTAATTACCTCACAGTTTTTTGTCTACTGCGTAATACTTCTTATGTCGCTAAACCAGCTAATAGGATGTCAATATCTTTCTCTTAAACATAAAAATTTTTATGCTATACTGTTTTTAGGCATACCAAATAACCCTCCAGTTATCTTATGGAAGGTTTTTCTTTATGTGGTTAAAAAGTCTTTCTAAGCTATATCTAGGAAACATTCTTTCCTTTTTAATAAAGCATAAATCCAGTGAAGAAGCTTATTGATACAGGCGACAATCGCCACTTTCGAAGGCTTTCCTTCTGTTCTTTTCTTGTCATAAAACTCTTTAAGCTTTTTATTTCTGGAACTCCTTATTCCACATAAAACAGCTAGATACAAACTGTGCCTTAGCCTGCTAGAACCTCGTTTGGTTATCCGATTCGTCGTCGCTGTAAATTTTCCAGATGAGTAGACACTTGGATCGACTCCAGCGAAGGCCACCAATTTCTTAGGGTGATTAAACCGATCAATTTCTCCTATTTCTGAAATAATCGTTGCCGCGATTTTTTCTCCGATGCCAGGGATTGATTGGATAATCTTATATTCTTCTATTTCATTCGCCAAGGATACCATCTGACTCTCTAAATCTGAAAGGTGTCCTTGGTAATGAAATAGTATGTCTATATACATATTAAGATTAATAAGATGGCTTTCATAACGCACCTTCTGAAAAGGATTTTGAGAAGCTGAATGTATCAGTTTTCTTACCTTTTCTTTTGCCCACTGAATAGAACGAGTTGGACAATATCCTCTTATTCGTTCTGCTAGTTCCTCTTCGCCAGTCTCTAAAACCTTCTCCGAAGTTGGATATTCTTTTAATATCGATAAAGACACTTTCGAAAATAGATCCCCAAAAACCTTCCTATATTCAGGAAAAACCTGATCCAAGATCGTATGAAAATGCAATTTCGCTTCCACATACATATTTGTCAGTATCTCTTGTTGTCTTGATAAATTACGAAGGTTCAGAAGCTGTATTCCTCTCCTTTTTTGAGGTTCAAACTCCTCTTTGTAGTAAAGAACACACAATTGATAGGCATCAAATGCATCTGTTTTCACCTTTCTTAAACTTGATTTCTTTGCTTGATGAGAAATAATCGGATTCAACAAAATATAAAGTATTTCGTTCTCTTCTAAGCATTGAATTATAGGCGTATGATAATGTCCTGTTGATTCTAAAATAACCACAGGCATCTGTCCTGCCAGTGATTTAATTTCCCCTAAGATATTTATCAACTCATCTAGCTCTTCACGATTATGCTTAACTGAAAAACTCTTCCCATATGGCTTTGCTTTATCTAAAAAAGCCTGTACTTCACTCTCTTCTTTGGCTACGTCTATACCCACAACTGGGTTCATTCTTTCTCCTCCTCTGATACATTCACCAGTAACCCCTATTCCTCCAAGTAGTATTATAGCTTCGCTTGTTATACGAGATCGCAGTCCCAACCAGCCTCAAACATATTTCTACTAGTAGGGGGTGAACAGTTTAGCCGACGGGATCCATATTGGTCCCACTGCCCCGTACGTTCTACCCTGGCTACTGATAGATTAAATCTATATAAAAAAAGTTCAACCAGAAAGTTCTGGCTGAACTATATAATACGAACCTGCCCGTTAGCTGCATAACAAAAAAGAGCTGATCACAGCTCTTGATATGGAAGGAAAGCACCCGTTAGCCATCCATGAAGCGCAAAAATCAGCGCTTCACCACAGAGAATGAAAATGGTGAAAAACCGTCAATACTGATTCTACGGCTGGCGAGGAAGGTCGATGAACTATGGTGCGTTAGAGCCCATCCGTTAGTCTGACTCCAACGACCACGGTGCACCACTGACTGTCGCTCCCTTACGGGAAGCACACATGGTAGATTAATCCTATTCTGGTTGCTGCACCAGCCTCCATTAATAATGAGAGCCGTAGAAAGGTTGGTTTCAATGGATGTAGTCATTAAACGAGCATGTGGTATGGATGTCCATAAGGACAATATTACTGCATGTATTATGACACCAAAAGGAAAGGAGATTCAAACGTTTTCCACTAAAACCGTATTTCTAATACAGTTGGTTGACTGGATTAAGCAACATGAATGTACACATGTTGCCATGGAAAGTACGAGTGTATACTGGAAACCTATTGTTAATTTACTAGAGGCTGAGGATATTGAGTTTTTAGTTGTGAATGCCCAACATATGAAGGCAGTTCCAGGACGCAAAACAGATGTCAAAGATGCAGAATGGATTGCCAAACTTCTTCGTCATGGATTACTCAAAGCTAGTTATATCCCAGATCGAAATCAACGGGAACTACGTGAATTAGTTCGCTATCGTCGGAGTATCATTGAAGAACGTGCCAGCCAACATAACCGAATCCAAAAGGTGTTAGAAGGAGCGAACATTAAATTAGGGTCTGTTGTGTCAGATGTAATGGGGGTTTCAGCTAGAGACATGCTTAATGCTATCGCCGAAGGTGAAGATGATCCTGAAAAACTAGCAAACTTTGCTCGACGTACAATGAAAAAGAAGAAAGAAGAACTTGCGCTCGCTTTAAAAGGATATATTAACTCGCATCAACGTCATGTTGAAAACCATTTTAAAACACATTGATTTTCTGACTGAGCAAATTGTACTGTTAGATGAAGAAGTGGCTAAAAGAGTAAGTAGCTACCAAGAAGATATTGAACGACTAGATTCTATTCCTGGCATCGCTACAAGAATGGCTGAGCAAATTCTATCTGAAATTGGAACTGATATTAAAAATCAATTTTCAAGTGCAGCCCATATGTGTTCCTGGGCAGGATTGGTTCCTGGACATAACGAAAGCGCTGGAAAAAGGAAATCATCTAAAACCAAAAAAGGAAACAAGTATTTAAGATCAGCATTAACAGAAGCCGCTCATTCTGTAAGAGGATCTAAAAATTATCTCGGTGCATTGTATCGGCGTACAGCATCACGAAAAGGTAAGAAACGAGCAGGAATTGTCGTCGCTCATGCCATGTTAAGAATCTCCTATTATCTCTTAACTCGGAAAGAAATGTATGTAGACTTAGGCGAAGACTACTTTGACAAGCAGAAAGAGCTATCAATTGTTCGGCATTCCTTACGAAGACTTGAAAGTTTAGGATATACAGTTACATTAAAAATACCTGAAGCATCTTAATCCAGCAGTCAACTTTTCCTTCAATAAACTCAATTAATTAGGCGCTCTCCTCTTTTTTAAAAGCTCTTTTCTCAAAGATTGTTGCTAAGAAAAAAGAAAAGTATCCTTATTCAACAATCGCGCCCGATTGTTGAAGTTCATTTTTCTGTGTCCCCAAACTTGCATTTGGGAACGTTTATTAGGTTTATTTTGTATGCTTTATAACTCATTGTTGTAATAAACTATACCGTTTTCCAAAAAATCAATTACTCTTTCTCTTAGTTCTTCTGGTTCAATCCAATGTTCATCAAGATATTCGTCTAAAGGCTTAATTTCCATATTCGCTGATGGATACTCAACACGTATGTCTTCTAAAATCTCTAAATATTGATTGTAATAATTTTCTTTTTGTTCTTGCGTTAAGTTTAAAAGAATCGGTGCTTCTTCTTCTGTCTTTGTAGTATCAACCTTATCATCAGTACAACCTGATAAAGCAAATACCCCTAGTAAAATGCTAATGTAAAAATATTTTTTCAACATTCCACCCCATTTCACATTAATTAAGAATCAGTTCAATAATAACACAAATGGTATTTATTGTATTTCAGTGTGTTTAAGATTCCCAAAGCGTCGTTTGGCAACATTTCTTAAAAGAATGTTATTCAACAATCTAGCCCTTTAAAAGAAAAAGACGCGTTCCCAAATAAACGCGCCCGATTTTTGAACATCATTATTCAACTAAAGCTGCCCTTTAGCTTAATAGACAATATTATTACGAAACAACTTATATGAATTTACTTATATCTAATTATTTTGTTTGGCTATGGTTATTTAGATTGCCTTTATTTAAGGCAGAGTAATCTTTTCCTTACTATTATTCTGCTGCCCTGCGATAGTTAAGATTACTTTCCCTTTGGATTTTCCAGTTTCTACATACTCAATTGCTTTTGTAGCTTCTTCAAATGTAAAGATTTTATCAATCGTTGGTTTAATCTTCCCTGATTCCAAAAGTTCTGTTAATACTTGTAACTGTTGTCCGCTATGCTTCATGAAAAGAAAAGTGTATTCCACATCGTGCTTTTTTTCTAAACTAGTTAACTTAGCACTTGCTAATGAGAGTAACATTTTTTTAAAAGACCCCAGTCCCATTTCCTTTGCAAAACGACCATTTGGGGTACCAGAGATTGAAACAATCTTCCCGCCTTTTTTTACTGTCAAAAATGACTTCTCTAACGTTGCTCCCCCAATACTATCAATCACTGCATCATAATTCTTTATAATTTCTTCAAATTTTTCTGTTTTATAATTAATAACTTCATCCGCACCAAGTGATTTTGCTAAATTGCATCCCTCACTAGCTGTAGTAGCAACATAGGCTCCCATTTCTTTTGCAAGTTGTATAGCGAAAGTTCCTACGCCACCAGAGCCAGCATGAATTAAGATTTTTTGATTATTTTTAACCTTCAAGATGTCGTAAAGAGCCTGGTAAGAAGTTAAACCAACCAAAGGGATAGATGCAGCTTCTTCAAAACTAAGATTTTTAGGTTTTATAGCAATATCATCTTCATGAACTGATAGGTACTCTGCAAATGTGCCAATCTTGTTAGAGCGGGGACGACCATAAACTTCATCGCCTACACTGAATTTTGTTACATCTTTTCCCACTTCAATAATCGTTCCCGCAAAGTCATTTCCTAATGTCAATGGCATATCGTAATGCAGCAGTAGCTTCAATTCGCCCTTACGTATTTTTGTATCAAGTGGGTTTATACTCGCTGCATGTATTTTAACTAATACTTCATTATTGCTTACTTTGGGTACTGGTCGATCAATAAAAGTAGGCTCTTTCTTGTATGCTTCTATTACAAATGCTCTCATCACAAAACTCCTTTTTACCTGAATGAAATTACCGCTGACTTACTTCTTTGTTCCTTAGGTTGTATCGATTCTCGATTCCCTTTTCATCCTTTAAGGAATAATAACTTCCCCTAAACTAAAACACGTTTAGAGGAAGTTTTGTTACTGCTGATCTTTATTCATGTTCTTCATTCAAGAACGGGTAATCTGTATATCCTTCCGCACCACCCGCATACATTGTATTTCGGTCAGGTTCGTTTAATTGTGCATTGACTTTCAAGCGCTTCACAAAATCTGGGTTTGCGATTAACCAAGTCCCTACAGTTACAACGTCAGCAAGTTCATTATCCAAGTCTACTGTTAATTTATCTAAAGGGCGTCCTGCTCGGTTAACAAGAAGTGCTTGTGACCAAAGCTTACGTATTTCTTGTAGTAATGGTTCATTTCCAAAGTGCATGACGTGTAGATAGGCGAGCTTGAGCTTATTTAACTCTGCAATTAGATAATGGTACATCTCAATACTTGTTTCTCCCTCTTCTATACCGTTTAGTGTACCTTGAGGTGAAAAACGAATACCCGTACGTTCGGCCCCAATTTCTTCAACAACCGCTTTAGCTACTTCAATAGCAAATCGAGATCGGTTTGCTATTGAACCACCGTACGCATCTTGACGATGATTAGAGTTTTCGCTTAGGAACTGCTGAATTAGGTAACCGTTAGCCCCATGAATTTCGACACCATCGGCACCAGCTTCAATGGCTGCTCGTGCTGCCAAACGAAATTCATTGATTACATCTTTTATTTCTCCTTCTGTTAACTCTCTAGGAGTAGGAACTTGCTTCATTCCTTGAGGAGTGAAAATTTCCACATCAGGAGCAATGGCTGAAGGAGCAATGGCTTGACGGTGATGTGGTGTGTTATCTGGGTGGGATACACGCCCTACATGCATCAGTTGAATAAATATTTTACCTCCTTCGTTGTGAACTTTAGACGTTACTTTTTTCCATCCCTCAATGTGAGCCTTAGTATAAATGCCTGGTGTATTTGTATACCCTTGCCCATCATCAGAAGGTTGAGTACCTTCACTTATAATTAAGCCAACAGACGCACGTTGACCGTAATACTCAACTGCTAAATTACTAGGTGTACCATCTTCTAAGGCACGACTTCTTGTCATAGGTGCCATGCCTATACGATTCTTTAAAGAAATATTTCCAATACGCACTTCATCAAATAGCTTACTCATAATCAATCTCCTTTTTTGTTTGTTATGATACTTATAGCGCTGTAGCATCTAAAAATGAATTAACATTCTCAGCAAATAATTCTGGGAACTGAAACAGGTGTCCATGACCAGAATCAGGATAGATAATCAGCTGTGCATTTGGTAAATTCTCAGCTAGAATATAACTATTTTTTGTTGGTACCATTACATCTTCAATACCATTGGTCACAAGCACCGGATGAGGAATGTTTTGCAACCAATCGTAATTATGATTAGTCTTCGGTTGGGCCCATTCTGCAACGGCTTTTAGTTGAGCTGCTTGTACTTGATCTGAGCTTTCAACCTGTTTCTGATTCATGATTCGTTGTAGAGACTCCATTCCAGCAGCTTTACTAGTTTCAGTTGAACGATAGAAGAAGAACATGAAATCATCTAAAGCATCGTTTACATTTCCTCCGTGACGATTCATTCTCTCAAATATTACTGGATCTGGATTTACTCCAGCTTCTGGAGACGAACCAGCTATAATAATGCGGCGAATGAGGTGTCCTTCTTGTAAGGCTAATTCTTGAGCCACCATCCCGCCAATTGAGAAACCTAGAAGATCCACTTGGTTAAGTCCAAGTGCTTTGATAAATGTAGCAGCGTCTTGTGCCATTTCTGTTATCGTTTCTGGTGTTCTACCATTTGTCTCTCCAACTCCTTTATTATCAAAAAGGATCACTGGTCTTTCTTTTGCAATTGGAGCCAGCATGTTAGGATCCCAATTTTCCATCGTCCCTCTAAAATGAACAAGGAATACGACAGGTGTACCTGATTCTGCACCAAATTTCCTATATGCAAATCGTGTTCCATTCGCCTCAATAAATGTTGATTCTGTTGGAATTGTAAATGTTGTCATATAAATTCTCCTTAAATTTTTTATTTTATAAAAAAACCTTTTTTAGAACGAACATTCTAGAATGGGGAAAGAAAAAAGAAAGCTATTCTACCACTTTCAAAATTAAATCGATAATGCTTTCTAATTCCTTTTTTGTATAATTGGTTTTAACTAATACTCTTAAACCAATAAGGTTATTATGCAGAAATTGAGCAGTAACTTGAGTATTTAAATCATTTTTAAGTTCGCCTTTATTTTGCCCATCTTTTAAAAGTTTATTGAATAACTTTTCTGTATCGTTAAACATTTTAGTAGTTAAATGTTGTATATCTTTATCTAACAAAGACAACTCTACAGCTGTATTAACTGCAAAACAACCTGCTGGATAGATTTCTAATTCAGCTAAATTGACTACATACTCAAAAATCTTTCTAATAGCTATCTTCACTGTTGAAGAATTGCTTATAATTTTAGTTAATTCTTCTGCAACAAACACTTCATAAGATTTTAAAGAAGCTAAGAATAACGAGTACTTGTCACCAAATGTATCATATATACTTCTACGATGGATCCCCATGTGGTTAACCAAATCTTGCATAGATGTTTTTTCATATCCTTGCTTCCAAAAAAGTTCCATCGCTTTTTTTAGAACTACCTTTTCATCAAATTCTTTATTTCTAGCCATCTTAATTCCTTCTCCCTAAAGAATAAATCTCTAAAAGCCTTTTTAGACCGAACGTTCTACAAAGAACATTACACTATTTAGAATGATTAGTAAAGTATTGAGTTTTGGATATTATCTTATGGCATATACTAATTATCTCTTTTCAACTAATCTGCTTCGTTTGTTGAATAACAAGAAACTATTGATATAACAACTCTGCTCTTCTGCATTGATTTACCTGATATTTTCATCATTTTAAATTAGATTCATCTCATTAAATAATTACACCTCTGGTATAATTTAGTGAAATCATAAAAGGAGGGCAAATTCATTGAATCAAAATCAATTTCGTGGCTTAATGATTGTTTTAATTATTCTAATCATCGCCATTTTATTTTCATTGAATAATCTTGCTAGCGCTATAAGAGAATCAAACAGTACTGATGATAACGGTGGTATAAATAATCAACTGTATAGATTTAACGACAACTTTGAGAAATACTTAGAAATATCACAAAAAAAGTAAGTTGATTAATTTCAAATACAGGGACCATTTTTAAATGGTCTTCTTTTTATTTCAATACACATTAAGTACTAAAAAATTAAATATTTCTTTATTAGCTTTAGTAAATGACATACAAGCTTATTGAGCTATCCTGCACCGTTAGCTGCATAACAAAAAAGAGCTGACCTCAGCCCTTGATATTAAAGTAA
>NZ_CABKRX010000115.1 GCF_902374955.1 Bacillus massilioanorexius
TGGATTCAAACATTAAAGCAGAATCATATTTTTCAGAGTATGTATAGAAAAGCAACCTGTGCAGATAATGCGACAATGGAAAATTTCTTTGGGATTTTAAAACAAGAAATGTATTATGGAGAAGAATTAGTATCGTACGATGAGTTAAAACGAAAAATCGAAGCGTATATCGATTACTATAACGACAAACGCATTAAGCAGAAATTGGCTGGTTTAAGTCCCGTACAATACCGAACTCAAACCAGCCAATCAGCTGCGTAATAAAAACTCTAACTTTAAGGGGTCACTACCAACCGTTTGGTTTGTCACCTCTTTTTTCTTTGAATAACAGACAATTAGTAGTAAATATAGTCGGAGTTTAATTCTCCACCAGGATGCTTGCTTTCCACCGGAAGGGACAGGTGACCCTCCTCGGCACATTGTGCCTTTGGGATCTCACACCTTGCACTCTCATTGATCTATTAATAAATAACGATTTTCTAGATAATAGCTTAAATTAAAAACATCGCAACAATAGTTGTGACAATTAATCCAATTAGTACAGGTAATAGATTTCTTCGAGCTAACTCAAATGGACTTACATTACAAATCGCTGCGACAGGTATTAATGCCCAAGGAATAATTGTGCCTCCACCAACCCATATGGCCGAAATTTGACCCAGTGCTGTCAATGTATCCGTACCTGTTGAAAGTGAATTAGAAAATAAATTGGCAATTGAACCAGTCAGTGATATACCAGAAAATCCTGATCCATCTAGACCTGTAATGGCACCTACAATCGTTAATGTAATGGCAGCAATCTCTTTTGTTAATGGAACAGTAGCAGCTAAAGCTACACCTAAATCATTAACAATACCATGAGATGATTTAGGAAGAAATTCTCCAATCATTTTAATGAAACCTGAGTCACCTAAATAGAAAAAGGCTGCGATAGGGATAACAGGACCAAATACTTTAAAACCAAATTGGAATCCATCAATTAAATAATTAGTTGTTTTTTCTAGACCTTTATTTTTATAAGAGAACATGGTTAATAGTATGAGGATGAAAATGGCTGTTCCGCCAACTAGAGCAGTGGCATCTCCTCCTTGCAGCTTTAGGAAATACATAGCCACAATGTCTAAAGCGAAGAGGATTGGAATGAAAAGAGCAAGCCATTTTTTTTGATTGTTAGACAGTAGATTTCGAATTGGGGAGGCTATTTTTTCATACGAATGACTGTGATCAACTATTAGTTTTTTATTTTTTATATCACGTTTTAAAAACCAAAAAGCAGTTAGGGTTGTTACTGCACCCATGGCAATAACAAGAGGAATACTAGCAGAAATAACGGCATTGGTAGAAATTCCAGCTGCGTCACCTGTTAGCTTGGGAGCAGCTTGAATGACGAAGTCCCCTGATAAGGCAATGCCATGACCGAATAAATTCATGGCTATTGCAACTCCAAGTGCGGGTAATCCAATACGAATAGCAGCTGGAAGTAAAACAGCACCTAATAATGCAACTGCTGGAGAAGGCCAAAAAAACCAAGAAGTAATCATCATAACGATCCCTATCGTCCAAAAGGCCAGGGTAGGGGTTTTCATCAACTTCGTAAAGGGAGAAATCATGACGTCATTTATCCCTGTATCAGTTAAAACCTTACTCATTGAAACGATGATAGAAATAATGAGTATCGTAGGGAGTAATTCGGTAATAGCAAAAGTAAAACTATTGAAAACGCCACTTATGGAGCTTGGAAGACTTTTTGTTGCGACTAGAGCTATGGTGAAAATCCCAACGATACATATCAAGGAAGTATCTCTTTTCATAATCATTAGTGTTATTATACCGACAATAAAAGCTACGTAAATCCAGTGAATGAGTGTAAGTTCTACTCCCATATATAAACCTCCTTCTTCATATGAATAGGCATATGCCTGAATACTTATTACAGAATATGAAGGAGAAGGTTTTTGGTGAGATATGAAATCTTTTAAATGATTTGCTCTTTTGTTATTAATTATGATTTACAACCATAAACGAAAATAGCGAGACTCTTTTGTGGGAAGTAGGAGTCTCGCCAATTTCTGCAACATTCTTAATAAGAGTGAATGTTGTTTATTATTGGTTTTAAGAAATAATAAAAAGAATGATAAGGGGTGTTCTTATTCTTCATCGAAGGTTGGAACGTAATATTTTGAAACAAATGATTCACCAGTAAATAGTTTTTGTGGGTTAGCTATAATGGACTGATTCTCTTGTTTACTATGTGCGTCAAAAAAAGATGAAGATTTTTTCCAATTATTGAATGAATTCTCACTATCCCATTGCGTTAGGATAATATACGTTTCAGATTTAATGGGTCTTAATACACGGAATGCGATAAAGCCAGGCTGTTTTTCAATTTCACCTACACGATTTTTAAACATATGTTCAAATGTAGGGCGACCTTCTTCTGTAACAGGTACGTTATTCATAACAATAAAGCCTTCTTGTATTAAATTTCCAACTGTAATGACAATATCAAATTTTCTCGGCTCTTTAAAAAGAGTCTTTTTTTCTGCTTCTTGGATTAGTTTTGTTGAACTACCATTATGTAATAATATTAGATGCTGATCTTTATGTTTTAACTTCATATTTTTTAAAAAGTCAAAAGTACCAGATGTCATAAACAGCTTCATAAAATAATCACTCCTAGAAAAAATTTTAAATTTTCATAATGCTTGAATGAAACGCAAAAGGAAAAATGCTGAAATGTTTGAAAAACGTCAATTTTTCAACAAATGTTGTCGAAATCTATACAAGTATATTTTAAAAAGATATAGTGAATTTATATGTCAATCATTATGGAATTTTGATATTAAGTGGAAAGAAAACGTTAACATATTAGAATATTTTATCCTTGTTTCATTAGCTCTAACCTATATTTTATTGGAAATCTCTCCTTATATTTTATAATACTGAATAATCCATTTAGAGCCAACAATTTAGATATTCAGAAACTCTATGATAAAATGGCATCAATCGACTGATTTCTTAATATTGAATAATAACAATTTATGATGAACAGCACTACTCATTTGAAAGGTGGATATTAGATGTCAAAGCTTTTTAATGATACTTTTTTAAAGGCAGCAAGAGGGGAGCAAACAGATTATGTACCAGTATGGTATATGAGGCAAGCTGGAAGATCACAACCAGAGTATCGAAAAATTAAAGAAAAATACTCTTTATTTGAAATTACTCATCAGCCAGAGTTATGTGCTTATGTTACTAGACTTCCTGTAGAACAATATGGTGTAGATGCAGCTATTTTATATAAAGATATCATGTCACCACTACCAGCAATTGGTGTTGATGTAGAAATTAAATCAGGAATCGGTCCAGTTATATCAAATCCAATTAAGTCGTTGGCTGACGTTGAAAAATTAGGAACGATTACACCTGAAGAGGATGTTCCTTATGTACTTGAAACAATTAAGCTTTTAACTCAAGAACAATTATCCGTTCCGTTAATCGGGTTTGCAGGTGCTCCATTTACATTAGCCTCATACATGATCGAAGGTGGCCCTTCAAAGAATTATAACAAAACAAAGGCATTTATGTATTCAGAACCAAAGGCTTGGTTTGCTTTAATGGACAAGTTAGCAGATATGACTGTTATTTATCTTAAAGCTCAAATAAAGGCAGGAGCTAAAGCAATTCAAATTTTTGATTCATGGGTAGGTGCTTTAAATAGAGCGGATTACCAAGTGTTTATAAAACCAGTTATGCATCGTATCTTATCTAGTTTAAAGGAAGAGAATGTTCCGTTAATTATGTTTGGGGTTGGCGCAAGTCATCTAGCATTAGAGTGGCATGACCTTCCACTAGATGTTGTTGGACTTGACTGGAGATTACCAATTAGCGAAGCTCGAGAAATGGGGATAACTAAGACCGTTCAAGGAAACCTAGATCCAGCAATTTTATTGTCTTCATGGGATGTTATCGAGGAGAGAGCAAAAGCAATAATTGATCAAGGTATGGAACAACCAGGGTACATTTTTAACCTTGGACATGGAGTGTTCCCTGAAGTAAATCCAGATACACTTAAAAGATTAACAGATTTTATTCATAATTATTCAGCATCAAAGAATTCTTGATGTTTTGATATTCTTATATTTTCATTATTTGATAATGGTAAAGTAATAAACAAAGGTGGACTTATTATATGAAAAAGAAAATGGGATTATTAGTTATGGCTTACGGTACGCCATATAAAGAAGAAGATATAGAAAGATATTACACTCATATTCGACATGGAAGAAAGCCTTCACCTGAAATGCTTCAAGATTTAAAAGAGCGTTATGTTGCAATAGGGGGTATTTCACCACTTGCTGCTATAACAGAGCAACAAGCAAAATCATTGGAAAATCAATTGAATTCACTTCAAGATGAAATTGAATTCAAATCATATATCGGTTTAAAGCATATTGAACCATTTATTGAAGATGCTGTAACGCAAATGAAGGAAGATGGAATTGAAGAAGCGGTAAGTATTGTTCTTGCACCTCATTTTTCTACTTTTAGTGTGAAATCATATAATGGACGAGCAATTGAACAATCTGAAAAAATTGGTGGACCAGCTATAACCTGTGTAGAAAGCTGGTATGATGAACCGAAGTTTATCCAATATTGGGTAGATCGTATGCGCGAAACAGTTGCGAAGATGCCAGAAGAAGAAAAGAATCATTATGTATTAATTGTTTCGGCTCATAGCTTACCAGAGAAAATCGTTCAAATGAATGATCCATACCCTGAGCAAATACGAGAAACAGCTGAGCTAATCGCTAAGGCAGCTGAAGTCAAAAACCTAGCGCTTGGATGGCAAAGTGCTGGTAATACACCTGAACCTTGGTTAGGACCAGATGTTCAAGATTTAACGAAAGATTTATTTGAAAATCATGGATATAAAGCATTCGTCTATATTCCTGTTGGTTTTGTAGCAGAACATTTAGAAGTGCTTTACGATAATGATTATGAATGTAAGGTAATTACGGATGAATTAAATGTTTCATACTATCGTCCAGCAATGCCTAACTCTCATCCAGATTTTATTGATGCGATGGCGACAGTTGTATTAAACAAATTAAATAATTGATCTATTAATCGGTAAGGTATAACTATACCAAGCACTGATTTTCGTTCAATAATCGAGTTCTTACTGGCGCTTGATCTTCCTTTGATTATGTTTTAAGTTGGTTATACTTTGACAGGGGAGTGATAGCGCCAGTTTTTATTACTAGAAATAGACTACTGTTAAAAGAAGGAGATCCAATGGCTAATACAAACAAGCAAAAAGTAGTAATTATTGGGGGAGGAATTACCGGATTAACAGCGGCTTACTATTTACAAAAAGAGGCACGGGATGAGGATTTGCCTCTTGAAGTAACTTTAATAGAAGCTGCACCATGTCTAGGGGGAAAAGTACAAACTGTTTTAAAAGATGGTTTTGTTATTGAAAAGGGGCCAGATTCATTTCTAGAAAGAAAAACAAGTGCAGCTAGATTAGCTAAAGAGGTAGGCATGGAGGACCAATTGGTTAATAATACAGCTGGTAAATCGTATGTTCTTGCTAGAGAAAAGCTTCACCCGATGCCTGGTGGGTCAATAATGGGAATTCCAACTGAAATAGGTCCATTCATTACTACGGGCTTGTTTTCACCTATTGGTAAGCTTCGTGCGGCAGCCGATTTTATCCTTCCGAGATCGAAGGAAGAAGGAGATCAAGCATTAGGCGGATTTTTTAGAAGACGCATGGGGAATGAAGTAGTAGAAAACTTAATAGAACCTTTATTATCGGGTATTTATGCAGGTGATATTGATCAATTAAGCTTAATGTCTACTTTTCCACAATTCTATCAAGTAGAACGTAAATATCGGAGTCTCATAGTTGGTATGAAATTGGGTACGCCTCCACGTCCAAAACAGAAAAACATCGAAACTGGAAAGTCGTCTAAAAAAGGAATGTTTCTTACATTTAAGAATGGTTTGTACTCTTTTATTCAAGCTATTGAGTCTTCATTAGAAGAAGGTACAGTTTATAAAAATATCAAAGTGAATAAAGTCGTAAAAGATAATAAGGTATATCGTTTACTATTAAATAATAATGAATGTATGACGGCTGATGCCGTAATCGTAACGGTACCACATCAAAAGGCGCAGAGTATGTTCTCTGATTATCCTTTTATGAACATTTTTAAAGATATGTCTTCTACAAGTGTTGCTAATGTTGCTATAGCCTTTGATGAGAGTGCTATCGAAAAAGACATAGATGGCACAGGATTTGTAGTTTCAAGAAACAGTGATTACTCTATCACTGCTTGTACATGGACTCATAAAAAGTGGCCACATACAACACCAAAAGGAAAAGCGTTATTACGATGTTATGTCGGACGTCCTGGAAATGAGACGATTGTAGATTTACCAGATGAAGAAATTATTAAGATTGTACTAGAAGACTTAAGTAAAACAATGAATATAACACATACACCAGATTTCTCTGTAGTCTCGCGATGGAAAGACTCAATGCCACAATATACAGTTGGTCACAAAGAAAGAATTGATGCCGTGAATGATGCAGTAAAATCTAATTTACCAGGTGTCTTTTTGTCAGGTGCTTCTTTTAATGGTTTAGGTCTACCTGATTGTATTGATCAGGGGGAAGTTGCTGTTCAAAATGTGTTGCAATTTTTGGAAGATAAAAGAGCGAGACAAATAGAAGTGGTACAAGTATAAGATTTCAATATAGTAGTTATCCCTTAATAGAGGCATCTCAGAGCTGATTATTAATCACTTTTGAGATGCCTCTCATGTTTATCATAAAGAGATATTTTATAAATACGTTTAATGCTCAGACTCGACTATGCAAAGTTTCACTGTATCTCAGTCGAAGAGCTCTAGTCTATACGTCTTTAAATGGCGTTTACGCTTTTCATGTGAAATAAAGATAACAAAATATGTTCATGAGAAATGGTGATGGTTTTTTAAAGTATGAATAGGGAATAAGAAGGTATATGGGTTTTGCTTGCTGAATTTAGTTTTAACTACGTAAAAATAGCCTTGTTAGAGCGAATTATTTTAATGAATAATGGGTAAAATTTCTTTGATATAAGTAAGAGAATTGAAATTTTGAAGTGAATGAGGCTCAGGGAAAAAGGGAAAATTTTTAAAAAAAATACGAAAAGATTGCATTGCAAAATGTATTGTGTTATATTCTTTTTTGTACTAAATGACTAATTTGGTCATTTAGTCAAAATGTTAGCTATAGCAATCAGATTGTGAATGTCTTGAAGTAAAAGAGGTGATAAGATGTCTGTGGATCGAAAGCAACAAATTGTTGAAGCAGCTACAAAGTCGTTTACACTATTTGGATATAAAGCAACAACAATGGATCAAGTTGCCAGATTGGCAAATGTAGGTAAAGGAACTATCTACAACTTTTTTACTAATAAGGAACAGCTTTTTCAAGAAATTGTTCATTCTCTAATTCTTGAAATGAAAATGGTAGCTGAAGAAAGTATTATACCAACGAAATCATTTCATGAAAATGTTCATACAGCTTTATTTGCTATTTTGGAGTATCGAACGAAACATCAATTTATGATGAAGCTTCTTGAAGAGGAGAAAGAAATTGGTACACCTGCAGTTGCTCAAATGGTAAATGAAATAGAAAGAGCAATTGTTTCGTACATAAAAGAGAAAGTAGATATGGCGATGAATAAAGGAGAAATTACCGTTTCAAATTCAGAGCTATCTGCATTTCTTATTTTTAAAATGTACAGTGCCTTAATATTTGATTGGGAAAAAAATCATGAACCATTAGAGAAAGAGGAAATTGCAAAGCTTTTACAGCTTTTCATTTTAAAAGGATTATCAACTGACTGATAATCCTCATTATATACAATTAGATGACCAAATGAATAAAGTGGTCATGT
Source organism: Bacillus massilioanorexius (assembly GCF_902374955.1). GTDB lineage: Bacteria > Bacillota > Bacilli > Bacillales > DSM-1321 > Bacillus_AD > Bacillus_AD massilioanorexius. The sequence goes on from NZ_CABKRX010000115.1 coordinate 7,959, forward strand.
GTTCATGGAGGGGGAAGCTATGAAAGGAAAATCATTTTTAGGGGAATTGAGAGCAATAGGTAAGGATAAACATCTATTGATTCCTATTATTGCAGTCATGCTCATTCCAATTTTATATGCTGGAATGTTCCTATGGGCATTTTGGGATCCGTATGCAAAACTAGAGGATTTACCTGTTGCTGTTGTAAATAGTGACAATGGTGCTTCCTTTGAAGGTGAAGAGCTATACCTCGGTAATGAATTGGTGAAAAATTTAAAAGAGAATAAACAATTTAATTTTCACTTTGTAGATAAAAAGGAAGGCTATAAAGGATTAGATGATCAAGACTACTATATGCTAGTAGAAATTCCTAAAAACTTTTCAAGTAACGCTACAACAATTCTTGATGAAACACCAAAAAAATTAGAAATGAAATATGTGCCTAATGAAGGGTATAACTTTTTATCAGCTCAAATTGGTGAAACAGCAATAGAGAAAATTAAGTCGGCAGTTTCTGAGCAAATTACAAAAACATATTCAGAAACTATTTTTGAAAAAATTCAAACAATGGCAGATGGCTTTAAAAGTGCAAGTAATAGTGCGAATGAACTATATGATGGTTTAACTAAAGTAAATGACGGTACTACAACTATTAAAGACAATCTGGCAACATTAGCTGCTAAACAAATTGAATTTAAAAGTGGCGTTGATACTGTCTATGATGGAGTAGCAAAATTAAGTAGCGGTTCACAGGAACTAACTACTGGACTCGGTTTACTTAGCCAAGCACAAGGACAGCTTCAAAGTGGTTCAACAGAAGTTAAAGCTGGTTTAGATAAAGTTGCGGCAGGTAGTGAAAAGTTAAATGCTGGTATCAATACGGCATATTCTAAAATGGGCGATTTAGCTAATGGTACAGCTCAATTAAAAGATGGTGCTGGTCAGTTACAAGCTGGATTATCTCAATTGAATAGTAATGCATCAGAATTGACTAATGGTGCCGCAGAGATTTCAAAAGGAGCCACTGCATTAAATAGTGGTTTAGCAACTCTACAATCGAAATTAGAGCCATATATGGCAGCTTTACCAGAACAAGCTCAACAGCAGCTTTCTGCTGTTCTAGCAGAGCTTACTAAAGGTAGTCAGAATCTTGCTGCAGGTGGTAAGGAATTAGCTAATAAGACTTCAACCCTTCCACAAGCAGCTAAGGAATTATATGCTGGGTCACAACGTTTATCAACTGGACTTGATTCTGCAAATCAAGGGGCATCAGCTTTACAGCAAGGTTTAGGACAATTGAGTTCAGCAGGTGGCGAGCTTAAAAATGGCTTAGGTCAATTACAAGCTGGACAAAATAAAGTTGTGGCTGGTATGGAACAGTTTGGTAGCAAGCTAGGTGATGCAACAAAAGGATCACAAACACTAAATCAAGGCTTACAAACACTATCAGGTGGTGTTACACAGCTAGCTGATGGTTCTGGACAATTAGCAGATGGAGCTTCTAAGCTTTCTTCTGGTGCGAAAGAACTTTCTGAAGGTACTGTAACCGCTAAGGATGGTTCGAAAGAATTTAAAACGGCTTTAAATGAAGCTGCAGATGAAAGCTCAAGTGTAAAAGCAGATGATCAAACATTTGATATGATGGCACAACCTCTAGAAGTTGAGAAAAAAGCTGTTAATCATGTTCCAAACTATGGTACTGGTTTTGCTCCATATTTCTTATCACTTGGTTTATTCGTTGGAGCATTACTTCTTTCAATCGTGTATCCATTAGTTGAGCCAGCTATTAAACCGAAAAATGCTTTTTCTTGGTATTTTAGTAAATTAGGAGTATTAGTAGGTGTAGGAATTATTCAAGCGCTAATTGCTTCAGCCATTCTATTAGTTGGTTTGAAAATTGAAGTGCAAAGTGTTCCATTGTTTATACTGTTTAGCATTATAACAAGCTTAACCTTTATAACGCTTGTACAGTTCTTTGTAACATGTTTTGCAAACCCTGGACGATTTGTTGCGATTATCATTTTAATTTTGCAACTTACAACAAGTGCTGGAACATTCCCATTAGAATTGATTCCAAGACCATTACAATGGTTCAATGCATTTTTACCAATGACTTATACAGTACAAGGATTTAAAGCAGCTATCACAAGCGGAAATATCCACACATTATGGATGAACGTAGGTATTCTTGCTATTTTCGTATTGCTGTTTATGGCTGGAACATTATATTATTTCATGTTCAAATATAAAAGAACGTATCATAATATGAATTCAAAAGAAGCAGCATCTGTATAAGCTATGACTTAAAAAGCTGTGATGAAAACTTTCATCACAGCTTTTTTTAGTATGGTGTGCAAATAAAATAGGACTAACTAAAGATGTATATAGGGTTATAATTATATTAAAATAATAATTGGGGAAATCATGGATTAAAACATCAATGGAGGGATGAAATATGTCAAATGTACTTTTCATAAAAGCAAATGATCGCCCAGCAGAACAATCTGTAAGCATATCAATGTATGAATTATTCTTGAATACATACAAAAAAGCAAACCCAATAGATACGATTGATGAATTAGATTTATTTCAAGTAAACCCACCGTATTATGGAAATTCAGCAATTGAAGGAATAAACAAAAGACAAAAAGGGCTGGAATTGACAGAGGGGGAAAAAACGGCTGTACAATTCGTAGATCAATTTTTGAATCAGTTTTTAGAAGCAGAAAAGATTGTCTTTGCTTTCCCGTTATGGAATGGAACTGTACCCTCTCCTCTTATTTCATATCTATCATACATTACGTTAGCAGGAAAAACCTTTACATATACGTCTAAAGGACCAATTGGATTAGCGGGAAATAAACGAGTAGTTCTACTTCATGCTCGTGGAGGAGATTATTCAAACAAAGCTTTTGCTGATCAAGAAATAGCCATCCGATATACGAAAACATTATTAGGTATGATTGGGGTTACTGATATTACAACAGTTGTCATTGAAGGACATAATCAATATAAAGATAGAGCAAAAGAAATTATAGCTGATGGCTTGAATTCAGTTGTAGACGTAGCGAACACTTTTTAAATTGCACAAGAGTTAAATATTTAACAGAGAATATCTATTGCAAGATAGTCGAAACATCTGATTTCTTTCAAAAAGTTTATTTGCATTAGTATAGTAGAAAGTTAGGTTCATATAAAAAGGCTGATATAAAAAAAAGAAACCAGACATCATAGGACTGTCTGGTTTTAAAATCGAGAGATATTCTATGAATATCTCTTTTTCTTGTATGTACGAGTTAGGGGTGTACATACAAAAGCAAAGAGGGAGTATGAGTCAGAAAACTGACATCACAAATATGGAAGCAAAATACTTACATGTATTTTGACTAGCCCAATTTAGTAAGAATTACATTGATCGCATTTGTTGCCGTAGCATTCATGCTGTTCTTCAATTTTATTTCCACATTCAGTACATTTCTTTGGTGGTAAATTCTTGAAGAATTCAACGCTGCTTTGTAGCATATTCATTACCTCCTGAGTTCTGATTGTTCAGAAATTAATAGTTCAAGTTATGACAGTAACTTTTAGTGTAATTGTATTGTATTATAACAGATGGTGAAATGTCAACAAATGTTTTATAACAATTTTAAAAATAATTAATATGCCCATACTCTAATATAGAACAGCAAATGCATTAAGAATGAGTTCTGTAATAGAAAACTGTTGATTTTATAATAGAAATGAATGCGTTATAATCTTTGAGACTTTTGAGAGAGAAGTGCTAACGAAAGCATGGCAATCATAGTCTACGTTGAAGTAAATTACTCTAAATAGTTTAGGAATATTTGTTATTATCATTTTTTAGGTTGTTTTTTAAAAGATTATTATTTATAAGTAAGTTCAGTGAAAAGAATTATCAAAAAAGTCGATGGATAGCAATTGCGAAGAAGAAAAGATAAAAACGAGAATACAAAGATTCTGTAACATTTTTCTTATAAGCGAAGTGATTGAGATGTAGTGAATGGTTTGATTATAATGAAGCTAGAGCTTTTTAGTTGATCATAGAAAAAATGGAGGATATACGATGCTTTTTATAGATAATAAAGGAATAACTGATCCGCAAATTAATTTAGCTATCGAAGAGTATGCACTTAAGAATTTAAATATTGATGAATCCTATCTATTGTTTTACATAAATGCCCCGTCCATTATCATTGGTAAAAATCAAAATACAATTGAAGAAATTAACACTGAGTATGTTGAAGGACAAGGAATCAAAGTCGTACGAAGACTATCCGGTGGAGGAGCAGTGTATCATGATTTAGGAAATTTAAATTTTAGCTTTATAACAAAGGATGACGGCGATAGTTTTCATAACTTCCAAAAGTTCACTGAACCTGTAGTAAAAGCATTACGCAAAATGGGTGTAAATGCTGAATTAAGTGGGAGAAATGATTTACTTGTAGAAGGTAGAAAAATATCGGGTAATGCTCAATTTTCAACAAAAGGGAAAATGTTTAGTCACGGTACTTTATTATTTAATTCAGAAATGGATCATGTTGTTTCAGCATTAAAAGTGAGAAAAGATAAAATTGAATCTAAAGGGATTAAATCGGTTCGAAGTCGTGTTGCAAATATTACAGAGTTTTTAGATAAAAAAATGACGATTGAAGAGTTTAGAGAAGAGCTCTTGAAAAACATATTTGAAGGATCTGAGGAAATACCTGAATATGTTTTGACTGAAGAAGATTGGAGAAACATCTATAAATTGTCAGAAGAACGATATCAAAACTGGGATTGGAATTACGGAAAATCACCTAACTTTAACGTACAACATTCAAATAGATTTCCTGTTGGACTTATCGAGTTTCGTTTAGAGGTTAAAAAAGGTAAGATTGAAGAATGTAAAATATTTGGTGATTTCTTTGGAGTTGGTGATGTATCAGATATTGAAGCATTACTTAAAGGTGTTCAATATGAAAAATCTGCAATCGAATCGGCTCTAAACGATGTAAATGTAAAACATTATTTTGGAAATGTAACATTAGATGAAATTGTTCGCTTGATATATTGATAACAAAATATATAGATAAAATGTTTAACACGATAAGAATTAGCTAACTCAAATGCGTAATTAGCATATTTTGAGTTAGTTTTTTTCTTTCTATATATTAAATGTTATAATTAGTAATTTTTTATATTGATGGATAAAATTTCTTGCACTATAATAATAAGAGAGGGGAATGAGTGACCGTTCATTCATTTGTTTTTTCGTTTATTTCATTGTATATCTTTTTTGGGGGATAACTGGCATGAAAGGCATGGTTAAAGAAGATGGAATTTACAATTTAATTTACGATTTTGATATGTGACGGTTTTTCTAAAAAGGGAGGAATATTATGAATTTATCGTCTCAGCTTCACGAAACCGCTTTAGTTAATGGAGAAAGAATCGCTTATCATTTTCTTGATCAACAAAAAACGTATGCTGAATTAGATGCAGCAGTAACAATGTTTGCTTGTGGATTGTCAAAGCTTGGGGTTCAAAAGGGAGATCATGTAGCATTAATTACAGGTAATTCCCCTCATTTTTTAATTGGGTTTTATGGCGCTTTGCGTGCTGGAGCAAAAGTAATTCCTATTAACCCGATTTATACTGCAGATGAAATTAGTTATATTCTAATTAATGGAGATGTAAAAGCTGTTATTACACTCGATTTACTTCTTCCGCTAGTAGAGGGCTTACATAAGCATCTAGCTAAAGTAGAGAAGTTTATTATTTGTGAAACAGGTGAATACAAAGGGGAAAGTGATCTTTCAAAATTGGAAGTTTACTCAAAACTTATCGGTTTCAACAATGTTATCGGCTTAGGTCAGGATGTGTTTGATGAGCCAGCTATTGATGAAGAAGAAGTAGCTGTTATTCTTTATACATCTGGTACAACAGGTAAACCTAAAGGTGCTATGCTGACACATAAGAATTTGTATAGCAATGCTAGAGATGTGGGTGAATACCTAAAGATTTCAAGTGATGACCGTGTTATTACTACATTACCTATGTTCCATGTATTCTGTATGACCGTATGTATGAACGCACCTCTAACAAAAGGTGGAACTTTATTAATCGTTCCAAAATTCAGCCCTAAAGAAGTTTATCGAATTTCAAAGGAACATCAAGCAACTATCTTTGCTGGTGTACCTACTATGTTTAATTTTATTCTACAAGCAGATGGAAATCCAGATGACTTTAAAACATTACGTTTAAGTATTGCTGGTGGATCATCCATGCCAGTAGCATTATTAAAAAATTTCGAGCAGAAGTTTAACGTTATCGTCTCGGAAGGATATGGATTATCCGAAGCGTCACCAGTAACGAGCTTCAATCCTCTAGATCGACCACGTAAACCAGGATCTATCGGAACTTCCATTTTAAATGTACGAAATAAAGTCGTAAACGAAATGGGAGAAGATGTACCAGTAGGAGAAGTTGGTGAACTAGTCGTACAAGGACCTAATGTAATGAAGGGTTATTATAAAATGCCTGAAGAAACAGCAGCTACCATTAAAGATGGCTGGCTATACACAGGTGATTTAGCTAGAATGGATGAGGATGGCTATTTTTACATTGTTGATCGAAAAAAAGATATTATAATTGTTGGCGGTTACAATGTTTATCCTCGTGAAGTAGAGGAAGTATTATTTGCACATCCAGGTATTGTAGAGGCAGCTGTAGTTGGAGTACCTGATCCTAATCAAGGTGAAGCGGTACATGCATATATAGTGAAAAAAGACCCTGATTTAACTGTTGAGGATGTCAATGCTTACTGCCAAGAACATCTTGCTAGGTATAAAATTCCAACTGTAATTGAATTTTTAGAAGATCTACCTAAGAATACAACAGGTAAGATTCTTCGTCGTGCTTTAAAAGAAATCGTAACGAGTCAAGGTTAACATGATAATAAAAACGACCTTCTTTTTAGGGGTCGTTTTTTTAGAGATTTAAAAGAATACTTTGTATTCAATTTGTTTTAAAAATTCTAAAAAATTAAAATATATCTGTTGCTATTTTACTAGAAGTGTTTATAATTTAATTTAACACACAAAAGCGAGAAAGCTAAAAAGCGTAAATGCACTAAATATCGTTATAGACATTCAAGGAGGATTTTAAGCATGAAAAAGAAACTAGCTTTTGGATTAACTGCAGGCTTACTTTCAGCATTATTGCTTGCTGGCTGTGGTAATAGTAAGAGCGATGAAGGTAAAGAGAATGGTAGTTCGGATAAAGAAAAAACATATAAAATTGGTTTTACACAATTTGTTCAGCATCCATCTCTTGATGAGGCAAGTAAAGGATTTAAGCAAGCATTAGAAGATAAAGGGATTAAAGTAGAGTATGATGATCAAAACGCTCAAGGTGATCAAAATAATACATTAACAATTGCGAATAATTTTGTTTCATCTAATGTGGATTTAATTTTTGCTAATGCGACTCCTAGTGCTGCGGCTGCTTTAAATGCTACAAAAGATATTCCAATCGTATTTACTTCAGTAACAGACCCTGTTGGAGCAAAACTAGTTAGCTCAATGGAAAAACCAGGTGGGAATGTAACAGGTACTTCTGATGGAAATCCAGATGCCATTCCAAGCACTATTAAATTTATGGCAGAACAACTAGGTGTGAAAAAAGTAGGTACTGTATATAACGCTGGAGAGCAAAATTCAGTTGTTCAAGTGAAACAAATGAAAGAAGAAGCAGAAAAAGCGGGTTTAAAACTTGAAGAAAAAGCAGTTTCTACTTCAGCAGAAGTGAAACAAGCAGCTGAATCTTTAGTCGGTAAAGTAGATGCGATTTATATCATTACAGATAATACAGTTGTATCAGCCCTAGAATCTGTTGTAATGGTTGCAAATGAAAAGGATATTCCTTTATTCGTAGGAGAGCTTGATTCAGTTAAACGTGGTGGATTTGCAGCTTATGGATTTAATTACTCTGATATTGGATACCAAGCGGGTGAAATGGCTGCGAAAATTTTAAAAGATGGTAAGAAACCTTCTGAAATTCCAGCTGAATATCCTAAAACATTGAAACTCGTAATCAATGAAAAAGCAGCAAAAGAAATGGGTATTGAATTAAAAGAAGAATGGTTAAAAGATGCTGAAGTAATCAAGTAATGCTTTGATTCAATGAATATTTTTTGACTATTTCAAAAATATCCTGTTATATTGGGACGCAGATTTGTCATAGATTACTATCAAATTTTTAATCTTGACGGAATCGGTTAAACAATAGGAGCGAGTTCTGCTTGAGCTAAACAGTATTCTAGATTCATTAAGATATGCTTTCTGTATAACAAAGGCTGACTAAAAAGAGATTTACTTTTCTAGCAAAATGAAAAAGTAACTCCAAATAAGTCAGCCTTAAACCTTTTATATTAGGAAATAGACATTCGTTTAGTTTAAAATAGCGCTTTAATTGATTGTAAAGTCTGTTTTTTAAAAGATTGTTGCTTTTCAATACGTTCGATTAATAAAAACCAGTGGATAAAAGGACGGTTGAATGAAATGTAAAGTGCAAGACTTCCACGAAAAGTGAACATCATAGAGCAAAATTCAACTATATTTACTCCTTGTTAAAAGGCAACAATGTTTGTAAAAACAGCCATAAAAAAAGTACTGTTTGGAAATGCATTTCCTTACACCTATGATTGTTTCAATTTATACATCATTTTAGAGAGGAAGAGATATATGCCTGGAGCAATTTTTAGTTCGGTTGAAGCAGGAATGATATATGCCATTATGGCACTAGGCGTTTATTTATCATTTAGAATATTAGATTTTCCAGATTTGACGGTTGATGGAAGTTTCGTTACTGGATCAGCTACAGCCGCTATTTTAATAGTAAATGGATATCATCCATTAATCGCTACACTCGCTGCGTTGGTAGCAGGATTTTTAGCAGGAGTAGTGACTGGTCTTCTTCATACAAAAGGAAATATTAATCCATTATTATCAGGAATTTTAATGATGATAGCCTTATACTCTATTAATTTGAGAATTATGGGTAAATCTAATGTTCCGTTATTAACAGAAGATACACTTATGACAAAAATTCGTGATGGATGGTCATCGCTAGGCTTGAATGATGTTGCTAGTAGCATTCTTGGATCTGTTGGATTAGAAGGGGCAATACCTGCTGGATGGGGTATTTTACTAGTAATGTTAGTTGTAACATTTGTTCTTAAGTTTATTATTGATGCTTTCTTAAAAACAGAAATAGGCCTTGCACTTCGTGCTACAGGTGATAATGAAAGCATGATTCATAGTTTTTCCGCTAATACAAGTAGTATGAAAGTATTAGGATTAGGTATTTCAAATGGTTTAGTTGCTTTATCAGGGGGATTAATCGCTCAATACAATGGTTTTAGTGATATTGGAATGGGTATTGGTATGATCGTTATTGGTCTAGCCTCTGTAATTATTGGTGAAGCTGTTTTTGGAGCTAAAACCATCGTTAGAGCAACATTTGCAGTAATCGGTGGAGCTGTCATTTATCGAATTGTAGTTTCGCTTGCAATGCAGGTTGAATTCCTTGATACGGGAGATGTAAAGCTGATTACAGCTATTATAGTTATCATTGCCCTTATTCTTCCTAAAGTAATTGAAAAACAAAAAGCAAGGGGTCGAAAACAACGCAGATTACAAGAATTACAGCTTAATAATGAAACAGCTGTATTTAATGGAGGTGACCAAGTTGCTTCAGCTAAAACAGATTTATAAAGTATTTAATGAAGGAACGCCAGATGAAAAAATGGCTCTTACAAATATCAATTTGGAATTAGCAAAAGGTGATTTTGTTACAATTATAGGTAGTAATGGCGCTGGGAAATCAACATTAATGAATATGGTTTCCGGTAAATTATTTCCTGATATCGGCAGTATTTCAATTGATGGAAAAAATGTCACGGGCTTATCCGAACATAAACGTGCTATCGATATAGGCCGAGTATTCCAGGACCCCATGGCGGGAACAGCTCCTACGATGACGATTGAAGAAAATATGGCTATTGCCTATTCTCGTAATAAAAAACGCGGTCTTCGATTTGGTGTAACAAAGAAGCGCAAAGATTTCTTTAAAGAAAAATTAGAAACACTTCATCTTGGATTAGAAAATCGATTAAATGCTAAGGTTGGTTTACTATCAGGTGGAGAGCGTCAAGCGCTTTCACTGTTAATGGCAACTTTTACTGAGCCAAAAATTCTTTTATTAGATGAACATACAGCGGCTCTTGATCCCTCAAGAGCTGAATTAATTACTCAATTAACGAAATCTATTGTAGAAGAGTATCACTTAACAACATTGATGGTTACTCATAATATGCAGCAAGCTCTTGATTTAGGAAATCGCCTTATTATGATGGATAAGGGTCAAATCATTTTTACAAGCAACGAAAAAGAAAAACAAAATCTTACTATTGAAAAATTATTAAACGAATTCCAAAGAATTCGTGGAGAGCAAATGAACAACGATAGAGCAATGCTAGTGTAATAAGAAAAAACGTCACCGGTCCTTTTAATGTATTTTCAAAACAGGTAACATTTAAGCAAAGGGGCAGTCTCAAAAATGATTAGAATCATTTTGAGACTGCCCCTTTATACGTTATGCTTTTAAGAGTATTTAAATTTGTTTCATTATTTTTTTGTAAACTTTCTCTTGATCAAAATCTTTTTCGCCCATCCCAAAAACTTCTATTACTTTGTTTTTCTCATCTAGCAAATAGGTTGCGCTAGAATGAATGAACTGACCTGTACCAGGATCGCGAAACAAGAATTCGAAGCTATCGGTTAATTTTTTTATATCTTCTTTTTTCCCACTAAGTAGATACCATCCTTTTGTTTTCTCGATATCAAAGGTTTTGGAGTAATGGGTAAGAACTTCTGGAGTATCTCTTTTAGGATCAAATGATACTGTTAGAAATTCGACTTTTTTACCGAATACGCCATCTTTGGTTAGTTGATCACGTAATTGCTTCATTTGATAGGTAGTGTTTGGGCAAACATCTGGGCATTGTGTATACATGAATTCAACCAATCTAATTTTAGGAGATAGATTTTGAAATGTATATGGTTCACCCTTTGGTGTATGTAAAACAACATCTTCGGGAAAAGCCATTTTTGACTGCTTGTATCCGGTAAAATAATAAATGCCGGACCCGATTCCAATTATTAATAATGTGAAAAAAGTAATATAAAGCTTTTTCATTTCTCCACCCCGATTCCAATCTATACGTTGCTACATGATATATTAATCATACAACACATCCTATTGGTAAAGAGTGATAAAATAGGTAAAACATTGAAATTTATATGAATTTTTCCGGTTTGGTAGTAGGAAAAAAGAAAAGCGAATCTTGCTATTAGGTTCTAATTTTTCTGTTTAGTACTACAATAATAAGGAGGCTTGTATACAGTGGGGAGGAAAATATATGATTAAATCCGTAAGAACGTCTATTGGAATATATATATGCACGATTATATTGGTATATTTATATATATTTCACTTATCTGATACCTCAATTCCTTTAGACTATCAGAATACAAGTGCCGATTCAGCTACATTTATGAATGAAAAGCAGCTTTTATTAAGTGAACAATTTTCTCAGATTAAAAATTTCTTGTACTTTATCGAGACGCCATTTGAATGGTTATTTTACTTTTTAATTTTAGCAGTCGGTCTTTCTGATAAAATGATGAAATCGTCCCTAGCTATATCTTCTAAATCTATAATTCAAAAGCTTATTTACTTTTTTTATTTGTCCTTACTTTCTTTTGTAGCTTTTTTTCCTTTTAATTATGTAAGCTATTATTTGTCTGAAAAATATGGACTAGCAACGCAGTCATTTTCACTTTGGATGAAGGATGAACTGATCGATTTTTGGGTGAATTTTGGAATTATGTTTTTGGTTGTTTTAGTGTTTTATTATTTTGTTAATAAAAGTGTGAAACGATGGTGGCTGTATCTTTGGGTATTATCCATTCCTTTTATGTTGTTCTTTATGTTTGTTAAGCCAGTTGTTATTGATCCACTTTATAATGACTTTTATCCGTTAAAGAATAAAGAGCTTGAAGCGAAAATATTAGCTCTTGCTGAGGAAGCGAATATTCCTGCAGAACATGTATTTGAAGTAAATATGGCATCTAAAACAAATACGATGAATGCTTATGTTACAGGGATTGGTTCTAATTCTCGTATTGTTTTATGGGATACAACCTTAAATAAGTTAGATGACGATGAAATATTGTTTATTATGGCTCACGAGATGGCACATTACGTAGAAAAACATATCTATATCGGAATTGCTTTATATGCATTATTTGGTTTCGTAGGATTGTGGTTAACAGCTAAATTAATGGAGTTTGTAATGAAAAGGTGGGGTACACATCTTCATATAACTTCTATGAATAGTCTATCTTCGCTTCCTTTATTTTTATGTGTTTTATCTTTATTAACATTTCTCTCTAGTCCGTTAGATAATAGTATTTCTCGTTACCAAGAAAGCCGTGCTGATCACTATGCGATAAAAATGACTGAAGATCAAGATGCTGCTGTGAATACTTTTCAAGAACTAGCTAAATCATCATTAAGCCAAGTCAATCCACCGTGGTTAGTGAAGATTTTTCGCTATGGCCATCCAACGATGTTAGAAAGAATTTCAACTCTAGATAACTACAAAAGTGAACATAAGAAAGTGGATAAGTAACAGGTATTGTTAACATGCTTGATTAAACAGTTAAATACAAAGAAAAAAGGCAATCTCAAAAGGTGAGATTGCCTTTTTCATGTATTAAGTTCCGAATTGCTTAGTAAGTGCAATTAAATCTTTACTATACTGGTAAAAAAGTTTTTCATTTCTTTGATCTAGAGCTTCATCAATTTTCAAAAGCAATTTTTCTTTCTCACTTTTCAGAAGAGCTTCTTGAAGGATCATATCGACGTAGAGTTCAGACATATAAGTTTCTTTTCCTAAATGCTTGTGCATTGCTGAGGATTTCATCTTTTCTGTGTATGATTGTTCATGATTCATGAAGCATCACCCCTAAGACCTTTTTATAACTATACAGAATTTTCAGATAAAAATCAACTATAAAAATTAGAAAATTAAAATTAAATTTTTTAAACCTTCTTAGTAGGCGATGTTGATTATTATTGTTGATTATTATTTATAAGAAGTGAAGGAGCAAAATAGCGAGATGAATGAGGAAGAAGCTATATAGAGGTTTTCTTATTTATGAATTTTTAGTGAAAAAATCCTACTAAAGTCCAATTTATGGTATTTTATATGTGGTGGTAAAAATTGTAATGAAAGGGTGGTTATGTGAGGCAAGCAGAAGAAACCGTAAAGATCATTTCAAATGAGGAAATGAAGCATTGGATGGAGAGTGCAGTTTTGGTTGAAGATTATGAGATTAACCCGAACACATTGTATGTTAGACCAATTGTGTTTAAAGGAGAGTTCTATTCTTTTGTACTTGAATCAGATGGAGGAGAATATATTACTCCATGTAAACCCATTGATGTGGTGAAAAGAAGCTGCGAATTTTTTGGTTATGATTATGAAGGGCAGAGAAAAGGGACAAAGTCATTAACCGGATATACTCATAAAGCTCCCATCGAAATTGAAAGAGCATTTTCAATCTTTGTTTTTCCTACAACCTCTCCAGAAAGAGATCATTGTATGTGGATTTCACATGCTCATGTAGACAGTTTTGCGAAAAATAATCCAAGAGAGACGATTGTCACCTTTAGAAATAAGCGTAAGCTTAGATTATCTGTTTCTTATGGTACATTTGAGACCCAATTAGCCCGTACAGCCATATTAAAAACAAAAAAAGATCGTGTTATCTTAGAAACGGGCAGAAAATATCAATTATCCTCTAATAGTGAATGACAGCAGCTATTACTCCATAAAAGAATAACATCTTAATTACCTCGTCGTTTTTCTCCTCAAAAAATGTATAATTTCTGATGAATGGGAAAAAGAAGAAATTTGAATAGGATCGTGGATGAAAAAAGTTACTATCAATTAGCAGATAGATGGCTTATACAATCAAACCACGGTCTTTTTTTCTGGATTCAATTAACTTCTTAGGTTGTTGATGTTCAATGTAAATATGAAAGCTGAAGGCGTTCAAAAAGAAAAATAGGATGGATACCCTTTTACATTTTATTCTTGAATAAAACACAAAGAGTAAAATAAGACAAAACATATGACAAAGCCATAACAACCACTTCTTTTGGAAAGTAAGGAAGCACTCAGATAAAACGTGTCGATAATATTAAGTGCAGGAGACTTTGAATAAAAAATCACTTTTTAGATAGCTCTTCACTACAGAATAATAATTCATTTAATGTATACGGTAATACCAAATAAGATTCTACGATTGTTTTACTCATAGAAGATGCTTCAATCACGATAATTGACACTACCAGCTTAACTTCAATAAACTAATTAATTAAAAAGGATAGGTTTTATTGTTAATAATGGCTCTAATCCATTTGGAAGGGTATAGCTAAGTCGCCTATTCTTTGAGGTCTAGTCTTTCTTACTTCACTTTCAGGATTCTTATGGATTTCTGCTCATTATTTTTATTAGAGATTCACAGAAAACGGTGATTGATTAGAACGTAAGCAAGAATACTACATCTACATGAAAGAAGTTTTAGTTTCTATATAAATGTTTCTTCTTTTTATAAAATAATTTATGTATTATTAAAGATAGAAATACTTTTTAGTTGTAGGATTTATGTATGGCTATTTAAGTAGGTTTTATAGGATATTCGTACCAATCGACTTAGAAGGAAATTCAGCTGATATTAAGGAGCTTCTTATGGATCTAGATAGTTTGAAAGAATTAATCACACAAGATAATATTTTAAAACTAATTGAGAGTTATAAAGCTTTTGGACCAATTCCAGGTATTTTACTTCCTTTTGTTGAAGCTTTTTTACCTTTTCTACCATTGTTTGTTTTTGTAATAGCTAATACAAATGCTTTCGGTTTATGGATTGGTTTTCTTTTAACATGGATTGGGTCGTCATTGGGGGCTATCATGGTGTTTCTGGTCGTTAGAAAGTATGGCCATACGAAAATCCTTTCTTTTATAAAACGAAATAAGCAAGTAACGAAATTAACGAAATGGTTAGATGTTCATGGGTTTGGACCGATGTTTATTATGCTTTGCTTTCCATTTACTCCTTCTGCAGTAGTTAATATAGTAGCTGGTTTGTCTCGAATTAGTCGCGTGCAATATACATTTGCAGTGCTCGCAGGTAAATTAGTTATGATTTTCACTATAAGCTTTGTTGGACATGACTTACAAGCACTACTTACGAAGCCAATGAGAACAGCTATTGTGTTAGTTGTTATTTTTATTCTTTGGTATGTTGGAAGAAGAATAGAAGTAAGCTTAAATAGAGACATTGAATCTAAAGTGAAAAAAAGACAGAGAGAAAAGGAAAGCGTGGAGGAATAGAGTGTCTGAAAGTAAGAAAAACATACTCGCTGAATGGCTGAAGGCTGGAGTATTGGGCATCATTCTTATTTTATTTATTCGAACTTTTATTTTTTCGAGTTATGATGTAGATGGTATATCTATGCAACCTACACTTCAAGATGGAGATAAATTGATTGTAAATAAATTAAGCTATGAGTTCAGTAGTTTCTCTCGTTTTGATGTGATTGTCTTTCATCACTCAAGTGATGAAGATTTCGTAAAGAGAGTAATTGGACTTCCAGGGGATTCTATTCAATATGAGGATGATCAACTAATAGTGAACGGCAAAAAGATTGAGGAACCATTTTTACCAAAAAAGCATCATCTTTTATTAGGACAAAAAGAAACGGGAGATTTTAGTTTGAAAGAAATTACTGGCAAAGATCGGGTTCCGGATAATTGTTTATTCGTTATGGGAGATAATCGTTTAGGTAGTTTCGATAGTAGACATTTTGGATTTGTTTCAATGGATCAAGTTGTGGGAAAAGTAAACGTACGCTATTGGCCCTTAGATGAATTTTATATAGAACTATAACGAGGTTAACGGGCGATTAGATTCGATCTGTTTACCTCGTTACTTTATGTAAGAGAGGAATGGTTATTTAGCTAGACCAATTTATAAAAGGTGTTTTAAATAAGTTAGCTGAACAAGATCTTTTTAAGAGGGATTTGATTGAAGCGTAAGGGAGAAACTCTTGTGAGAGGACTCCACAGGTGCTTACGTCGTGGAGGTTCACAGACAGTTTCGTAGAAAGAGATCATCGTGAAGGGGATTCTAATTGATACTTATACTTTTGTTATTAAGTAACAAAGATTGTGAACAGGAATGCGTGTTTACAAATAATAATATATAACACTTGATCGTCTGTATATCATAAGTAACTCGAATGAAAAGGCGTTTCAAGAAATAAGATAACATCTAAAGACAATAAATGGGTAGAGGGAGCTGTAATTGTGTCATTACAATTTATTATGGGTCGTGCTGGTACGGGTAAGACATCTTGGATTATGAATGAAATTAAAAGTAAATTAATTGAAAATCCAGGAAGAAACCCTATTATTTATTTAGTTCCAGACCAAATGACCTTTCTTTCAGAATATAAAATTGCAAGTGATGAAGAACTTCAAGGAATGATTTCTGCACAAGTTTTTAGTTTTACACGATTAGCATGGAGAGTTTTACAAGAGACAGGTGGAATGAGTAGGACTCATCTGACTAGTACTGGTATTAATATGATGATTACGAAAATCATAGAAGAAAAGAAAGATGAATTAAAGTTGTTCCAACGTTCTGCAAGCAAAACAGGATTTGTGAGTAGTATGGAAGAGATGTTAATCGAGTTCAAACGATTTTGTATATCACCTGAGCAATTGAAGGAAACAATTCATGAAAAAATAACTCAAGAAGATGAGCATAGTTTTAAAGATAAGCTACATGATTTAGAAATCATTTACTCTGAATTCGAAAGAGCTCTATTCGGAAAGTACATCGATTCAGAAGATTATTTGACTCTTTTAGCAGAAAAAATCTCGGACTCTTCTTATCTTAAGGAAGCTGAAATTTATATAGATGGTTTTTTTAGCTTAACACCACAAGAATTATTAGTTGTTCAAGAGTTATTACAAAATTGTAAAAAAGTGACGATATCTTTGACTTTAGATCAATCGTTCCGCCAAGGACCACCTCATGAATTTTATTTGTTCGGTATGTCAGCAAGGCTATATCATACTATATACCAATTAGCTATCCAATCTCAGATCGAGATTAATGAGGATATTATTTTAAAGGAAGTTTGGAGGTTTCAAGATAATACGAGTCTGGCTCATTTGGAAAATAATTTTAATATTAGACCAGCAATTGAATATAAAGGTGATAGTGATGTAACGGTTATTACTGCATCAAATCGACGCTCTGAAATAGAAGCGGTTGCACGTGAGATAGCCTATTTAGTTAGAACGAAAGAATGTAGATGGAAAGATATTGCACTTCTTGTTCGAAATGGCCAAGCTTATCATGATTTAATCGTTACCATTTTTCAAGATTATCAAATACCTAACTTTATTGATGGCAAAGAAACGATGCTACATCATCCTCTTATAGAGTTGATTCGTTCTAGTTTAGAAATTATTCATACAAATTGGCGTTACGAGCCTGTATTTCGAGCGATTAAAACAGAATTATTATATCCTTTAGGAGCAAATAAAACAGCTTTACGTGTACAGGTAGATCAGCTTGAGAATTATGTTTTATCCCGTGGTATTAAAGGGGATGCATGGACGAAAAAAGATCGTTGGAAATATAGAAGATTTAGAGGACTTGAATTAGAAGAAAAAGGACAAACAGATCAAGAAAAGGCCATTGAGAATGAATTAAATGATTTGAAGGTATTGTTTTCTGAGCCTCTCAATCGTTTGAATAAACGCTGCCAAAAGGCTAAAACAGGGTTAGATTATTGTAAAGCCATTTTCTTATATTTAGAGGAAATTGCAGCTCCTGAAAAACTTGAACAGCTACAAATAAAGGCGGAAGAAAAAGGAGATGTTTTGACTTCTAGACATCACGATCAAGCTTGGAAGTCAGTTGTTGATTTATTAGATCAATTTGTAGAAACCATGGGCGGTACGACATTAACTACTAAACAATTTGCGACAATTATTGATTCAGGTTTACAAGCAATGAACTTCTCTCAAGTGCCTCCTGCAATTGACCAGGTATTAGTGGCTAACCTTGATTTGTCTCGTTTAACCGATATTAAAGCAGCATTTGTCATTGGATTAAATGAAGGTGTACTACCAATGAAGGCTAATGAAGAGGGGATATTATCAGATTCTGATCGTCAAACCTTAAATAAGTTAGGGATGGAGGTAGCACCTAATTCAACCGTTCGTTTACTTGATGAAGAATTTGTCGCTTATAAAGCATTTACAACTGCTTCAGAAAAGCTTTATGTTAGCTATCCATTAGGAGATGAAGAAGGTGGTTCTTTATTACCATCTCCTTATATAAAGCGTATTAGAGAAGTGATAGCAAATGTAAATGAAAAATATGCACTAAATGAACCTAGTGTAGAAACGGAAGAAGAGCAACTGCTGTATATGGTAAATAAAGATGTGGCACTTTCTTATTTAACATCAATGTTACAGATGAAAAAAAGAGGATATCACGTTGATAATATTTGGTTCAGTTTATACAACGATTTATTAGATTCAAAAAAATATCAGGTACAACATGTCTTAAGCAGTATATTCTATGAGAATATCGCTCGAAAACTATCTAGTGATACATCTAAACAATTGTATGGGACACATATGAAAGCAAGCGTATCTAGAATGGAAAAGTATAATAGCTGTGCTTTTTCTCATTTTGCATCACACGGTCTTAAGCTAAAAGAGCGACAGATTTATCGTCTGGAAGCCCCAGATATCGGAGAGCTGTTTCATGGTGCTTTAAAGATTATTTCAGATAAACTTCAGCAGCAAAATATATCTTGGTCTGCTTTAACAAAGGCAGAATGTCAGAGATTAGCTAATATTGCTGTTGAACAACTAGCACCAAGACTACAAAATCAAATTTTATTAAGCACAAATCGTCATCATTATATAAAAAGAAAGTTAGAAAATGTTATTAGTAGAGCATCAATGGTATTAAGTGAACAAGCGAAACATAGTGGTTTTGCTCCTATTAAATTAGAGCTTGGATTCGGATTTGGTGATGAAGGCGGGCTACCTCCTCTCACTTTTACATTGGCTAATGGCGTGAAAATGGAGCTGGTTGGTAGAATTGACCGCGTAGATAAAGCGGTGCATGGTAAGGAAGTGTTTGTAAGAATTATTGATTATAAATCTAGCACAAAAGACGTGAATTTAGATGAAGTGTATTATGGATTAGCTCTACAAATGTTAACGTACCTTGATGTTATAGTATCTTATGCTAGTCAATTAGTAGGGACAAATGCACATCCGGCAGGGATGCTTTATTTCCATGTTCATAATCCGATTATTAAGGCGAATGAAATGATGGATTTTGATAAGATTGAAAAAGAAATTTTTAAGCAATTTAAGATGAAAGGCTTACTGTTAGAAAATCAAGATGTCCTTCAGCTTATGGATGATCATTTAATTATTGGGGAAAGTAGTAAATCTGATATTATTTCTGCTTCATTCTTGAAAAATGGTAACATTGGTAAAACATCTAAGGTGGCAAGTGAAGAAGACTTCAAGTTATTGAGGACTCATGTTCATACAATCTACGAAAAAGCAGGAAATGAAATAATGGATGGACACACTATTATAAATCCATATAAATTAAAAGATCGTATACCTTGTACGTTCTGTTCATACAAAAGTGTCTGTATGTTTGATAGTGCATTGGAGGAGAATCAGTATCGTGTATTACAGCCTAAGAAAGCTAATGAAGTAATGAGTAGTATTATTGGAAAAGAGGAGTGTTATGAGTAAAACAACTATACCGCAAATGCCAGCTGATTTAACATGGACGAGTGATCAATGGAAAGCTATTTGGGCTAGTAATCAAGATATTCTAGTAGCCGCTGCCGCTGGTTCTGGTAAGACAGCCGTATTAGTTAATCGAATTATTTATAAGCTCCTATCAGAGCAAACGAATGTGGATGAGTTATTGGTCGTTACTTTTACCAATGCTTCTGCTGCAGAAATGCGACATCGAATAGCAGATGCACTAGAAAAAGCAATTAAGGAAAATCCGACATCTCAGCATTTAAGACGACAGTTAAGTCTCATTAATCGTGCTTCAATTAGCACACTACATTCTTTTTGCTTAGAAGTGATTCGAAAATATTATTATGAAATTGATATCGATCCTGGTTTTCGTATTGCAGATTCAACAGAAGCTGAATTATTAAAGGATGAAATGTTAGATGAGCTTTTGGAGGAGCAGTATGCCATTGAAGAGAATGAAGGATTCTTTCGACTAGTAGATGCATTTAGTAGTGATCGTAATGATATTGAATTACAAAATATTGTACGAGCTTTATATAGCTTTTCTAGTTCGCATCCATATCCTGAGCAATGGCTAGACGAAATGATTTCTATGTATGATATCAATGAGGATACCACTATTGATTCTTTATTATTTGTAAAAGAATTGAAATTTTATATTGAATTACAGCTTTCACAAGCAAAAGATTTTATAGGTGAAGCTTTACAATTAACAAAAGCTCCTGGTGGTCCAGCAACTAGAGCAGAAACATTTCTTTTAGATTTAGCTTTAATTGAAAAACTAGAAGCAGCAAGTTCTGAGACGTGGGAAACAATGTATGAAGCTATGAACTCTGTGAAGTTTTCAACATTAAAAAAAGCGAGTAAAGATGTAGATGAAGAGTTAGACAAACGTTGCAAGAAGCTCAGAGATTCAGCAAAAAAGATTGTACAAGGGTTACA
This sequence comes from Bacillus massilioanorexius, assembly GCF_902374955.1. Lineage (GTDB taxonomy): Bacteria > Bacillota > Bacilli > Bacillales > DSM-1321 > Bacillus_AD > Bacillus_AD massilioanorexius. The sequence goes on from NZ_CABKRX010000115.1 coordinate 28,907, forward strand.
GGAAGAACTTTTTGCAAGAAAACCAGCTAGCTATTTGAAAGATATGGTTGAAATCAAAGAATATGTTGAAATGCTTGTACAGTTAGTTAAACAATTTAGAGAGAAATACGCTGTAGAAAAGAAAGAAAAAGGAATTGTAGATTTTTCGGATTTAGAGCATTATTGTTTAGATATTTTAACGATAAAAGAAGAGGATGGCACGATACGTCCGTCTTTAGTAGCTGATAAATATCGTAATCAATTCCAAGAGGTTTTAGTTGATGAATATCAGGATACGAATTTAGTACAAGAAACGATCTTGAAACTAATTAGCTATGATAGTGAAGCTGATGGCAATATGTTTATGGTTGGTGACGTAAAACAATCCATCTATCGCTTCCGACTGGCTGAACCAAATTTATTTCTTGGAAAGTATGTTCGATTTAGACATGATGGTGAAAAGGGCGGCTTAAGAATCGATTTAAACCAAAATTTTCGTAGTAGAAAAGAAGTATTAGATGGAACCAACTATATATTTAAGCAAATAATGGGGGTAAATGTTGGTGAAATTGAATATGATGAGGATGCTGAATTAAAAAAAGGAGCTCCTTATCCTGAAGAGGAAAGCTATCCAATTGAAGTTCAATTTATTGATCAAAGTAATGATTTTGCTGCAAATCTTGAAGATGAAGGAGATTCTTTTGAGGGGGAAGATCTTGAAAAAGTTCAACTTGAAGCAAGGTTATTAGCTAAATCAATAAAAGAAATGATTTCTAGTAAAAAGGTTATTACTGATTTAAAAACAGGTGTAAAGCGTGCGATTACTTATCGGGATATCGTCATTCTGATGCGCTCTATGACATGGACACCAGAAATTATGGAGGAATTCAAACAGCAAGGTATTCCTGTTTATGGAAATCTGTCTTCTGGTTATTTTGAAGCTACAGAGGTAGCTATTATGATGAATTTATTAAAGGTCATTGATAACCCATTACAAGATATTCCTCTAGCCTCTGTACTACGATCACCAATTGTCGGGCTTAATGAGGAACAATTAGCGCAAATCCGTATTAGTCATTCTTCAGTCTCTTTCTTTGAAGCTTTACAAAGCTATTGGGAAGAAGGAGAGACGGAAGACAATCGCTTATACTATCACAAGCTAGATCAATTTGTTCAATCATTAGAAAACTGGCGAGAACTTTCTAGGCAAAAGTCACTGTCGGATTTAATTTGGCAATTGTATCGAGACACGAAGTTTTATGATTATGTTGGTGGAATGCCTGGAGGTAAGCAGCGTCAAGCAAATTTAAGAGCATTATTCGATCGAGCTCGTCAATACGAAGATAGCTCCTTCAGAGGCCTATTTCGCTTCCTACGATTTATTGAAAGAATGCAGGATCGCGGAGATGATCTTGGAGCAGCTAGAGCGTTGAGTGAGCAAGAAGACGTTGTTAGAATTATGACGATTCACTCAAGTAAAGGTTTGGAATTTCCAGTTGTATTTATTGCAGGTCTTTCAAGGCAGTTTAACATGATGGATTTAAAGAAAAATTATTTACTCGATAAGGAATATGGTTTTGCTTGTAAATATACGAATCCAGAGCTACGTATAACCTACCCATCACTACCTCAAATTGCCTTTAAAAAGAAGAAACAACTTGAAATGATTGCAGAGGAAATGAGGGTCTTATATGTAGCACTCACAAGAGCAAAAGAAAAGCTCATTTTGATTGGTACATTAAAGGATGCAGAAAAATCCATTGAAAAATGGAAAAATGTACAGGGGTATGAGGATTGGTTGTTAAAAGATTATATCCGAGCAAATGCTAAAAGCTATAGTGATTGGATTGGTCCTGCTTTAGTTCGTCATGAGCAAATGAAAGAAATATTTGCAATGGGTTCAAATCATTCAACAGATATTACTTCCCATTCATCGTGTTGGAAAATGAATATCATAGATACTTCTGAGTTACAACAAGAAGTAAATGTCGAGGAACAAATAGATCAAAGTATTATTGAATCCATTAAAGCATTAGATCCAATTGATGTAGAGTCATCCTATTCAGAGCAAATAAAGCTACAGTTGAATTGGACATATAATCACCATGCTGCAACCACTCATTTATCAAAACAAACGGTAACAGAATTAAAACGACAAGTCGAAATCAGTGAGAGAGAGAATTCTTTACAGTTAATCCCTCAAAGGAAAAAAATCTATAGTCGTCCAGCCTTTATGCAGGAAGAGTCCATATCATCAGCTGAAAAAGGAACGATTACACACTTAGTGATGCAGCAAATTGATGTGAGAAAACCAGTTACGGTGGAAGTATTAGAAGGTTTGAAGCTTGATTTAGTTCAAAAAGAATTTCTTACTGTAACGCAGCTTGAAGCTATTAATAACGATGAAATTCTCCGCTTCTTTGAGAGTGATATAGCTCAAAGAATGCAAAAAGCTCATACTTTACATCGAGAGGTTCCATTCAGTATGGCTATACCAGCAAGTGAAGCATATAGTGATTGGAATGGCCCAGAAGAAACCGTTTTGGTACAAGGGGTTATTGACTGTTTATTCGAAGATGAGCAAGGATTCGTTTTGCTTGATTACAAAACAGATCGTATTACAGAACGCTTTACAAATGGTTATCAAGAAGCACAACCTATTCTAAAAAATCGTTATAAAGTGCAAATAAATCTCTATACAAAAGCTGTAGAAAGTATTCTAAAAGTAGAATTAAAGGAAAAATATCTATACTTCTTTGATGACGGTGGACATCTAATGGAGATGTAAGAGTCCTAAAAGAGGAACTGGTTTTACATCAAATTTTTGATGGACATAGAAAAGGGCTTACAAAGGTCGTAGCAGCTTTTTTTAGAAGTAAGTATACGTTTGAAAAAAGCATTGTTAAAATACTAGATAATGTAAAGTTCATAGGGGTCATCTAAAAAGGGATGAAAAATCTCTTTTTAGATGGCCCCTTTTGTATTTTATAAATAGGCTAGTATGACAAGCTATTTCTATACTTTTTAATTATTCCCCACAATAGGTTGGTCAATTAAATTGGTATCAAGTGTATTGTTCACACTTATTCCGTTATTCGTAATAATAAATAAGCCTGTATTTGTTGTTCCTGATCCCGTTACTTGTTTACTAGATGACTTAGGAGAATAAACTAAGGCATCACCAAATTGAATGGAACCACCGGTAATGCTTCCCACTTGAATGGGTCCTACAATTGCAGGCATGCTTTCATTCTCCTTTCATAGTTATCTTAAAATTTGTTCGATATTTATAATCTCTGTTTAAATTTTTTTGTTACTTTCATGAGATGACAAATCCAAATGTCGTATATTATCTACCTGTGAAATCATTCTTACATGGTCACTGTTTCCGACGGCTAGAATAGATGCTGCAGAGACAACGCCAATATCAATCCAATCGACAAAAATTTTATTCTTTTTATTAAAAGTAGTAGTTGTAAAATTTTCAAATATAGTTGGAAAAGGGGGAATAGGAGAAAAATTGGCAAGATCTGTTATTTCCTGTTCTTTCTTTTGAGTGAAAATGTGTGCTTCATGCTGTTCTGCTAAAATAATCGTTTGCCCATTAATATATTTTGTATCGCCAATTTGCAAATTGGATGAAAAAAGGATACTGGTTACTTCGATAAAATTTACTTGTGACGTCCGAGATAACATAACTTATTATCCTTTTGGAGCAAGTGGTACTAGTGGTCCTAGAATAAGCGATTCTGGTGGCGTATCAAAAGAAGAAGCTAGTTGAATGGTTTGTGAATCACCAACTAATAGAAGCGATGAACTGGAAATACTAAGTATGTCAATCTTCCCAACACAAAGATTTTCATTTGTTACATGATAATTCATAATTACATTCCTTCCGTATTTTGATTTAGATTGGATAAAAAGGATCGAATGGCCTGCTCAATGTCAGTTTTGATTTGTTCTGCGATTCGTTCTTTATAAGCATCATGTCTTTCGAGTGATTCATTGTAAGGGAATTGTTTGAAATAGTATTGAATCCGATTATGAAGTTGTTTGTATAAATCCTCTTTTATAAATTCGTCGTATTGTCCTTCGAATTTAACACCCATTTCACTTTCAACTCGAGATATAATGTCTGCTAAATTTTGATCGATAAATTTGATAACATCTTCTGAAATTTCTTTAGATAACTTAGTTCTTGTTTGTGTGGTAAAAGGTATTGGGTAAGGTTGGTCTGAAACTGTAAAATCACCGAGCTCCTGAACTTCGGCAGGATTTAGACCGATATTTAAAGTCCCATCTAACTTTTCTATTTTTAACTGATCAAATTTATACTCTATTTTTTCAATATTCACAGGAGCTTTGGCTTCAAACTCTTTCAGTTTATTATTTATAGCAATGAGTTCAGCTTCAAGTGCTGCAATTCTTCTTTCTTGGTTTTCAAGATATTTTTTCATCTCCATAGCATATGTGTAAAAGTCATTATTCATAATACATTCACCTTCGTTCAAAGTAGGATAATAAATAGTTTATGTTACAAGTCGATTTAGGTGAATGCCTATAGATATATTAAGAAGTTTTTGATTGAACTACTAGCGGCCCACCTATAGGTTTAGGAGCAATTTCAGTATATTCTCCTGTATTAGCTAGTGTTGACAGAGATTTAATAATACCGGCACTTCCAATTTGGAAGACAGAAGAGTTGCTAATACTGGTAATTTTAATACATTGAATGTGAACACTTTGGTTTACATAGAAATTCATTGTCTTCCTCCTTCATTTGAAATATTATACATTAAATAAAATTGGTTGATCTGTTCCATCATTGTCATAAACAATTAAGTGACTATTGCCATTATATACAGATAGATTTTCACCCGTATTAAATGAGCCTGCTCCGGCAAAAGTTTTCGAAGTTGAGATTGGGGAAATTTTAAATACATCACCAACGTGAAAAACACCGCTACCACTAATATTTACAACTTGTATGGCACCTACGATTGCTGGCATGACATCCACCTTACTTAAACTAATTTCTATTATGTTATGAAAGATCAATGGGATTGTGCGTTATTAGCCTATAAATCTTCATTTTACTAGTGGTTGGTCCTTTTAATTGAGTAAAACTTTACATTGTTAAATATTTGAATAATATGCTAAAATATTACTTATATAGTATTTTTTTACATTCGAAGGGTGGGGGATTTATGATTGTACCATTAGTTGTAACAGACTTTTTGGACAGAGCGGTTAAACTTTTTGGGGAAAAAGTAGCCATTTATTCAGAAGACAGAGCCTTTACTTATAATGAACTGAATAACCGTATTAACAAGTTATCACATGGTTTAAAGCAGTTAGGTGTTGAAAAAGGGGATCGAGTTGCTTATTTAGCACCGAATACTATTGAAATGTTAGAAGGATTTTATGGGGTATTTCAGCTAGGAGCAATAATGGTGCCATTAAATACTCGTTTAAAGCCGGATGATTATTTGTTTATTCTTAATCACAGTGAATCAAAAGTGTTATTAGTTGATCAAGATTTATATCCATTAATAGTACCGATAAAAGATAAGTTAGAAACGATTGAGCATATTGTTGTGCATTATAAAGATACTGAAACAAATGAGCTTGATTACGATCAATGGATTGAAGGCTTAACTGGTGAAAGCTTTAATCGGGCAGAAGTTGATGAAAATGATGTTTGTTCATTATTATATACGAGTGGTACAACAGGAAATCCAAAAGGAGTTATGCTAACGCATCGTAATAATTATTTGCATGCTTTTAGTACAATGCATCATTTAAGAGTGAGCGATAGAGATACATATCTTCATATTTTACCAATGTTCCATGTTAATGGGTGGGGAGCACCGTTTTATTACACGTTAAATGGAGCCACTCAGATTTTCTTGAAGAAAGCAACACCTGAAGCAATATTTAAAATGATTGCAAAGCATAAAGTATCTATTATGCATATGGCACCGACTGTATTAAATGGTTTATTACAATACTATGAAGCTGAAATTCCAGTTATTGAACAAGACATACGTGTTGTCTTAGCCGGTTCAGCACCACCGCCTGCATTTGTGACAAGAGTAGAGAGGGAACTTGGTTGGGAATTTATTCAAGTGTATGGAATGACAGAATCAGCTCCATTAAGTCTTGCATCAACGGTACGCTCACATTTATCACATTTACCTATTAGTGATCTATATAAAATGAAAGCGAAAGCAGGACATCCTATGTGTGGAAGTGATGTACGAGTCATTAATGAACAAGGTGAAGAAGTGGAGAAAGATGGTAAACAAATAGGAGAAGTTGTAGTGAGAAGTCATGGTGTCATGAAAGGCTACTGGAAAAATGAAGAAGCAACTTTAGCAACGATTCAAAATGGCTGGTTGCATACGGGAGATATGGGGACAGTCGATGAGTATGGAAATATCGATATCGTTGATCGTAAAAAGGACGTTATTATTTCAGGAGGAGAAAATATATCTTCCATTGAGGTTGAAGGAAATTTATATGATCACCCTGATGTATTAGAAGCAGCTGTAATAGCCGTTCCTCATGAAAAGTGGGGAGAGACACCTCATGCTTATGTTGTACTGAGACCAAATCAAACGGTGACTGAAGCTGACTTAATTGCATTTTCAAGAAATTCGTTAGCACATTTTAAAGCGATTACAAGCGTAACATTTGTGGACGAGCTACCTAAAACAGCATCTGGAAAAATTCAAAAAGTACAATTGCGTAATACGTATTGGGAAGAGCATGGTAAAACAGGTAGATTCGTAAACTAATAGTATATCTATTGGAAAGAGAGTGTCTTATATCGCAGGATATAACCTCTCTTTTTTTATACTTACTGAAAATAACTAGTTAAAAATTATTAATTTTCTAACATTTCGAGTTATAATTGGATAAAGAATAGTAGAATGGAGGAGAGAAGTGAAAAATTCGATGATGCCCATAAAGGAAAATGACCGAATTGTTTCATTAGATATATTAAGAGGAATGGCTATTCTAGGGATTTTCTTAGTGAACATGCCTTCGTTTTTTAGTCCGATACTATATTTAAATCCTAAAACATATTGGACTAATACAAGTGACACTGTTTTATATGCGATTGTTGATATTTTTGCACAGGCAAGTTTTTATCCATTATTTGCTTTTTTATTTGGTTATGGAGCTATGATGATGGCAGAAAGGGCCGCTTTGAAAAATCGATCATTTCCTCTAAATTTCACAAGAAGATTATGGTTCTTATTATTGTTTGGATTAATTCATGCTTTTTTTGTATGGCATGGGGATATTTTAATTACATATGCAATTACTGGACTAGGGTTGTTACTTTTTTATAAACGTAAAGGAAAAACACTAATTATAACAGGTCTATTACTATATGTGATTCCGTTTACCTTATTGGTTTTGTCTTCACTATTATTGGACCAGGAAGAATTAATGAGCATCTTATATAATCCAGAAGCTGTAATACAGTCTGTACATGTGTATAGTGAGGGCAGTTTTATGGAAGTAATGAAGCAACGTTCTACAGATTGGTTATTTGCGAACGATCCAACTGCTATATGGCTATTACTAATAAATATATTGCCCTTAATGTTGATTGGAGCAGGATTCGCTAAATTAAAATGGCTTACAAATATTAAACAATATAAAAAACTTTTAATGTGGTTAATGGTTATTAGTTTTGTAGGTGGAATGCTTCTAAAAATTCAACCCTATATAAATGGATTTAGCTATACGAACATGCTATCACAAGATCAATTTGGTGGACCGTTATTGGCTTTGTTTTATATAACGAGTGTAGCCTTATTATTGGAAAGAAAGAGAGTTAGTCGTTTTATGAAGCCGCTTGCTAATGTCGGTAGAATGTCCATTAGTAATTATCTATTTCAATCTCTATTATGCACCACTCTTTTTTATTCTTATGGTTTTGGACTTTATGGAAAGATTTCTTACACTTTAGGGTTTTGTTTAGTCATTGTTATTTATGCAATGCAAATACTCATAAGCAAATGGTGGATGAAGCGATTTAATTATGGGCCAATTGAATATTTATGGCGCTTTGGTACATATGGACAAAAGCCTGTTTTTAAAAGAGTTAGAAGTAGATAGATTTTATTATTTTTCTAAGTGGCTGTTTTCTAATAGATTGTTGCTTATCAATACGTTTAATGGGTGAATAAAATCAATGGATAACAGGACGGTTGATTGGAGCGAAAGGTGAGACCACACAGGCAGTATGTGGTGTGTAGAATCACCGTGCGTCCCTTGGAAAGAGCAGAATTCAGCCTATACTCATTCTTTGTTAATAGGCAATGAATTTTCGAAAACAGTCTTCTAAATAGAAAGGAAGATTAAGAATGAAATTTGCAACTGTAGAATGGAAGAATGGAAATATTATTGTTTTAGAAAATTCCAAAAATGGAATGTTATTAGATGTGATAAGAGCCGCTAATGTATTTTATAAGTATAATCATACTCTTCCAGAAACAATGCAAGAAATAATTGAAGGTGGAGAAGAAATTATTTCTTGTATTAAAGAGGTGGAGAAATGGGCAGAATCAGAATCTGTTGAAGAATCCTTTTGGTTGGATAAAGAACAGGTGATTTGGAAAGCTCCAATCCCTCGACCATTGAAGAATATATTTTGTGTAGGAAAAAACTATGCTGATCACGCTATTGAGATGGGAAGTATAGCGGATATTCCTAATGATGTTATGCTTTTTACAAAGACACCAACAACTGTAATAGGTCATAATGCAGTAATCCCTAGTCATGCTGATATTACAGAACAAATGGATTATGAGGGAGAGTTAGCCGTTGTAATTGGTAAAAAAGGAAAAGCTATTAAAAAAGAGCAAGCAAATGAATATATATTTGGTTATACAATCATTAATGATGTCACTGCGAGAGATATCCAAGCCCGTCATAAGCAATTCTTTTTAGGTAAAAGCTTAGATGGAACCTGCCCAATGGGGCCATATATTGTTCACAAGTCACAGATTTCTGAACCAGTTGAATTACAGGTGAAGACTGTGGTAAATGGTGAGCTCAGACAAGATGGGAACACAAAACAATTTATATTTTCAATCCCTGAGATTATAGAAGTTATTTCAAAAGGGATGACTTTAGAGCCAGGTGATATTATTGCAACAGGAACACCAGCTGGGGTCGGAAAAGGATTCAATCCGTCAAAGTTTTTGCGAGCAGGCGATGTTATTGAAATTACAATTGAACAAATCGGTACTCTTTGTAACAAAATAGACTAATATTTTACAATATATAGATAGTGATAAGCTAATTAATAGGAATAGAATATTGCTTATGTTATGATGTAGACGAATATTTGTAGAGAGGAGAATTTCTCATGACTCATATGCATATAACAACTTGGGTAATAGCTGTTATTTTATTAATAGTAGCTTCGAATTTACTGAAAAAAGGCGATCAAAAAGCGTATAAAATGACACATATGACATTAAGACTAGTTTACTTATTAATAATATTGACTGGTGGTCTCATATTAATGCAGTTAAGCAATATTAATGGTGAGTATATTGGTAAAGCTGTTTTAGGAATCGTAGTGATTGCCTTAATGGAACTAGTACTAGTTAACATGAAAAAAGGTAAAAGTGTTAAAGGTTTAACAGTTGCATTTGTTATTGTATTTGTTTTAACAGTTGCAATGGGACTTCAATTACCATTAGGATTGAACTTGTTCTAATAGAAAAGAAAAATAAGCTAATTGTTAAGTGTCGCCGGCTTTTACATAGGAAATGGTGTTTTAGCCAGTGTTCATTATGAAAAAATGCCTATGTTTTTATTACAATTTTACAAACTTTCAGGAAAAAACCACTAAAAAATTAGTGGTTTTTTCCTATTTTTTCACATATTACAATTTATTTATGATATTTTAAGAGATGACAAGCGTAGAATTTTTTTGAGTGGTGATAATCATTGGCTAAATCTCTAAATTATCTTTATACAGATGTAGAAAGTTTGAAGCAATTTATTGTACGAGAAGAACTTTCGGAATATCCCAATCTTTTGGTTCAAATCTTTTCAGGGATAAGAGATCAGAAGCTATTGTCTACCCTATTAGTAAATTTAAAAGAGAATCTTCCTCTTGGTGTCATAATCGGGTGTACGGCTAATGGAGAATTAGCTGATGGTCAAATGTACGAGAAGGAAATTGTAATATCTTTTACAATTTTTGAAAATACGGAAATAAAACAGAGAGCTTATAGAAGTAAAGATTTTTTAAACAGTGAAGAATTAGGAAATAGATTAATTAGCCATTTAGGAAGAAATGATGCTAAGGTCATATTTCTTTTGTCGGCCGGCTTAGAACAAAGATTGTCGCAGGTCATGAATGGGATAGTAGAACATGGGCACGATATTGTTATTACTGGTGGTATTGCAAGTCCTATTGATAATCAAAAACCAATGGTTTTCACGGAGAATGAAATGATTGAGGATGGTGTTGTAGCAGCCGTATTATCAAACAACGACTTAATCGTATCGACATATGACGATCAGAAATGGGCTTCAATAGGGAAAATGTTTTCTATAACATGTGCAAATAAGAATATTGTATATACTATCAATGATAAAAAACCTATACATATTTTCGAGAACTATTTAGGGAAGTATTTCACTGAATCTATTAAGAATCACAGTTTAGAATTCCCATTGATTATTGTTAGAAATGGCAAAGAACGGATTGTTTACATTCATAAGCTTCTATCAAATGGCGCAGTTGAACTAAGTGAAAAAGTCTTTGAAGGGGATTCGCTTGCATTTGCTTATGTAAAGCTAGATGAATCTATACAGCAATCTAAGAAGATGATGAAAAAAATGTTGAAAACGCCAATTGAGACCATATTTATTTATCAAGATCTTTCGAAAAAGCACTTATTAAAGAGCTTTGCACAAGAAGAATTACGATTATTATCTAATATAGCAAATCACAGTGGTTTTTTATCTAATAATTTATTTTTTAATAGTATTTCCAAAGATTACCCAAATGCTTTTAAAATAGCTTCAATGATTTCTATGTCTGAAAATACCGTTGTTCATGAACGTAAAGTGAATACATTACGTTATAACATGACCGCTGAAATGAGAGCTTTTATGGTTCTGTCCCAATTAATGAAGGAAACGACCAAGGAAATAAAATTTCTACAGAAGGAATTGGTGAATTCAGATCAGTATTTTACTTCCTTTTTTGAATATAATACAGATTTCGTCTATTTAGCAGACGTTAAAGGAAAGATAACAAGAGTTAATAAAAGTTTTATGGAACTAACTTCGGATGCTCAAACAAATATTATGGGGCGGTCTGTGTTAGATATTCTCAAGATAGAAGATATATCGAAAGCAAGAATGTATTTCAGGAGAGCTGTGAAAGGAAAGTATCAGCAGTATAAGATTGATATACAATCGAATAGCGGTGAAATACAATATTTTCAGATTAAGAATATACCTATTATCATAAATAATGAGGTAGTGGCTGTTTATGGAATAGGTCGTAATATAAGTGATCAAAAACGAATTGAGGATCAACTAGTCGAACTTTCTTATTACGATGCACAAACAGGCTTACCTAATCGATCAAGATTCACAGAATTATTAAAAGAACATTTGAGCCGTTCACACAAGAAAAAAAGAGAATTAGCTGTTGTTTTTATTGACGTGGACCGTTTTAAAATGATTAATGATAGCTTAGGACATGAAGCTGGAGATGAAATTTTAAGAGAACTGGCTAAAAGAATAAAAAATAACGCTCCTTTAGGTACATATGTGGGAAGATTTGCTGGTGATAAATTCGCCTTAATCATAACGAAAAACGTGTGTGTAGAACAAATTCAGAAGATTGTTACAAACATAAAATCCACATTAGAAAAAACGCTTGTTTACAAAAATCAAGAATTTTACATCACTTCAAGTTCAGGTGTTTCTATGTTTCCTGAAGATGGAACAGATTCAGAAAGATTATTAAAAAATGCAGATCTTGCAATGAATCGTGCCAAGTCTCAGGGAGGAAATCAAATAAAGTTCTTTTGTAATGAAATGAATAATGAAGCTATACAAAGATTAGAGCTAGAAAGCAGCCTGCGAAAGGCGATGCATAATCAAGAATTTTATTTATGCTATCAACCATTAGTTGATTTGAAATCTGGTGAAGTATACGGAAGTGAATCATTAATTCGATGGCAGCATCCAACCAAAGGGCTAATTTCACCTGGAGAGTTTATCCCCTTAGCAGAAGAAACGGGGCTTATTGAAGAAATTGGTACATGGGTGTTATATACAGCTTGTAGGCAAAATAAAGAGTGGCAAGAGCAGGGCTTGGGGGATTTAGTCATTTCGGTAAACGTATCGGCCCATCAATTTCAACAGCCATCTTTTTTAGAAAAAGTAACAAATGCATTAAATGAAACAGGATTGGAAGCAAAATATCTACACTTAGAATTAACAGAAAGCGTTATGATTAGCGATTTAAGTTATAGTATTTCAATAATCGATGAATTGCATCTTCTAGGTGTTAAAGTATCTATTGATGATTTTGGTACAGGATACTCTTCATTAAGCTATTTGAAAAGTATGCCCATTGATTATTTGAAAATTGACCGCTCTTTTATTAATAACTTAAAGGAAAACACGTCTGAGATTGCAATCGTTAAAGCAATTATTATGATGGGATATGGTCTATCAATGAAAGTTATAGCAGAAGGTGTAGAAACGGAAGAGCAAATTGAATTATTAAAAGAAATGGATTGCCATTATGCTCAAGGATTTTATATTAATAAACCACTAACAATTGAAGCTTTTGAAAGAAGGCTTTTAGATCAAAAGATTGTAAATGAACAATGATCGACTACGTATAAAGAGAAGGGAGTCCAAATAAATGATGGACACCTTTTTAAATTCCATATTACTCTTAATATCAAGCAAAGAGCACAAAACGTAAAGAAGTAGACAATATAAAGATAAGGCCTCTGAAAAGTGATAAAAATCCCTTTTCATACAGCCTTATCTTTTATTTAGTCTTTTTTCTAAAAGTTTTTTGTTTTCAAAGTTAAGAAAATGGTTGGTTGAAAGTGTGTGTAAGGTGGGAGACTCCTACTGAAGCAGCTGAACAAGATGAGTCTCCACAGGGCTTTGTGACAGGGAGGCTTACCGGACGTCCATTGGAATGCGAGCATCCTGGAGTGTCATTTCATTTATACACACTACTCGTTAAATCCAATAATAAAAGGACCTTTATATTAGGAAATAGGATTTAATTTTTCAATGACAATCCGTTTTCCTGTGTTTTGAGTAAATTCAAAACGATCATGTTCTTTCTTAGAATATACAAAATGATGTTGAACAGAACAAACACATATCCCATTGTCAAAGGTAAAAAAATTGACGCCGCTACAATTCTTTTTGTCACGTAAAAAGGCAAGCTGATTGTAGCCATAAATACAATCGTAAATAGAGAATGAAAGCGAATTTAATGTCATAATAAATTGGAAGAAAGAATCATCATTTAGCTCTTCTAATAATCGCTCAAATGCATATTGTAAGTTTTTTTTAATTCTCACAGGTTCTTGGTGGATTAAGAAGATGGACTCTTTTTTTATTGTAACCGTACCAGTGTCGGATAAAAATCCTTTTCTCCACCTATTTCCTCGATAAATTTCTATTTCACTATTCACATACTCTTCTAATGGATATGCTTCATCATTTTCATCATTAAAGAATACCCATTGATCATTAATATATTCAACAATACCTGATGTAAAAGCTCTAGATTGGTGTCTAATTAATTCAGTTCTTTGCTGATTATTCATTTTATACCCTCCGGATGCAAAAATATCATGCTCTCATAGATAAACAACTATTTATTTTAGTTTTTAAGTATGATAAAGGCTTTCAGCGTTGGCCTACAATGTGAAAATGTAATCGCTAAGATTGGATTATTTTCTATTGTAATGAATGTAAAAAATTTCAAATGGGACATTAACACATCTTTCCCTTTTGCATAGGCTATTACACGTAATAAGAATATAAAGCTCGAAAAAATTTTAGCTGAAATCGTGCAGCACAACATCGGTGAACATATATGTGAACCAGTGATAGGTAACAGATACAACTTTGGAAAGGGTGATTGTTATGTGTGGAATCACTGGTTGGGTAGATTTTTCACGTAATTTAATGAATGAAAAAGAAACTGTCGTGACGATGGCAGATAAATTAAGTCTTCGAGGACCAGATGAGAGCGATGTGTGGAGTAACCTACATGCTTGTTTTGCTCATAAAAGATTAACAGTTGTTGATCCAGAGGGTGGCAAGCAGCCAATGACTATAGAGAACTCTCATGGTCGTTTTACCATTTGCTATAATGGTGAGCTGTACAATACAGAAGATTTAAGAAAAGACCTGTTATTAAAAGGATATTCGTTTAAAGGTCATTCTGACACTGAAGTTTTACTTACTTCTTATATAGAATGGAAAGAAAGGGCTGTAGACTATCTTAATGGCATTTTTGCATTTGCCGTTTGGGACCATAATGAACAAATATTGTTTCTAGCTAGGGATCGCTTAGGGGTAAAGCCTTTATACTATCGTGAAGAAGGTAAGGGTTTATTATTTGCATCAGAAATAAAAGCTATATTAGCATTTCCTACAGTAAAAACAGAAATTGACCGAGAGGGTTTATCTGAATTGTTTGGTTTGGGTCCTTCTCATACACCTGGCAAAGGTATATTTAAAGGAATTAAAGAGTTGCGCCCGGCACATGCACTGAAGTTATCAAGAGAAGGGTTAAAAATTTGGAGATATTGGGATGTTAAAAGTGAAAAGCATCACGATGGTCTAGAAGAAACAGCTGAGAAGGTACGTTTTTTTGTAAAAGATGCGATTGAAAGACAACTAGTTTCTGACGTTCCTCTTTGTACGTTACTTTCTGGAGGTGTTGATTCTAGTGTGATTACAGCCATTGCGGCTTTAGCTTATAAAAAAGAAGGAAAGCCTAATCTTCATACGTATTCTATCGATTATGAGGACAATGATGTGTATTATAAAAGTAATGCCTTTCAACCGAGTGCAGATGGCCCGTGGATTGAAATGGTATCTCAGGATCATCAAACCATTCACCATCGTTGTATTATTTCACAAGAAGAATTAGTGGATGGTTTACGGCAAGCTGTTTTGGCAAAGGACCTACCTGGAATGGCGGATATTGATTCGTCTCTCTTATGGTTTTGTAGGGAGATAAAGAAGAATTTTGTTGTTAGCTTGTCTGGTGAATGCGCCGATGAGATTTTTGGTGGTTATCCATGGTTTCATTCCAACGATTTAAATTTGGATAGCTTTCCTTGGATTCGTTCCGTTAAAGAACGTTCTTTCTTTTTAAAGGATTATTGGAATGAAAAATTAAAAGTAGAAGAATATGTTCGAGAACGCTATAAGGAAACGTTAAATGAAACTCCGCTGTTAGAAGGAGAAACACATATAGAAAAGCAAAGAAGACAGTTGTTTTATAGTAATATGCATTGGTTTATGACCAATTTATTAGAGCGTAAGGATCGTATGAGTATGGCTGCTAGTTTAGAAGTACGCGTACCATTTGCTGATCATAGACTAGTAGAATATGTTTGGAACATACCGTGGGAAATGAAAATGACAGGAAACAGAGAGAAAGGCATATTACGTAAAGCGATGGAAGGCATATTACCTGATGAGGTACTATATAGAAAGAAAAGTCCATACCCTAAAACACATCATCCAATATATACAGAGAAGGTAACCAGTTTATTAAAAATAGTTGTTGATAATCGAGGGAGTGCTCTTCATGAGTTTTTTAAAAAAGATCAATTAGAACAGTTAATTGCCTCAGAAGGAAAATCCTTTACTACCCCATGGTTCGGTCAATTGATGAGTGGGCCGCAATTATTAGCCCATTTAGTACAAATGGAAATCTGGTTTCAAGAATATAATATTAATTATGTTGAATCCTAGTAAAAATGTAGTGAAAAAGGCTAAATTTGAGAGATTGTTCTAAAAGCGATTTTTCTTTTTAAGAAATGTAAAATAAACGAACAAAGCAAGTGTTTTCAAAAGGCGCTGTATGAAAATATTGTTGCTAACGACTAAACAAGAGAGACATTTTAACTGTCTCTCTTGTTCCGCTAACGCACCCGTTCGTATTATAAGGTTAGCCAATGTTATATTGGTTGACCTTTTTGTTTAGTTTCTAGAATATGGATA
>NZ_CABKRX010000116.1 GCF_902374955.1 Bacillus massilioanorexius
CATTAGAGGCATCTTGTTTTTTATTCGATTATTCTTCGATATGTTTGCTAATGCTTGATGAAATTTGAAGAAGATCTTCTGGTGAATACTCACTTGTATGTGTTTTCCAAACTGCTCCAAATCCATCTCCTTCACCATATCTTGGGATCAGGTGCATATGAAAATGGAAGACAGACTGTCCAGCATGTTCACCATTATTATTTAATGTATTTAACCCAATTGGATTAAATTCTGTTTTTATCGCATTTGCGATTTTAGGAACCGCTTCAAATATATGTCTTGCCATTTCTGGTGTTAATTCATAAACATTTTCTTTATGTAATTTTGGAATCACTAATGTGTGACCTTTTGTTACTTGACTGATATCAAGGAATGCGAGTACATGCTCATTTTCGTACACTTTAGAACATGGAATCTCACCTTTAATAATTTTACAAAAAATGCAATCGCTCATATTGTTTCACCCTTTCACTAGATAATAAAGTCCTACATATTTTACCACAAGATGTACGGGTTTGGCACAGTAAAACAGGATGCACAGTATTGTGCACCCCGTCGGCTGAGGAAGGAATTACTCGTTGTAGTCAACTTTGCTGGTCACTTTCTGCAGTAAACACCTCATTTGACTATAAAGTGTTAGTGTAGAGAAAATTCTATGTTCAATGCAACCATCTCCATTACATTGGATCTTTTCATTTCACAACGTATAAATCGATTAATTGCCTTTAACAAACACCTCATCTCAATATTGAAATCAGTTATGTGCTTGTATTTGAACGGTTAGAATAGTTTTGCAAGAGAACCATCTCCTTGCATTTAGGAAAGTTGCTAATAATCGATATCCTGTCTTTTCGAGACACCTCATTTCAAAAATTGAAATGTTGTATAAACACCAATTACTTGATTCATTCCTTCCTCACTAAATAGCATAACCAATATTTCAAAATATATAATGGTTAATTATGGTTTTTTGGATGAGGAGAGTGTATATTAACCAGAATTTTTGTTAAAATCATACGTAACTAAGTTCTATATAAGAAAGGAATCTTTGTATGACTCTTTTACAAATAAATGGATTAACCGGTGGATATACAAAAAATATGGTTTTAAATGATGTTAGCTTTAATGTTGAGAAAGGTGAGCTTGTTGGACTGATTGGCTTAAATGGTGCTGGAAAAAGTACAACCATCAAACATATCATTGGGACTATGGAACCGAAAAAAGGAAGTATTACCATCAATGATATTACTCTAGAGCAAAATCTTGAAAAGTACCGTAAGCAGTTTTCGTATGTTCCAGAAACGCCAGTATTATACGATGAGCTAACACTTGATGAACATTTACATTTAACGGCAATGGCATATGATATACCAAAAGAAGAATTTCATCTACGAAAAGAAAAACTATTGAAGGAATTTCGAATGGAGAAGCGATTGAAATGGTTTCCTGCTCATTTTTCAAAAGGGATGAAACAAAAGGTTATGATTATGTGCGCATTCTTAGTACAACCGTCTCTGTATATTGTAGATGAGCCATTTGTAGGGTTAGATCCTCTTGGAATTCAGTCCTTGTTAAACTTAATGAATCAGATGAAAGAAAGTGGAGCAGGTATCCTAATGTCTACTCATATTTTAGCAACGGCAGAGAGGTACTGTGATTCTTTTGTAATTCTACACAATGGGCAAATACGTGCAAAAGGAACATTAGATGATTTAAGAGAAGAATTTGGAATGCCACATGCTTCGTTAGATGACCTTTATATTGAATTAACAAAGGAAGAAAATCATGAATAGTAATGAATTATGGAGAAATCGGTTCGCTATTTTCGTACAGGAACTTCAAAAATATTTAAAGTATATATTTAATGGTCATTTAGTGTTCGTTTTAATCATTGGTTTTGGAGGACTCGCTTATTATTATAGTGAATGGGTCAAAACGCTTGATCGTTCTTTTCCTGCAGCTATAATCATTGCTGCGATTATTGCAATAGTTCTTACTAAAAGTCCAATTTATACCTTATTAAAAGAACCAGATATGTTTTTCTTACTTCCAATTGAGAAAAAACTAACACCTTATTTTAAGAAGAGTATAAATCTAAGTTTAATTATGCAAAGTTACATACTACTAATGCTTTTAGTGGCTGCGATGCCATTGTATGTTGCAGTAGAAAAAGGGCATTTTATAGACTTTTTTTGGATCTTCATAGCTTTACTTGTAGTAAAGTACTTTAATATACGTATAAAATGGGCTATTTTACGATATCAAGAGACAGCCACACATATTATTGACAGCGTTGTCCGTTACTTTGTGAACTTTGTACTGCTATATATGATTTTGTCAAAAAGTAATCTTTTGTTAGCAGCCATCGTGTTCATTGTGCTTATTTTCTTATGGCTTTATTTTGAACGTGCAGTTAAAGATAAATTACTAAAATGGGAAATGTTAATTTCTTTAGAAAGTAAAAGAATGCTTTCTTTTTATAGATTTGCAAATCTTTTCACGGATGTGCCTAATTTAAAAGAAAAGGTATCTCGTAGAAAGTGGTTAGATCCCATTTTAACGCTTATTGCCTATAAACATGAGAATACTTACCTGTATTTATATTTGAGAACCTTTTTAAGAAGTAGTGATTTCTTAGGATTGTTTATTCGACTTACCGTAATAGGGTTATTTGTTTTATTCTCATTAACGTCCTTACTTCCTCAGATAATAGGAGCAGGATTATTTGTTTACCTTACTGGCTTCCAATTGATTCTTTTAAGAAAACAACACGATAATTTGATATGGCATGACCTCTATCCAATTAGCGAGAATCAAAAAAATAAAGCTATTCAACAACTTTTATTTTCAATACTCATGATTCAAATCATAATCTTTGCACTAGTCGGATGGATTGTGAGTAGCTTCCAATCATTTTTGGGCATACTAGTGGTTGGAGTAATAATTATCGTTCTGTTAAGAGCCTATTATCAAAAATTGATTAAGAAATTAGCAGATAAATGGGATTAAGAGGGGAGGGCGTCTCAAAAGTGATGTTCCATCACTTTTGGACGCCTCCACTTCTTCATAATGCGTTATTTTTATAAATTATCTTGTTTATGTGTGTATTTTACTTTGCTAATATAAGCTGATGTACCCCCATTAGTCATGTGATTGGCTTGATTTCCTCTTATATTAAAAGAGAGATGTATCTTTTAATCCATTTAAAATCATAAAGAATGACCTTTTGAGTCAAGCTCTTATGTTTTAATCGCTAGTGCTTGTCAAATAATTTCTTTGGACAAAGTAGAATAGAACCCTTAATTGTTCATATAAGTTAGTAATGAGCAGATTTTATTAGGGAGGAAATCAAAAATGGACAAACAAAAGAATCGACATGCAGGTCCACTTACATATCTTACGGCTGCCATTGTATTTATTTCATTTGTTTCATTTTTAATTTTGATGTATGTCATTAATAGTGGAATTGAATTTTCTTGGGAAAAACCTGTCCAATCCTATTTTCAAAATTGGAATGAAGGAAATGTCCATATGTTCTTTAAATATTGGACAGAATTAGGATCAAGAGGTGGAATTGGAGTAGTAACACTTGCGTTAATGATTTGGTTATTGTGGAAGAAGAAAGACTTAATTGCAGTTGCGATTGTCGCATTCCTTGTTGCAGGAACAGATCGTTTAAATGTCTTTGTGAAAGGATTAGTAGGGAGAGATCGTCCTCTAATTGATCCATCTATTGATGCAGTCGGTTATAGCTTTCCAAGTGGGCATGCTATGCTTAGCATAGTGACTTATGCTGTGGTAGCTTATTTTATCTCCAAATACCTTCAAGGGAAAAGAAAAAAAGTACTTATTTGGATTACGGCCATTATCATCATTATTGTTACTGGAATAAGTAGAATTGTTCTAAGTGCACATTTTCCATCAGATGTGCTTGCTGGTTATTTTTTAGGATTAGTATGCATAATATTAGCCATTAAACTGTATCATTTACTTAGAAAAGTTATTTACAATTCCAAAACAAAATAAAAGGATGAATGAATCCTTTTATTTAAAAAGAGGTGCTCTAACGGTGCTGCACCCCAAAAGTTAGAGTGAAAAAACTAACTTTTGGGGTGTTTTT
>NZ_CABKRX010000117.1 GCF_902374955.1 Bacillus massilioanorexius
AGCTTAATCTAGCTTCAGTCTTTTTTTTATAGCAATATGAAGAAATATTCTTAGCCGTTGTTTTAAAAAAATTAGACTTTTCTCAATAGTGGCTTGACATAAGACATATTTGGAGGTGGAAAAGCATTAGATAATGAAATTTTGACTGATTCCACTTATTATATTTTGTTAGCACTAATCAAACCAACGCATGGGTATGCAATTATGCAAGAAATTCAAGAGTCTTCACGTGGGGAAATCGTAATTGGACCTGCAAGCTTATATACAATATTAAAGAAACTACAGAATGCGGAGCTTATTGAGCATCTTAAAGTGGATGAGGATCGAAGAAAAACCTATATATTGACTAAAAAGGGTACCGAAATCATAAAAAAAGACATAAAAAGAAGAATGATTATGGTGGAAGAAGGAAAAAAAGCCTTGAAATTATTAGAAGGGAGCATGAATGATTGCAAAGAATTGTAAGTATTTACCTAATAATAGCTTAGCATTTGATGAAGAGCGGCTAATAAAAAAGTTGAATGAGTTAGCTAAAGAAGGATGGATTTTACAAGAAATGAGCATTTTTCGCTTTAAATTAGTGAAGGATACTCCACAAGAATTACAATATACATTAGATATTAAACATGTGGATAAGGAAAGTGAGAAGAATATATTGACATGATGGAGGCATCAGGATGGAAATGCATGTGCTCATATAAAGGTTTCTTTTTCTTTGCAGCAAAGCCTGGAACGACTGAAATTTATACAGATAAAGTGAGTTATTTAGAGAAATATAGGAAAATAAAAAGTTATTGGCAGCAAGGAATAATTTATAGTTTTACAACTTTCATCCTTCTTTTTGTGATTAATTATTTTGTACCGAGTACTATGAAAAATGGTGTTTATCATTTTTTATTCTTTATTTTTATCGGTTGCTCAGTAGGAATATTTCTCCCATCGATGATGGTATGTGTATCGTATTACTTTAGAGAACGTAACATGTTGAAAAGTAAATTTCAGAATATTTGAATATATCGTAAGTGGAAGTGCTTTTTATTGAAGACTGTTTTCCAAAACTTTGTTGTCATTGAACAAGTAGTGAGTATAGTCTTGGTTTAATTGGCTACATGAGTTTTGCATCTTATGCTCCAATCAGGATTTTTATGCTGGTTTTATACACGAGCATATTAAAACAATAACCTAAAAGGAATGCGCGTATAATTCTTGAAGTGTGTTCAATCTAAAATAGACAGCAATTAGGCTGTCTATCAATTAAAGATTTGATTATCGATGGAATAAAATTAATTTTCCTCTAGGTGATGTGCAACGATGAGTCGTATCTTGTAAGTTCTTTTCAGATAATAAATTTGTGCCTAAATCTTTTGCTTTTGTTTCATTTTCAGCTTGGAATGTTTCGTCTAGTAGCTTTTCTCCGTTAGGATTAAAGGCAGTCAGTTTATAATTTTCCATAGTTCACACCCGCTTTTCATTGTTATGAATATGTATTCATTTTTACATAATTTGCTAGCTTTTGTAAAGAAAATAATTTTGATGAAACCATTATATGATTAAAACGTATTACATAAAGAGATAGTACTTCTAGGAATGGCTTGTTTCTATTGATAGGAGCAAATACCATTATGTCGAGGTATGCTTATTCTTTATGGAAAAGATTATTAGTTTTATATTCCGGTAGTGAGGGAATTATCGCCAGATAGGATTGATAGAGATGAGGGGGCAGATGAATGACATTAATTATTGATTCAGTATCAAAAAGGTTCGGGCAATTTACAGCTGTAGACAACATAAGTTTCAACATTCCTCATAATGAAATATTCGGTTTTCTTGGGGCAAATGGTGCTGGTAAAACAACAACATTTCGAATGATTCTAGGATTATTGGATATTTCAGAAGGTAGTATTACATGGAATGGTAAACCGATCGATTATTCTGTAAGTTCGGAAATCGGCTATTTACCAGAGGAAAGAGGCTTGTATCCTAAGTTAAAGGTAAGTGATCAAATCGTCTATTTAGCTAAATTACGAAATATGAAAAAAGCAGATACTTTAAAAGAGTTAGATTATTGGCTTGAACGATTTAAAATTCCAGATTATAAAAATAAAAGAGTAGAAGAGCTATCAAAAGGAAATCAGCAAAAAATACAGTTTATTACTGCAATTATACATAAACCAAAGCTATTAATTATGGATGAACCTTTTAGTGGGTTGGACCCTGTAAATGTTGATTTATTAAAAGATGCTGTATTAGAGCTTAAAAATAATGGAACGACCATTGTATTTTCTAGTCATCGTATGGAGCATGTTGAAGAATTATGTGAACATTTATGCATAATGGACAAAGGAAAACCAGTTGTCCATGGTAAATTAAAAGATATAAAAAGAGCTTTTGGCAATCAAAATCTTGTTATTCATTGTGATTTTGATTTAGATTTTCTTTCAGAAGAACCTAGTGTTAAAAGATTCAAGAAGACAGCAGAAGGCGCTATTTTGCAAATATCTGATGAAAAAGCTGCTGAAGATATTCAAAAACTAATCTTTTCAAAAGGGTTTATCCGCAAGTTTGAACTAGAAGAACCATCATTGCATGATATTTTTGTTGCGAAGGTAGGTGCACCACTTGAATAAATTTTGGATTGTACTATCACATACATATCTTTCAAAAATTAAAGCAAAATCTTTTATTACGTCTACAGTCATAATGTTAGCTATTATTCTTGTATTATCCAACATAACGAATATTATGAAAATGTTTGATCAAGAAAAGGCAAACATAGTAGGGATTGTGGATGAAAGTGGTCAATATTATGATAGCTTGAAGAAGCAATTAGAAGTAACGAAATCTGATTTAGTTCTTAAAAAGGTAAAAGATGATAAAGAAGGACAGCAGCTTGTTCTTGATGATAAAATCAAAGGCTATTTAATTCTTCAGAAAGATAAGCAAGGGATGCCGAGCGGTATTTATAAATCAGATACAATCTCTGATGAAAGTACTAGTGGTGAATTGCTACAAGCATTAACGACGATCAAAAACCAAGTATATACAGAAGGATTAAATATTACTCAAGAGCAAATTGCAGCATTATATATGCCAGCATCACTAGAAAAAGTAGCCATCTTAGATAGTGCAAAAACTGCAGAGGAACTAAATCAAGCGCGTGGACTAGTTTATATTATGTTATTTGTCATTTATATGGGTGTAATTGGGTACGCTGGTATGATAGCTACTGAGGTTGCAGGAGAAAAAACATCACGCGTTATGGAAATTTTGATTTCAAGTATCTCACCAGTCCAACAAATGTTTGCCAAAATTTTAGGTATAGCTTTGTTAAGTTTGACTCAGATGGTATTGTTTTTAGCTGTTGGATATATTTCGATTAAAAATAATTTAGATCAAATGCAAGAAGGTTTCTTCTCTGTTTTCGGATTTGGTGCAACTTCTATTACAACAATTACTTATGCAGTCGTATTTGCATTACTAGGGTATCTTTTATATGCAACATTAGCGGCTTTCCTAGGATCGTTAGTTAGTAGAGTTGAAGATGTACAAACGATGATTACACCGATGACCATGTTAGTGGTAATAGGATTTATGATGTCCATGTTTGGATTAGGGAATCCGGAAGCAGCATTTGTTAAAATTTGCTCGTTCATCCCGTTCTTTAGCCCAATGTTAATGTTTCTACGTGTTGGCATGTTAGACGTGCCATTTTGGGAAATTGCTATTAGTATTGGACTATTAATTGCTACTATTCTATTTTTGGCGGTGTTTGGTGCAAGGGTTTATCGTGGTGGCGTCCTTATGTACGGTAAAGGATCATCATTTAAGAATATTAAGCAAGCATTAGATTTAACAAAAAAAGAGTAGTTTCCAAAATAACACTTTTGTGGTAAGTAGTGGAATTGTTATTCATATTCCACTACTTTTTTGATGTTGAAATTATGTAGGATGTCATTTACATAGTGATTAATAGCTACCTAGCCTACTTATATACATATGATTTAGGAATTTATATTATAAGGAACTATTTTTGCACAAATGAATGGTCTTAACTTGGTCTGTGCAAAAGTAAATGAAAGCGTTATCTTATAGGTAAGCAATTGCTTACTAAAACCCGGGGTGATTGTAATGGCATTAGATATTAGAAGCACGGCAATTTTATCAAGAATTATTTCCGCTCCTGCACATGTTTCATTGCAAACTCTTATAAATGAACTAAGAATATCTAGAAGAACTGTCTACTATGATATCGAAAAGATTAACAGTTGGCTGAAAGAAAATAAGTTACCTCCTGTTCAGAAAATTCGTGGACAAGGTTTTAGTTTACCTTTTGAAGCTAAAAAAGAAATTCCTCTGCTCTTACATGAACTACAAGATTGGCAATATGATTTTTCACCTCATGAACGGAGAGGTTGGATTTTTCTTGTTGTAGCTATATCAAAAGAGTCTCTTTACGTAGAGGACTTTATGAAACTTACATGTGTAAGTAGGAATACTGTTATTGAAGATATAAAGATTCTAAAACGAAGCTTACGTACAGGAAATGTAGAGTTAGTGTTTGAAAAAAAACAAGGATATTTTTTAATCGGTGATGAAAAGGCAATTCGACAAAAAATGGACAAGTGGGTTCAGATTCTCTTAAAGGAAAAAAACTATCTTTCTATTATTAAAGAAATTAATCGATTTAAAGATATGGAGAAAGAAGGAAACGCTTTTTTTCGTGAAGATGAATTAGAAACGATCCATCGTCACTTGGAGGAAATTGAATCTCAAGGTTATTTTCATTTTACAGATCAAGACATATATACACTAACCATTAAATTTTATCTTTATTTAAAAAGGATAAAATTGGGTTTTACAATTGGGGAAATGGTCTCAGATGCTAACAATATTCAAGAAATGGAATCAGTTTATGCCGCTTCATTATTAATTGAAAAATTACAGACTTTGTCTGGATGCAAGGTCTGTCAAAAAGAAACACTTTTTTTTACAACGCATTTATTAGGTGCTAAGGTAAAGAATTCCATTCAAAATGGAGAAGTTTCTATTCAATTAAGTATGATCGTTAGAAAAATGGTTAAAGATTTCGAAAGGAAAGCAGGTATTAATTTTTTGCAAAAAGATCAGCTTACACAAAATCTTCTTAATCATTTGAGACCAGCATATTTTCGCATAAAATATGGATTTGAAGTAAAGAATGCTTTTTCTGAAGCGATGAAAAGAGAAATGGATTACGTCTTTCAGTTGACTAAGGAGGTCATCGGAGGGTTTGAAGTTTTCGTAGGGAAGAAAATGACCGAGGATGAAATTGCTTTTCTAGCTATGCATTTTGGAGGATGGTTGAAAAAAATATCTCCCGTTCTTAGTTTAAATGCTTTAATCGTTTGTACTCATGGAATCGGCACTTCGGAATTATTGCGTGAAGAACTTAAGGAATTGTTTAAGGATATAGCTTTCAGCAGACCTGTTTCATTAAGAGAATATGAAAAAGGTAGCTGGAATGAATATGATTTCGTCATTTCGACTGTCCCAATAGTTAATAGTTCACTTCCTGTTTATGTTGTTAATTCATTTATGACAAAAGATGAAAAACTGTCATTACTAAAAGAAGTAAAGTCGCAATATCAAAAAATAGGTGCAAAGCAAACATCAGATCTTCAATTAATGCTGTCTGTTATAAAAAAGCATTGTGTCATTCAAAATGAAGAAAAATTAATAGAAGAATTATCAAATATAACAAAACAATCAACATTTATTTTACCTGATCGTTATCTACCTTCATTACGCGAGTTACTTACTATTGATCATATTACCGTGATAGATTCAGTAGAAAATTGGACTAGTGCGATTGAAATTGCATCTAAGCCATTACTTAAGAAGAAAAAAATTCAATCATCATATGTAAAGGCTATGATTGATACAATTCATGAGAAAGGTCCTTATGTGGTGATTTCACCTAAAGTAGCTCTTCCACATGCAGACAGTTCTAAGGGAGTTCAGGAACTTTCTATTTCACTCCTGATTATGAAAGAGCCTGTATATTTTCGTTCTAAAAATGAACAAAAAGTTAATATTATATTTGTGATTGCACCAGATAAAAATCATCGTCACATAAATGCAATGAAAGATCTGAATCAGCTTTTTCAACAATCTAATATTAAAGAAAGGTTGATCGATGCCAACAGTGAACAAGAAGTATTAGATATTATTTGTATGAATTGCAACGAGAATGGAAGTGAGAAATAGTGGAATTTTTATCAAAAGAACTAGTATTGATACAACAAGAGGTATCTACAGCAGAAGAAGCAATTAAACTAGCTGGTAACCTACTTGTTCAAGAAGGTTTAGTAGAAAAAAGTTATGTAAAAGCAATGCTTGATTCATTTCAAAAAAATGGGGCATATATTGTTTTAGCTCCAGGAATAGCGCTTCCTCATGCACGTCCTGAGGATGGAGTTAATACAGCTTCTGTTTCATTCGTTAGCCTTAAGAATCCAGTTGTATTTGGTCATCCATCAAATGATCCTGTATCACTGATATTTGCCTTGGGAGCCTCAAGTAGCAAGGAACATTTAAAGATTTTACAAAAATTGATGAGCTTATTACAGTGCGAAAAGAATATAGAAAAGCTTCGTTCTTGTACAAATAAGGAAGAAATTCAAACTTTAATCGGAGGAAATTAAAATGAAAATAATTTGTGTTTGTGGATTAGGACAGGGTACAAGTTTGATTCTACGTATGAATGTAGAAGCAATTTTATCTGAACTTGGTATATCAGCAGATGTTGAGCATATGGATGTGTCTAGTGCATCTGGAATGGAGGCGGATTATATCGTAACAAATTCAGAACTCGCAGCAACATTAGAAGGTCATAAAGCTTCTATTATTCTAGTTAGTAATTATTTTGATAAAAATGAAATTAAAGAGTCGATTGAAAAAACAATGAATTTATAAATGTTAGATACCCAGAAATGTAAGGTTTAATGTACTTAAACAGTAGTAAAAAAGAAATTATCACTTAGGAGGTTATTCCATGGATGTAGTTAAATGGCTAGCAGATAATTTATTTGGAGTACCGGCAATTTTACTAGGTATTATCGTATTGGTTGGCTTATTACTTCAAAAGAAAAATACAAGTCAAATTGTTAGTGGAACATTTAAAGCTATTATTGGTTTCTTAATTATAAATGCTGGTGCAGGCGTTATTACTGGATCACTTGGAGTATTTGAACCTTTATGGAAAGAAGTATTTGGACTTGAAACAGAAGCTTTAAAAGGCTTTATGGGTCAAGACAATTTTAACATGGAATATGGTAGTGCTGTTACGTTAGCTATGACAATAGGATTCTTAATTAACGTACTACTTGCACGCATTACAAAGCTTAAGTATATATACTTAACTGGACATATGATGTTCTGGACAACAACGATTTTTGCAGGAGTTGTCATTCATTCTGTCGGCGATGTGAGCTTCTGGGGTCTAGTAATCTTCTTATCTGTATTAATGGGGTTATATTGGACTATTCAACCTGCGATTACTCAACCAATTGTTCGTAAAATTACAGGAAATGACAATGTTGCGTTAGGTCATACATCAGCTTCTGTTGCCATATTGTCAGCACTGTTAGGGAAAGTTTTAGGAAATAAAAACAATGACTCAGAAAAAATTAAACTACCTAAAGGATTAGAGTTTCTAAGAGATTCGAATGTAATCACTGCTCTTACAATGATTATGCTTTTCGTAACAGGAGCAGCAATTGTATTAACGAAAAATACAGAAGGTGCTGAAGCTTTAATAGCAGGGGCAGGTAATCAAAACTTTATTATCTATGCTATTGTTCAATCATTCACGTTTGCTGCGGGTATTGCGGTTGTATTAGTTGGGGTTCGTATGTTTATTGGTGAAATTGTACCCGCTTTCAATGGGATTGCAACAAAGGTCGTACCTGGAGCAAGACCTGCGCTTGACTGTCCAATCGTCTTCCCGTATGCACCAAATGCAGTTATTCTAGGGTTTTTAGGGGCCTTCTTTGGTGGACTAATTTGGCTAGTAGTACTTGGTAATACGGTAGGTTATGTTTTTGTTCCGACAATGATTGTATTGTTCTTCCATGGAGCTACAGCTGGAGTATTCGGTAATGCTACTGGTGGTGTACGTGGAGCTTTATTAGGTGGATTTATTACAGCAACTGTAGTTGCTTGGGGTCAATACCTAATGGTTAAGTTCTTCATTACTTCAACTGTTCCAGATACAGCAATGTGGGCAGCTGATTCAGATATGTTTATTTTAGGACCAATTATAAGCGCCCTTGCAAAATTAATATTTTAAAGTGTGATTGTATAGAGGTTGTCCATAATTAGAATTTATGAGACAGCCTCTTATAAATTTAACATGTTTAGGAAGAGGAGGATGAAGTTTATGAGCTTTATTCGTACGCTAACAGGAGATATCAAACCAGATCAATTAGGCTTTACATATTCACACGAGCATATTGTTTGTACACCAGCTTATTGGAAACAAAGGCAACAAAACGACTTATTGCTGGATGATCCAGAAAAATCTAAGCTTGATGTTCTCGATTTTAAGAGATTAGGTGGTCAAGCTATTATAGATGCTACTGCAGTTGATTATGGGCGTCACGTCCAGGATGTAGTGGATATATCAAAAGATACAGGTGTTACGATTGTTGGAACAGCAGGATTCAATAAAAGTTTCTTGTGGGATGCAAAGATAAATCAGAATATTAAGAGTATAGTTGGTGATTATGATACATATCATGATTGGATTGAAGAGGAATCGGTAAATTCATTAGCGGATTTTGTAATTCGAGAAGTGGAAGAAGGATTAGAAGGTACCTCTTTTAGAGGAGGGCAAGTAAAATTTGGAACTGGATATAATCGAATTTCTCCTCTAGAGATTAAAACGCTTCAAGCAGTTGCTCGTGCTTATCATGAAACGAAAGCACCGATGCATTCTCACACTGAAGCTGGAACTATGGCATTAGAACAAATTGAGTTATTAAAAAAAGAAAATGTGAATTTACAGCATATTAGCTTTGGACATATGGATCGTAATCCGGACCCTTATTATCATGAACAAATTGCTAAGCACGGTTCATTTTTATGCTTTGATGGTATTGCTAAGATTAAATATACTCCAGAAAGTACGAGAATTCACTGCATTTTAGAGCTAGTTAAAAAAGGCTATGAGGATCAAATTTTAATTAGTGGGGACACAGCCCGGAAAACGTATTATAAGCATTATGACTATGGCTTAGGCTTAGAATACATCATTGGTAAGTGGATTCCTAGATTTATAGATGAATGTGAGCTACGAGGATTAGATGGAGAGGTTCTCATAAGAAAGTTTTTTATCGATAATCCTGCACGATGCTTCACTTTTAAAAAGTAAAAATTGACGTTTAATCTATGAAATGGAGGAAGCGAGCATGAATTTTGGAAAAATGACTTCATTTGAAGTGAAAGAACAAATACAGCGTATTCGAACTGCTATTTTACCAATTGGTGCTGTAGAAGCACATGGTCCACATCTTCCTTTAGTTACCGATAATATTCTTGCAGAAAAATTAGCTGAAAGAGTGGCCGAAGAAACAGAGGCATTTATATTACCAACTTTACCATATGGACAAGTATGGAGCTTACGCAATTTTCCTGGAAGTATTACGGTTTCCAATGAATCTCTTATAGCTATGTTGGTAGATATTGGAGTCAGCCTGTTTAAACAAGGAATTAAGCTTTTTGTAATGATCAATGGACATTTAGGTAATCAGCCTGCTTTAAAGGATGCAGCTAGAGTTCTACTAGAAAAAGTTCCACAGTTAAAGGTTTTATATTTATTTTATCCTGGAACAAAGGAAATTATTGCGGAGGTTAAAGAAACACCTGTATTGCACGGCTCGTTTTTTCATGCATGTGAACTTGAAACTTCCTATATGCTTTATTTAGCAGAAGAAGATGTACAAATGGATAAAGCAATATGTGATATTCCTACAATACCTAGTCGAGTAGATTGTACGCCAACTCCGTGGGAAGAGTTTACAAAAACGGCGGTACTTGGTGATGCAACCTTAGCTACAAAGGAAAAAGGAGAGCTCGTAATTTCAAAAGCTGTAGAAAACATGGTTGCACTAATAGAGGAGGTAAAACAACGTGTTTAAAAATGCTACTCCTCTAAAAAATAGAGTGTTTCTCAATTTTTTAGCTAGCGATAAAAATAATGCAGAAGAAATTGTTGAAGCAGGTTTTGGATGTGTAATACCAGGTATAGTTGCTTCAGATTATATAGATGCTGAATCTGCTAGTAAAAAGGTAGCAGAATTAAAGCTTATTTCAGATGTTATTAGTGTTGGACTTGGCAACGGTGGAGATGTGAGTAATTGGAGAAAGGTTGTTGACATTGCTTCCATAAGTCACCCAGGACATATTAATCAGCCATTTGAAAAAGCTTCCTACTCACAAGGTGTTTTGCAATCTCTAAATTGCCCTCAAAATGTTAATGCTCTTGTTGCTCCAAGTGGCAAAGTCGGATATGTGAAATTATCATGCGGTATAGAAATGCAAACAAAGGATTTTTGTGAGCTTGCTGCATCTATGGGATTAACTAGTATAAAGTTCATGCCTTTAAAAGGGAATGTACATTTAGAAGAATTAATAGATTTGTGTGAAAAAGCAGCTGATTCTGGAATCAAGATGATTGAGCCGGCTGGGGGAATTGGACCTGATAATGCTATAGAAATAATCAGAAGAGCATTACAAACGGACATTCCATTTTTTATGCCCCATATTTTTGGCTCCGTAATAGATAAACAAACAAAAAGTACAATGCCTGAAATGGTTCATCAAATTGCACAAGGAGTGAGACAGCTTTGATTACAAATTATTTTGAAAGTATATTCAATAGATTAAGAATGACATTAGAAAATGAAGAAAAGAATATGAAAAAAGCAGCTGAAATCGTGGCAGAATCTATACGAAATAATGGAATTGTCTATTTGTTTGGATGTGGGCATTCCCATATTTTAACGGAAGAAGTATTTTATCGTGCTGGTGGATTAGTTCCATTGAAACCGATTTTTCATGAGCCATTAATGTTACATGAAGGAGCTAGTCTCTCCTCAGAATTGGAAAGAAAAAATGATTATGCTGTAGACTTTATGAAATTACAAGATATCAGACCTGGTGATGTGTGCTTTGTCATATCAACATCAGGCAGAAACCCTGTTCCAGTAGATGTTGCATTGTTAGCAAAGGAAAAAGGAGCGACGATCATAGGGATTACATCAAGAGAATATTCTTCAGCTAATCCTTCACGTCACAAGTCAGGTAAACACTTATATGATGTAGTAGACTTAGTGATTGATAATTATTCAGTCAAAGGAGATGCTATTCTTCAACATCCTAAAGTGGATATTCCATTTACCGCAACATCGACAGTTGTTGGTGCTACAATATTGAATAGTATTTTTTCAGAAGCTATTGTAAAAATGGCTGATAGCGATTTTGAACCGCCTATTTTTTTAAGCGGAAATTTAGAAGGATCAGATGAGCATAATCGAATCTTAATAAAAAGATATAAAGAGAGAATTCCTCTGTTATAAGAATGACTTGTTAAACTTTGTTGATTAGTCAGTTTGATTTTTAATGTATTAAGTGTTTTTTGAGAAATCAACAATAGGATTTAACAGTGCTATAAAAAGGATGTTCCATTATTGGAGCATTCTTTTTTCTTATTTAAGTGAGAACGTACTATATATTAGTTGTATAAGCAAGAAGTTAAGAAAATGGATAAGCAAAATAAAATAGTATACACATTTTGTTTTGCTATAAATAATGTCGTACAATAAAATCTGAATGAGTGAGAAAGTATGTTCTCTTTTGTGATAATATAAGGGTATATGAGGTGATGAAAGATGAGAAAAATAACCTTTATTCATGCGGCGGACTTACATTTGGATAGTCCATTTAGTGGTTTAAAAAATATACCTGAACATATGCTAGAGCAAATAAAAGAGTCAACGTTTAAAGCATTTCAGAAGATTATCAATGAAGCTATCAGAAGAAAGGTTGATTTCATATTATTAGCTGGTGATTTATATGATGGTGAAAATCGGAACTTAAGAACGCAAGTCCGTTTTCGTAAAGAGATGGAGAAGCTTCAACAACGAAATATTGAGGTTTTTATCATACATGGAAATCATGATCATTTAGATGGAAATTGGATTCATATTCAACAACCTTCAAATGTCCACACTTTTTCAAGTGAATGTGAAGTGAAGTCCTATGTAAAGAATGATGTGATTGTTCATTTATATGGTTATAGTTATCCTACACAGCATGTGAAGAATCGTATCATTGAAAAGTATACAAAATCCGAGGGTGCTATGTATCATATCGGTTTACTTCATGGAAATTTGGAAGGAGAAAATGAACATAGTCAATATGCTCCTTTTAGTATTAGCGATCTAGTTAATAAGCAATTCGATTATTGGGCTTTAGGACATATTCATAAACGCCAAGAACTTCTTCATTCCCCTCCGATTATTTATCCAGGAAATATACAAGGGAGACATAAAAAAGAATCAGGAGTTAAAGGATGCTATTATGTTGAATTGGAAGGAAAACATTCCAATATTGAATTTATTCCTACATCAGAAATTGTGTGGGAGTCGTCTCTTATAACAATAGATGAGGAAGATACGTTTGATACATTGCATACAAAATGTCAAACGATGATACAACAAATGAAAGAAGATAATCAACGATATTTTCTTGAAATCCAGATTGTAAGTGAAAATAGTCTTTTATCATATGAGGATTATTCTCGAGATCTTTTAGAGTTATTGCAGGAAGAAGAGGAAGATGAAATAAATTTTGTCTATCCGTATAGTATGAAGTTAAAGCGAGAAATTCGTTCGTCCTCAAATCCTTCACCATTAATGAATATGGTACAGGAGTATAAATGGTCAAACAAGGATATTGATGAAGTTATACAACCTTTATATAAACATTCTTTAGGTAGAAAGTTTTTAACGCAATTATCATTAGAGGAAAGGGAAGAGCTAGTAAGAGAAGCGATGCAATTACTTGAGAATCAGCTTAACAGTGGAGGTGAGTAATAGTTGAGAATTAAGGAAATACATATTTACGGATACGGGAAAATCAACCAATATAAGATTACTGATTTAGGAAATATACAAGTGTTTTTCGGTGAAAATGAGGCTGGTAAATCAACGATTATGAGTTTTATTCACAGCATATTTTTTGGATTTCCATTGAAAACTCAAAATGAAACTCGTTATGAGCCAAAGGAAAGTTCAGCGTATGGTGGGAAGATTATTATAGAATCTGAAGTTCATGGTGAAATAGCGATTCAAAGAATAAAAGGAAAAGCAACGGGGGATGTAACGGTTATTTTTCCTGATGGCCGTGTGGGAAACGAAGAGGAACTGAAAATGATTCTTCAAGGAATGGATAAATCAACTTATCAATCTGTCTTTTCGTTTGATTTACATGGTATTAATGGAATTCAAAAGTTGAATGAATCAGAAATTAGTCGTTATTTATTATCAGCAGGCTTATTAGGTAATGATCAACTTTTATTAGTAGAACAAAACTTACAAAAGGAAATGGAGTTATTGTTTAAGCCTTCTGGAAGAAATCCTAAAATAAATCAGATGTTATCTAACATGAAGTTGACACATGAAAATCTTATAAAGGCTTCAGAGGATCAAAACCAATACGAATATTTACAACAGACATATAAACGTCTTCAAGAAGATAAAGAGAATGTAGAAAAGAGAATTGAAGAGTTAAAACGCGAAATTGCATCAGAATATAATTATTTAACGGTTGAACCATTATTAATAGAAATGACTAGAATCGAAAATAAATTAGCTGACATGCCAGAAGATAATATTTCAATTATGATGGATGAAGAATATCAGCAAGTAAAAGCGGCATTACTCCCTATTGATTCTGAGCTTGATGCACTATATAAGCAGCAAAAAGCATTGGAGGAACGCTATCAAAGTATCCAGATTGATAACATATTGCTTGAGAAAAAAGAAGAAATTCAACGTTCTATTGATCAAGCGATATTATTGGATTCTATTCAGGTTGATATTCAAAATTTATCAAATAAAATACAGCAAATAGATAAAAGTATTCAACATTTAAAGACATATGCTCATCTTCCTATTACTGATGAAAAAATTGTTGCTCTCGATAGTAGCATTTCTAAGAAAGAAAGTATTGTATTAATAGAAAAACAATCTCAAAAACTATCTCATATAAAACAAACTCTTGATGAGAAGCAGGAACAAATACAACAGATTTTACAAGCAACAGATGAAAAGATTAGATTTTACCATTCTAATCTTCTTTCAAATGATGAGAGAGAAAAGTTGCAACGACAGGTAGAAAACTTTCAAGATGATAAAGAAATAATTGTTGAGCTTAAATATATTGAAGAAGCCATTCGGTCTATCGAGAAGAAAATTGAACAAGCAAAAAGAAAAGAAAAGAAGTCGAAGCAAAATAAGAAATGGATCCAATACAGTATACTGAGTTTGTTTTCAGCTGGTGCTATTCTATCATTAATTATGCAGCAATGGTTGGTCTTCATCATTGTAGCTGTAGGGTTCGCTTTGTTTTGGTGGATAATAGGATTAATGAATACATCATCGATGCTTCCTGATTTGTTACAAGAACGAGAGGAGTTATTTCAAAAGCAGACTTCTTTAAAAGAAAAAAGAATGGCAGGATCTTTTAGAGATCATCAACTTGCGCTTACTCAATTGAAAAAAGATGATGAAATCAGATTTCAACTTCAAAATGAGCAAATGAAAAAACAGGAGCAGGAAAAAAGCTTTTATAAAGTAGTGGATCAATTTGAAAAATGGGAAGAAGATACAAGAAGAAACGAAGCTTTAATGCAACAACTTGTTCAAGAGTGGAATATAGAGCAGCCTAATATTTCATCTTCCATGTTAATGAACATATTTGAAAGTATTATTTCATTAAAACAGAATCTTTATGAAAAACAGTTGATAACAGAAGAGCAAAATGTATTAAAGGAAAAAGCGACTCATATTAAACAGACAATAGAATCTTATTGTCATGAAATTGTTCATACCAGAATAGCCCAGCATCAAGAAGCTGTTATGATTTTAAGGACAAAAATTAGTGAATTAGATGAAAATTTGTTAGAAAGAAAGCAGATAGACCTATCGAGAAATGAAATGAAAAATCAAATTATCGATCTCGAACTAAAAAAACAACATTTAGAATCTCAGCTTCAAGACATCTATCATGAATCACAGTGTCTAGATGATGAATCATTTTTACAAAGGATTCAACAATCAAAAGAACGAAATGAACTTCAGAGACAATATGAGCTATTAGGCATCCAATTAAGACCTTATGAAGAGGAACGAAAAAAATGGGAGGAGTATCCTAATAAGATAATTAATGACTACAGTATACGTTTATTAGAAGAAGAAAAGAATGAGTGTGATCGACATCTTAATCAATGTATTCAGCAAATAACTGAATGTAAGCACAAAATCGTACAGCTAGAAGATGGTGGAACGTATGTTGATAAATCTTTTCAATTCTTTACTGAAAAGTCGGCATTAATGGTAGAAGCTAAGGAATGGATGAAATTTGCATTAGCGAAAGGAATGTTGCAGAAAGCTGTAAATATATATAAGAACTCAAAGTTTCCTCAAATTCTTCATATTGCTGAGAAATACTTAATGGCGATAACGGATGGGGAGTATATACGTATTCAATGGAAAGAAGATGCTGAAGGTTTAGTATTGCAAAGGAAAGATGGATTAATCTTTGAAGCCAGTGAAGTTAGTAGAGGGACTCAAGAGGCAATTTATGTGTCATTAAGACTATCTCTAGCTCAACAATCATACAATAATGAGAGCATGCCCATTATTATAGATGATAGCTTTGTAAATTTTGATCGTACAAGAGTTGAAAAAGTTTTAACCATATTACAGTCATTAAAGAATACTCATCAAATTATTTTCTTTACGTGTCATGATTATCTACTGCCTTATTTTGAAGAAAATCATATAACGAAATTGGATGTTCGTAATACAATAAAAAACTGATAAAATAGTGTTGTAGTATGTTTGCTTATTTTCAAGCGTTAGTCTCTATCCTAGTTGCTGTTCGCTTATTGCGTTTGAGAGCGAAAATGTAAGTAAGGTGTGTAACTAATATCTTGTAAGGAATGAAGTAAAAGCTTTCATGCTGAAGGATTTACTTTGTTGATGCAGGATTTCTCCTATCCTTTAAAAGGAGAAATAGGATAAAGAAAGAGTTGAGAACGATGACGAATGAACAGTCATATTTTTATAATCATATTCCAATTAAATACGAATGTTCAGAGGAACAACGCCGAGAAATATTACAACAATTCCCTGCTCCACTATTACCAACGACAGAAGAGTCCTTTTCACTAAGTAATGAAGCACAAGGAAGTAATATCAAAGTAACGCTTTTATTAAATGAATACTCAGTAGAGATGACCAAAACGAATAAACAGTTTTTGAAAATGAGATTTAGTAATACGAATGGTGTTTATAACGCAAAAATGTGGGATAACCAGGGAGAGGTAGAAACATATTCACCAATCCTCGAAGAATATTCTGTTTTTAAAGTAGAAGGTCGTGTTGAAGAATATCGAGGGCATAAATCGATTACAATTCATCGATTAACACCTAGCAAAGATGATATTAATCCTTTTTCATTATTAGCTTATACGGAACAAAATTTAGAAGACTTAACAGTGGAATTGTTCTCCTACTTGTACGAGCTAAAACAACCTTTTCAAGACATTACCTTAGCTGCTATGAAACGTTTTTGGAAGCAATTTGCACTCAGACCTGCTGCAAAAGGATTTCATCATAACTATTTAGGTGGATTATTAAAGCATACAGTCGGATTAATGAGATTTGCGCGCTATATTATAAAAACAGAAGTAAATCATTATGAGGCTGTTTTTAAACTGATAAATATTGTAGAGAAAGCGCATAAGCAGGAGCTGTGGGCACAACTAAAAGCTGGAACGACCAATACTCAACAGCTAGTATGGAAGGAAACTATTGATCATTTATATAATATGTTCTACGGTATGATGAATTATCAAGAGGACGCTCCTAACTATGATATCGTAATGACGAGTATTTTATATCATGACATTGGTAAATTACTTGAATATGATCATGCGGGAAAAGAATATGATGAATTTTCATTTTTATTCCCATCAGCTACAAGTGATTTTAGTAATCGAAAAGCTACTGGAATCATTATGGACCAATTAGGTGTTATGATTGGACATATTCCATATGGAGTATTATTCTTTTCAAAAATATTAGAAGTTGAAAAAATCGCCATATCGATGGAAGATGTTCATTCCGTTTCTCATTGTATTTTAGCTCATCATGGCTTACCGGAATGGGGTTCTTGTATTAGAAGTCCACAAACTCTAGAGGCGTACATTGTACATATTGTCGATTATTTAGATAGTCGTTATGAAAATACGGAACAAATCAAATAGCTATCATATTTTGCTCCTTTATACATAGAATGTACAAAGGTTTGGACAATCCTAGTTAAAGGAGAACAAATATGACAATAGTAATTGGTTTAATTATTGTAGGAATTGTTATTAGCGGATTTATGACCATTAAGACAGGTAAAGAGGAAAGAGACATAGAGAATGAATGGATTGAGCAGGAGGGCCAAAAATTTATAACGGCTATGCACGAAGAAAAAAAGCGTAGGTTCTCCAAAGATTCATAAGAAATGAAACACTTATTCAAAAAATGAATACTTATGTGGTACTATTTCTCAATATGAAGATTTCCTAATAAAAAATACCCCTTGTCCACAATGACTAGGGGTGTTTTTTTATTTCGGTGTCTGGGGACAGCGTGTCGAATTTATCGATTGCTGTTATAGATTATTTATCAGAATTTGTACCGAATGTATTTTTTAAATCTTTATCTTTAATTTCTACGTTCGCTTCTTTTAATTCTTTTTTCATTACCTTTTCAATTTGTTCATTATCAATTTTAGATACTTTCACTTGATATTCTAAATCTTTTTTCATATCATCAAATGATTTTTTCTCTTTTTTATCTGTTAATTTTATAATGTGATATCCATGTTCTGTTTT
Organism: Bacillus massilioanorexius; assembly: GCF_902374955.1. Taxonomy (GTDB): domain Bacteria; phylum Bacillota; class Bacilli; order Bacillales; family DSM-1321; genus Bacillus_AD; species Bacillus_AD massilioanorexius. The sequence goes on from NZ_CABKRX010000117.1 coordinate 18,218, forward strand.
AACAGGATTACTAATTTGTCCTTTATTTAATGCATAAGCAGCATCTTCAAATTCTGTTACCATTTTCCCTTGACCAAACCATCCTAAATCTCCACCTTTTTCAGCTGAAGCTGTGTCTGTTGAATATTCTTTAGCAAGGTCTTCAAATTTTGCACCATTATCTAATTTTTGTTTGATTTCTTTTGCTGTTTTCTCATCATCAACTAGTATATGGCTTGCTTTGATTTCAGGCTTATAATTTTCATATGCTTCTTTTAATTCTTTATCGGATACTTTCAATCCTTTAATGGCTGCTTTTTCTTGCATCATTGCAATCTTAAATTTGCTTCTTAGATCAGCTTCATCTTTATAGCCATACTGTAGAAGTGCCATATCGAATTGATCGCCTAATTGCTCTTTTAAAGTATTTACACGTTCGTCTAATTCTTTATCACTTACTTTATATTTATCAGCAAGTATTTTTTCATAAACAAGTGCTTGAAGTACTTGTTGACCATTTGTATCCTTAAGAGCTGTATATAGTTCATCCTTTGTAATATTTCCAGCTTTTGTTTCAACAACTGTTTCTGAATCTCCGTTACTGCAAGCTGTTAAACCGACTAAACTAGCTGTTAGTGCAACGGGTAATAACCATTTCTTCATGAAAACAACTCCTAAATTTTAAATTTTCCATTTCTTATCACAAAATCTACTATATCACAAAATGAATAACACGCAAAAAATTTTTATAACCGAGTATTAAAATTTTAGAGGAATTTGGGCCATTACCTATCCACTTTCGTCCTTCTTACATAAAATGTAGCGAAGAGAGAAAAGGAGGTATGAAAAATGAGCTGCGGTTGTAATAATGGGTTCGCGTTAATAGTTGTGTTGTTCATTTTACTAATCATTGTAGGTTCTGCATTTGTATGCTAAATAATTCAATTTAACACAAGCTTTTCGCCTGTTCTCACAAACCACTTTTGAATAAGATGAGGTAATTCCTTTTATTAGGAGTGTGGTATGAGTTGAAGCAGTCAAGGTGAATTTGTTGAACTTGTTGAGTTATTCATCCTACACGTCGGTTTAGTTGGAATTAAAATACTTCAACTTAAAAAATGATGGATGAAGAAGGGAGGAAACAAGATGTCAGGTGGATTTGGACATGGAGGCGGCTTTGCTTTATTAGTCGTTTTATTTATCCTACTAATTATTATTGGAGCTACGTGGCTATAATCTCCAAATAAATAAGGTGAAGCAAAAGCTTCACCTTTTTCATGAAAAAATATGTAATTACGTAAAAAAAGTACCCATCTCGTAATATACTATCGTTTTTCTTTACCCCTAGGTGCCGCCTGTTTCATAATTTATGTAAATAATATTTTTACATAGGAAGATACTAATAAGATTGTAAAACATATATTAATGGTTCGAAAAACACCAGGCTGTTTTTCTTCTGGTATTTCTTTTTGAATACAGAGTTTATTAGTCAAATTATTCATAGTATATAGAATTATTGCAGCAAAAATATAAAAGGCCAAAATGTATAATGAAGGCACATGAACTTCCCCCTAACCCAAACAATATCCGTAACAATACCATAACAAATTATATAAAAAAAAGATAGTATGGAGAGTGTGTGAATATACCATACTATCATCATTTTTTTGATAATCATATACTTTTTTAAGGGCAGCTTTTCTTATTTATTTCTGATTTGCTTTTCCTGAGGTTCTAGTATTGTTAAGGTTTGCTTATTAAAATCTTAAAGCCTTCCTCATTTTCTTCTACATAAGAATTTTGAGGAGAGTGTAACACATTTCTAAACGTAAGAAGATCTGGTACGCATATCCCAATATGAATAGATAGTAAAATGGTTAAATAGTGGGAGTAAGCAGGTTGTGTTGTTGTATAAAATAACAATATACTAGTAATAACAACAAAAGGCGTTAGTAAAGTAGTAATAAACAGCCATTTAGATATAGGATCTTTTACTTTAATATCAAGTACTGGTAAAAATTTATAAGGTCTTCTGTGTTTTACTTTTACTTTTTTTGCTACAAAAAGTAAAGGAAGTAAGTGTAACATCTTGTGAAGCGGGTAAAGCATAAATAAACTACATAAAAAATAGAAATCGTAATCATCTTTTAGCTTATCAGCAGTAATCCCCATACTAATAATGGTATAAAGACTTATGAATGAAAGTAACATGATGAGTAAAGAAATAATAACGATTCTCTGGGTACCATATATTTTGTTTAAATTAATTGATTTCCAGCATTGCATATTTTTATTTCATCCTCCAAGGGAAGAGTATAGTTAAAATGAAAACACTAGAATAATGTACGCTTTTTTGTATAAAAAAGCAACAGAAATTCATCTGAAAAAATTACTTAAATAATATATGATTGAAAAGACTAAATTATGATAAAATAGTTCCAGTTATGAATAGACGAGGAGACCTATAAATGGAGAATTTATTGAAGAGAATAGAGGTATTAGAATATCATCAACAGCTATTAATTAGGATGTTGAAGGAAACGAACCAGCCGCTCTATTATTTTATTATTGTTAATAATTTATCAAGAAGTGAAACTGAGCACATTTTGGAAATATGTGAAATGATGAACAAAAAATTCCAAAAACAAAAAGCGGAAGGATATGTTACATTTTATCCGCTTCTTCAAGAATTACAAGCAAATATTTCACCGTCGATTTCCATAAAAGATTTAGTAGATGCTTGCATAAAACAAGAAGTCTATGTTCTCTTTATGGAGGAAATGAAACAGCTATTAAATCAATAATTCTACACAGTCTCTACTTCTTTGTTTGGATCATTATTTGCAAGCTTTGCTTCTGTCTCTGATAATTGTTTATCAATATTTGAAAAAGATGTTTCAAATATCTTCATGAAATCATCTCCATAGATATTTCGGATGATTGCCATAAGTTCAATCATTTCAGGGAACTTACCATATAAACCTTGAAGTGGAAGAGAAGCCTCGAACACTTGATAATTTTGAGGATCAAAATTATCCATTAAATCTAAAATAATTTTTTCCCCTTCTTCTGTGATTTGGATATAGGTGTTACGTTTGTCGTTTTCTTTTTTAGAAAACTTTAAAAGGTTTCTTTCTTCTAATTTTTTAGAGAAATTGAAAGCTGTGGATACATGCATTACGCCGAATTTTGCTACATCTGAAATTGAAGCCCCATTTAAATGATAGGCAATCCATAATATATGATGTTCATTGATGTTAAGGTCATAAGGTTTAATCCAATTTTGCCAGTCTTTTTCAATTGATTTCCATAATGCTTTACTTAGTTGCGCAACTCGATGACTGAATAGAATTGCTTCTCTCATAGAATAATTTCTTTCTTGCATGACCGATTCACCTTCTTTACAAATCATTTGTATTTATTATGACAAGAAAATAAAAATTAATAAAGAAAAATTTACTAAATTTTTAGAAATTTATATATTTTTCCGATTTTTCTTTATTTTATAAAAGTATAACATTATACAAGGAAAGGATTTTTTTAAACTTTCCTTGTATATGTTTTTTAAAAAGAACAAGAAGTAATAATTATTTCCTACTCTTACATGAAATCATAAAAATAAAACATATTACTTTTGGCTATGCCCAGGAGAGGAAGCAATTTGTTCTAGTTCTCCTAAGGCGTTTTCAATCTCCTTGATTCGAAATTGAATTTCATTTTTGTGTGGCTCAATTTCTTTTTTCCACGATTGAATAAGGTCTTTAACCTCAGAGATGAAAACACTAATTACCTCTTTACTCACATGAGTTGCAGAAACCGTTTCTTGTTTCATTTGATTTATTTTACTTTTGATTTCTACAAATATTTCTTGGAAATCTTCTTTATTTTCAACGATGTTTTTACGTAAATTTTTTCCTGAAGTTGGTGCAAATAATAGAGTGCCAACCCCTGCTACAACAGCTCCAGCAAAAAAACCAAGAAGTACACGCTTTCCATTCATTAGACTCACCTCTACAATCTTGGCATATTTTTAGAAACTTACAGATTGAATTTCCGTATTTTCTCCATACTATAATCTGTTCGGTAATATATCCCTTTTTTAAAAATATTAGCCATATAACATTTCTACAAAAATTTTCAAAATCCTTTTTTATATTGGAAATTAATAAATATAATTTTAAAAATCTTTCCCTAATTAATATATATCACATTAAAGGTAAGATAAACCAATATTAAGTAATTATATGTTATTTAAATATAATTTTCGAGTGAAACGAATTATTTTATTAATAAAAATATTGATTGGTGTTAGTGTATATAAACTTTTCAATTGCTTGTCATTATACGATGTTTTTCAGAATAGAAGTTAATATAGGGAATGAGCTTGAAAGAAGTTTTAGAAGAGGAGGGAAATACGTTGAAGTATATCCTTTTTTGTATCGCTGTAGTCTTACTTATCAGTACATTATACTTTTTTGTCCTTTCTTTGAATGCTGGAGTTTATCCGAACAAATATAGTTTGCAAAGAAGAGCGATTTTGCTTGGAATTGGAGCGGTGCTCTTTTTTTTAATAGGCATTATTTTAAAATAGAGCACATTAATTTCATTCCTATTATTACTATGAATTAATTGATAATGAATGTTCATATCTAAAGCTCTTTTTATCATTCTTATTTAAAATCGTTAGAGGGTTAATACGTAATGGTAGGTAATCGAATAATTTTTATTAAGAATTGTGTTATCGAAATACGAGGATTATTAAAGAAAGATATTAGGTAGGGTCATTATCTCGATAAAATAAAATATGGTGAAGGACATTATGTCCTTCACCATTGTAAGCTTATTGAAGTTGTAAACTTGATCTTTTTAAAATACCCGTAACGATTGGATAGATGATGATTATCGCAATTGTATTTAGTAAAGCTGCTGGTAAAACAACGGCACTTACAAGCGCTAAGAATGGACCAGGTAATCCAGAAATAATAAGTGCTGATCCTAAGAAAATAACCCCTGAAATAAGTGTTCCAATTGCTGTTAATACAGCAATACTTACAATTGAGAAATACATTTTTTTCACGATTAAAAATAATCCGTAGAAAATGAATGCTGTTGCCAGTTTATCGATGATATTTGGAATTTGACCGCCTGGAAATCCAGTTGTTAAAGCGGAAATAATTCCAGCTACAGCTCCTAATAAGAATACGTTTTTGATCTTAGGGAATAAAATAATACCTAAAAACATCATTGTTAGCAACATATCTGGTTTAACATTTAAAAAGATTGGCGGAATAACCGTGTGTAATACAGCACCTATTCCAAGTAATAGTGCTAAAAATACTAATTCTTTTGTCTTCATAATATTCTCTCCTCTGCTCTTCTCAACTAATGATTTCATTCTCCAATAGTGCTCTGTTGCCTATTGCGAAAACTTAATCGTATTATATCATTCTATTTATTTATTTTGTAGTGTTTTGTGCGCTTGTTGGAACTTTTTCATAAATTCTACAAGAGCCTCGCAGTGTTCTAATGGAACCGCGTTATAGATGGATGCACGGCATCCTCCTACTGAACGATGACCATTTAATCCGACAAAGCCAGCTTCCTTAGCTTGTGTTGTAAATGCTTTTGTAAGTTCTTCGTTCGGTAGGGTAAACGTTACATTCATATGTGAACGACTGTCTGGTTGGGCATGTCCTTTATAGAAACCTTCACTATCATCAATTGCTTTATAAATGATGTTTGCTTTTTGGGTGTTGATTTTTTCTATTGCTTCCACTCCACCTTGCTCTTTTGCCCATTCTAAAACGAGAGAAAGTAGGTAGATTGCTAGTGTTGGTGGTGTATTATAAAGTGAATTACTTTTTGCATGTGTTGAATACTGAAGCATTGTTGGTAAATCAGTAAGATCATTGCGAATTAGATCTTTCTTAATGATAACAACAGTAACTCCAGAAGGACCTAAATTCTTTTGAGCACCAGCATAAATAACACTAAATTTATTGATGTCAATAACCTTGCTCAATATATCACTACTCATATCAGCAATTAAGGGTACATTTCCTGTTTCAGGATATTCTTTCCATTGTGTACCGTAAATTGTATTGTTGCTTGTAATGTGTAGATAAGCAGCATCATCAGAATAAGTTAAACTATCGATGGATGGAATGCTGTTATAATTTTGTTCTTTAGTTGAAGCAGCAACAACCGTTTGTCCGATTTTTTTTGCTTCTTTTAATGCCTTGTCAGACCAAGCCCCAGTTAATACATAAGCAGCCGTTTTATCAGCTGGTAATAAATTCATTGGTATCATGGAGAATTGTAGGCTTGCTCCTCCTTGTAATAATAATACTTCGTAGTCATCTGAAATATTTAATAGCTCTTTTAATAGTGCGATTGCTTTTTCATGAATTGCATCATATTCCTTACTTCGGTGACTTAGCTCCATAACGCTCATGCCTGAATTATTAATATTAAGCCATTCTTTATTTGCTTTTTCTAAAACGGCTTGTGGCAGCGCTGCTGGTCCAGCATTAAAGTTGTATGCACGTTTCATTGTAGTGTCCCCTTCCACTGTACTGAATTAAAGTACTATTATCGTATCAAATTATAATAATAAATGACATAATTTTTATAAAATTTAAAAATATTTTTAGAATATAGCTCGCAATATACAAAGTTGTATCCATGAAATGGAAAAGGTGATGTCTTTTCAAAGAATAAACTCTCTTTACTGAGAAAAGATTCACGTTCTAAATTAGACATATACATGTGAGTTCAAGTTAAACATTCACTTATTCACTTGATAAAGCGTTTGATCGAAAATGGAGAAATATCCAATTTTGTTGAGCCTTTCGTAACAAGTTCGCTCAGCGTTTCCCCAACCGCACTTGCAAATTTGAAACCATGGCCAGAAAAGCCTGCTGCAATCGCAATGTTTTTATATAGTGGGTGTACATCGATGATAAAATCTTCATCAGGCGTCATTGTATACATGCATGTTTTTCCAAACTTCAATTGGCCAACAAGAGGCATATAGGTGCGAAGAAAATTGTTTAAATCTTCTTTATCACCAGGAACATCACCAAAAATCGTTCTTTCTTCATCTGGATGGATTGTTTCTCCACCATCATGGCGACCAATTTTCAATCTGGCACCATCAATACTAGGAAATCCATAGTAGTTTTTCTCTTCTAATTGAAAAGCAAACCCGGGAAATTTATTTTCATTATATAATTCTTCGTTTATTTCATACCAAGCAAATGTTTTGCGAATGGGATTTAATGGCAGATCTAGATTTAGTTGTTGTAATAAATCACCAGACCATGCACCTGCAGAAATGACAGTGGAACCGGCTGTGAATATGGTGCCATCATCAAGTGTAACAGTCACTTTATCAGGTTCAGCATCAATCTTTATAACACGACTGTTTGTCCGAATATTTCCCCCTTCTTTAATACTAATTATCCATACAATTTTCAATTTTTAGTACACCAGAAGTAGGCTCATAACATCCAAGGGAGTTTCCAGGTAGTTTTAAACCTGGCCATCTTTCATTTGCTTGGGCAGCCGTATATATTTCTAAGGGGAGGTTGAACCTCTTAGCACTGGCGATTACATTTTGAACAAAAGGTGCTTCTTTTTCTCCTACATTTAATACTCCTGTTTTATGAAAGATCTTTTTTGATGTTTTCTTTTCTAACTCTTGCCATAAAAAGCCTGCTCGTAATGCAAATGGTACATATTCTAAACCTTCTCCGTAGGCATAGCGAATTAGACGTGTTTCCCCATGATGACTTCCATTATCATGGGGTGGATTATAGGCGTCTAATAGTAAGGTTTTTTTCCCTTGTCTTGCTAAAAAATATCCTGCTGCCATTCCCATAGAACCAGCTCCTATGATGATATGATCATAAGGCATGCTTTTTCCTCCTTTGTATTGATAATCTGAAATATTAAAATATTATTGCGTTAATTTAAGGAATTTCCTAGTTATATTAGAGTCATTATTTAAGATTAACAAGGATAGGTCCCGATTAGTTGATTAAATTAGGATAGGAAAATGTAAATAGAGATAAGAACTATTGAAGAGAGAAATGTGAAAATCAAATGGAGATAATCGAGAAAAAGGAAGATTGGAGCATATATCAAGGGTGAATATTGAAATGAAGAAATACTTGTTTGAATCCAGGTAATATAAGAACAAATCGGTGCGAAATTGAAAGAATAATCGAATAAAAAACAAGATGC
>NZ_CABKRX010000118.1 GCF_902374955.1 Bacillus massilioanorexius
TCTTTTTTTATAAAGCCTCTTTTAAAAAGATTGTTGTTTTAAATTGATTCAGTGATTAAAGCCCAGTAAAAAGATAGCATCATGGGGCAGAAATCATCCTATAACCATACTTTTGTATTGGCAACAACAGCCCTTTATAAAAAATGATATTGAGATTATATAACTAGCACAGTTACCGTATAGGACCTGTGTTTTTGGCTTATATTTTCATATTTAAGCATATTTAATGCCGGCTGGCTTAATTTTACTTCTATCATCAGAGCTACATGGAGTAACAGCGTAAGTCATTTCACACTTTGGACAGTTCATAATGACTGTTTTAAAAGTAAAAGTTTCACCACATGTGCAGTTAATTTGATGTGCTATTTTTGGAGTAACATTTTCTTTACCTTTTCTTTTTACGTGATCAACAATCGCCTTTCCATCCTTTAAGCTTGAACATCCGCAAGACATATTTTCCCCTCCAATTAATAAACTTAGTACCATAATTATTTTAACATAACATTTAGTTTGGTGAAGTGAAACTATAATATTTTCCTGTGATAGACAAGTTTCCTATAGTGCAAAGCTATTAAATAGAAAAGTCAAATAAATAGATGTTTATTTTACAATAAAACAAAATCGATTAGGTGATTATTTCACAAAAATAACACCAAAAAACTATTTTTAGTTTTTTGGTTTCTTGGTATACTTGAATTGTCGATAAGATATTCTATTAACGGTACCAAATAGAATACAAATATATGTAATTAAAATGGTGAATGTATTTAAAAAAGTATTAATCTATATGGATTGTAAAGTTTGAATAATGGTTTTTTATTCTGTTCGTGTCGTAGTTATGTGTGAAATGGTTAAAGATAGAAAAAATATTTTTTAGGGGGACTTACAATGAAAGAGTGGATAGAAAAAATACCTACTAAAAAAATTGTTGAATGGAGAAGACATTTACATCGTAATCCTGAAATGTCTTTTAAAGAATATGAAACTTCTCAATTTTTGAATTAACTCGACCAACAGAAACGAGCGTGGTTGCTAAATTAATCGGTGGTGCAGGTGAAGGAAAAACTGTTGCTTTACGTGCAGATATGGATGCGTTACCAATTAATGAAGAAGCAGACGTTGACTTTAAATCAACAAAAGAAGGACTTATGCATGCTTGTGGACATGATACACATGTAGCAATGCTACTTGGTGCTGCTAAAGTATTAACAGAAATGAAAGATGAAATCTAAGGTACAGTGAAATTTATTTTCCAACATGCAGAAGAACAAGTGCCTGGTGGAGCTCAAGAATTAGTGAAAGCGGGAGTATTAGAGGATGTGGATGAAATATATGGCATTCATATTTTCCCAACTATGAAAAAGGGGTCACTTGGAATTGCAAGTGGGTATGCAACAACAGTAGCAGATGGATTTTTCTTAAAAATTCAAGGTAAAGGTTCACATGCTTCAACACCGGAGTTAGCTATTGACCCTATTGTGGTAGATAGTGAAATTGTTATGGCTCTTCAAACGGTTGTAGCTCGCAATGTAAAACCAAGTGATATGGCGGTTCTGAGTGTTGGTGAGTTCCAAAGTGGACTAGCACCAAATATTATTGCTGATACTGCACGACTTAGCTGTTCTATTCGAACTATTTCAGAAGAAGTTAGGGATATAATGGAAAATCGAGTAAAAAAAATCATCGAAAATGTAGCTGCTGCTCATGGTGCAACGTACGAATTAAATTATGTTAAAGGTTATGCAGCCCTTTATAATACGCCTGAATTGGCAGAGAAAGTGAAAGCTTCTGCAACAAAAGTGCTTGGAGACGAGCTTGTTTACGCCTCTCCAATGCTGATGGGGAGTGAAGATTTTTCTGCGTACACACAAGTTGTTCCAGGCTGCTTCATGTTCCTTGGAGGAGGAACTGAAGAAGATGAATGTGGCTATTTTAATCACCATCCAAAATTTAAAATTGTTGAAGATTCTATGTTCAATGGTACGAAAGTTGAAGTTCAATTAATTCTAGACTTATTAGGAAAATAATCAAGATTCTTACTTGTATATAATCTGAAAAAAACAGCTAATTTCGGCTGCTTTTTTTGTGTTTGAAAAATTATCCAGTTGAACTCTAGATACAACTTTCAGATACTGTAGGTCCATAGCAAGTGAAAAAGTTTTACCTCTTGGAAATTTTACTGAATGAGTATGAGTAAATTAAGAGATTTCCCGTCATGTTTTCATCTAAACATATGATATTGTTTGAAAATATTGGTTATGTAATGAATGACTCTTTATAATGAAAGTAGAATAAGAAAGATAAATCAAGTATAAAACTATTATTTTCACAGTGTTTGGGGGATGATGGAATGAATAAAAAGATTTTTACGAATGGAAAAATCTATACTCTTGATGAATCGGCTCCATTAGTCGAAGCAGTAGTAGTAGAGAACGGAAGAATTGTCGATCTTGGTTCCCATCGTAATATGGTTTTAAACTGGGGAAGTGTGGATACAAATATCGTTGATTTACAAGGAAATACAATGACGCCAGGGTTAACGGATAGTCATCTCCATTTATCTGGAGTTGCTCTACGTTTTTTAGAGTTAGATTTAACAGGTGTAAAGTCAAAGAACGAGATGTTAGAAAGAATAAAAGAAAGAGCCAATTCGATACCTAAAGGTCAATGGTTAATTGGAATGGGATGGGATGAGAATTTATTCACGGATGGTAATATTCCTACTATTAAAGAATTGGATTATGTAGCTCCTCATTGCCCAATTTTTTTAAAGCGAATATGTTATCATGCTTTTTTAATAAATAGTAAAGCGCTTGAACAAATAGGGTATCATTCTAAAATCTCTATCTCACATGGCGGTAGTATTGTTCTTGATGAAAGTACAAAGCAACCAACTGGTTTACTATTAGAGTCAGCATCTCAATTAGTTTCCAATCAAATTCCTGATAGAAGCTATCAAGAATTGAAGCAAGGGTTGGAACAAGCGATGAAATATGCAATTAAGAGAGGTTTAACTAGTGTTCATACGAATGATCCTTTGTACTTAGGGGGATTTGATCAAACGTATCAAATGTACGATGAGCTAATAAATCAAGAAAATAAAGGATTGCGATGTAATCTATTAATAGATTATCCGTTTCTATCGAGGTTACGAGAAAGAAAAATGGGGATTGGGTATGGAAATGAGAAATTGCAAATTGGTGGAATAAAAATGTTTGCTGATGGAGCATTAGGAAGAAGAACAGCACTTCTTTCAGAGCCTTACACCGATGACCTAACACAGTATGGTGAAGCGATTCAAGATCAAGCTAGTTTTTATGAAATGGTTAAGGAAATACGAGCAGCTGAAATGCCAATAGCTGTACATACAATTGGGGATCACGCATTAGAAAATGTATTAAATGTATTAAATCAATTTCCTCCTGTGAAACAACGTGATCGAATTATCCACGCATCGGTGTTGAATGGTGAACTAATAAGTAAATTGGCTAAGTCAAGTATAATTGTAGATATTCAGCCGAGATTTGTGGTAAGTGATTATCCATGGGTAATAGATCGTATTGGTAAGAATAGAGAGCCATATTTATATCCATTTAAAACATTGCTTTCGGCAGGTGTATTGTGTGCTGGGGGATCAGATGCTCCCGTCGAGCCTGTTGATCCATTATTAGGTATTCATGCTGCGGTTTCAAGAAACACAATTGGGAACCCACAACAAGTGTGGAACGAAGTGGAGAGACTTACTATAGAGGAGGCTTTGAAAATCTTTACGATTGGTGGAGCGTATGCAACAAATGAAGAAGCTAGTAAAGGAACAATTTCTATAGGGAAATTAGCAGATATGACGGTTTTTTCAAAAGATCTTTTATCGATTCAGCATCCTGATGAATTATTAGATACAAAAATAAAGATGACGATTATAGATGGTGAAATACAAGAAGTATAAATGTGTTAGATGAATGGATACATTATGAAAGAATAGGTGAGACATAAAATAATGTTTATAGAAGTTGAATAGTTACGTTCTGTTAAATGGGTAAAGAATTTTTATAGTAATGACAACGTATTAGATATAGGAGGGTACGATTGAAGTGAATTGTAATAAACATGATTGTCTATCTATTGTGCCTATATTTCGTAATGTAAATGAGGAAGAGATGAAAGAACTAGCAAGGATTGTTACGCATAAAATTTTTCACAAAGGTGAACCCATCTTTTTGGCAGGGGAACATAAGAAGAATCTATTTGTTGTACATACAGGAAAGGTCAAAATTACACACATTTCTGAAGATGGACACGAAAAAGTCATTCGTATATTACAGACGGGGGATTTTTTCGGTGAATTATCTTTATTTAGGAATACGAATATAATGAATAATGCTGAAGCGCTTGAACAAACAGAAATTTGTTTGCTTGAAGGAGAACAATTCATTAAGATTATGAGTCATACCCCAAACTTACTTATAAAGATTTTACAACATTTAAGTGAGAGATTAGAGAAAGCAGAGTATCAGCTAAGTCAGATTAGTAATCAAGATGTAGGTCAAAGATTAGCGTCCTTTATTTTAAAACAAGGAGAATGTGCAAAGGATGAAATTTTTGAGTTTCCAATGAGTAAAAAAGATATCGCATCGCTATTAGGAACTACAAGAGAAACATTAAGTAGAAAATTATCTTCATTCCAAAAGGAAGGATATATTGCATTATCAGGGCGTCGAATACAAATATGTGATGAAAAAGCGTTGCGTGAGTTATTATGAATACAAGAGTTGCTGATAAAATATCGCTTAAGGGTCGTAATAAAAGAGATAAAAGATCACTTTTATACAGCCCTTTTTTAGTTAGAAAAAGTAGGGGGTAATAGTTTCCGACTTGTGATGGACTATAATTAACATAGAATGAAATGATTTTGGAACAATAGATAGAAAAGTTATTATTTGTGAGGATTTATATGAAATGGTTTACAATAATTTATTTCGGTTTTCTTTTGGTGTTTCTTCCTAATCATGCATATGGGGTAAAGAAAGTTCCAATTCTAGTGTATCACTCTATTGATGAATTCAGCGGTCATGGTTCGAAAGAATTGTATGTCACTCCTAATAATTTTGAAAAGCAAATCATGTATTTACGAGAACATGGCTTTACATTGTTGACCTTTGAGCATTGGACAGAAATTGATAAAGTAAAGAAACCTATTTTTTTGACGTTTGATGATGGATACAAGAATAATCTTAATGCCTATATCATTCTTCAAAAATTAAAAAGTGAACAGTTCACACCAGTGGCTACCTTTTTTGTGATTTCAGAATTTATTGGGCAAAGAAATCGTTTATCTAAATCAGATTTGAAAATGCTAGCAAAATCAGGTGTGATTTCTGTTCAATCACACACGGTGACACACCCGGATCTTACAAAGATTGGACATGTAAGTTATGAATTGAAAGATTCAAAAATGTCGATTCAGCAAATAACAGGAAAACCAGTAATTGCACTAGCCTATCCATATGGTAGTTTTAATGAAAATGTAATTTCAGATACAAAGAAGTATTATTCATTCGGGTTAACTACAATTCCTGAATACTATTTGGTTGGAGAAAAAGTAGATAAACAATATGTATTGCCTAGAATTTATATAAAGTATTCAACTACACTGGACGAATTCATGACGATTGTGGAAGGTAAAATGTAAAGAGATATTTAGAGAATCTAGTATATAAATGGTCAAGTCGTTCAGCAAGTGATACACTAGCACTTGCTGAATTCAATTTGTTTAATAATTGTTAATTATTGTTTAATTTAGTATTTTTTCGTTCTTGAATTGATTATATTTCAACACTACTATTAATCATGTATCCATTTATATGAGAATGGATGGTCTTGTTATATATTGAAAAAATGTTTTATAAGTAAGACATATGGAGGGTGAGTTGCTGAATTAAGAAAAATAAGTATGGTAAATAGTATAAAAGTTCAGAATATTTTCAAAAAATAATATTTTGTGATATTATGTATTAGACATAATCATACAGCTTACGAAGAAGTATCGTAGTAATATTCAGGAGGATTTTAAATTGAGACATCAAAAGAGCAATTTCTCATCAACTATAGCAATAGGTTTTATGCTTTTTGCCTTGTTTTTCGGGGCAGGTAATTTAATTTTCCCGGTATTAATGGGACAAATGTCAGGTACACAAGTATGGGGAGCAACTGCAGGGTTTATTGTAACAGGCGTAGGTCTTCCTTTATTAGGTGTACTAGCTATTGGCTTTTCAGGTCAAAAGGATTTATATACGATGGCTAACCGAGTACATCCAATGTTTGGACTTGTATTCACAACTGTATTATATTTAGCGATTGGACCATTATTTGCTATTCCTAGAACGGGTAGCGTTTCTTTTGAGGTTGGGATTAAACCTTTATTAGGAGAAAATGATAGTTTTGTACCATTAATGATTTTTTCGATTGTATTCTTTCTTGTTACATTAATCTTTTCATTGAAACCGGGAAAAATTGTAGATATAGTAGGGAAAGTTTTAACGCCGATCTTATTAATTTTTATTGCTATTCTTATTGGAACTGCCATTATTAATCCAATGGGTGATTTTGGTACTCCAAGTGAGAAATATATGGATTCCTCATTCTTTAAAGGATTTCAAGAAGGTTATTTAACAATGGATACATTAGCTTCATTTGTGTTTGGTATCATTGTTATTAATGCTGTAAAAGAAAAAGGTGCAAGAACGAAGAGTGAAGTTTTAAAAAGCTGTTTTAAGTCAGCTATGATTGCAGCTCTACTATTGGCTATCATTTATGGTGGACTTTCTTATCTAGGGGCAGCAAGTGTAAGTAAAATTGGTTTATTAGACAATGGAGGAGCTATTCTTGCAGCAACTTCAGGTCATTATTTCGGCTCATATGGTAGTCTAATCCTTGGTATGACGGTTATTGCCGCATGTTTAACAACTAGTATTGGATTAGTAACGGCTTGTGCATCTTATTTTAATGAGATTATTCCTAGCGTGTCTTATAAGACTTTTGCAATCGTGCTGTCTGTCTTTAGTGCCATTGTATCGAATGTAGGGTTAAGCCAATTAATTGCGATATCTGTTCCAGTGTTAACAGCTATTTATCCATTAGCAATCTGCTTAATATTCCTAACTTTCTTACATCGATTTTTTAAAGGTCAGCCTTTGGTATACATTTTAAGTTTATCTTTCACATTTATTGTCAGTCTATTTGATGGATTAAACGCAGCTGGGTTAGGAATCCAAGCAATTAATGATTTATTTTCATTATTACCGTTATATTCTGTAGGACTAGGTTGGCTTGTTCCGGCTATTGTGGGAGCCATTATAGGATATGTTCTAACGTTCAATAGCAAACGTGAAATGATAACTGAATAGTATTCTAATATTTTATATTATTGATTCAATCCTCAGGTAAGTTAGTACCTGAGGGTTTTTTATGTGTAAATATGTAAACGCTTTCGATATCTGTATGTGGTTTTTGATATAATAATATATTTAAATTTTTTAACGATTTTTCTCTTCATTTACCT
The DNA here is from genome assembly GCF_902374955.1 of Bacillus massilioanorexius. GTDB lineage: Bacteria > Bacillota > Bacilli > Bacillales > DSM-1321 > Bacillus_AD > Bacillus_AD massilioanorexius. The sequence continues at coordinate 7,559 of NZ_CABKRX010000118.1, forward strand.
TAAGTTAAGTGGGTTTCTATCATATGCATATCCATTAAATATTATTTATGTAATATATTGAATTTTTTTGTAAAAAATATGAAATATCTTATAGACTTTAGTCCGATTGTAATGTAATATATTCCTAATAAATGTTATTTTATAATATTTAAAAAAGTCAGACTTTTTAGACAAAACAAATAATGGGAGGGTTAACATGAATAAGAAAAAGATAGCAGGCATGGTTTTATCTTTATCTTTGGTTGCTGGTGCATTAGCTGGATGTGGTGGATCGGATAAAGGTAGCAGCAGTGATTCGGGTGGTAAAGATGATAAAGTTATTAAAATTGGAGCAAACCTTGAATTATCAGGTGGTGTAGCTTCATATGGTCAATCAATTCGTGAAGGTGTGAATCTTGCCTTTGAAGAGATTAATAAAGAGGAATCGATGGTAAAAAGCTTGAACTAGTCGAATTCGATAATAAATCGGAATCTGCTGAAGCCACTGCTGGTGCATTAAAACTGATTTCTCAAGATAAGGTTACAGCGATTATTGGAGCTGCAACAAGTGGAGATACACTTGCTCAAGTTCAAATTGCAGAAGAGAACAAAGTACCTGTAATATCTCCAAGTGGAACAAGCCCAGATATTACATATAAAGATGGAAAATTAAATGAATTTATTTTCAGAACGAGCTTTATTGATCCATTCCAAGGGACAGTAGCAGCAAACTTTGCAGCTACTGAATTAAAAGTTAAAAAAGCAGCCGTTTATATTGATAGTGCTAGTGACTATTCAAAAGGGTTAGCTAAATCATTCATTGAGAAATTCAAAGATAATGGCGGAACTATTGTTTCTGAAGAAGCATTTGTGGCGAAAGATACTGATTTCCGTGCAACTTTAACAAGAATTAAATCTAAAAAACCAGATTTCATCTTTATTCCTGCTTATTATGAAGAAGTGGGATTAATCATTAAGCAAGCTCGTGAAGCAGGTATTGATGTTCCATTAATGGGAGCTGACGGTTGGGATTCTCCTAAACTAGTAGAGATTGCTGGCAAAGAAGCTTTGAATAATACGTTTATTACTAATCACTATTCTTCAGGTGATCCAAGTGAAAGAATTCAAACATTCGTAAAAGCTTTTGGTGAGAAATACAAAGGAAAATCTCCTGATGCATTTAACGCTCTTGGTTATGACACTGCGTATCTATTAGCAGATGCTATTAAACGTGCTGGTTCAGCAGATTCTGAGAAAATCCAAAAAGAATTAGAAGCTACTAATGGTTTAGACTTAGTTTCAGGAAGCTACTCTTTAGACGAATATCACCACCCAATTAAATCCGCTACAATTCTAGAATATGTAGATGGTGCACAACAATTTAAAACAAAAGTTGAACCACAATAATTTTTAAGAATAAATAGGGGGCGAAACTAGCCTCCTATTTTGGGTTTTTAAGTTTGGAAATGAATGAAGAAAATTAGAACTTATTCGTTATGACACCAAACGATTAGTAGACTCCCCTCTCCTCCTTACGATAAGTCATCGAGGAAATTGCTTAATCGGTTAAAAGTTCGGGCAGGGTTACAATGTCTGAAGTAACCCTGATACCACAACTCTTTTTACCTCGAATCACTTATTAAAAGCCTTGCTTACGATTTAGCGATTTTGATTTCTAGGTAAAGTAGATTAATCGTTGAGGTTTCTCGATAAAGCTGGACATAATGAACGTTATTTCCTTCCGAGTTTACTATATCTCTTACAAATAGACCCAATCCAAATGTCACTAAACAAGGCGCATTCGCTTTTCTTATGAAGTGAGTTGAATTATAAAATCAAGGAGACTAGAACATGGAATTGATTCAACAGCTCATTAACGGGCTTTCACTAGGTAGTATTTATGCCCTCATTGCACTCGGCTATACGATGGTTTATGGAATTGTTAAGTTGATTAACTTTGCCCATGGTGATGTCTTTATGGTCGGAGCTTTCGTTGGCTTTTACTCTATTACGATATTAGATTTATCTTTTTTTCCTGCACTCTTACTTTCAATGACAGTGTGTGCAGTGTTCGGTGTATTAATTGAAAGAATCGCCTATAAACCTCTTCGTAATGCAACAAGAATTGCGGCATTAATAACAGCGATAGGTATGTCATTATTTATTGAATATGGTTTTATTTATATTCGTGGTGCACAACCTGAAGCATATCCAAATGATGTACTGCCGTCTACTAATTTAGATTTATTTGGTATTACAGTTAATAGTCAGTCCTTATTAATATTTGGTGTTTCAATATTATTAATGATCATTTTACAAATTGTCGTGCACAAAACAAAGATTGGAAAAGCAATGCGTGCTGTTTCTTTTGATGCAGATGCAGCTAGATTAATGGGGATTAATGTAAACAATACTATTTCAGCTACATTTGCGATAGGATCTGCATTGGCTGGTGCAGCAGGAGTAATCTTTGGTTTGTACTATATTAAGATTGAACCATTAATGGGTGTACTACCTGGTTTAAAAGCTTTCGTTGCTGCTGTACTTGGCGGTATCGGTATTATTCCTGGTGCGATGGTTGGTGGCTTAATACTTGGAGTTATTGAAGCTTTAGTAAGTGCAGCTGGTTTCTCATTATGGAGAGATGGAGTAGCGTTTATTGTTCTTATTTTAATTCTAATATTTAAACCACAAGGATTACTAGGGAAAAACAAAAAAGAAAAAGTGTAAGGGAGAGACAAAGTTATGATGTCATTTAAAAAAGCAAAAGGATTTTGGCTCTCAATCTTGCTTTCCTTTATCCTTTTTGCGGTTATTCAAGTCTTGATTAATGGTGGAACATTAAATTCATTTTACTCAAATATGATTATTACGATTGGTATTAATATTATTTTGGCGGTGAGCCTTCATTTAATCATTGGAATAACGGGGCAATTCTCTATCGGACATGCAGGTTTTTTATCTGTTGGAGCGTATGTGTCGGCTATTATGACAATGAAATTAGCACTTCCTTTTCCTGTAGCATTACTTGTTGGAGGAATTGTAGCAGCTCTAGCGGGATTATTAATTGGTATACCAAGCTTGCGTCTTAAAGGAGATTACTTGGCAATTGCTACACTTGGATTTGGTGAAATTGTACGTATCTTTTTCTTAAATATCGATTATGTTGGTGGAGCAAGTGGGATGACAGTTTCCCATTTAACTACTTGGCCATGGGTGTTTGGAATCGTTTTATTAACGATAGTAGTTGTAAGAAACTTTACAAGCTCGACTCATGGACGGGCATGCATTTCGGTTCGTGAAGATGAGACTGCGGCCGATTCTATGGGAATTAATACGACTTATTATAAAGTTGTAGCATTTGCTATTGGCGCTTTTTTTGCAGGTGTTGCAGGTGCATTATTTTCTCATAATTTTTATATCATCTTACCGACGAATTTTGGTTTCTTAAAATCCTTTGACATTTTAATTTTAGTAGTACTCGGCGGACTTGGTAGTTTATCAGGGGCTGTTTTAGCAGCGGTTCTATTGACATTAGTTACAACCTTCCTTGCAGATTTCCCAGAGACAAGGATGATTATTTATAGTTTAATTTTAATGATTATGATGATTTATCGTCCTCAAGGCTTGATGGGTACTAAAGAATTTACAAGCTTCTTTAAGCGAAAAGGAGGACACAAACATGACAAAAACGAAACCATTGCTTAAGGTAGATTCTGTTGGGATTCAATTTGGAGGTTTAAAAGCTGTATCTGCTGTAAATGTAGAATTGTTTCAAGGTGAGTTAGTTGGTTTGATCGGTCCTAATGGAGCGGGAAAAACTACATTTTTCAATCTTTTAACAGGTGTTTATGTGCCAACGGAGGGAAGTATCTCTTTAGATGGAAAAAATTTAAGAAAACGTCCTCCTTATAGAATTAATCAAATGGGAATTAGTCGTACATTTCAAAATATCCGATTGTTTGGTGATATGTCAGTTATCGATAACGTAAAAGTAGCGTATCATTCATTGGCAAAGCATTCGATTGTAAGTTCTATTTTACGTCTACCAAGCTTTTTTAAAGGTGAGAAGGAGATGGAGGAACAAGCCATTGAATTTTTGAAGATTTTTAACTTAGATATTTACAAAGATGAATTAGCAAAGAATTTACCTTATGGTCAACAACGTCGGTTAGAAATTGCTCGTGCTTTAGCAGCAAATCCAAACCTATTACTTCTAGATGAACCTGCTGCTGGGATGAATCCACAAGAAACGCAGGAATTAATGAAGTTAATTTCATTTATTAGAGAAAAGTTTAATTTAACTGTTCTTCTAATCGAACATGATATGCCGCTTGTAATGGGTGTTTGTGAACGAATTTATGTGCTGGATCATGGCCAATTAATTGCTCATGGTAAGCCAGAAGAAATTCGTAATAATCCAAAAGTCATCGAAGCATATCTTGGCGAGGAGGTTTCATCATAATGTTAAAGGTACAGGACATCAATGTCTACTACGGTAATATACAAGCGCTTAAAGGTGTATCCCTTGAAATTAATGAAGGAGAGATTGTTACATTAATTGGCGCGAATGGTGCAGGAAAAAGTACATTACTTAAAACAATTTCAGGTCTCTTAAATCCAAAGCAAGGTGTAATCGATTATGAGGGTCAACCAATTGGTGGAAAAGCAGCTCAATCAATTGTTAAGTTAGGAATTTCTCATGTTCCTGAGGGAAGAAGAGTTTTTGCTAATATGTCTGTTGAAGAGAATCTTCAGCTAGGAGCATATTTAAGAAAAGATAAAGCGGGAATTAAACAGGAGTTACAAAGAGTTTACGAACTTTTCCCAAGATTACTAGAAAGACAAAAACAGCTTTCAGGTACTTTATCTGGCGGGGAACAGCAAATGCTTGCTATGGGTCGTGCATTAATGGCAAAGCCAAAGTTGTTGTTATTGGATGAACCTTCAATGGGGCTAGCTCCGTTACTAGTAAAACAAATATTTCAAATCATTAAAGAGATTAATGAATCGGGGACAACAGTTTTATTAGTAGAACAAAATGCAAATTTAGCACTTTCTATTGCGGATCGTGCTTACGTTGTTGAAACAGGTAGAATTGTCCTTTCAGGTAATGCAGAAGAGTTAACAGCTAGTGAAGATATTAAAAATGCGTACCTTGGGGGTCATTAAACAAATTTTAGTGGATTCCGTTATGTTTAATTCGTTTCTATTATATGAATTTCAATGTTTTATAGAAAAAGTCAGTCAACAAGTGTTTTGCAAATACTTGTTGACTGATTTTTTTGAGCTAGTTACGCATATTGCTGTTTTATAAGCGTATGTAATGAAAGAATTCCAAGTAGAGAGTCCTAAGTTGGTTTTCGCATATCGATAGTTTTTTTATAAGTTTCTCTATTAAAGTTTGTAGAGCATATTATAATAGCTATATCGAGATAAAATTGTGTTTATAGAATTTTGGAAAAATAATAGGGACATAAAAGGAAGAAATTTAAAATGGAAAATGAGATGCTTCGAATATTTAATGATTATCATAAACCTATTGGGATCGCTACTCGAGAGGACGTACATAAACTTGGCTATTGGCATGAAACATTTCATTGCTGGTTTATTAGTAAAGAAAATAATACAAACTATATTTATATTCAGCTACGAAGCGATGTGAAAAAAGATTATCCCAATTTACTAGATATCACTGCAGCTGGCCATATATTAGCACATGAAACAACTAATGATGGGATTAGAGAAATTCAAGAAGAGTTGGGAGTTGAAACGACTCTTTGTGAGTTAGTCAAACTAGGCATTATAAATTATTGTGTAAAAAAAGAAGATTTTATCGATAAAGAAATTGCTCATGTTTTTTTATACAATAGCTCTATTGGTTTAGAGGATTTTACCTTACAAACAGAAGAGGTTTCAGGAATAGTTCGGGTCCCATTGCTTTATTTTTATAATCTTTGGTATGGAAAAAAAGAAGAGATCCATATAGAAGGTTATAAAATAAACATGGATGGCAAAAAGGAGTTAATGAATGGTAGAGTAAATCGAAGTCATTTTGTACCACATGAAGAAGCATTTTATCAAACTGTTGTAAGTTGGATTTGTGATAAAGTGAAAGCTTGAATTCATTCATATGACAAAAAGCTTTTCAAGAACTTACAAATGAAACCATTTTTGAGGGTTCGTACATAACTTAGTAAGTCTTTTAAAATCAGGAAAGGGGCAAATGATATGGACCCGATGATTGCGGTTGCTTATGGTTTACCGCTTACTATCGTTATTATTGTTCTAATTGGTTTTTATAAAATGTTCGTTAAAAAGAAAAATATTACGGCTTTTTACACTCCGTTTGATCATATAACTGGTCAAACAGTAACTGAATTCCACGAAGAGCAAAAAGTGATTGTGGAGGATGAAGAGCAAGGTGATGGAAAAAGAAAAAATAAGTAGTTTGTATTTGATAAAAAATATGAGGGCTGTCTCAAAAGTGATGGGTAACACTGTTGAGACAGCCTTTATTCATTTTGTTATTGTTTTTCTTTTATAAATGGATCTTGTTTTAAAAATACGAATGGAGTTTTAACGAAAACAACTATAACAGGGGGAAAAAGGGGAGTATTGAACACTCTATCTTTCTTTACGAGAAGAAGGATTTTACATAATTTTCTTGAATATGATTGGATATAACTAGTCGGAATGAATAAGGAGCGCTGAGAATGTACCTACCATTGAATAATGAATTAGTCGGTAGAATCAACCAATCTGAAATAGACGTGTTGAATTCAAGATTAAAACGGATGGAAGAGCAAATAGGAAATCCAATGGATGTTGAAATGAGGAGATTTGGTCATGCTGTGGCGTTTTCTGCGAAAAATATTCCTGGTCCGGCCTTCAATGTAGTTAAAGGTTTGCAACATGGTGATGAGAAGTACATTTCTGACATTATTGCTTTTTATAGGTAAAGAAATATAGATGTAACTTTTGAAGTGATACCCTCATTAACTTCTCCTCAAATAATGGAAGTTCTCTCAAATGAAGGCTACTATCAATGTGACTTTCATACGACTTTATTTCATTCTATTTTAGAAAAGATAGAATATTTCGATTCAAATATTACTATTCGAAGGCTGGATAGAAATGAATTTAATCTTTTTTCTGAAATATATACAGAAGGATTTGATATGCCTGTTACTATCCAAAATGGGATAGCTAGAAACAATGAAATCTTATATGATACGCCCAATTGGTCGTTCTTTTTAGCAAGTATCAATCATACACCAGCTGGTATTGGTGTTTTATTTATTAAGAATGAAATTGCTACTCTTGCTGCGGCCACAACCATTCTGGCTTTTCGAAATAAAGGCATTCATACGGCATTAATCCAAAAAAGATTGCTAACAGCATTAGATTCTAATGTGAAGATAGCGATTGGACAAGCGAAATTTGCTTCAGTGAGTCAAAATAATATGGAAAGAGTAGGATTTCGAATGGCTTATACAAAAGCAATTTGGAGAAAAAGATTGATGATATGATTGGAGGATCTAGAATGATTTCGGTTCAACAGAAAAAGCCTAAAAAAAGAACAAAGTTGCGACTCATGTTGGGTATTACTTTTTATCGATGTAAAAGATACATAGAATGGTACACTAATCGAAAAACATATGCCTCTCAAAAACAAAATGATAGACTACCTTACTCCATTTACACACATCAAACATTATTGTTACGGAAATTGAAAAATGTTGATATGTGGTATCAACACAATAAAATTATTAATTTAAAACTTGCTATCAAGCGGATTGATGGTTTGATTATTAAACCAGGAGAGACTTTTTCTTATTGGAAATGTATAGGGAAAACGACTAGGAAAAAAGGATATGTAGATGGAATGGTACTTCATTCAGGAACTTTTAAACCTGGAGTCGGTGGAGGTTTATGTCAATTATCTAATCTAATCTATTGGATGACACTTCATACACCGTTAATCGTAACTGAGCGGTATCGTCATAGTTATGATGTATTTCCTGATAGCAACCGAACTCAGCCATTTGGAAGTGGAGCAACCTGTTCATATAATTATATTGATTTGCAGATTACCAATCGTACGAATGTTACCTACCAATTATCTCTTTCTCTTTCTGCTACACATTTAATTGGCGAATGGAGAGCTACTGAGGAACAACTTCATACATATAAAGTTTATGAGAAACAGCATGCCATTCATCCCGCAATCTTTGGCGGATATATTAGACACAACATTATACACAGAAAAGTATATAATAAACAAAAAGTGGAGATTGACGATGAATTCATTACAGAAAATACTGCTATTATGATGTATGAGCCACTTTTAGATTCACCTAAACAATAAAAAGGGAAAAATCATTATGATAAGAAAAATTGACATCACAAATAATAAGATTGCAAGAGAGGTATGGCATATTCAAATACCATCCTATCAAATGGAGGCAAAGCTCATAGATTGTTATGATATTCCGCCCTTACAAGATACGATTGAAACTCTACAGAAATGTGGAGAGGATTTTTATGGTTATTATGAACATGAAGAGCTTTGTGGGACAATATCCATAAAAGTAGAAAATAAGTTAATAGATATACATCGCTTAATGATTCATCCGAGCCATTTTAGAAAAGGTATTGCGATGATGTTATTAGAACACGTAGAGAATGTTATAGAAAATGCTGAATCTATTATTGTTTCAACTGGTTCGAAGAATTTTCCAGCTATACATTTATACGAAAGGAATGGATTTCGAAAGACACAAGTTACAAAAATATCAGATCAATTATCAATTACCTCTTATAAAAAAATGATCTAATTAAATCGAGTATGAAATGATTTTTTCAATGAAATTATTAAACAAGGCTGTTTTCACATACTTTGTTGCTTATGAACAAGGAGTGAGTATAGGTTGAATTACACTTCAGGATGCTCGCTTTCCACGGGGCTCACCTATGCTGCTGCTCCCGTAGGAGGCTCGCACCTTACGCTTCATTCAACCGAACTTTTTATACACTGATTTTATTTATCGAATATATGGAAAAGTAACAGTCTTTTAGAAAATAGGCTTAAACAATATTAAATATATGAAAAGCTAAGGGGGAGAATATTGTGATAAGAAGATTAACAGAAAAGGATCATGACGTTTGCTTTCAATTATTAAAAAAACAAGCTGCTGAAAACCTATTTATAATAGGTGATATAGAGGCATATGGGTACGAACAGGAGTTTCAAAAAATCTGGGGAGATTTTAATGATCAAGGTGAATTAATTGCTGTCCTACTAAAATATGAACAAAACTATATACCATACAGCTCAACGATAACATTTGATGCAAAAGGATTTTCTGAAATTATGATGAACGATCCTAACTTCTCAATGATGTCAGGATTAAAGAATATTACTGAAAAAATGGAGCCTTACATAAAAAACACTTTAAAAAGAAAAAGACAAACCTATTATGCAAAATGTACAGAATTACATAAAAGTGTGAATTCTAGTGAAACAACTGACGTACAACAAGCAATGCCACATGATGCAGAAGAACTAGTAGCATTATTAAATTCAATTCCTGAATTCAGTGATTCAATGATAACCGTGGATTCCAAGCGACGCGGATTGGAGCGGGGTGTATCAAGATCTTTCTTTATAAGAGAAGATGATAAAATGGTTTCAACAGCATCAACTTCGGCTGAAAATACATTGTCTGCTATGGTAGTTGGAGTAGCTACACTAGAAAACTATAAGAAAAAAGGGTATGCTACACAGTGCATGATTAAGCTTTGCAATCTATTATTAAATGAAGGTAAAGAACTTTGTTTATTTTATGATAATTCTGAAGCGGGAATGATATATAAAAGATTAGGATTTGAGGATATCGGCTTTTGGATGATGTATTCCTATCATTCTTGAAATTTCTATATTTGTTATTATGAAGGCTGAGTAAAGTTTATTGTGAATACAACTGTTGATATTAGAAGGCTTTCTAGGAGAGAAAAAGATGTTATTTCAAAAAGAAAAGTTAAAGGTGAGGCTATTAGAGAAGAAGGATGCACCTTTCAGGAAGGCAGAGATAATCCGTTTAATTTAGAAAAAGTGTACAACGTATTTTTTGAAAATGAGACTGATACCGTAAAATGCTTGATAGAATATGAAAATATTGAAATAGGATATATTCAGTATTATCCTTTAGATTTTGAAACGAGAAAAGTATACGGATATTTGAACAAAGCTGATATTATTTTTGGGATTGATCAATTTATTGGAGAAGTGAAATATTGGGATAGAGGGATTGGCCAACTACTAGTTTCAGCTATGACGGATTATTTGTTTCATGACAAACAAGCTAGTACGGTTGTTATGGACCCCAGTCATGGAATAAAAGAGCGATTCGTTGTTATGTGAAATGTGGTTATCAAAAGATAAAGCTAATGCCGAAACATGAATTACATGAAGGTGAGTATAGAGATTGCTGGTTAATTGAATATAGAATAGACTTCCATGATAAAAGAAAAAAACGATAGGATTGACTATCGTTTTTTTTCTTTTATCATATAGCTTTGTTAATGATGTATATTTTGTTGGATTAGTTGATTAGTTTGTGTTTGCGTTTGTCCATATTCAGTTATTTGTTTGGTAATGTCTGAAGCAAGTGCTGGTGAGGAGGTACTGTACATACCTTGCTGAGACATAAAATCATATAATTTCCCTTGGAGCACTAAACTACTTTGTGAAAGGGATTGAAATTGTTGACGAACAACAGGACAGTTAGATTCTGTCGTAGCCGTTGTATACTCTCTACAAGTACGTTTTAAGTCGGCTAAAATGGTATAAAGTAAATCTTCATCTGAAAGGATTGGATTTTGTTGAGCCATATGTGTGCCTCCTTAATTTAATGGGTGTTGAAAGCCTTGATTGGCTTGTTGTAGTTTCGCCATAATTTGCTGATTTTGATTTTGTGCAGTTTGTAATTTCTGCATCTGTTCCATTTGATTAGCTTCTTGAACCGTTTTTGGTGCAATTGCTGTATGTTGTTGTAAAAGAGTAAGTAAATCTTGATAATGCTTTTTATGCTGTACTAATAATTGTACACATATTTGTTGTACAGCGATGTTCTTGGATTGGGCAGCTGCAGATACACATTGTTTGATAAGTAAATCTTCATTAGACATCGAGTCAACGATGTACTCGACTTCCTTTGCAGTTAAAGGTTTCAAAAAAATCCTCCTTTTATCATTTCTTCTTTTTTAGAATGACATAAGGAGGACATTTTTATTCGAATAATCATTTTTTATAAAGTACTGTTATACGTTGTAGTTGATTTTTAACCAGACGTTTTATAAAAGCAAAACTGTATTGGGCAGATTTAAGAATTTGTTAAGCTTGTATATGTATTTTTATAATAATTTTGTTTCCATTCTCGTAAGCCGTCCATACAAATGAACAGATTAATTAAATTAAGAATAAACATTACGTACAGTCTAGTCGTTATTTAACATATTTGGCTGATACTATTGGATTAAAAATAAAGGTGAAGAAGATGTGACTCCAACGACAAAGCTATCTACAAAAGGAATTATCACTTGGGTTGTGTGACTGCGAATTCTTCACTAAGCTTATGCGTATCGATAGTTACTAAAATTCCTTCAGGAGTTTTTTTCCTTTAGAACTTTTTTCCTTTAGAACTTTTTTCAATTAGATGTTTACAAATAAGGTCATGTATCGAATACAGTTTATTAAATTCATCTTTTTTTGTAATATGATAAGAAATCTCTACAGATTTTTTGATGAAATGTGCATTGAAATTATGGTCTAATTTTAACCAAGCTAAAAACCATTCTCGGTTGATCGTTATAACGGTTACACCTGTCAATGCTTCAACACTACTCATAAAAGGTACTTGATTGAAAATTTCAATTTCACCAACCATATCTCCTATTTCATAGACAGTTTGAACCTATTTTTTTCCCATTTTCAGCGATCACAAAAATATTAACTTTTCCTTCAACTATAATGCTTACGCTATTATATATTTCTCCTTGGGAATAGATAATGGAACCACTTGTGAATTTTTCGATTTCCATTGTTTTAAGATTTCATATGGACAATACTTTAGCATTTTATATAGAGTTGTATGATTTTCGATATATGGAATGATTTGATGTATGTTCATAGGGTTCATCCTTACGAAAAAAGTTCGATAAAACTGAGTCATTCTGAGTCATATTTTTGAAGGTAAATGTCACAATCCTTCTTTGTTAATTTATGCAACCAATCAAATATTACATGTTTAAATATATTTTTTCTGGCTTTCAAATGAAAAAAGCGAGTAAACCTCTGTTCACTCACTTTTCTTAATATGGTTTGGTTGCGAAGAAGAAATGGGTATCCAAAAGGGGTTACTCAGTATCCTTTTTTAATCTTCCAGCCTTTTTTACTGCATCTTTTAATAGAATTTCAATTTGAGCATTAACGCTTCTTAGTTCATCTTCTGCCCATTTTTCGAGAGCGTCGTAAAGTTTAGGATCGATTCTTAGCGGATACGCTTTTCTTTTAGCCATGTAATTAAATCCTAATGAATACTTCCTGTATTGATAACAGGTTGTGTTCCTTTATCAGAAACAATAGCAACCATTAAGTTGTTGACCATTTGAGCTTTTTTATCTTCGTCTAAATCGATAATATTTTCATCCGCTAATTGTTCAATCGCACTCTTAACCATACCGACAGCTCCATCTACAATAACCTTGCGTGCAGATAATACAGCTTGAGCTTGTTGTCTTTGCAACATGGCAGATGCGATTTCTGAAGAATAGGCAAGGTGCATAATACGAGCTTCGATAACATCCACACCAGCTACAGCTAAACGATGCTGAAGATCCTGAGCTAAGAAATCAGCAATTTCGTCGCTGTTTTTTCTTAGTGACATTTCGGTATCCTTTTCAAAATGATCATATGCATATTGACTTGCAATATGACGAATGCCAGTTTCACTCTGAATTTGAACAAATTCTTCGTAATCTTCTACATCAAAAGTTGCTTTAGCACTATCTGCTACTTTATATACAACAACAGCTGCGATTTCAATAGGATTCCCTTCTAAATCATTTACTTTTAGTTTTTCGCTATTGAAGTTAATCACTCGAAGAGACACACTTGATTTCAATGTTAAAGGAATGGAAATCCATAATCCTTGATCTCTAATTACACCAGTGTACGTCCCAAAAAATGTTAGAACCTTCGCTTCATTGGGTTGGACAATTGTTAGTCCAGACAGGATTAAAGCGGCAATTATGACAATTACAATTGGTAGAACTAAAGCGGCACCAGTAGTTCCTACATTCATTAATAAGAATACAGCAAGACCAAAAAGTGCTAACACGACAATAATTCCAAAGTAACCATTTACTTTAAGAGCTTGTTTTTCTCTCATTACAATCGCCTCCGATATATCAATCTGATATCACAATTATATCATTTAGATATGTAAATGTATAGAGGTCTTCCTGTTTTTGTATAAATTAACCCTTTAAACGAAAAGTATTTACCCCCAGGTACAGAATACTCGAAGCCAACCTCTGGATTTTACTTAACCATATTTCTTCCTCAAAAAGTAAAGGCGAGAAAAATGGTAGAAGTATTATCAAACAAACATATTTATGTAGATGATACTGCCAGAATGTTTCTACCTGTGTATAAAAGAGATACTTTACTTCGTTTAAGTATCTCTCAAGTAAAATGTTCTCAAATGGAAGAGGGGATTAAGCAAATAGCTGATGCTATTATTTTGTTACAAAAAAGAACCGCATATGTATGGGATAAGCGCTCTACAATATGATGAATAGTATTTTAACTGTCTTCCATTTATTATCTATTGTGGTCAGCCCATTTGTTAATGATATAATATTAAATGGCACATCTATTACAATAATTGGTAAAATAGCAGATATATCGATAGGAGAGACATCGGATGATTAAATTAATTGCAACTGATATGGATGGAACATTTTTAGACGATCAAAATCAATTTCCAAAGGATTTTTATCCTATTTATAAGAAGCTGAATGAACAAGGTATTATTTTTGGAGCTGCAAGCGGCCGTCAATATTATAATCTTGTAGAAAGATTTAATGATATAAAAGAAGAAATGCTATTCATTGCAGAAAACGGTACGTATGTTGTATACAAAGGAAAGGAATTATTCTCAAATTCTTTAAATCGTGAGACTGCTTTCGAAATTGTGAAGCTTGCTCGAACAATTCCTGATGTTAATATAGTTGTATGTGGAAAAAAATCTGCCTATATTGAAACTACTGAACCAAAAGTTTTAAGTGAAGTAGAAAAATATTATGCTAGAAGAGAATTTGTCGAGGATTTACTTACAGTGGAAGACGATATCTTGAAGATTGCTCTTCTTGACTTTAAAGGCGCGGAGCATCATTCTATGCCTTATTTCAAAGAATACCAACAGCAATTACAAGTTACAGTTGGTGGCTTTATTTGGTTGGATATAATGAATAGCGGCTCAAACAAGGGAGTTGCTATGGAGAAAATTCAAGAGTACTTGAATATATCTCCTGATCAAACAATGGTATTTGGTGATTATTTAAATGATTTAGAAATGATGAAATCTGCATATAATAGTTATGCTATGGCGAATGCCCATGAAAAGATAAAAGAAGTAGCTAGATTTGAAGCCAAGTCGAATAATGAAAATGGTGTAATGGAAACGATAAAAGAGCGCTTGTCACTAACTATATAACTTTTATTAATAACATCTTATTAGGATGCTCCTGTGAGGAAAACTTTTTAGTGAACCTCACAGTGAGCGTTTTTTTATTTGTGTAGGAAAGGGCTGTTTTTGCAAACTTTGTTGCTTATGAAGAAGGTGAGTATAGGTTGAATTACGCTTCAGGATACTCGCTTTCTGCGGAGCGGGCGTTGAGCCTCCTCGGAGCACATAGCGACTGTGGAGTCTCATCTATCCTGCTGCTCCCGCAGGAGTCTCGCACGTTACGCTTCATTCAGCCGACCTATTTATCACTAATTTTAGGTGGAAAGTTTGTTTTCGAAAATATTAGCTCCAATGCTCAGACAGTTTTCTCCAACCGAGTGGTTATTTAAAAAGAACATTTTATGCTGAGAGTAGTGAGCAAATACTACTGTACGCAAGTAAGGTGTTTAAATTAATTTATAGGTAGGTTTTTGTTCATTGAATAACCAATATCTTAACCAATCGTAAAGTATAATCGCTAGCATGGATAATGGTAGCCATAGAAACATATAAGGTAAGCATATTTGGCCGAGAAAATTAAATGGAACATGACTATAGTCCCAAACGGATAATCCGAGCCATGCATTAAGAATTAATCCAGAAATTAGCTCAATAAACGTAACAAAAAAAGTACCGATAATAGCTTGAGCTAATAAGGGCATATTTTCTGAGAAAAAATGTTTATGCATGCCTAGTACTATAAAGCAAAGACCACCTACAACGGCCATTGACCAATGCGTATACCCTCGCCATAATATCTCAATTAAGGCATACATAAAACCGCCGATTAGAGCAAGATTTAATAATTTCAAGAACTTTGAAGTTGTAATAATAATTTCCCCCTTATCTTATTAAAAAACTTAAAATAGTTAGGATGTCATACGGAAACGATGACTTTATTATTACCAGATGCTGCGATTTCATGATTAATTGTTGGAAATTCATGTTTCTTAAACATTGTGTTTGATGTGAAATTCATGTTTGAGTATGAAAATAGGGGACTCTTGTGGAAATCGCTTATGATAGGGAGAGAAAGCCATACATAAATAGAAAAATGTAAAATCAAAAGCTTTCTATTACTAAAAGAATTTGTTCTTTATATATTATTTTTAAATAATATGTAATGATGAGGCAAAATATTGAATAATCTTAATGTTGAGTAAGATAGATATCGATTTATTGTATAATAAAAGGATAGAAAACACAGTAATAATTGAAATGACGAATCTTGAAATTATACAGCTAAGGAGTTTTATATTTATTATGTTGGCGTTTAAATCTATCTCGCTTCAAGATAAATCTGTACTTGATAATTATTTTAAAAAAACAAAAAACTATTTAAGTGATTATTGTATAGTAGATGTTTTTATTTGGAGTGAACAATGTAATACAGAGTATTGTATTAAGGAGGATTTTTTATTTGTAAAAATGAATTCTATACTTGATCAAACTCCTGTATACATGTTACCTATTGGATCAGGAGATTTGAGTCGTTCCATTTCATACATCCAAAGAGATGCATTGGAAAGAGGTATTTTCTTAATTTTTACTTCTATTTCTTATGAGCAAAAAAAATGGCTAGAAACTCATTTTCCGAATCAGTTTATAATAGAAGAATTAAGAGATTTAAGTGATTATATTTATAGAAGTCAAGATTTGATTTCTCTTAAAGGAAATAAATATCATAGTAAAAAAAACCAAATTAATCGCTTTATGAAAATGTATCAAAATCGATGGAAATATGAATCAGTTAGTGCATTTAATATGGAAGAAATCATCGCTTTTCATGAAAAATGGTGTCTAGAAAATGCAAGCAATAACCATCCTATATTTTATAGTGAAAATAAAGCAGTTACATTTGCTTTAGAAAATATGAAAGAGTTAGATATTATTGGAGGTGCACTTCGTTTAGATGAAAGTATAATTGCGTTTACTCTTGGAGCACGAACCTCTAAAAACATGATTGTCATTCAAGTTGAAAAAGCAGATTCGAATATTAGAGGAGCCTACCAAATGATTAATCAACAATTTGCTATAGCCAATTGTCAAGATGTTATGTGGATAAACAGAGAAGAAGATTTGGGAATAGATGGATTAAGAAAAGCTAAAAATTCTTATCATCCTGCCTTTTTGGGTACTAAATATAGAGCAACATTGAAAAATGGAGATGAATAAAGTCATGCCTATTCGTTTTGCTATACCAGAAGATCGAAAGGTTATTCAAAGCTTATTTGAAATGTGTTTTCCAGAGGATCCTTTATTTAATAGATGGTTTTTTAAAGAGTATTTTAAAATAGAAAATACTCTTTTATATTTGGAGAATGATAAGATTGTGGCCATGCTTCAGATGTATCCTTTAAAGTTAAAAATGAATCAGTTTGTCTATCCTGTTCATTATTTATTTGGTGTATGTACTCATCCAAATCATCGGAAAAAAGGATATATGGAAAAGATTTTGGAGTATGCTTGTCATTTAGGTAGAGAAAAAGGAGATATTGCTTCCGTATTAATTCCTCAAGAGAAGTGGCTTTTTAATCTGTATCGTAAATATGGATATGAACCAAAATTTACAACTTCAGTAATGAAAATGGAAGTAGAGTCAATGGCTATCAATGCAGTTGTTGAAGAGGTGACAGTTAAAAATTTAGAAGAAGTTATTCGTTTATATGAAATGAACATGAACGAGCAAATGAGTTATATACTTAGAACTAAAGAATATTGGTTACTACAAAAAGCTATGTTTCAAGCGACAGAAGGTAAAATATATAGCTTAAAACGACAAAATAAGTATATAGCGTATGGATTTATTTGGATTTATGAGAACGAACTATGGATACAAGAAGGCTTTGGAATGAGTCAGGAAGCGCTCATATTATTGGCTAATGCGGTAGCACAAAAAGAGAATAAAAAATATATGACCATTACAACTGCTTTTATAAAAAATAGAGATCCAGTGCCACTTGGTTGTATCAAGTTTTTACAAAATGAGATAAAAAGTGATATTTCAGGCTATATGAATTTAATGTTTAATTAGTAGCATCTATTTAATAAAGAATAAAAAACCTATTAAAACTTAAAAAAAGATTTAATAGGTTTTTTATTAATTGTGAACATTTGAACAATCATACGCCTAATAAACTGTTTATTTATGATTTATACAGATTATTACACTAACTAAGTTTATTCATTGTTCATTTTTTGTATGTTAGTTTTGTTGTTGCAATTTTTTACCCATAGATAAAATAATTGGAACAAGGATTGCTGCTACAATATAGGCAACAATTACGATGATGAAACTAAGATCAAAAGATTGAGTTGAATCATAAATACGAGCATATAATAATGGTGCTGCAGCACTGAATAAGAAAATACCAGTTGTAATATATGAATAGATTTGGCTATAATCTTTTGCACCAAAAGCTCCTTTTGTAACCATTGGACAAACTAATGTTAGTCCAGAGTATCCGCCACCGAAGATTGCCATACCGATGTAGAATATCATAACATTGCTACCTGCGAAAAAGGCTAATGCAATACCAATAGCACCGCAAAGAGCGCTGACTACACTCATTACTAGAGTGTTAAATGTATCATTAATCCATCCTAAAATGATTTTTCCAAGTATACCACCAACCATTATAATAGAGACAGCCATTGCTCCTGCAGCAGCTCCTAGCTCACCAGTGGCTGCAAAGCTTGGTATTTGTTGAAAGAATGAAGCGCATAGACAGAAGATTCCGGCCAAAAGTAAAATTAAATAAAATGCAGGTGTTTTTATTGCTCTACCAAGTGTAAGTCCTGTAGTTTCTGCTTCTTGTGTATTTGATTTATTATTTTCTTCATATCCATAAGGTTTTAGTCCGATTTCAGCAGGAGATTTTTTAACAAAAATTAGAGTTAATGGAACAGCGATAACTAGAACAACAATTCCAAAAATTAATCGTGTAGGTCTCCAGCCATATTCAGCAATAAGAGCATTTCCTATAGGACTTGCAAATGCTGCAATAAGACTTAATGCTGCACCTGAGATACCTAAAGCGAACCCAGCTTTTTTTGTAAACCAATTATTAATCAACCAAGGAACTGGAATATACATAAAGAAAGCGGCTGTAATCCCGTATACTACACCGAATAAGTTCCAAGCTAGAACAGTTTGTGCTTGAGAAGTAGCCATATAAGCTAATCCAAAGACTAGTACAGAAATAGTTAAGATTATTTTAGGATTAGATTTTTGAAAAACCTTACCAACGATAGGTTGTAATACGGCTGCTACTAAAGGAAAGATTGTGAGATACATAGAAGCATCAGTTCTACTCCAACCCATTTCATCCATTACTGGAGTTAAGAATATACCAGCTGTATTACATAATACACCGGTAGTGACTGCATAAAATCCTATACATGCGATTAATATTTTCCAACTATAATGCATCATCATACACTCCTTAAAATATGTTTAGACTACTTGATATATATATAAATAAAATGAGAAGCTTTATTAGAATAAATAGTGTTATGAGACTATTTTGCTTTTTTTATAATGCCTTTTTCGTAAAATGCTTCAATTTCAGCGTCAGAATAACCAAATTCATGCATAACGTCTTCAGTATCTACTCCATATTTCGTACCGCTACGGAATATTTGACCAGGATTATTTTTAAATTTAGGTATCATGTTAATCCCCTTGATAACTCGATCTGTTACTTCGTCGTACCATTCGGTAATCGTTTCACGAGCTTGATAGTGAGGGTGTTCAAGCATCATTTCATAAGTCATAATCTTACTACAAGGAACTTTTAATTCAGCCATGATTTTATCGACTTCATCGACTGTTCTGGCTGCACAAAATGCTTCTAATGCTGGTACGAACTTAGCAGCTCTTTCTTTATCTTGTCGATAAATTCCTTGTATTGTTCCTTGGAAGTCTGGATCATCTTCAAAACCTAATAGTTTAATTAATTTACTTACAGGTCCTGCCCCTCCAACAGCAATAAATACCCAGCCATCTTTACATCTTTCAGTACCATTACATGCACCAAGGACATCTAAATTACCCATTCTTGGATATTGAATGCCTTTGTTTAACCCATCAGATAGATAATTTCCTTGTAATCTAGCCATTGCTTCAAATTGCGCAACATCAATACTTTCGCCTTTTCCTGTTTCTTTTGCATGAATAACGGCTGCCAATGTAGCCCACGCACCAAATAATCCAGTAATAAAATCGCCAGTAAAAGGTTTTGTTACGTATGGTGGATTTGGATCTGGCATACCATTTATGCTCATAAATCCACTAAAGGCTTGTCCAATACTATCAAATGAAGGACGAGATATATAATCTGGGTCACCTGTTAGACCAAAACCGGAAATATGTACAATAACTAGTGCAGGATTTGCTTCCCATAATAGTTCATCTGTAATTCCCCATTTTTCCCAGGTGCCTCCTTTAGAAGATTCGACGATGACGTCAGCCCACTTAACCATTCGTAGTAGTATTTCTTTTCCTTCTGGAGTTGGAATGTTTAAAGAAGCCATACGTTGATTTCTTCTTTCAACTGACCATGCATCACCGAAATTTCGGAACATGTCATCTGCTAGAACGCTTTCAAGTTGAATCACATTTGCACCTTGTTCAGCAAATAGACCACAAATGAATGGCCCTGCAATAACAGAAGCAGCATTTATGACTTTTAGATTTCTAAGGTTTCCGAAAACTGGGATTTCTGTACTTTTCATTGAATTTCCTCCTT
The DNA here is from genome assembly GCF_902374955.1 of Bacillus massilioanorexius. Taxonomy (GTDB): domain Bacteria; phylum Bacillota; class Bacilli; order Bacillales; family DSM-1321; genus Bacillus_AD; species Bacillus_AD massilioanorexius. The sequence goes on from NZ_CABKRX010000118.1 coordinate 28,083, forward strand.
GCTTTTTGTTCTACGAAAGAATATACTCTCGTTCATTTCGTATAACTTTATTTATGATGAGGGTATATCTTTCATCACAATAAATAATAAGCAAATGACGTGCCAAACTATATTGGGTGGATGGGATATTAAATGGTTGCGATGAAAGATACAGATGAATTTGAGGATGGTTTATATGAAAAATGACTTTTAAACATTTTTGTGAAATAGTATATTTTTGATAGCAATAATGAAAAGGAGATATATAATGGGAAATAAGTAATAGGATATTCATTTTGTATATTAAATTTTATTAGATTTATATCAGATAATATCTGAAAAATATGTTTATGTAATTGAACAATATGTCACAATAGAGTAACAGTTTGTTCATTCAGACCGTATTTTTTAGAAAAATTTACTTTTCGCCAGTATGAATTTTATTTTTGTGAGATGTACAAGTTGTATTCCATTTGGTTATTATTTTTTTCAGTATTGAATCTAATCGAATGAATCACATGTTCGAAGTGGGAGGTAAACATGGCAAATCAATTGCTTTTGACGCCGAAACAACAGCAAAAAGTATGTCCGAAAGCTATTCAAGGATTGCAAGTATTAGCTTTACCTGTAACCGAAATGGATGAATTTTTAGAGAATATCATTTTAGACAATCCTTTAATAGAATTAGATTTATCAGAATCTAAAAAAAACGCAGTCGAAAATGAAGGAACGGAATTTTTAAGGTCTACTAGTAATCAGAAAAAAAATAATTTGATGGAAAATTTAGCAGCAGGAGAAGGTTATCAAGGAAATGTGCATGAGAGTGAAACTCTACACGGCTTTCTTCATTTGCAATTATTAATGTGCAATCTTTCACATGAAGAAGAGGTTATTGGTGAGGAGATTATTGGAAACATTAATGATGATGGTTATTTCGTTGGAGATTTACGAGAAATTGCCTTTCAATTTAGTGAGAGTCTTCCTGTAGTACAACGATTATTAAAAACGATTCAATCTTTTTCTCCACTTGGAGTCGGTGCAAAAAATATCGAGGAATGCCTCATTTTACAAATCGATGCTTTTGTTCCAAATTATCATATCGTAATCGAGATCATACAAAATGACTTAGAAGATTTAGCGGATAAAAGAATGTCTAAACTGTCTAAAAAATATGGATTAAAAAAAGATGAGCTTCAGAGAATTCTAGATTATATACGTACTTTGAATCCAAGACCAGGAAATATGTTTGAAAAAAGTATGATTACTAACTACATTATTCCAGATGTTTTAGTAAGGAAAAGTGGATCTGAGTTCACCATTATTGTTAATAACGATACTAGACAAGTTGTTAATATTAATCAACAATATTTGCATTTGTTACATAATAAAGAAATAAAAATTGGTGAGAAAGATTATATTCGTGGTAAACATAATGAAGCGAGAAACTTAATGAAATGTTTAGAAATGCGTTATGAAACCCTAAAAAAATTAGCCTTTTTCCTTCTTAATGAACAATATTCATTTTTTGAATGTGGTCCATCTGAACTAAAGCCTTTAATGATGCAGCAAGCAGCAGATGCATTGGAAGTACATGTCTCAACGATAAGTAGAGCGGTACAAGGAAAGTACATACAAACGCCATGGGGAATGTTTCCTTTGAAATATTTTTTCAATTCAAATGTTACGAAAAAGTCAGAGGAAAATACAACTGCTACACAAGTAAAGTTAATGATTCAAAAAATGATTCACGAAGAAAATACGTTACAGCCTTTAAGTGATCTTGAAATAACAGAAATTCTTAATAGAAAAGGAATTACTATTTCTCGTAGAACGGTAGCAAAATATAGAAAAGCGTTAGGTATCGCTGGGCAAAATAAGCGGAAAAATTATTAATTCGAATCTCTTAATGAAAGAGGAGATGTAGTGATGGAGTATAATTCAGAAGAAGTTTTATCAGCGTGGAAGACATTTGTTGGTCAAGGAACACTTCTAAAAGATAAAATTAGGCCAGAAATTGCACGATCATGGGTAAGATGTAAGGAAAGTGGATTAGATCCATGGTCTGTTAGTTTTCCAAAGCCTTCGAAGGATCTACTTAAACAGAAGAGAACTGAATATGAATACTTTTTGAAAATGGCAAATCCGGTATTAGGATATTTACTTGCAATGTTTAATAGTAATATTACGATTTGTGATCAGAATGGATTTATTTTTGAACTATTAACACCGTTAGAGCTTTATCCCCGAACCTTTGGAACGTATGTAGATGAAGCGGTAACAGGAAGTGGTTCAGTTACTATATCATTAATAGAAAAGAAGCCATATAGAGCAGAGGGTTATGAAAATTATCGAATGGTTGCCCAAGGATATTCTGGTGTAAGTGCTCCTATACAAGTGAATGGAGAAATGATTGGCGTTTTAACGATAACAAATCCTTTTGTTTCCCTTCCTGATTATGCATTGGATTGTTGTGTAGAAGCTGCTGAAATCATTTCTGATTTTTTACAAAAAGATAATAAAAATATGAAGCTTATGTTAATAGCAAAACGATTTGAAAGGCTCATTGAGAAAAGCAATCAAGCAATTGTGGTCTTAGATGATAGTGGAAGAGTTTTAATAACAAATAAGGTTGGAAGGAACATTGTTTCTCAATATGATGAATGGGCTTACGGAACACAATCTTTTGGGGACTATTTAATGGATAGAAAGGATTTATCGTATTTACTAGATGGACAAAATAATCTATCTAATCAATTAACAATAGGATTCAAGCGTTCAAAAACGCTTAAAAATAATAGACTTCTCTTACAATATAATAAAAAAATACAACTTCCAAATAGTCTAATTCATAATGTATTAGTGTTTGAAATACCTTCAATGACAGAAGAAAAAAAATCAGAGCCTGTTGCAAGAAATAACGAGCAATTTGTAGATTATATTGGAAAAAGTCCTGCGTGGACAAATGTTGATAAAATTGTAAAAAAAGTAGCTACATATAATACAAATGTCTTGCTTCTAGGTGAAACAGGTACAGGTAAAGAAGTTGTAGCTAAGGCAATTCATCGCTTAAGTGGTAGAAAAGGAAAGTTCGTTGCGATAAATTGTGGTGCGATACCGAAAGAATTATTTGCTAGTGAATTATTTGGCTATGAAAGTGGAGCGTTTACTGGAGCAAAAGCAGGCGGTGCAATTGGGAAATTTGAATATGCCCATGAAGGTACTTTATTTTTAGATGAAATCGGTGAAATGCCCCTTGATATGCAGGTAAGTTTATTACGAGTTATTCAAGAGCAAACGATTACACGAATTGGCTCTAATAAAAGCCAAAAATGTGATGTCCGAATTATTGCGGCTACTAATCAGAATATGAGAAAGGTGATTCAAGAGGGAGCTTTTCGATCTGATTTATATTATCGCTTGAGTGTTATCGAGATTCAACTGCCATTATTAAAAGATAGAGGTTGTGACATTGCATTACTAGCAGAATATTTTAATGGGAATTTATCGGAACAGCTGAAAATTCCTCATCAACTTTTATCTGAGGAAGTGATCGATGCATTACGACATTATGATTGGCCGGGGAATGTCCGTGAATTGAAAAATATTATAGAAAAAATTCTCATATTATCAATAGGCGAACCTATTACAATAGATTTGTTGCCTGATTACATTAAAGAACAAATAGGGAGTAAAGATGTGCTACCGAGCTGTCAAGTTGAACCTCCGAGTACAGAAAGAGAGAGAATTTGTAAATGCTTAGAAAAACATCGTGGGAATATTTCTCAAGTGGCCAAAGAATTAGGAATGGCTCGAAATACTTTATATCGCAAGTTAGAAAAATACCAAATCGAAATGAAAACATTTGCTGTTAATAAATAATCGAAAAAAAGTGTAACTTTATTTATAAAGTTACACTTTTTTTTGAACAAGTTGCTCTACATGTTACACATTTGTTTCATTGTGAGTGATACAAAGTGAAATGTACATAGTACAAAATACTTCGTGTTAAACGTATTTTTTTAGATAATAGATGGTTTCCTTTGAAATCGGAACTAGTATCCCTACTATAAACTTGCCTCATGGTTAACATTTATTTACCTCTACTGTGCTAGCTTTCTCAAAAATTTCTTTCTAGATTATTTTTATAAATTTTTTTAAAAAGAAAGTATCTTCTTGGCACGCTATTTGCTTTTTATATAAGTGAGGGGCAAAAGTATTTGCACTTATAGAAAAATCTTCATTGACTGAGGTCCATTACACGTTTTTGTCATGGGTTTTTAAGAAAAAGTTTAAAGAATGGAGTGGAAAATATGGATGTAGTAGTATGCTATAAAATTGTTCCAGAAGAACAGGATATCAAAGTGTTAGACGACCAAACTTTATCTTTTGATAAAGCTGAATTGAAGATTGGACAGTATGATTTAAATGCTGTCGAAGCAGGAGTTCAACTTGTTGAAAGCGAAGGCGGAAAAATATCTGCATTAACAGTTGGAACGAGTCAAGTTGAAAATACAAAACTAAAGAAAGCTATTTTATCACGTGGACCTCAAGAACTTTATTTAGTAAGTGATGATAGTTTTGAAAAGGCTGATACATATTTAACAGCTAAAACATTGGCGGCGGCTGTAAAGAAAATGGATCATGTTGATTTAATTCTTTGTGGTGAAGGTTCTTCTGATGTTTACGCTCAACAAGTTGGTGTCCAATTAGGTGAAATGTTGAGCATGACAACTTTAAATGGAATAAGTAAAATCACTCCTGCTGGAGATAAAGTAATTGTAGAAAGAACTTTAGAAAATGAAGTAGAGGTATTGGAAGTGACTTTACCAGCTGTTCTTTCAGTAACGACTGATATTAATGTAACTCGTGTTCCAAGTATGAAGGATATTTTAGGAGCAGGTAAAAAACCTAGTACAAAATGGCAACTAGAAGATCTGAATTTAGATGCTACAAGTAAATATGTTGAAACTGTAAGTACATTAGCACCAAAACAAGTGGATCGTCAGCATGTCATTATCGAAGGTGATGATGCTGATTCCGTTGCGGAATTGTTCAAAAATATAAGAAAAGTATTGTAATTGTTAGGGGGAAATGACATGAGCTTATTAAATAAAGTATTGGTTTTCAGTGAAGATCTAACATCTTATTCTGAGTTATGTGCAGGTGCAAATCTATTAGGAGTCCAAACAGTTGCAATTGCAATTGGATCTAAAGAAGAAGCAGAACGTATTTGTAGCTATGGTGCTAAAACATATTGGTTAGGTGAAAAAGTTAGTTCGGCAATTATTGAAGATTATACGATAGCGATTGCGGACATTATTCGTAATGAAAAACCAAATTTAGTTTTAATGAAAGCTACTAAAAGTGGAAAGTTGATTGCTGGAAGATTAGGAATCATTTTAAGTGCAGGAGTAGTGCCTGATGCAGTAGCTTTTGAAATCGAAAATGAAGCTAACTTAACAATACAACGTTTAGTTTTTGGTGGATCAGCTGTTCGAACTGAAAAGCCTGTTACAGACATAGTGATTTCTTTAGTAGGTTCTGGCGTTTTTGAAGTTAGTCATGCTGAAACTGTTGGGGAATTTCTTACTGTTGACAATGTAACCGTAGAAAATAAAGTAACTTGTGTTGAGGTCCGGCCAAAAGAAGGAGAGAGCGTTGATTTAGGTGTGGCAAAACGTGTCGTTTCAGTTGGTCGTGGGCTAGCGAAACAAGAGGATTTAGCTATGATTGAAGAATTAGCTTCTACTGTAGGAGCTGAAGTTGGATGTACTCGTCCAATTGCCGAAGGAGAAAACTGGATGGCAACTGGAAGATATATTGGTGTATCAGGAGCGATGATTAAACCGGATATTTATTTTGCTTTAGGAATTTCAGGACAAGTTCAACATATGGTTGGAGTAAATGGAGCGAAAACGATTATAGCGGTTAATAAAGATAAAAATGCTCCTATTTTCAATTATGCAGACTATGGAATTGTCGGAGATATTTATAAAGTAGTACCTGAATTAATTAAATTAGCTAAAAACTAGATTGATATTTTGAAAATAGCGTGGTGAGTCAGATGAGTGAAGACAAATTTGATGCTATTATCGTCGGTGGCGGTCTAGCTGGATCTATTACAGCTTACATTCTAGCAAAAGCTGGTCGGGAAGTTGTTGTAATTGAACGAGGCAGCTTTAGTGGATCGAAAAATATGACAGGTGGAAGACTCTACAGTCATAGTTTAGAGAAAATCATTCCAAATTTCGCTGAAAATGCCCCAATAGAGAGAAAAGTGACAAAAGAACGTATTAGTATGTTAACGGACGAAAGTGCAGTAACTATGGATTATAGTAGTGGGAAATTAGGTAAACAAGGAAAAGATTCCTATGTTGTTTTAAGAGGAAAATTCGATCGTTGGTTAGCTGAAGAAGCTGAAAATGAAGGAGCCATGTTCATTTATGACATTCGAGTAGATGATTTAATTGTTCGAGATGGTAAAGTCTGCGGTGTTATTGCCGGAGAAGATGAGATGGAAGCAGATGTAGTCGTATTGGCAGATGGTGTTAATTCATTATTGTCACAAAAGTTGGGCATGAAAAAGGAATTACAGCCCCATGAAGTAGCAGTAGGTGCAAAAGAAGTTATCCAATTAGATGAACAGGTTATTCAAGATCGTTTTAATCTTACAGAGGATGAAGGTTTAGCTTGGTTATTTGCGGGGTCTTGTAGTGCAGGTAACATTGGTGGCGGATTTTTATATACCAATAAAGATAGTATTTCATTAGGAATTGTCACAACGGTTGGTGATATTGATCATTCCGAGAAGAGTATTCCTGAAATGATTGAGGATTTTAAACAGCATCCAGTTATTAAACCATTGATTAAAGATGGAAAAATCATTGAGTATTCAGGACACTTAGTTCCAGAAGCTGGCTACAATATGATCCCTACTTTATATAAGGATGGTGTAGTCGTTGTTGGTGATGCAGCAAATTTAGTCATTAATATTGGCTACATGGTTAGAGGGATGGATTTGGCTATAGAATCTGGAAAAATAGCAGCTGAAACTATTTTAATGGCGAAAGAATGCAATGATTTTAGCACTAAAACACTATCAGCCTATCAAACAGCCTTAGAAAAAAGTTTTGTTATGAAAGATCTTAAACAGTTTAGTAAATTTCCTGCTTTTATGGAAAATCATCGTATTTTTAACGAATATCCAGAAATGCTCGATGATATTATGGCAGATATGTTTATTGTTGATGGAAGTGAACCAAGAACTTTACTCTCGAAAGCGATGAGTCCTGCAAAAAAAATTGGGCTTATGACCATTCTAAAAGATGGTTTTAAAGGGGTGAGAGCACTATGAGTCATTATATGAGCATTGAAGAAAAATTGGCCGTTAATAAGTTTCATGTTGATGAGGAAAATGCGCATATTGAAATAAATCATAATTTTAAAAATAAAGCAGAGATGATGAAATTAGTGAAAGCATGTCCAGCTGGATTATATAAGTTGGACGATAATGGAACCTTAACTTTTGATTATGCTGGCTGTTTAGAATGTGGAACATGCCGTGTTTTAAGTAAAGGAAAAGTTGTTTCAAAATGGGATTATCCAGTAGGTAGCTATGGTATTGAGTTTCGTTTAGGTTAATAAGTCATTCAGAAATAAATAGTGAAATGAGTACAAACCTTTGTAAATATTTCGGAATATAAACACTTGTCATTTGTGCGAGTAAAATAAATTTCCCCCAATTTTTATTTTACTCGTTAGAAACGAAATACTTTTTATGAAGTATCAACACTTCAATATAATGAAACGATTTTTTACAAGAAATTTACATGTAAAATCGTTAAGGAGGAAGGATCTATGACACAGTTTCCAACATTAAGTTCTCCAATAAAAGTTGGAAAACTAACATTGAAAAATCGAATGATGACTACTTCAATGTCTCCTGGTCATGGTTATGTAACCGATGAAGGTGCGCCTACTAAGCGTATGTTGAATTATTTAGAAGAGAGAGCAGCGGGTGATATGGCTCTTATTTGTCAAACTGTTGCATTCTTTCATCGTAAACCTGAAAAGGGTCATCCATTACCATTTGCATATAATGACCAACATGTAGAAGGTTTAAAACAAATGGCTAATATTGTTCAAAAACATGGTGGTATTTTAATTGGTCAACCTTGGGCAGTCCATGATTGGAAACCAAACGATGAGGATGAAGAAAAGCCATGGGGACCGTCTGAAACAGTTATCTTAAAAGGAATGCATCCTTTTACGACAATGTCGAAGGAGCATATTGAAATTTTTAAAAAGCAAATGGTTCAATGTTCATTAACCTTACAAAAAGCGGGTTGGGATGGAGTAGAGGTTATGGCTGGTGTCGGAGGCATATTGAATCGTTTTATTTCACCAGCAACGAATAATCGTACGGATGAGTATGGTGGTAGCCTAGAAAATAGATGTCGCTTAACAGTAGAAGTAATCCAAGCTATCAAAACAGCTTGTGGCCCTGATTTTCCTGTCCTAGTTCGATGGTCTCCACTTGAATATGTAAAGGGAATTACAGAAGGACATGGCATTGAAGAATCATTAAAAGTGGCACCAATTATTGAAAAAGCTGGTGCTGATATGCACAATTTAGCTATTGGTTGGCATGAGTCATCTGTACCTTTAACTACTAAAGAAATTCCTGATGGTCATTGGTCTTGGGTGTCTGAAAAAATTAAAACGGTAACGGATATTCCAGTTGCCACAGGTTATCGTGAAACAGATCCAGATGTAATGGAATTAATATTGAAAAATCATCGAGCAGACATTATTGCTGGACTAAGATATAACATTGCGGATCCTGATTTTGCTAAGAAAGTGTGTCAAGGTAGACCTGAAGATATTAATAAATGTATCTGCTGTTGCCGTTGTTTGGATGATGTAGTCAGCCAAGGTAAAGCCTTAGAATACTGTGGGGTAAATCCTCGTTTAGGTCCAGAGCTTGATCAACCACTTCAAAAAGCGAATAAGGTGAAAAATGTCATGGTTATCGGTAGTGGTCCAGGAGGTTTATCCGCAGCAACAACAGCTGCTAAAAGAGGTCATAATGTTACCATTTATGAAAGAGGACCAAGAATTGGTGGCTGTCTAGTCATGAGTGCTATTTTTAGTCCTACTTATGAACGATTAAACGATTACTATAAAACATTTTTGAAAAAGCATCCAGAAATTAAAGTGAAATTAAACACGACGGTAACTCCAGCCTTAGTTGAACAAGTAAAACCAGATGCTGTTGTTGTTGCTGTGGGAGGTCATCCAGTTGGCCTGGATGTACCTGGAAGTAAAGGGAGTAATGTTGTTCAATCACATGACTTTTTAGAAATGCTGAATGGAAAGCCTCCTAAAAAACCAGGTGTTTTCAATAAGATAATGTGGAATAGTGCATCTATATTTCTGAAATTTATATATACGCCTAAATTAGCACGTACAGCAATGAGTATTTCTCCATGGCCACTTCGTAAACGTATTGCTGTCATTGGTGGAGGATTACCAGGTTGTGAACTAGGTAAAGAAATGATGGAGCACAATAGAGAGTTAACAATTTTTGAAGAAAGAAAGAAAATTGGTTGGGACGTTGGAGGCAGTGATCGTTTTCATATCACTTCAGCTTTTAAAAAGTCACCCCATGTTGCTTTAGAACCATTAACTAAAGTAAAAAAAATTACGAAAAAAGGTGTCATTGCTGAAAGAGCTGATGGGAAAGAGTTCTTTACACCAGCTGATACAGTAGCTGTTACATTAGGTTTTGAACAAAATCTAGATTTAGCAAATGCCTTAAAAGGTAAAGTGGAGGAAATACATGTGGTTGGTGACTGTATCAAGCCTTCTCGAATGGCAGATGCAACAAAAGCGGGATATATTGCAGGTATCAAGATTTAGTGTTCGTTAATAAATGGTCGGGCAATAAAACGAGGAGGGCATATTTGTGAAAGACGTAATTTATACGGATATAAGAGAGAAAGGGATTGCTTTTTTAGTCATTAATAAGCCACAAAGAAAAAATGCGATTGATCGCGTCATGATGGATATGTTATCAGATCAATTAAATGCTCTTGATGCTAATCCTGATGTAAAGGTTATTATTTTAAAGGGTGAAGGAGAGAATTTTACAGCTGGAGGAGATTTAAAACAGGCTGGTCCAGAAGGATTTACTATAGAAGAAACACGCTTTACATTAAAAAAATACAATCGAACCATACGTACAATCCAAGATATTTCAAAGCCCGTCATTGCAATGGTAGATGGTTATGCTGTTGGTGGGGGGATGGCATTAGCATTGGCTTGTGATATGATTTATGTCTCGGATCGTGTAAAATTCACTGCTAATTTTGTTAAGGTTGGAATTATCCCAGAGATGGGAACAATGATGTTTTTACCACAGTTAATGGGACCTTATCGTGCAAAAGAGTTAATGTTTACAGGACGTTTTGTTGAGGCAGAGGAAGCTTATAAACTAGGGATTGCAAACAAGGTATTTCCAGCAGAGGAATTGGAACAAGGAACTTTAGCGTTTGCTCAAGAAATAGCGGCTTTATCTAACACATCGATTCAGCTTATAAAGAATATAACAAATGCTACAATGAGTACTATGCTTGATTCGGTATTAGAAGCAGAGTCAACTGCTTCGCCATTTTGCACTCAAACTGTAGCATATAAAGAAACAGCAGCTAAATTCAATAAAAAATAATCATTTTTATCTACCTATGTGAAAAAATACACAATGGTTTTATAGACTGGAGTGGGATAGATGAATAACAAAATACAAAATCCTAAAAAACGAAAAATTCATTATGCTTGGTGGATTTTTGCTTGTTGCTGTGCTGTTAATGCGTGCGTAATGGGGATAGTAGCAAATACGGCTGGAATATACTTGAAACCTGTTAGTGAAGAAATGGGCTGGCCGTTAGCGAAGATGAATCTTTATTTAACAATTATTCAAATCGTAATGACTGTCACACTGCCATTTGTGGGATATATTCTTCCAAAAATAAATATAAAAATTGCCATTGGTGTGCCTTGCTTTGTAATGGGAGCAACCTATGCTTTAAGTGCTTATTTTAATTCATTAACTCATTGGTATATAGCCGGCGTTGTTTTAGGAATTTGTTATGCAAGTTTAATGTATATCCCAATTCCTTTGCTTATAAACAATTGGTTTAAGAAAAATGTAGGTACTGTATTGGGGATTGTAGTTGCGGGAGCAAGTTTAGTAGCTGCATTTACTAATCCAATTGGTAGTGCGTTAATTACTGAATATGGCTGGAGATTTACTCGGATTGCACTTGGAACCTTTTCTCTTATCCTTTCATTGCCTTTAGTGATTTTGGTACTAAGATATAAACCTTCTGATATGGGTTTGAAACCATATGGTGAAGAAGATGATGTAAAAGATAACAAAGTTGTACAAGAGTATGGAATGACCGCGAAACAAGCTTTTAAAAGTGTCCCTTTTTATATGATTTTTATTTTTTCAGGATTACTTGTTATGTGTGCTTCTATGCTTCAGCAAGTACCAGGCTTTGCCGTTTCTGAAGGGTTATCTGCGACAGTAGGAGCTACAGGTGTTTCCTGCATTATGATCGGAGGTATCATTGGTAAAATTGCGCTTGGTGCTTTAACGGATAAAATTGGGTATGAAAGAACGTCTATTACTGCGTGTTGTTTAGGCTTTCTTGGAATAATGATTCTGTTGCTGTCTGAACAAAGTGTGGTCATGTTTTTTATTGGTACTAGCTTGTTTGGAATTGCTTATGCATCAATTGTTATTATTCCTCCACTGGCTGTAAGAAGTACCTTTGGAACAAGAGAGTACAGTCAAATTTATTCCTGGATTACAGTGGCAAATGGAGCATTTGGTGCTCTAACCCCAATAGGTGTTGGGTATATTTATGATTTAACAAATTCCTATCGACTAGCATGGATTATTTGTTTAATTTCTTACGGAATTGTTGTTTTATTAACATTCATCACGCGAGCATATAGCAAGAAGCATTGTTTTATAGCCGAGCAGACGGAGGTTAATGTTAACTAAAATAACAAATATCGAGAAGGACTCTTTAAATACTGTGAAGGGAGAATTTAGGATGCCATATAAAAATATAGCTGAACTTTTGATATTAAATGCAAATCGTTATCCACAGAAGACAGCGATTATTTATAAGGGCAAAAGGATTACCTATAGTGAATTAAATAGTAAAGTCAATCAGATTGCTAGGGGTCTCTTAGACTTTGGAATAGGAGTCGGGGATAAGGTTGGATATTTGTTACCCAATTCTAATCAATTAATAGAAATATATTTTGCTATACAAAAAATTGGTGCCATAGCAGTTCCTTTGAATTTTCGCTTAGTTCCTAGGGAAATTTCTTATTTAGTTAATGCAGGAGATTGTAAAGCATTGATTTTTTCAGATCAATTTATATCCAAAGTTGATGCTATAAAATTAGAACTTCCAAAGTTGAAATTTTTTATCTGTTCAGGGAATTCAAGTCAGCATTATTGGAATTTGGAATCTATTGCTGAAATGAATAGTGAGGAAGAACCGTTGTTATTCCAAAATGAAAATGCCCTTTCACGTATTCAATTTACTGGAGGAACTACAGGCGTTCCAAAGGGAGTAATGAGAACACATCATAATGATATAGCTGAAATAATGAGTGTCATGATGTCTAGTAAAATGGCCGCTAATCCTGATGAAATTGTATTAATTCAGTGTCCTTTAGAGCATCATGGAGGACATAGTTGGTTTGTATCAGTCATAGGAACGGGAGCTACTTTAATCATATGTGATAAATTTCGAGAAGAAGATATTTTGTCTTTAATTGAAGAAGAAAAAGTAACGTATTTATTATTGTTACCTCCAAGCACATATTTACGTTTGTTGAATGCGCCAAACTTTTCAAAATATGATGTAAGCTCAGTAAGATTGGTACAAAGTGCGGCAGGTATTACATGCTCTGAGATTACGCAAAGAATCTATAAAGGATTTCCTAATTGTCAAATGAATTATGGCTGGGGACAAACGGAAAGTGGAACAGGATCTAGTCTCATTCTGACATTAGAAATGGCTGAGAAGGATCTACCTGAAATGAATAGTATTGGGAAGCCAATGCCGTTTTTAGAAATGAAAATAATAGATGATAAAAATGAAGAAGTACCTATTGGTGAAGTAGGAGAATGTGTTGTAAAAGGTCCAACAACAATGATTGGTTATTATAATCATCCAGAGATAAATAAGGAGATTATGATTGATGGTGGCTGGGTGCGTACGGGAGATATGATGAAAAAAGATGAAAATGGATACTACTATTTAATGTCTCGTAAAAAAGACATGATTAAATCTGGTGGAGAAAATGTTTTTGCACAAGAAGTAGTTAAAACCATTCGTTCACATCCTAGTGTTGAAAATTGTATTGTGTTTGGTGTACCTGACGAAAAATTGGGTGAGGCTGTTATGACTGTAGTTCAATTACGAAATGGATGCACATTAACACTTGAGGAACTACAAAATCATTGTAAAGCCTATATATCAAGTTATAAAAAACCGTTGTATTTGGACTTCATAAATCAATTTCCAATGAATGATGCGGGGAAAATACAGAAGTATAAATTAATACAAAAATATAGAGAAAAGCTTTGTGCGCATTAGAAATTATGAAAATTAAAATTTAAAAGATTATTTTATAATAAATATTTTAGGAGTGGTAGAGATGGATTTCAATATTACTGAAGAACAAGAATTGTTATTAGAAAGTTTAAGAGAGATTATGGCAAGAGATTGTACAGAAGAATATATGAAGGAATGCTATGAAAAAGGCAGCTATCCTACTAGATTTGAACAAGCACTAGCGGAAAATGGTTTTAATTTATTAGGGGTCCCTGAAGAACATGGTGGTACACCAATTGATATTCAAACAATGATGTTAATAGCTGAGGAAATTACAAAAAATGGCGGTCCACACTTTGTCTTTGGACAAGCATTGTCTATTGCCGATATGCTAGAGTTTGGATCCGAAGAGCAACAGAAACAAACGATGGATGCTATAAAAGAAGGTAAAGTTGCCTTTGTACTAGGGTTTACTGAACCACAAGCAGGTTCAGATAGTAGTGCCATTGCAACGACTTTTAAACGTAAAAATGGAAAAGTTTATTTAAATGGACATAAGACATTCATGAGTAATGCGGCAAGATCACCTTATATGCTTTGTATGGCACGAAATGCCGATGAAGTTGGTGATGCAGATAAACGTAATGCTTTCTCTATGTGGTGGGTACCTATGGATGCATCTGGAATTAAAATTGAAAAACTAGGAAAAATTGGTTGGCATATGCTTGATACTTGTGAAGTGTACCTAGAAGATGTAGAAGTTGAGGAAAAAGACTTAGTTGGTGTTGAAGGCAACGGATTTATGCAATTAATGATTAATTTTGAAGTAGAAAGATTATTAATTGCTGCTTCATTATTAGGAGCAGCTGAATGTGCTTTTGAAGATGCTGCTCGTTATGCTAATCAAAGGGTTCAATTCGGTAAGCCTATTGGAGCAAATCAATTGATTCAAGAGAAAATCACATTTATGAAAATGAAAATAGAAAATATGAGAAACATGGTTTATAAAACTGCTTGGGAAGTGGATAATAAAAAACCTGTTCAAATCTCATCTGCTCTAGCTAAATTATATTGTGCTCAAGCAGCAAATGAAGTAATTGATGATGCGATGCAAATTATGGGAGGCATTGGATACACAACAGATTGTCGTATATCACGTCTATGGGTAGATAACCGTGTCTTTAGAATTGGTGGAGGCACAGACGAAGTAATGATTCATATTGCAGGTAGAGCGATTCTAAAAGAATATAAATAAAGGTTTCCACTTCATTCAGGAGGAATTAGGATGGTAAAGAGAGCAGATATACCACAGTTTGGATTACTTTCAGGTATCAAGGTTGTTCATAGCTCTGTATCTATTGCAGGACCATTTGCAGCTGAGCTATACGCTGATTATGGTGCAGATGTCATTTGGATAGAAAATCCATCAGTTCCGTGTATGAGTCGCAGTATGACAGGAAGCTGTTGGCAGCAAGATCGTAAAAATATGAGAAACATTTCCATGAACATTGCAAATGAAGAAGGAAAAGAAATTTTTCTAAAAATGATGGAAGAAACGGATGTATTTATTGAGGCTTCTAAAGGCGGACAATATGAACGTTGGGGATTAAGTGATGAAGTTCTTTGGGAAAGGAATCCTCGCCTTGTTATCGTTCATATTTCAGGATTTGGTCAAACGGGAGACCCGAGTTATATAAAGCGTCCAAGCTATGATCCTATTGCACAAGCTTTTGGTGGATATATGGATATGAATGGTTTTCCTGGTATGCCCTCTATGCCTACAAATCCATTAACGGCAGATTATGTAGCAGCTTTCTTTGCTTTTGGGGTTTCTGTAGCTGCTGTTATGAAAAGTAGGGAAACAGGAAAAGGTGAAAGTATCGATGTTGCTCAATTTGAGTTACTTATGCGAACACAGTCTCGTTATCCTATAGATTATACTAGATTTGGTCAAAAGTTTATTAAGGAGGGTAGCCATAGCAACTTTGTTGCAGGATATGGAACCTTCACTTGTATGGATCAAAAAGAAATTTATTTATTGTATTTAGGTAGTGGTGTTTTACAAAAGGGATTGCCTTTAATGGGTATGACGTATGGAAGTGATGAGGTTCCAGCTGGTGTATCTTTATTGGAGTTAGATAGTTCAGCAGGTCAAAAGCTTGAAGCAAACATTAAAGCTTTCTGTGAAAAACATACCGCTGAGGAAGCTGAGCAGGCTTTCTTAGATGCGGGAGTTCCTTGTTCTAGAATTATGAGCTATGAGGATTGTATGACAAACCCACAATACCTTGCGAGAGAAGTATTTACAGAATGGGAAGCAGGAAACGGAGAAACAATAAAGGGTGTTAATATAGTACCAAAATTAAAGAATTTCCCAGGTCAAATTTGGAGAGGAGCTCCAAATATAGGGATGGATAATGATGATATTCTAGAGGAACTGGGATTGTCTAAAGAAGAAATTCAAAACTTGTATGATAAAGGCGTTATTGTCCAAAGAGAGTATTTAGATCATACTTGATTCGCAAATGAATAATGCATAAGAATAAGCTATTTCTTTATGGTTATGAAATCAACTATAAAGGAATAGCTTTTCTTTGTTACATCAAACATATTGAAATTTATCTTCAGTGTCTAGCTCCTCTATGCTCTAGCGAATCCGTAAAGATAAAGAGCGACCTTCTAACTAGCTTTTCTTATGCTGGTTGGAGGTTAACAAGATGTAGTTGGTGTCACAGGACGTGGTGATTTTAGTTGATATTTCTTATTTTCAAGATGTTTGCGCTTTTGTTTATATATGATATGTAAAAAGACCACTGGTATAGCCAGTGGTCAACGTTATGATGATTTCTATTATCGTTGTCTTTTTGCTTCGGGTGCTGGATCAGCCCACCCTGCGTAAGTTTGTACAACGGAAGCATAACGACGTGCTTCTTCTCCGACAACTTCTAAATCTGTATCCATCCAGTTTCTACGACGAATGGCAACTAATGCCCATTCTTTAGCGCTACCTTTAATGTAGTTTTCTGCACTTGGATCACCTTTCGCCCAAATCTTTCCTGAAGGCAATACGAGTTCTAAATACATTGGAGTGTCTGGTAATTCTAAATCATTGATACGATAAGCATTTGGTCGTGCTTGCCATGATAAAAATAAAGTATGAGCTATTCGATCTTCTACTACAGGTTCGATTCCAAGTGCATCGTAGATATCAACTGAATGTGCCCAAAGCTCCATTAATCTTGCTGAAACAAGTGATTTTGCGGACATTGGTAAACCTGGTGCCCAAGGAATTCTATCTTTAGGGTTTTTATCAAAAAAGGTTGCTGTCATACGAGTTCGTTCTTCTCGCCACCAAGCTAATGCTTCCGCACCTGTTAAATGATGGAATGCTGTAGCTCGAACATATTTGTCTTCACCTGATTCTGGAGAAATTGCCATTAAATCATCCGCGCCCCCACACATCAGTTTATTGGCTGCATAATCAAAGAAAGCAATATGAAGAATTGCGTCTTTTAGATTCCACATTTCCACAGGGATATCCATATGCCATTGTTCTTCTGTTAAAGAATTCACAAGTGAATCGACTACTACTTGTTCTGCAATTAAATCGTTAATTATGTCTTTCATGCTGTTTGCTCCTTTCTACTCTTTACGGAAAATTTAGTATTTTCTACCATTCATCTTCGTAAATTTCGAAACAAACACTAGTCACTATTATTATACTAAACAGTTCATAAGCTTGCTATTTAATAATGCGCGAAAATATTACAAAAAATTAAAATTTTCTATTTTAAAAACGATGTCAATCTATACGAAATAAGAGATCACCATTTTTGGAATATATTATTTTATTAATTAAATAATGTAAAGTTTTTAAATATTTGTTAAATTCTTATATAATATAGTGCAGTCTCAATATAGAAAGGAAGTTAGTAGTGTCGAAATTAATTAGTAAATGTATGATTATGTTACTTGTCTTAAGTCTATTTTTTCCATATTCATCGAGTGAAGCAGCAACAAATACGTCTTTTAAAGATGTGACAAGCTTTAAAAAAGAGATTGAATTTTTAACTAGTAAAGAAATTATTTATGGTTATAAAGATGGTACTTTTCGTCCAAATGTTCCAATTCAACGAATTCAGGCAGTTCAAATGATTATGCGTGAAATGAAGCCACAGCTTGAAAAAGTACCAAATCCAAATTTTGTGGATATTAAGCCTGGGGATAATGGCTATGAGGATGTAGCTAAGGCTGTTGAACTTGGAATTATTTCTGGAAAAGGAAATAATAAATTTGATCCTAGGGGAAAATTAACACGTGCAGAGATGGCTATAATTCTCGTTAGAGCATACGAACTAAGAGGCATCTATCCAAAAGGTTTTGTAGATGTTTCACCTTCTTCTGCTGCGTATAGTTTTATTTCCTCTTTCGCTGCAAATAACATTACGGTTGGATATTCTGATGGTACATTTAAGCCATCACTTCCAATTGATAGAGGTCAATTTTCAGCATTTATGGCACGAATAATAGAGCCTGCATTTCAACCTAAAAATCCAGGTGTGGCGGATTCATATTTAGAAGCACTTTTTGATCTGGATATCATTGATTATGCTTTTCATCCAACAAAACCGCTTATTTATTTATTAGATGCTAGCACAAACGAAGTAGTAGTACTTAATTATGATACGTATGATATAGAATCAGTAGAATTAACACTCCCAGCTGAAAGCATTGCTTATGCGAATAATAAAATTTATGTGACTCAACTAAAAGGAAAGCATAATTCTAGTTGGTGGGATGAAGAGCAAGAAGGCGCCTTTGCTGTGATTAATGTTAATACTATGAAACAAGAAAAGCTTATTAATATTGATCTTGATCCATATGATATTGTAGCAGATGATAATGGAATTGTTTATATCTCTTCAGGTTCAGGTCAACATTCAAGAATTGAAAGCTTTGATAGTTCAACTGGAAAACTATTAAGCTCTCAAAGTATTTATCAGAAAAATATTATTGAGATGCATCCATCACAAAAAAGAATTTATCGTATAAATACGTCAGGCTCACCAATTACGATGGGGTCCTATTCTATAACGGATGGTGCTTTAAGTGCTGAACAAAGATCACCTTACCATGGTGATTACGATATCAGTACGGATTTAACGTTAACACCTGATGGAAAATATATATTTAATGGTTCAGGACATATTTTTCGTTCATCGTTAACACCAAGTGCAGACATGAAATACTATGGCCAATTGGATAAAGGATATAGTTCTATTGCCTTTGATACTGTCAATGGAGAGTTCTATACAGCAAATAAAAAGAATTATATTCAGGCTTATGATTATTTAACAATGGAACCAATCGATCAATTCAACACATATGGAACAATAAATAAAATGTTTTATAATGAAGTAGACAATACTTTGTTAATGTTCACAAATGTTAAATTAGGTAATTCTAAAGTTCCATTTGTTGGTTTAGAAAAAATATATTTTGAAGTAGAATAATAGATTGAAAGATGTCAGGGATTATTGGATATTTACAATGATTGCTGGCATCTTTTTTAATCATTTGAAAAAGGTGGGGGATTATTCAAGCTGTTTTTTGCGTTATTTGACTGATGTTCTAGTTAGCCGTAATATTACTAGTAATAGCCAGGACTTACACAACCAATGTTAGAGAGGAAGTTTATATGACGAAGAAATTATATTATGACTCTTCTTACTTAATAGAATGGGAAACAAAATGTATAAAAAAATTTGAAAGAGAAAATGAATATTTTGTTGTTCTCGAAGAAAGTGCTTTTTATCCAGAAGGAGGAGGACAGCCAAGTGATGAAGGAACCATTAATGGAATTCCTGTGTTGGATGTCTTCAATGAAGATGCAGAAGTATTACATAAGGTTGAAGTGTTGCCTGAGGGTGATAAAGTACGATGTCTGATAGATTGGAAGAGAAGATTTGATCATATGCAGCAACATAGTGGACAACATTTATTGTCTGCAGTATGCCTGACATTACTAAATGCACGTACGGTTAGTTTTCACCTTGGGAAAGAATATGCCAGTATTGATATAGACATACCTGACATCAATCCAGAACAGGTAAAGTGGATCGAAGATGAAGTGAACAAACAAGTCTTTATGAATCGAAAAATTACAAGCTACTTTATAACAAATGAGCAATTAAAAGAAATTACTTTAGTAAAAAAGCCAAAGGTTACAGAAAATATTCGAATTGTTGAAATAGAAGACATTGAATATAATGCCTGTGGTGGGACACATGTTTCACAAACAGGAGAAATAGGTATGATTAAAATTATCAAAGTGGAAAAACAAAAAGGAATGGTTAGACTCTTTTTTAAATGTGGTTATAGGGCCCAAGAAGATTATAATAGTGCACTGCAAATATTGAGTAGACTTTCTGCGAGATTTAACACTGGGAGAAATACCATTTTAGACCGCGTTGATAAATGGGATCAAGATCAACAAGATATGGAAAAACAATTAGAAAGTTTAAATGAAAAGCTAGAAAGTTATCAAATTAATGAGCTGCTCCAACAAACAAAAGGAAAGATAGTGGCACATGTTTTTGAAGATAAGGCTTTGAAAGATTTACTAAGATTAGCTTCAAAATTGGCTGAGGAAGATGAGTTCATCGTATTATTAGCATCAACTGCGGAAAACAAAGTGATATTAAAGAATAATGGTACAAAAGAATCGATTGCTTGTGGTCAACTTTTTAAGGCCCATCTATCCAAGTTTAATGGGAAGGGTGGAGGAAATGCAGAGTCCGCTCAAGCAGGTTTTACAACAAGTGAGGATTTACAAAGTTTCGTTGCTTTCTTAAAAGACTACTTAATTCAGAATCAATAAGAAATAAACGGCATAATTAGGTATATCACATAATATATGCCGTTTTTTATTGGAATGGAATCTTTAAGGAAAGTGTTTTATAGCGAATTAATTGTACTCACCGCTAAATATACGACAAGACTGACAATAATACTTTCTAAATAAGGATTGGATTTCTTTTTCTTTTCGTCTTTTTGAGCTTGTGTGCTTGTCCTAATTGCTCCGTAGACGATGCCGACTATCACGGCAACAATTATAGGGTTAAAAGTCATTGATAGTTCCTCCTTCTTTGTATATCACTATCCTAACATAAAAAGATGCTTATACTCATCTATAGTAGCTCTTTGGGAATATAAAGGCTTGTTTTCACAAATTTTATGGTCATTGAACTAGTAGTTCATATAGGTTGATTCTGCTCTCACAGAAGTCTCGAACCTATTAACGATCCTTTTATGTTGATTTGATTCAGCGAACTTATGAAAAAAAATTTATAAGAAAACAGTCAACATAAAAAACAGGCCAATTTGTACAAATTGACCTGTTTTTTTTCTGTGATTAGAAAAAAATCATTTTTTATAAAAAGTATCTTATCACACAGTTAAATTGGTATATCAATCTTGACGTAATAAATAGGAATTACCTTCATGGTCCTTAAATGAAAACATTGATCCGTATGGCATTTTCATTATTTCATCTACTTCAATGCCTTTTTCCTTCATTTCTGCGTATGCACTTTCGATATTATTTGTGCTTAATATCACTGATGGATGCTCGACATTTTGAGATGGATTATGCTGTTTCATTAAGTTTCTATCGTATAATACGAATGTTGTAAACTCACTTTCACTTGGCCCTACTTCTAACCATGTCATATTTGGCCCCATTTGTTGTTCGAACTTAACTACAAAGTTCATTTTTTCGGTCCAAAAAGATTTAGCCGCCGCTTGATCGTTCACGTAAATCGTTATTTTACCAATTTTGTTTATCATATGTTCTCCTTCACTATATCCATTGTTTTATTTATACGAATGTATAATGCTAGTATTCCCTAAAAAGGAAAGGATATTTATCTTCATAATAAAGAGCGTATGTTCTTGTTGTCTGGAGTGAAAATGGGTATAACTACGCGCAAGATTCTTTCTTTTTTACGATATTATGATGATCCACTTGTTTTTGTTGTTGGAATAAGAATAAAAAGACACCAACTAGTACAAACAATCCTCCAGCAATTTGCCAGCCTACGAGTTGTTCTCCTAATAATATAACTGCCAATAATGAGGCACCTACTGGTTCTCCTAATATACTCATAGAAATAGTAGTAGCATTTACATAGTTTAATAACCAGTTATTGATAACATGAGAAATTGTTGGAACAATGGCTAACAAGAAAAAGATTCCCCATTCACGTGCTTCATATCCTGTAAAGGAAATTCCTGCAAAAATATTATAGATTGATAAGACAATTGCAGCGAATAAAAATACACAAAAACTATAAATCCAATGAGATACTTTTTTTATAATACTTTGCCCAATTAATAAGTACCCAACAACAGCAATTACACTGAAAAAGGATAGTAAATCACCAATTATTGCATCTTTACTTAATCCTAAATCTCCCCAGCCAATCATCATTGCACCAATTATGGCAATACCCATTGTGAGTAATGCTGATAATGTGGTTCTTTCTTTAAACAAGAAGTAACCTCCTATTAATGATACAATCGGTTGCAGAGCAAGAATAATTGTGGAACTAGCAACAGTCGTTAGCTTTAAAGAGCCAAACCAAAGTAAAAAGTGAAAAGCTAAAAAGATTCCAGAAAAAAATAAGAAAATAAAATCTTTTTTCGTAATTTTTTTAAACTCTTCTCGTTTGATCCAGATAATCGGTAGCATTAAAATACTTGCCAACCACATTCGATACATACTTAAAATGGATGCTGGAGCGTCCGACCATTTAACAAAGATAGCTGAAAATGAAATAGCAATAATGGATATGACTAGCGGTAAACCTATATTCTTTTTGCTGTTTTGCACGATGAACACCTCTCTTATTCAAATAGATATTATAATACTTTGAAGAAATCGTGTCGAATCTATTTGAATGGTTACATAAAAGAATTGAGTTGTTGTTTAATTGATTGAAAATTCCGATAAAATATTTGTGTTTACGTAAATATATGGTATATTACATGTGAATACTAAATCTATACGCAGTTATTTTTTAGTAAATGATGCTACGGATATACGTTTTACATTTTTAATAAATGTTGATTTACTATGAATCGGTTGAAGTAATTCAGCTCCGAGGATCTTGTTTTTTACAGGGGCGGAGGCGAACTTTTGTGGGGTTTTACCTGTCTCCCACTGCTTCCATAGGAGTCCTGTACTTTGCGCTCCAATCGATCCTTTTATGTTATTTTTATTCACGAATTTATTTGAAAACAACAAAACAGTCTTAAATTAGAATTGCAGAATAGCAAGGAGAGCATATGAGTTCTGAGAGTGTTACTGTGTCATATTCAAAAACAAAAGGAATAATATTAGTTCTTAGTGCAGCTTCTTTATGGGGTATTTCAGGAACAGTTGCTCAATATTTATTTCAAAACAGTGGGTTTAATCCTGAGTGGCTAGTGGTTGTACGATTATTAATATCAGGTCTTTTATTATTAATTTTTGCGAGCAAGAAAGAAAAATTAAACATTTGGATTGTATGGAAAAATCAAAAAGATGTAGTATCATTACTTATATTTAGTATTTTAGGTATGTTGGCTGTTCAATATACTTATTTTGCAGCGATTAAGCATTCTAATGCAGCTACTGCGACGGTTTTACAATACATTGCACCGATGCTAATCAGCTGTTATTTTGCTTTGAAATGGAGAAGGATACCAAGTAAAAAAGAAATAATAGCCGTGTTTTTAGCATTATTTGGAACATTCATGCTAGTAACACATGGGAATATACAGAGCCTATCTATATCCGGCATCGCTTTGTTCTGGGGTCTTACATCAGCTTTTTCATTAGCCTTTTATACCTTACATCCAAGTAAACTTCTAGCTAAATATGGTTCTTCACTTGTGATAGGATGGGGAATGCTAATAGGAGGAATAAGTTTTAGTTTCATTCATCCTCCATGGGATTTTCAAGGACAGTGGTCTATGAATGCTTTTTTTGCAGTTATATTTATTGTGATTTTTGGTACACTTATTGCTTTCTATTGTTATTTAGACAGTTTAAAGTATATTAGTGCAACAGAAACAAGTTTACTAGCATGTGTCGAACCACTATCCGCTACATTGCTTTCGGTTATTTGGTTAAAAGTCTCTTTTGGTTTCGAAGATTGGTTTGGAACATTATGTATTATTAGTACAATTGTGATTTTAGCTTTTGTTAAGCAAACAGATATGACAAAGAGTTCATAAAGAAACGGATAACATTGTTTTTCTTTATTTTGAAACTAGTATGGAACATATAGAAATGAATAGAGGGTGTTCCAAATGGTATGATTTTATTGGATACCCTCTTTCTTTGTTTCATTTATTTAAATTTTTCGTTTTATAATAGTATAGAAAAAATCGTATATCCATTTTATATCAGTCCTTATTGTTTAACTAGTAAGGAGTACTCCTAATATACTTAATAATTAGCATTCATCTTATCTAAAGGGACTTCTATCAAACCTATTGATTTAATGTATACATAGATCATAAATCCACGTTTACAACGAAAGACGCACTGTAAACAAACTTTTTCGTCACAATAAACATAGGCATCCTCATCTGATAATGGGAATACCATGGGAGGTAACTTCTTAGGAGTCATATATTTGATGTATCCCCCTGTATAGGTTTTAAGTAATATCCACTCTGGCTTATCCTCAATCCTGTTTTCTTCCCAAAACACTTGCACGGCATTTTGATTATGTCCACCAACAATTTGATAGTCTATATTAATATCCGATGAGACTTCTTTTAAAGGTATTGGATTTAATATTTTCATAGGTGTTTCACAACAAACTGGCTCTTCAACGGGTTTATCGTAGTCCAGTAATTGATATAGTTTTCCACAATGACTACAACGATAAATGACGACATCGGGACATTGTGGCCAAGGCTTCCTAGTTGCTCTGCTTCTTAGTGGACTGAATTCTTGTTCGATCAATGTATTTCCCTCCTTGTTTGTATGTGGGGATAATTAACATAAATATGTAAATAAAGAGACATCGACCATTAAGCCGATGTCTTTTTGAAATCTCAGAATTCTCTGGATTAATCCTCGTATTGTAAAACTCCACCATGCTTAACTGTATTTCGAGCAATAGTAATACGTTGTACAGTTGGAGTACCTTCTTCTAACCACATTGCACGACAGTCACGGTATAGACGTTCAACAGGACCGTATTCACAATCTTCAAAGTATCCAATACCACCGAAGATTTCTAGCATTTCGTCACTTACAAGTTTAGTAACTTGGATACTGAATAGTTTACACATAGCTGCTTTTTCTTCAATATATTCTCCTTTAGGATCTTTCTCGTAATCTTTAGCAAAGTCACGAACCATTGTACGTAAAGCGTGAACATAAGTAGCCATATCAGCAATTTTCATTCGAATTGCTTGGCGTTGAATAATTGGTTTTCCGAAAGTCACACGATCATGAGCACGTTTTAAAGTAATTTCAAGCATACGTTGTGCCATACCTAGGTTACTAGCAGCAATATGTACACGAGAAACAGATAAGGAATGAATGGCGATTTCAAGGCCTTGACCTTCTTTACCTAGAAGGAACTTTTTGTTAACTCTCATGTTTGTAAATTTTAATCCTGTATGACCTGACCCACGGCAGCCCATCATATGTGGCATTGGAGTTAATTCATAACCTGGAGTGTCAGCAGAAACCATGAAAGTTGATAAACGATGATCTTTATCTGCATCTGGATTTGTTACACAAGTAATATAAGACCAATTACTGCAGTCTGTATGAGAGATTAAGAATTTTTCACCGTTAATGATGTAATCATCACCATCTTTAACAGCTGTTGTTTGAATATCAGCACCAGTACCACCTTTTTCCTCTGTTACAGCCCAGTTAGTGAAGATTGTTTTATCTTGGAATAAAGGCATATATTCTGCTTTTAATTCTTCTGAACCGTAATCGTAAAGAGGACGCCAGTTTAGGTCCATTGCATAGTGTAAGTGCATACGCATTCCACCTGGGCCACGGCTGAATTCTTCTTGAAGCTCTAATATTTGTGTTTCACTTAAGTCCCAACCACCGTATTCTGAAGGCAGCGGAGCACGATATAAATCATTTTTGATGTTTAAATCGTAAAACTCTTGTGGGAACTTATTTGTAACCTCGATGTCATTTTGCATTTCATCGTAACGACCTTCTACTAGTTCACGAATTTGTTTTTTATAAGCTTCAAATTGTTCTGGTGTTAATTTACTCATCTTTTCTCCTCCTGAATCTATTTTGAAATTTAGGTACCTAATCTTCTTTACGGTTAAAGTATAGCAAGTGTCTGATTTAATGAATAATTCGTAATTGTTACCCATTTGTCGTGATTTATAGGAGATACCTATGAATCTTTAATAATCTTCCTATAAAATGGAAAATAGAGAGTTTGAAATCTGTCTGATATTTTAATAGTAAAAGATTAAATATGATGTAAAACCCTTGATAAAATAGGGGAATTCTAAAGGAAGGTATACATCATACTTTCATCAAAACTCGCGTAAAGTCTCTGAAAGCATTCGAAGTACCAATCAATTCTTTGAATTTATAGATTTAGTAGAATGCAAAAGAAATAGCAGTCAAAGATTTAGATGTACTTAGGTTTCAAGTACATCTAAATCTTTGACTGCTAAGAATAATTAACTAACTAGAAAAAGTATAAATTATTAAGTTGTAGACAGAAAAATGGGTTTATGAGTGTACTAATTGTTTTTCATTTTGTTGATTGTGGTTAATGTTTGTTAACCCTAACTCTATTGAGTTCGGTGTGTTGGATTCGTTTAACGTTTTTATAACATAATCTTTAAAACTTAAAACGGATTCGGATACAAATCTATGCTTCATGTAACCAAGATAAATTTTTCTTTTATAGGATGGATTACTAATAGGTCGTACTGTAATATTATAATTTCGAAAAGCTGGATTATCTGGTACTATCGCAATCCCGACATTAGCTGCTACTAACCCTGCCATTGAAAGATCATCTGCTACTTCACATTGAACTTTTGGAATCATATTAATTTCTTTGAAAAGGCTTTCAATTTCTCGTTTTAATCCAATTCTCCCTGTGTATTGAATAAGAGAATAAGGTGCTATGTCTTTTAAATCAATTGTTTCATGTCTTGCTAGAGGACAATCATTAGGTAGAAGCGCAACTAAGTTTTGCTCACCGATACAAATAAATTCAACTTCTGGATCACTTGGAATTAACGAGATAAAAATTAAATCACATTTTTCATCTTTTAAGTCTTTAACTAAACTTGCACTGCAAAATTCTCGCGTACGACCTTCTTCAAAAGCAAATTTTATGTCCTTATTAGGGTATTCTTGCATGTAACTATTAATGAGGTTGGGAATAAAATAAGAGCTGAGGGTGTAAATGTATCCTAAGCTTATTAGTCCTTCACTATGGCTTCGAACTTCATTCATCTTTTTAGCCCCAGCTTCGAGCTCCTTTATAGAATTCTCTACATAAGGTAAGAACATTTTTCCATATTTCGTTAATTTAATATTGCGACCGTGCTTTTCGAATAATCGGACTTCTAATTCTGATTCTAAAGTAGAAATGGCATTACTTAAACTTGGTTGAGTCATAGAAAGCTCTTCAGCAGCTTTCGTGTAATGTTCCAACTTGGCAAGAGTTCTAAAATAATAGAGTTGATAAAGATTCATGTGTGATTCACTCCAAATCTTCAGAAATTTACTTAAAAGATCATTTCCAAACAAGTATAGGTCTTTAATCATAATGTGTCTATATCTGTGAGCTTTTGTTCATAAAAAATCCAATTAGTGAATCTATTCACAATATTCCATCACAAGAGAAAAAATTATGAAGTTTTTGAGTCGGATATTTTTTCTTGCATGTTTTACATTCTAATAATTTATTTGAGAAAGACTTATATCACTTACTATATAAATGTTTATTCCTTATATGTGATATGAGAATGAGTGTGAATATATTCACAATTCCTATGAATTATCGTAATTGTTTTTGAAATAGGAATTAGTTATCTGAATGAATTTGTCTTATTCTGATAACAGAACGAGGTTGCTCTTATTTCATAGGTTAAGAAAGGAGATTTAGCTTTTATTATTAACAGCACATGGATGAAAGGACTTAGGTCAACGTTTTCCGTAGTCGGATAGCTTTGGGAATATACAAATTGCAAATGAAGACAATGTTGAGAAATGAAAGCAAATCATATTTCATATTTACGTTTTTTGTGAGGCAGTCTTGCTCTAAAAAATTCTGATATAAGGAGGAACAGTAAGTTATGAATAATGCAAAAGTAGGATCTGTTAATAGTGTAAAAACTGGTAATAAAAGATGGTTCATTGTTTTTATTCTAGTATTAGCCTACACATTTATGTACCTTGGAAGATCAAGTGTATCCATAGCTGGTTCTACTATAATGGATCATTATGGTTGGAGTGCAACACAATTTGGTTTAGTATCAACAGCGTTTTTTATAGGATATGCAATAACTATGTTACCTGCTGGTTTTCTAGCTGATAAATTTGGTGCAGGTAAAGTTATCGTAATCGGTACGCTCGTTTGGTCTTTATTTACCTTACTTAGTCCTTTGGCTGGTTCACTAGGTCTATTCATTCTCGTACGAGCATTGGTGGGGGCTGGTCAAGGTGTAACATTACCTTCCGCATCTTCTATGGTTTCGAAATGGGTACCAAGTCAGGAATCAGGTAAAGCACAAGGTTTTACTCTTATTGGTGTTCCACTTGGTGTTGCAATTACAATGCCACTTGGAGTGTATTTAATAGAGAACTTTAATTGGCAAACAATCTTTTATTTATTTGCTATTCTTGGCCCAATTTGGTGCTTAATTTGGTGGAAATTCGGTAAAGATAAGCCAGAATTACATCCTACTATTAGTAAGGAAGAAGTAGATTATATTAAGGCTGGTCAAGGGGCAAAAGAAGTAGCAGGTACATTATTAACTTCAAAAGAGGTTTACGGAAGTGTATCAGTCTGGGGCGCGACAATTAGTTACTTTTGTTATAATTACGTCTTTTATTTACTGCTTACATGGTTACCTACTTATTTTGCTGAAGGACGTAACTTATCCTTATCTGAATCTGGATACGCAACAATGTATCCGTATATAGTAGCAGTATTTACTTATCCACTTGGTGGAATATTAGCTGACTGGGCAGCGAAAAGATTCGGACAAAATATTGGTCGGAAATTATTTCCGGTTTTAGGGTTGATTGCTGGTGGTGTTGCTTTAATGTTCGCAACTAGAACAGACAGCCTATTTACAGCCGTTCTATTATTGTGTATTTCAATGGGTGCTTTAACTCTTACACAAGGTGGATTTTTCTCTATACCAATTATTCTTGCTCCGAAAAATGCTGGTATGATCGTCGGATTATATGGTGTTATTGGAACATGTGCAGGAATACTTGCCCCAGTTTTAACTGGTTTTGTAATTGATGCATCTGGTAAGTACGAAACAGCTATGTTTTTAGGGGCTGCATTGTCGATTATAGGAGCACTTGTCTTATTAGTAGTAGGAAAAGTTAAACCAATTAAATCAAAAAACGAAGTTAAGACAGTATAAAGACTAGAAGAAATCCCTTCCTTATAGTCTTTACTAGAATAATAGATTACATATTTGGAAGGGGTTTTTAATAATGAGCCTTTACAAAAAAAAAGGAGGGTCATAAATTATGAAGCCATTAGAAGGGATAAAAGTAGTTGAATTAACAGGGTTCTATGCAGCTCCAACAGTTCCTAGAATTTTGGGGGAATGGGGAGCGGAAGTTATTAAAATTGAACCACCGATGGGAGATCCTGCTAGAACACAAGGTGGAGTATTTAACATGCCTTATAGCAAAGAAGAGAATCCTGCCTTTGATATAGGTAATTTCAATAAAAAATTTGTATGTTTGAATTTAAAAACAGAAGAAGGTAAAGAAGCAACATATAAATTATTGGAGTCTGCTGATGTTCTAGTGACAAGCTATAGAACAAAAGCTCTTGAGAAGTTAGGGTTTTCTTATGAAGAGCTGAGCAAAAGATTTCCGAAGCTTGTCTTTGCACAAATTCTAGGATATGGAGAGAAAGGTCCTGAAAAAGATACTGCGGGCTTTGATGCTACTGCTTATGTTTGTCGAAGTGGTGCCTTAACAGCAATGACTGAACGAGGTGAATCGCCTCTACTTGAACCGAATGCATATGGTGATTTTCAAGCAACTATGTGCTTAGTATCAGGAATATGTGCTGCCTTGGTTGGGCGAGAAAAAACAGGATTGGGTGATAAAGTGACAGCTAGTCTTCATCATACCGCTTTGTTCATGTTGAATGTGGCCGTTGTTTCTTCACAATTCCCAGGTAACATCTATCCGAAGAGCAGAAAAGAAGTGGCAAATCCATTTAATAATACATATGAAACAAAGGATAAGAGATGGTTCCTCTTCTGCGCTCCTGAATACAATAAGCATTTTTCGAAAATTATGAAAATGATAGGTAGAGAAGATTTAATAGATAATGAAGATTTTAATACGATTGAAGAAGTGAATAATCGTAAGAAAAATAAAGAGATTATTGAAATTTTAGAAAAAGAATTAGCTAAAATGACCCTTGATGAGGTTATGAAATTATTTAAAGAAAACGATGTAGCGATTGAAAAAGGATATACGATGGATGAAGTTGTTCATGATGAACAAGCATGGGCAAATGATGTTATTAGGAAGGTACCATACCCTTCTGGAGATGAAGTAGTATTTCCTACATCGCCTGTTAGATTTAATAGTGTGGGTAATCCAGATTTAGTAAAATCTAAACCACTAGGATTCCATACTGAAGAAATATTAGCTCAGCTTGGTTATTCAAAAGAAGATATTGCAAATATGAGAGCGAATAAGGCAATTATTTAAAGGAGAGCGATTACTGTGGCTGAAGATAAATTTCAGGTGATCATAATTGGTGCTGGTGTTGCTGGATCCTCAGCTGCATACCGTCTTGCGAAAGCAGGAGTAGAGGTTATGGTAGTTGAAAGAGGAAGTGAACCAGGATCGAAGAATATGACTGGTGGCCGTCTCTATACACATGCTCTTGAACAATTGATGCCGAATGAATGGCGCGAAGCACCATTAGAACGAGAGATTACCCGAGAAATGATGATGATGATGACTGCGGAAAACAGTATGTCTATTGACTCATTGTTTCCTTCAATGAATCAACAATCATACTCAGTGTTGAGAGCTAAATTCGATCCTTGGCTTGCTGCAAAGGCAGAAGAAGAAGGAGCTATGATTATTCCAGGTACAACGGTCGATGGGTTAATTATAAGAGACGGTAAAGTGTGTGGTATAAAGACGGGAGAAGAAGAAATCGAAGCTGATCTTGTCATAAGTGCAGAAGGTGTAAATGCTATTGTTGCAGAACGAGCAGGTTTGATTAAAACACCCGACGTAAAAGATATGGCTGTTGGTGTCAAATATGTTTATCAATTGTCTGAGGATATTATTAATGAACGTTTCAATACGGAAAGTGGTAAAGGTACTGCCTTGTTATGTGCTGGTGATTGTACGAAAGGTATAAGTGGAGGAGCATTTTTGTACACGAATGAAGACAGCATTTCTGTTGGTCTTGTAGTCGATTCTAATGGATGGAAAAAGTCAAAATTACCATTAGCTGATATTGCAGAGGAGTTTAAAATGCACCCAGCCATTTCTCGGTATATTGAAGGTGGTGAACTTATCGAATATTCTGCTCATGTTATTCCTGAAGGTGGGATACATTCAATTCCGCCGCTCTGTAAAAATGGATTTATGATAACTGGAGATGCAGCAGGATTGGTTGTAAATAGAGGATTTACCGTTCGAGGTATGGATTACGCTATTTTATCAGGAATTGCTGCTGCTGAGACTGCTATTGAAGCGATAGAAGCAAATGATTACTCGAGTAACTTTTTGAATAGATATGAAAGTAAGCTTGAACTGGTCTTGAAGGATTTAAAAACGTTTAAAAATTCACATGATTATATTGGTCATTCTCAACATTTATTTACTACTTACCCTGATTTGGCAACCAGTTTAATGAAAAATCTGTACAGTGTAGATAGCAATCCAACTCCATCAGTCATGAATGTTGTAAAGCAATCTATTAAGGGGAAAGTACCTATTTTCAGTGTAGTAAAAGATGCTATTAAAGGGGGGAAAGCATTATGAAGACGTTATCGATTGATGTTCGATTAGAAAAGAACCGCTTCGATAGTGATGATCATAATCCCCACATTATTGTAGATAAAGAAGCGTGTAAAAGTTGTGGACATCGTGCTTGCACGACCTGCTGTCCAGCAGAACGTTATAAGTGGGATACAGCTAATAATATTTTGAGTTTTGATCATGTTGGCTGTCTAGAATGTGGGAATTGTCGTTTTGTATGTGAACGATTAAACAAAGGTGTTGAAGGATATTCATGGAATTATCCTGAGCAAGGCATGGGAGTTATTTTTAGAGAAGGTTAATGAAATAAAAATAGAGATGTATTTTAGTAGTCTAAACCTTAAATTGAATTAATAGGAGGAGTAAAAAATGGAACATATGTTAACGGAACAACAAATAGAGCTAAGAGATTTAGTAAAGGAATTTGCTGAAAAAGAATTAAAGCCTTATGTGAAGCAATATGATGAGTCCGGTGACTTTCCAATGGAAATTTTACAAAAAGCCTTTGAAATGGGACTACATGTTTTGGAAATTCCTGAAGAATTCGGAGGTTCAGGTTTAGATTTTAAAACAACTGCTATTGTTTTTGAAGAATTAGCTAAAGTCGATGCAGGGTTTGCTATTTCATTAGTAACAACATTTGTTGCTTTAAGATCTGTTATTTATGCAGGAAATGACGAGCAGAAAAAATTATTCTCAGACATTATCGTTCCTGGAGCATTTGGCGCCTTTTGTTTATCTGAACCAAATGCAGGAACAGATGCAGGATCTGTTAGATGTACAGCTGTAAAAGATGGAGATGAATATATTTTAAATGGAACAAAATGCTTTGTAACAAACGGTGGAGTAGCAAGTGTGTATGTGGTCTTTGCTTCAACAGATAAAGGAGCAGGTGTCCGTGGTATTTCTGGATTTATCGTAGAAAGAGACCGCGAAGGACTTTCAGTTGGACCTCATGAAAATAAAATGGGTCTTCGTTTATCTAATACAACAGATATTATCCTGGATAATGTTCGTATTCCTGCTGATCATCTGCTTGGGAAAGAAGGAGATGGTTTCAAGATTGCGATGAACACATTAAACGTTTCTAGAGCGTTTGTAGGTACTTTAGCTGTAGGTATTTGTCAAGCAGCCATCGATGAAGCTGTTAAATATGCAAAAGAAAGAAAGCAATTTGGGAAACCAATTGGTGATTTCCAAGCTGTCCAAATGATATTGGCAGATATGGAAATCCAAACAGAAGCTGCTCGTAATTTAGTTCAGTGGTCTATGGGATTAATGGATGAAGGAAAACCTGTTGTTGGAGAGGGAGCTGTAACAAAAACATTCTGCGGAGATACTGTTGTTAAAGTTACAACTGACGCTGTTCAAATCTTTGGAGGATATGGAGTAAGTAGAGAGTATCCGGTCGAAAAATTAATGAGAGATTCAAAGGTATTCCAAATTTTTGAAGGAACTAACCAAATACAAAGAGTTACTATTGCTAGACAAATGTTAAAGGATTAATGAATAAATTTATTTGAATGGAGGAATGAAATGATGGAAATTCTAGTGTGTGTGAAACAAGTTCCTGATATCGAGGATATAAAAATTGATGTGGAAACGGGTACAGTCAAAGATGGAACCCCAGCTGTCATAAGTCCTTATGATAAAAATGCGCTTGAAGCAGCTGTTCAATTGAAAGAGCAATATGGTGGTAGTGTAACGGTTATTACAATGGGATCTGATAAGGCAAAAGCGGCCTTAAAAGAATGTATATCGGTTGGTGCTGATAAAGGTGTATTAATTAATGATCCAGCATTTGAAGGTTCAGATTCTTATTCGACAAGTAGCATTTTAGCGGCAGCTATTAAAAAATTAGGCGATTTTCATTTAATCATTTGTGGAAATCAAGCAATGGATACGGATGCAGGGCAAGTAGGACCACAGCTTGCAGAAATATTAAATATAGCTCAGGTTACCTATGTTAATAAAATTGAGCTAGGAGAAAATTTTATTATCGCTCATCGTGAATTAGATGAAGGAATTGAAGTAGTAGAAGCGCAATTCCCTGTTGTTTGTACAGTAGGAGATTCAATTAATGATCCTAGATTAGCGACAATTAAGACAAAAATGGCTGCAAATAAAGCGAAATTTGATGTGTTAACAGCGACAGACTTAGAGATTGATTCAACTAAGGTTGGATCTAATTCATATACAAAAATAATGAAATCTTATGTACCACCAAAAAGACAAGCTGGAATGAAGATTCAAGGCGATTCTGATAGTGATTCCGCACATGAATTAATGAAGAATCTAGTTGCAGCTAAGCTCATATAGGAATGGAGTGATAAAGATGAATATTCATGATTATAAAAATATATGGGTCATTTTAGAAAGCCTAAATGACGAAGTGAAAAAAGTTAGCTTAGAATTACTTAATCAAGGAAAAGCACTTGCGAAAGCAAATGGAGAACAAATAGTAGCAATTGCTATAGGACAACATGTTGATGCGACAGTGAAAGCAGCTATTTCTCATGGAGCGGATGAAGTATTAGTAGTTAAAGGTGATGAATATAAAGATTACAATACGGAAAGTTATACAAATGCAATTGTAAAATTAGTAGAAAAATATAAGCCTTCTGTTATTTTGCTAGGAGCTACTAATAATGGTAGAGATTTGTCATCGAGAGTAGCAGCTAGATTACAAGTTGGATCTGCAGCTGATTGTACAGCAGTAGAAGTAGGAGAGAATGGTTCTATTGCTTGGACTCGATCAACTTATGGTGGCAAACTGATGAATGTTGTTTCATTTCCCGAGACGCGCCCTCAAATTGGTACAGTACGATCTAGTTCATATGAAAAAGCAGAAGCAGATGATTCAAGAACGGCAAATGTTATAAACGAAGCTATTCAGACACCAACTGAACAAATTAGAACGAAAGTAAAAGAGGTCATTCAATCTGTAGGAGAAGGAATTAAATTAGAGGATGCTGATGTTGTTGTTGGGGGAGGTAGAGGTTTAGGAAAGGTTGAAAATGTTGAACTAATTAAAGAGTTGGCAGCTGTATTAGGAGGTACCATAGGAACGACTAGAGCGTGTATTGATGCAGGATGGGTACCATATTCTTTACAAATTGGTCAATCAGGTAAGAGAATATCTCCAAAGCTTTATATTGCCTGCGGTATTTCTGGTGCAACTCAGCATTTGGCGGGTATTACTTCTTCAGATGTCATTGTGGCTATAAATAAAGATCCTGATGCACCGATCTTTGAATTAGCTGACTATGGAGTAGTTGGAGACTTGTTTGAAATAGTGCCGATTCTTATCGAAGAAATTAAAAAAATAAAAGCAAGCTAATGATAGCATTCTGATAATGAGATGACACAAAAGGACTGGTACTCCTTTTGTGTTCTCATTTCTAAAATCTAAAGATCCATCTAGTAATTAGTAGATGGGAAAATGAGTATTTAACTAAATAATACTTCCGTTTTTGAAAATTTTCAAGGGAGGTAGTGAAATGTCTTTAGGAATGAAGATCAGTGAATTCCAGAAACGTGAATACAGGAAAAAAGGACTTTGGGGTGATGCTACTCTAGCCGATTATTGGAAAATGTCCCTGTTAAAATTTCCAGAGAAGGTGGCAATAGTTGATCTTCAGGGAGATAGCTACACATATTCTGAAATTGATGATGCTGCTAATCGATTAGCTCATTTCTTCATCCAAAAAGGTGTGGAACCTGGAGATTTCATTTCGGTTCAATTACCAGATTGGGCAGAATTTTTGATTATTTATGTGGCGTGTTTAAAAACAGGAGCCGTTATCAATCCTGTTTTACCGAATGCACGTGAATTGGAATTAACTTATATTTTAAATAAATGTCAATCGAAGATGCTATTTGTTCCCTGTTGGTTTAGAAAATGCGATTATACCAATATGATTAAGTCTTTATCCAAACAGGTTACTAGCTTGAAGGAAATAATAGTCGTAGAGAAAGGAAGAGAGATAAAAGAGGAAAAAGAAAGCATTACATATGCTTCTATTATTCAAAATTATCCTGCTCTTAACAAGGAAATTAGAAGTAACGCTGATGATTTAGCGGCCGTTTTGTTTACATCTGGTACAGAGGGACATCCAAAGGGAGTTATGCTAACTCATAATAATATTATTGCCAGTGAACGGACCTTTACTAATTACTTAGATATTAATGATTTTGATGTGATTTTAATGCCTGTTCCGGTAGCACATGCATCTTGTTTTCACCATGGGGTCACTGCAGCCTTCATGTTAGGGGCTAAATGTGTTCTGTTAGACATTTATAAACCTCATCTTTGTCTAGAGTTAATTGAGCGCGAAAGATGTACATGTGGTTTTGGGAGCACATCTATAGTATATGACCTATTACGTACGTTGCCAAAAGGAAATTATGATATTTCTTCGCTGCGATTTTTTATGTGTGGTGGTGCTCCAATTCCTAGACATATGGTAAAACAAGGTATCAAAGCTGGATTTAATGTAATTGGTGTGTACGGTTCTACTGAAAGTGTGCCGCATACGGCAACATCACCAAATGATACTAGTGAGAAGATTATTCAAACGGATGGAAAAGCATTGCCAGGAATTGAGATTAAAGTGGTCGATGAAGCTAGAAATTCAGTACCTACAGGGTTTCAGGGAGAGGAAGCATCTCGTGGACCGAATGTATTTGTAGGCTATCTTAGAGAACCAGAAATGACAGACAAGGTTCTTGATGATGAAGGCTGGTACTATAGTGGAGATCTTTGTACGATGGACGAAGATGGATACATTAGAATAAACGGTAGGAAAAAAGATATTATCATTCGTGGTGGAGAAAACATTAGTAGTGTTGAAGTAGAAGATATTTTACAACAACATCCCAATGTTTATGAAGTAGCTGTTGTAGCAATGCCAGATCCAAGATTAGGAGAAAGGGCTTGTGCTTATGTAGTTCTCAATAATCCTGCCATACCTTTTACTTTAGAAGATGTAAAAGTATTTTTTGATAAAATGCATGTTGCCAAATTTAAATATCCTGAAAGGGTCGAACTAGTAGATCGTCTTCCTAGAACAGGATCTTGCTGTAAGGTGAAAAAATATATTTTGCGTGAGGATATTAAAAAGAAGTTAAAAAAACAAATATATATTCATTAAACGGAGAATGACTTTTACAAAAATAAGCTATATGAAAGTCATACAGCTTATTTTTGTGTGGTTTTCTAGAGAATGTTTGTTATGACAATATGGCTAATTTTATTGAACATAGCTATGAAGGAAGCAGCGTTATCTCCTGAATGAATCAATTTCTCTATTAAATGTGAGAATAATACAAATATCCATCTGATTACATTCATTAGAAGTGTAGCAACAAAGGTTAGTACACCCATTTTCCATAAAATAAAGCCTAAAATCATGTATATGAAGCAACCAATGCGTTTTTTACCAAAAAGTAATATGAAAATAATAAAAAGAAGAAGACCAATAAATGCTAAAAATATCATATAACTCATTCCTTTATGAACGTACTATTTCAAATATAACACATTCATATAACAATATTGGTATAACAAATGTTTACATTGTAATGAAATAGAGTGCTTGTTCAACTGAGTCATGTGAAGAAAAAATTTGAATGAGTCCTAAATAATGAATGAACTATTTATAATCATTCGAAGAATCTCTTACTACATTTCATTAAAGGAGGGGATTGATATGAATATATTAGTTTGTGTTAAACAGGTGCCAGATACAACTGAAATTAAAATTAATCCCGTTACGAATACGCTCGTTAGAACTGGAGTTCCAGCTATCGTTAATCCTTTCGATAAACATGCAGTGGAGGCCGCAGTACAGTTGAAAGAAAAACATGGTGGAACGGTTACAGTAATTAGTATGGGGCCTGAACAAGCCAAGTTAGCATTGAAAGAATGTTTATCTGTAGGTGCTGATAGAGCTGTATTAGTGAGTGATAAACGTTTCGGAGGGTCTGATACGTACGCTACAAGTTATATATTGAGTTCAGCAATTCAACATTTAGGAACATATGATTTAATTATATGTGGAAAACAGGCAATCGATGGGGATACTGGACAAGTTGGACCTGCTATTGCAGAACATTTAGGATTAACTCAATTAACCTATGTTACAGAACTTGATATCTGTGAAGAGCAAAAAATAGTGGTAAAACGTGAAATTGATGAAGGATATGAGCTGGTTGAAGCAAAGCTCCCTGCTGTATGCACAGTGGTTAGATCAATTAATAACCCAAGATTAGCGACGATTAAAAGTAAATTGGCTGCAAATAAAGCAGAAATAGAAGTATTAACATTTGCTGATATGCCAGAAATTGATAAAGCAAAAATAGGACTAAAAGGTTCTCCGACGAAGGTTAAACGATCCTTTACACCTGAAAAAAGAGGTACTGGCATTGTTATAAATGAAAATCATGGAGATGTAGCAGTACGTATATTAGCCGCCAAGTTAATCGAAGCTAAGCTTATATAAGGAGGTTTTGGGTGATGGAGCTTTCAGAGTATAAGAATATATGGGTATATATAGAAACATTTGAGGGTGAAGTAAAAAAAGTAGCGCTAGAGTTGCTTAATAAAGGAAAGACGTTGGCGACAGTTCATAATGAAAAACTCGTTGCCATCATCATCGGTCAGAATGTGGATAAAACAGTAAAAACAGTTAGTAGATATGGTGCGGATGGAATAATTGTTGTTGAAGGAGAAGAATATACACATTACACTACTGATGCATATACAAATGTAATGGTTACATTAGTGAATAAGTATAAACCAACAGCTATTTTAATGGGTGCTACTAATAATGGAAGAGATTTAGCATCTAGAGTGGCATGTCGCTTACATACAGGGCTAACTGCAGATTGTACAAGTATAGAAATGCAAGAGGACGGTATTCTTGCATGGACAAGACCAGCATATGGCGGAAACTTAATGGGAACGATTATTTGTGACAAGTCACGACCACAAATCGGTACTGTACGTCCAGGTGTTTTTAAAAAAGCTATACCAATTCAAAAATGTAATCCTTATATTATTAAAGAGAATATTCATACTCGAAAAGAAGAAATTAGAACGAAGGTATTAGAAATAGTTAAGTTAACAGAAGAAAGAGGAGTTTGCTTAGAGGATGCAGAAGTCATTGTAGCAGGAGGTAGAGGAATAGGTAGGCCAGAAAATTTCGAAATGCTCAAAAGATTAGCAGAAGTATTTGGTGGAACTATTGCTGCATCAAGAGCTTGTGTGGATGCTGGATGGATTTCTCCGCAATTGCAAATTGGTCAAACTGGAAAAACAGTAGGGCCTAAAATATATTTTGCATGTGGAATTTCTGGTGCTATGCAGCATGTAGCTGGTATTTCCTCTTCTGAAACGATTATAGCCATTAACAAAGATCCTGACGCTCCAATTTTTGAAGTTGCAGATTATGGCATTGTGGGAGATTTAACGGAAATAGTTCCTGTATTAACTAAGGAATTAAGGAAAATTAAAGTTGGGTAAAATGATAGAATGTCAGATATATAGCCAAAATGTTTTTTAGTCAGAGGTTTAAATATTAGTAATATGCTAATCTAATAGGAATAGTGGGACATCGTCAGTATTGTTTTCAAATGGAATATTATCACGATTTTTATGTGAAATATTGAGCATGAATTGCGATAGGGGCTATTGGTTTTTAGCTTCTATTCGAAAGGGCTTATTGAATGTGTGTGTCACACTATGAGGAGGATAATTATGCATTCGAAAATTGGAAATAAACGTTGGTCGATTGTATTTCTACTAGCATTATGTACGATTGTTTTATATATGGATCGATCCATCATGTCAATGGCAGGTCCTTCTATGATGGAACATTTTAATTGGAGTGCAACAGAGTTTGGGCTGGTATCTACAGCATTTTTTATAGGTTATACAATTACTCAATTTCCTGGTGGCATGTTGTCTGATAAATTTGGTGGCGGTAAAGTTTTGGTAGTGGGAGCTATAGCATGGTCTATTTTTGTTTTTCTTACTCCATTTGGCTTTACATTAGGATTAATGGTCTTAATTAGAGCTTCTATGGGTCTCGGTGAAGGTGTGACCATGCCAGCGATTTATTCAATAATAGCAAATTGGATACCTAAAAAAGAATCAGGAATAGCTACAGGGTTGGTTCTAGCAGGAATCCCTTTTGGTACTGGAGTAACAATGTTAATCGCTACTTGGATTATTCAAACATGGGGTTGGCAAAGTTTATTTTATATTTTTGCTTTTCTCGGTCCTCTTTGGTGTTTGGTTTGGTGGAAATTCGGTAGAGATAAACCAGAACATGATTGTAAAATCGGAAAAGAAGAATTGGATTATATTCGAGCAGATCATAATAAAGAAGAAACGCCAATAGAAGGAATTGTATTGTCAAAAAAAGAAATTTTTTCAACTCTATCCGTTTGGGGGTGTGGACTTGCTTACTTTTGTGCTAACTATCTTTTCTTTTTATTTTTGACTTGGTTACCTGTCTATTTTGTAAATGGTAGAGGTATAGATTTAAGCCAAAGTGCTATCTATTCTATGTTGCCATATCTTGTGGCTATTTTTACATATCCAATTGGAGGCTATTTAGCGGATGCTGCCTCCAATAAGTTGGGGCATAACATTGGTAGAAAATTAATTCCTATATTAGGTTTGTTAATCTCCGGAGTTTTATTAATAATAGGCTCGAAAGCAACGAGTATTGGGACTGTAGCTTTATTAATTTCAGCTTCTAATGGATTTTTATGTCTTACAATGGGAGGCTTTTTAACCATACCGAGAGTGTTGTCTCAAAAAAGTGTCGGTACAATCAGTGGTGTAGTAACTACATTAGGATCTGTTGCGGGAATACTAGCACCTTTCCTAACAGGTTTGATTATCGATTGGTCTGGTGATTACGATACTGCTTTATATGTAGGTGCTATAATAGCTATGGTAGGTGCTTTATTATTATTATTTGTATGTAGGGTTAAACCAATTGAAAAAAAAGCTGATTGTTAAAGTATCTTTCATTTGAAGTAAGCTAAATAATCGGATAAAAAAACAACACTTATTTAGAGAAAAGTGTTGTTTTTTTATTTTAGAGCTATTAATGTAGGTTAGTCTTGATTAAACCATAGTGGATCATCAATATCCACATCCCCATTATAATTGATGAGAATTTCTTCCCCTGCTTTAATATCTTTGTACGCATAAAAATCAAAAGTATGATTATCGAAATTGATTTCATAGTTGGCATTTGGCTGATAGGAATGATTAAATAGCATACCGTAGCCTAACAAAATTGCGGTATGATTTTTTCCATATTCAAAAGCATAATCGGCTAAAAGCGTTTTTTCAATGTGAATATGCTCATCATTCGGATAAGGAATCACCGGAGCTTGGTGAAA
This sequence comes from Bacillus massilioanorexius, assembly GCF_902374955.1. Taxonomy (GTDB): domain Bacteria; phylum Bacillota; class Bacilli; order Bacillales; family DSM-1321; genus Bacillus_AD; species Bacillus_AD massilioanorexius. Next base: position 69,417 of record NZ_CABKRX010000118.1, read on the forward strand.
TAATACTCCTTTTGGAATATCACATGTGGCAAATACGCCTCTATTCAATTCTCCATCACTTAGTGTGGACGTCTTTATTTCAATCATTATAAGCACCTACGCATTTCATTGAAGTTTTTTCTATTGAATCGTTTATGAATTTTGTGACAATAATTAAGAAAGTATATCATTTAAGACTAAAATAAAAGTCTTTACTAGTACTTTGGAGGATTATACTTTATCGTTTTTATGATAGCCGATGTTGCTTTCTTATTTATCAGTTTGCCAATTATTCCTCCTGAAAGCAACTTAATTCTCGAATACGAATGATTTTTTCTAGAAAATGTGATGAAGTATTGAATTCGTTTTGTAATATTCTGTTTTTGGGTTGACTAACATCTAAGCCAATTTATAATAAAAAGTGAGTGATTACTTACTTTATTCGGAGGTGTTAAAAGATGAGCTCATCAATTATAGTGAATCATGTTAGTAAAAGTTTCGGGAAGAGACAAGTGTTAGAAGATATTAATATGACGATTGAGAGTGGTCAAATTTTTGGATTAATAGGTCCTTCTGGTTCAGGGAAAACCACCTTAGTTAAGCTTTTAGTGGGTATGGATGTAGGGGATTTAGGTTCCATCACCGTTTTAGATAAACAGATGCCTAATTTAGAAGTATTGCAAAATATCGGTTATATGGCTCAGTCCGATGCATTATATACTGAATTGTCAGGTGAAGAAAATTTACGATTTTTTGCTTCGTTATTTAAATTAACTAAAAAAGAGCAAAAAGAACGGATTCAATATGCTGCTGGTATTGTTAATCTCACCAATGAGCTAAAGAAAAAAGTATCTAACTATTCGGGGGGAATGAAACGTCGTTTATCCTTAGCTATTGCACTTATTCAAAATCCTAAACTTCTTATACTGGATGAACCTACGGTTGGAATCGATCCAGAATTAAGAAAATCTATATGGACAGAGTTAATCCGTTTAAAAAAGGAAGAAGGCAAAGCCATTATTATTACAACACATGTAATGGATGAAGCGGAAAAATGTGATCGTTTAGCAATGATTAGACATGGAAGAATTATAACTGAAGGCTCACCAGAAGAATTAAAAGAACAATACTCTGTTTATAATCTAGAAGATGTATTCCTACAGGCTGGAGGTGTGCAAGCATGAGAGTAGCAGCCTTAATCAAACGTATTGCTTTACAGCTGCTTCGTGACAAAAGAACGTTAGCGTTATTATTTTTAGCGCCACTGCTTGTTTTAACATTGATGTATTTTTTATTTAATGGAGATACAGTTGAACCGAAGTTAGGAGTAAGTAATCTTGATACGAACATTGTTCAATTACTAGAAAAAGCAAATATTGACGTTAAAGAGTATGATAATCCCAAAAAGACTATCGTTGTTGAGAAAGATTTAGATGGCCTATTACAAGTTGAAAATGGAGAAATAAAATTAACTCTGCAAAATGATGATCCGACAACAGCGAAAGCCTTACAAATGAAAGTGAACCAAGTGTTTACAGCGTATTCTCAGATGAAGCAACAGTCTATAATTCAGCAAGAGGATGAAAATTTGCATGTTGACTATATATATGGGGACAAAAATACGGCATTTTTCGATATATTAAGTCCAATGTTAATTACCTTTTTTGTATTCTTATTTGTATTTTTAATTTCTGGAATTGGTTTATTAAGAGAACGTACAATAGGAACTTTGGAAAGGTTAATGTCGACTCCTATACGTAGATCTGAAATCATTACTGGATATTTAGTTGGATATGGAATGTTTGCTGTGATTCAAACTATTATCGTTGTTTTGTTCGCAGTAAATATTTTAGATATTACGTTAGTGGGCTCTATTTGGCTCGTATTACTTCTTAATTTAATCGTAGCATTTGTTGCATTATCTCTTGGAATTCTGTTATCGACATTCGCTTCTTCAGAGTTTCAAATGATGCAATTTATTCCGTTAGTGATTGTTCCACAAATTTTTTTCTCAGGAATTTTTTCATTAGATGGCGTAGCAGATTGGTTAGTTGCGGTCGGACGAATTATGCCATTATATTATGCAGCGGACGCAATTGAAGGGGTAATGTATAAAGGATGGAATTTTAGTGATATTGCAGTAGATTTACTTGTACTACTCATTTTTGCGATCCTCTTTATTGTACTCAATGTCTTTGCCATGAAAAAATATCGTAAATTATAAACTAATTTATTAGGATCAATAAGGTGGTGCTTTTATGTCATCTGAAAATATTTTAGATCGTATTATATCTCAAACAAAATTAAGTAAAAAAACAACAGATAAGCAGCAAAGAATTGTTGAAAATGCAATTAAAATGTTTGCTGAAAAAGGGTATGCAAATACTTCAACGAGTGAAATAGCAAAAGCTTCTGGTGTGGCTGAAGCAACTATTTTTAGACATTATGGAACGAAGGATAATCTATTACTTTCGGTTATATTACCATTTTTAAAAGATTTATTTCCGTCGTTAGCGGAAGAATTTGTTCGTGAAATTCCTCTTGAAAAATACACTAGTTTTGAAGGTTTTTTGAAAGGGTTAGTAAATAATCGATTTCATTTTATAAAAGAGAATAAGGAGGTTTTCAAAATTGTTGTAAAGGAAATCTTGTATCGTGAAGACTTTCGAAAAGAATTATTTCAATTAGGTTATAAAAGTGAAGTTTTTAATCATATTGTGAAAGCAATTGAACATTTTAAAGAGCGGGGTCAACTTGTTGATTTACCAGTGGAAACAATTATTAGACTTATGCTAACGTTTTTAGGAGGTTACTTTTCTTCTCGTTTTATACTATTTCCTGAAAATTATATTGTAGATGAAGAATTAGAGATAGAGAGGATCATTCACTTTATGATGAACGGATTACGACCAAACGTATAATAAATATAGAACAGCTAATAAGACCCTTTCTACATGAAAGGGTTCTAATGTGTATGTAAAAGTGTTTTTAATTTAAATACTAATTGCTGAACTTGGATTTAAACCAACTAGCAAATTTTGTTAATCAATCGATTTATTTGAAAAAGCCGTACAGTCTTTTATAGGCTCAATGAACGAGAAAATTGCTGATAACGTTTAACTCTTTTTGAGTTATGTATGAATTGAAATAGTTTGTTTATTTGTAAAAAAATTTTTATATTTATTTTTTTGAAATAATATAAAATTATAATAATAACTAATAAATCCCATTGATTATTTCATTAATTAAGGCTGTTTTCTAAAAGATTGTTGTTTTTAAATAAGTTTCGTTGAATAAATATAGTATAAAAAGTCGAATGGAGCGTAAGATACTCACCGCCTGCTCTGCGGAAAGCGAGCATCCTGGAGCGGAACTCAATTTAGCCTATATTCAAATACTTGTTCATAGTTAACAAAGTATGTGAAAACAGCCTTAATTAAAGAGAAAGACTAGATGTTATTCTTGTAAAGTATGCTTTTAAGTAACTTGCTTTTTTCTCTGAATGAATAATTTGATTCAAAATATCAGGGATAGTGAATTCGAGAGAGGGACATTACATGTTATTACATATAGGATTGGATGTTGGGTCTACTACTTCAAAGATTATTGTATTGAATGAAGATGGAGATATTGTTTATCAACAGTATTTAAGACATTTTTCTGATGTAAAAAATACAACGAATCAAATGTTAAAGGAATTAGTATCGTTATATCCTAATGCTGAAGTGACAATGAGTATTTCAGGTTCAGCGGGTATTTCAATGGCTAAACAAGTTCGCATTCCATTTATCCAAGAAGTCATTGCTTGTACAGAGGCAGTTGAAAAAAATATACCACAAACAGATGTGGTTATTGAGCTTGGTGGAGAAGATGCTAAAATCATCTATTTCTCAAATGGAATTGAACAACGAATGAATGCAGCATGTGCTGGAGGTACTGGCGCTTTTATTGATCAAATTGCAGCCCTTATTCAGACGGATGCTAAAGGATTAAATGAGCTTGCTATGTCCTATCAAAAAATCTATCCAATTGCATCTCGCTGTGGTGTTTTTGCGAAAACGGATGTACAGCCACTTTTGAACGAAGGAGCTAGAAAAGAGGATATTGCAGCCTCTGTTTTTCAAAGCGTTGTCACTCAAACGGTTAGTGGGCTAGCATGTGGTCGCCCTATTAAAGGAAAAGTAGCTTTTTTAGGAGGACCTTTAACCTATTTATCAGAGTTGCGCCTGCGTTTTATTGAAACATTAAAGTTATCGAATAACGAAGTGATTTTTCCATCAAATAGCCAATATTATGTCGCGATAGGAACGGCAATGTGTAGTAAGAAAAATGAAGTGCTAAACCTAGCTGAATTATGTAAACGATTTGAAGGATTCTCGCTAACGATATCTAATACGGAAATTACGAAATTACCATGTTTATTTCGTGATGAGCAAGAATTGAAGGAATTTCGCGCTCGCCACGATCAAGCAACTGTAAAAACAGAGGACTTGAATTTATACAAAGGAGCTAGTTACTTAGGGATTGATGCAGGATCAACGACTACAAAAATTGTTTTAATGGGAGAAAATCAGGAGTTATTATATACATTTTATGAAAGTAATAAGGGCAATCCATTACAATCAGTTCTAGAAGGATTAGAGCAATTATATAAAGTTTTACCAGAAGAAGTATTCATCGCTAAATCTGCTGTTACTGGCTATGGTGAAGGTTTAGTGAAGGCAGCACTAAATATTGATATTGGAGAGATTGAAACCGTTGCTCACTATAAAGCAGCATCAACTTTTGCACCTAATGTTGATTTCATTCTTGATATTGGCGGCCAAGATATGAAATGTATCAAGATTAGAAATGGAGCGATCGATCAATTATTATTGAATGAAGCTTGTTCTGCAGGATGTGGATCTTTTCTAGAGAGCTTTGCTAAATCGCTTCATTTGTCAATTGATGAATTTGCAAAGCAAGCACTCCTTGCTGATCAGCCCGTCGATTTAGGTTCAAGATGTACAGTATTTATGAATTCTAAGGTTAAACAGGTACAGAAAGAAGGTGTTACTCTTCCTAATCTTTCTGCTGGACTTTCTTACTCCGTTATTAAAAATGCTATTCAAAAAGTAATGAAGCTTCGTAATGTGGAAGAGCTTGGTGAAGATATCATTGTTCAAGGTGGTACGTTCTATAATGAAGCTGTTCTTCGTGCCTTTGAATTGTTAATTGGAAAAGAAGTCATTCGTCCAAATATTGCGGGTATTATGGGCGCCTACGGCTGCGCATTAATTGCGCAAGAACAAAAAGATGAAATACCAAGTACTATTATCTCTCAAGATGAAATTCATACATTTTCTTGTGAAATATCTCACAGTCGTTGTGGGTTGTGTGGAAATAATTGCTCATTAACGATTAATCGTTTTAAAGATAAACGCTTTTTCATAACTGGAAATCGCTGTGAACGTGGAGGGAGAAAACAAAAGAAAAATAAAGAAATACCTAATTTATATTCTTATAAATATGAAAGAATATTTGGCTATGATTCACTTGAAAATGAACAGGCTACAAGAGGAAAAGTTGGTATACCGCGTGTACTAAATATGTATGAAAACTATCCTTTTTGGCATACGTTTTTTACAGAATTAGGATTCGAGGTAGTGTTATCACCTCGTTCTAGTAAAAAATTGTATGAACAAGGAATGGATTCTATACCATCAGAATCTGTTTGTTATCCAGCCAAACTAACTCATGGACATATTGAGCGTTTGATTGATATGGAAGTGGACTTTATTTTTTATCCATCAGTTGTTTTCGAAAAGAAAGAAGCGGAAGAAGCGAATAATCATTTTAATTGTCCAGTAGTGACTTCTTATCCGGAAGTCATCCGAGTAAACTTGGATCGATTAAAAGAAAAAGGAATTTCATTTATTCAGCCATTTTTAACTTTAGATAATGAAAAGGCATTGAAAAAGGAATTGGCTAAGCAATTTAATACCATTTCTAAAAAGGAAATTTATCTTGCGGTTGAACGAGCTTTACAAGAATCTAAGAACGTGAAGAAAGACATTCAAAAAAAAGGTGAGGAAACTCTGCAATACTTAAAAGAAACAGGCAAAAAAGGTATTGTACTTGCTGGTAGACCGTACCATATTGATCCTGAGATTAACCATGGGATACCGGAATTAATAACGAATTATGATATGGCAGTGCTCACAGAGGATTCTATTGCTCATTTAGCATCAGCTGAGAAAGATTTGCATGTTGTCAATCAATGGACATATCATTCTCGGCTATATCGTGCAGCACGAGTAGTAGCATTACAAGATGAATTAGAGCTCGTTCAATTAACCTCTTTTGGATGTGGATTGGATGCAATTACATCTGATCTGGTTCAAGAAATTTTAGAAAAACATCAAAAAATGTACACGCTTATTAAAATAGATGAAATCCAAAATTTAGGATCGGCTCGAATTCGTATACGGTCTTTGCAAGCTGCCATGAAAGAACGCACTGCTCAAAATAGAAAGACAATTATTCCAAGTAAAAGTAAGAAAATAGTTTCATTTTCTCAAGAAATGAAACAAGAATATACAATTCTAATACCACAAATGTCACCTATTCATTTTGAATTGTATGAATCTGTCTTAAAAAGTGAAGGATATCGTGCTGATTTATTACCGACTGTAACAGAAGAAGCTGTTGATACAGGTTTAAGATATGTAAATAATGATGCATGTTATCCAGCAATATTAACCACAGGTCAGCTAGTACATGCTTTGAAAAGTGGAAAATATGATGTGAATCGAACAGCCGTCATCATGTCTCAAACAGGTGGAGCATGTAGAGCAACAAATTATATTACCCTTTTAAGAAAAGCATTGAAGGATTCTGGTATGGAACAGGTACCTGTTATTTCTCTTAATGCACTTGGAATTGAAAAGCATCCTGGATTTGAGTTAAGTTATTCAATGATTAAGAAGTTGATTGCTGCCACTTGTTATGGAGATGCCTTAATGAGAATTACAAATCGCATACGCCCATATGAAAAAGTTCCTGGAAGTACAAATATCTTTTTCAATTATTGGCTGAGTATTTGTAAAGATTCAGTAGCTCATTTTAACTTTAGAGAATATAAAAAGAATCTAGAGAAAATGGTTGAACAATTTGATTTACTTCCAGTAATTCCGAAAAGAAAACCAAAAGTTGGGGTAGTTGGAGAAATATTAGTTAAATTTCATCCCAATGCGAATAATCAAATTGTGGAGTTGATTGAACAAGAAGGTGGAGAAGCTGTACTACCTGATATTCTTGATTTCTTTCTTTATTGTTCATACGACGGCATTTATAAAGGAAAACATTTAGGAAAAAGTAAGCTTTCTGTTCCTGTAAGGCATAGTATTATTCGCTACTTAGAATATTTCCGAAAGCCTTTAAAAGATGCATTACGAAAAAGTGAAAGATTTTCTGAACCACTGACTATATATCAATTAGCTGATAAGGCTGGAAAGCTTTTATCAATAGCAAATCAAGCAGGAGAAGGATGGTTTTTAACAGCAGAGATGATGGAATTAATTGAAGACGGTGTAGATAATATTGCGTGTGTTCAACCATTTGCCTGTCTACCTAATCATGTGACAGGGCGTGGTATGATGAAAGGATTAAAAGAGATGTATCCACATGCAAATATTACAGCGATAGATTATGATGCGAGTGAGACTGCCATTAATCAAGTAAATCGTTTAAAGTTAATGCTTGCCACGGCATTTAAAAATATAGAAAATAACCGATATGCGTCTAACTCTGTAACAGTCGAACAAGATATAAAAGTTGTAGAAAGTATAAATTGGACATAGTTTAAATAAGCACGAAAGAGGATCATTTAATAGTCGTAACAGAAACGGCTATAGAAATGATTCTCTTTTTTCTTAAGGACTATTTTCTATAAGATTGTGGGTTTAAAAAAGTGCCTGGTACGAGATTCCTGTGAGAGTTGCAGGACAGGTGAAGACCCACAGATATTATTAGGGATATGGTTGAAGCTCACCGCTGCCTCTCGGAAGGCGAGCACCTTAGACTAAAAGACAATACTTGTTCCTTAGCAACAAAGTATGCGAAAAGAGCATGCTTAACAAATTAGATGATATCAATAGATTGAAAAGTTAGAAAATTTGTTGTGTATAAACTTAATATGCGATATATTGGTTTTATGGAAAATAATACTATTAAACCTATAAAACGTTTGTCATTAAGAGATGAAGTATATCAAGTATTAAAAAAATCAATTGTAACGATGGAGATGCAACCAGAGGAACGCTTACATGATAAAGAATTAGCAGAGAGGTTTGGGATTAGCCGTACACCTGTTAGAGAAGCTTTAAAGAGATTGGAGGATGAAGGATTAGTTGAATCGATACCAGGTTCTGTAACACGTGTTGCTCCACTATGTATTGAAAGTGCTAAACATGCATTTACCGTTGTAGCAGCTCTACACTCATTGGCGGCTCGACTTGCAGCGGATAGCTTAAGTGAGGAGGATATAACGAAATTAGAGGAGAGTAATAGGGATTTTCAGCTAGCTATTGCCAATAATGATGTCATGGAAGCTATAGAGGCAGATAATGCTTTTCATCACGTGTTTTTAGACGTAGCAGGAAACCCTGAAATTGTATACGCGTTAGAAAGAAGTGTATCAAAAATTTTACGTTTAGAAATTTCACAATTTACAACAGAGAAAGCTCAAAAATCTATTGAGCAGCATAAACAAATTATTTCCGCATGTAAAAATAAAAACATTGAAACAATTACTCACCTTGTTGAAGAAAACTGGCTTAGCTTAGGTGAATTGTTAACTTTAACAGAGTGAGGTGTAACTTTTGAAACCAATCATATTAGGAATTTGCTCAGCAGTCTTCTTTGCAGTTACTTTTGTATTAAATCAATCTATGGAGCTTTCAGGTGGTAGTTGGATTTGGAGTGCTTCACTAAGATATTTTTTTATGGTTCCTTTTTTGCTATGCATTGTGGCAGCAAGAAAGAACTTAAATGGCTTATTTAAAGCAATGAAGGAACAACCAGCTTCTTGGTTACTTTGGAGTGTGGTGGGGTTTGGACTATTCTATGCACCTCTATGCTTTTCATCCGCATATGCTCCTGGCTGGTTAATTGCAGGCACTTGGCAAATTACAATTATCTCTGGCACACTACTAGCACCTCTATTTTATGAGACGATTACTACAAAAAATGGTTCTATAGAAGTGAGAGGGAAAATTCCATATAGAGGTTTGTTCATGTCCTTGATCATATTACTAGGGATTATTATTATGCAAATCGAACATATGAAGGAAATTTCATTATGGAATCTATTGTTAGGGATATTACCAGTATTAATCGCCTCCTTTGCTTATCCACTTGGTAATCGAAAAATGATGGATGTAACAAAAGGACGTTTGGATGTTTACCAGCGCGTTTTAGGAATGACTCTGGCCAGCTTGCCATTTTGGATTGTGCTTTCGATTTATGGTGTCTTTACGGCTGGCCTCCCTTCAAAGGAACAAAGCTTTCAAGCTTTACTCGTTGCGATCTTTTCAGGGGTAATTGCCACAGTTCTCTTTTTTAAAGCAACAGATTTAGTTAGAGGAGATATGTCGAAGCTAGCTGCAGTGGAAGCAACGCAATCTATGGAAGTCATATTTACTTTAGCTGGAGAACTTTTATTTTTATCAATTGCAGTACCTTCTTTATTATCTTGGAATGGAATTTTTATTGTAGTTATAGGAATGATTTTACATAGTTATGTTACAAATAAGAAAGTTAATCAAACTTTTAATGAAATTCAAAGGGTATAAGGAATAAATAGAAAAAAATTTCATGCATGAATCCTTTGTTTACTGGTTATAGTAATAGTAAATTTTGTAAAAGGAGGGGATGTTTGATGAGTGACACGCATGAGTTTGTAGAAAAACTGCGTGAGAATAAAGAGAAAGCTAAAAAAAATCATCAGCACTTCGGAAAAGGCCATCCTGATAAAAAACTACCGAATGTAAAACATACCAAAAGATAGAAGAATATCAATAAACTTCCAACGATTTGCCAAGTATACTAATGTATGCTATGCTAACAGTGGATTATTTTTGTTCGTCACGATTGATAAAAAGTACTACTTTTTCATTTATGAAGTTTTGAGCAAGAATAGTAACACATTGTGTGGAGAACACACTAGGAGGAAACAAACATGGAACAAGGTAAAGTAAAATGGTTTAACGCAGACAAAGGTTTTGGATTCATCGAGCGTGAAGGCGGAGAAGACGTATTCGTACATTTCTCAGCTATTCAAGGCGACGGTTTCAAAACTTTAGAAGAAGGTCAAAGTGTAACTTTCGAAGTTGAACAAGGTCAACGCGGACCACAAGCTTCTAACGTAGTTAAAGCTTAATGGTTGTAACCATACATTATGAGCAGACTCTTTTATGAGAGTCTGTTTTTTTTGTATGGACCTATCTTGATAGGAAAAAGCGCTCTTTAGCCGTTGTTATTACATATTAACAAAACATAAATGGGAGGAAAACAAACGGATTAGAGCAATTATCTTCAAAAAGAAACACAGACAAAAAAATAAACAAATCCCTATTCCAGTTGGAATAGGGAAAAGAGAACAAGTTACAGTAAAGATAAAATGGTATACATAGTATAGCATGGATATTTAGTTATCTTTCCTTTTTAATAAATTTCAGTTTTTTATTAAAAATTTGAAAGAGTGAAAAAGTGAGACTCCTATGGAAGCAATGGGTTACAGAAAAAGCGTAAATATAAACTGTAGGTAGTTTACATTTTTTAAAGTATATAATGAGAAAATATTTCCATTATTCTGTATGATAGTAGTGTAATAATTCTCTACTAAACTACTCAATCATATTAGGGAATAATCAAAAATGCTGTTTTCATACAAAAAGGTGGAGAATATATGTGAATGAAATGTTTTTTCTTTTAGTATTCTTAGGGATTTTTTCGTCATTTATTGGTACTTTAGCAGGAGGGGGAGGATTAATTACCTTACCAGCCATGATGCTATTTGGAATTCCTATTCATAACGGTATTGCAACTAATAAGTTTTCTTCTGGGATTGCTGCTCTGACAAGTGTTACGTATTTATTAAGAAATAGACAAATAAAATTAAAAGTCATGATACTATATGTTACGATAGCCTTTTTGGGTGGTGTTTCAGGCGCGCTGATTACCACGAGAATATCCGATAAGAATATGAATGTAATTGCACTCATTTTGCTCTTTATGGCATTTGTCATAATGATTAAAAATAAAAAATGGATTTCTAAAAAAGAAGAAAATATTGATTTAGATCATAAAACAAGTTTTGTTATACCTTATTTTGTTGCTTTGTACGATGGTGGATTTGGTCCAGGTTCTTCTACTTTTGGGATTCTACACTTTTTGGGCAAGACTCAATCTTATTTAAAAGCTGTTCAATTAACTAGAGTCTTAATTCTTGGTAGTTGTTTTGGAGCATTTTTGGTTTTTTATCAAACTGGATTCATTCAATGGCATTATGCGATAGCGATGGCAATAGGTTCTGCAATTGGCTCACAAATAGGTCTAATTGCTTTACCGCATATTCCTTTGAAAGTGGCTAGAAATTTACTGATAATGATATTGGTCCTACTCATGGGAGAAGTGTTATTTAACATCGTGTAATCAAAATAGTTTTCTATTCGTGAAAAAAGAAAGAAAGGTTGTTTCAAAAGTCGTTTTTTATAACTTTTGAGACAGGCTTTTTTTCTTATTTTTAAGTTGTGTATGGATAAATATTTGCTTTTAGTTATTAACAATGATCATTAACGCACACTTTATTAGAATGATTTTTTTTCTAAAAGATCATTGTTATAATAGGTGAGACACCACAGGTACTATATGCCAAGAAGGCTCACCATCCGCCCCGTGGAAAGCGAGCATCCTGCTTTTACACCTACAGAAATTGTATCTATCAATTAAATACCTCATAAAAAAGCCCGTAAATATTGTCATTTTACGTGCTTTTTTCTATTTTATTGAGTTCTTTTAAGCTACTTTTGTTTTGATAAGTCTGATTTTTTATTCGTTAATGTAAAATCTAGTATTATTCCAATGATGATACCAATAACCATTGTGAGAACAAGTTTATTTATAATGACACCAATTAATATCGATAATATTAAAAATATGGGAAGCCAGACAATCTTTAAACGTTTCTCTTTGCTTTCCTCCATGGGTAATACCTCCTTTATAGTTCTATCGAAATATAGGATATTACTATATTATCATAAAAATACAAAATGATAGACGCTTATCTATTTCTCAACTCTTTATTGTATAATTATGGTTTATTAGGATTATTTTTGATGATTATGAAACTTTTTCTGGATAGGTTCGTATATTAATTATAAAGAAATATAATTATGAGAGGGGAGGTAAAAATGGCTCTTAGTTCGATATTTTTATATATCTTTATTGCTACACTTGCCATTCTGTTTTTAAATTTGTTTTTGGGTGGCTTATTTGATTCATCTCTAGGTTTAGATAGTGATGTGTTTAATTTAACTACCATGCTATGTTTTACAGGTGTTGCTTCTGCAATAGGTTATTTACTATTAACCTACACAACACTTACAACAGTTTATGTTATCGCTTTGGCTATTTTATTATCATTTGGGTTAACGCTATTATTAAATATTTTTGTCTTCATACCATTATCTAAAATGGAAAGTTCAACCGCTTTTAAAATTGAGAATATGAAAGGGGAAGTTGGAGAAGTAACACTTCGTATTCCTGCCGATTCTATCGGTGAAGTTACAGTCAAGACAGCACTAGGTATGGTTTCAAGAACAGCGAAAAGCTATAACAACAAAGAAATTTCTCAAGGTGATTCCGCTTTAATTATTGAAGTGAAGGACAATATTTTCTATGTCGTAAAGTATGATAAAGATTTTAATTATTTAGATTATGATGTGTCAGGGGGAAAATAAATGTCGATGACGTTGTGGTTATTAATTGGTTTAGCAGTATTATTATTAGGTTTGATTTCATTTATTATTAGTCGATATGTTACGGTCGGTTCTGAAGAAGCATTAATTGTGACAGGAAGTATGCTCGGATCAGGTGAAAATGTATGTAATTTAGGAGAGGGCAGAAAAATAAAAGTAGTTAGCGGTGGTGGAACATTGGTTTTACCATTTGTTCAGCAGTCACAACGTATGACTTTAACTACATATACATTGACGGTAAAGGCAAATGAAGTATATACAAAGCAAAAAGTTCGTTTAGGTGCAATAAGTAATGCTGTTGTAAAAGTTGGTAGTGATTTAAGTATGATTGCAACGGCATCTGAGAATTTCATGGGGAAAAGTCATGATGCGGTTAGTGAAGAAATAACGTCCATTCTTGATGGGCATCTTCGTGCTATTTTAGGATCGATGACAGTAGAAGATGCTTATAGTGATCGTGAAGCTTTCTCAAGACAAGTGAAAAATGTAGCTGAGCCAGATTTAAATAAATTAGGTTTTGAAATTCGATCATTTAACGTTCGTGATTATATCGATGTGGATAAATATTTAGAATATCAATCTCGACACCGTATAGCAGAAGTGCAAAAAGAAGCAGAAATTGCTGAGTCAATTGCTAAAAGAGAAAGTCGTATTGAAACGGCAAAAAATGAACAGGAAGCAAAAAGGGCAGAGCTTGAAAGAGATACTCAGGTTGCTGAAGCAAGCAAAGAAAACCAATTAAAGATGTCTGAATTTAAGAAAGAACAGGATAGTGCTAAGGCTGAAGCAGATATGGCTTATGATTTACAAAAAGCACGTATCGCTCAGCAAGTAAAAGAGCAAGAAATGCAAATTGAAATTGTTGAACGTGTTAAACAAATCGAGCTACAAGAGAAAGAATCTGAAAGACGTCAACGTCAATATCAAGCTGATATTAACTTAAAAGCCGATTCCGATGCTTATGCTTTAGAAAAATCAGCGGAAGCTCAAAAACGTAAAGCACAACTTGAGGCAGAAGCACGTCAATACGAAGTAACAACGCAAGCTAAAGCTCATGCAGAAAAAGTAAAATTAGATGGACTTGCAGAAGCTTCTGCATCCGAGGCAAGAGGTAAAGCAGAAGCGATGGTTATTAGAGAGATAGGTCTTGCTGAAGCGAATGCTCAAGAGGAAAAAGCAAAAGCTTTCGAAAAGTATGGAGAAGCTGCTAAATTAGAAATGATTTTAAATATCCTGCCACAATATGCTGAAAAAGTTGCTGCACCACTTGCAAGCGTTGAAAGCATTAAGATTATTGATACAGGAAATGGTAATGGTATTCAAAATATGACAGGTTCAGTTACTGGTATTATGTCAACTCTTCAAGAAACTCTTCAAGAAACGACAGGTTTAAATCTTGTTGATGTGATTAATAATTATTCTGGAAAACATAATATAAAAGGCGAAATGAATCAAATTGCTTCAGCGATTGCAAAGGACGAAGAGAATAGTCCAAAAGATGAAGTTGAACAATAGGTTGTTTTTAATGTCACCAAAAGTGTGCATCAATTTAAATCATCATGTACCATTATAAAGAGAAAAGGTATTAAGAGAATTTCCTCTTAATACCTTTTGGTATGTAATCATCATGTGATTTATATATAAGGAATAATAAAGCCTCCATAAATAAAGGCCAATATAATAACAAATGCAGGGTGAATTTTATATTTTACTAATGTGAAAAAGGCAATTAAGGCAAGGACTAGTGAATGAAAGTATCCTATAGATATAACAGCATCTTTTGCCATATTCCAAGTAAGTAAAAGCATCATAATCGCGATAACAGGTTGAACGAGTAAAGACATACCTTTTACAATAGGAGATTGCTTAAATCGTTGTAGACCTTTAATTAATAATATAAGTACTATTGCTGATGGAGCGATGGTGGCTAAAAGAGCAACAAGAAAGCCAATCCAGCCATGAACTTCAAATCCTACAAAAGCTGCGATTTTTGTAGCGATAGGTCCAGGAAGGGCGTTTCCTAATGCAAGCATATTAGAAAATTCTGTATTGTCTAACCAACCATACTGTGACACGATTTGATCATACATAAGTGGGATAGAGGCAGGACCTCCACCATATCCAAGGATATTTGCAATAAAAAATGCTACAAACAGATTCCAAATGGTCATAGTCAATATCATGATATGTTTTTCTCCTTCTTATTGTGATGAAGTCGATCCTTTATTTTAAAATGAAAAGCACCATATAATAGAAAAATGACTATAACAATGCCTGGATTTAGTGAAAAAGACTGTAATAAGACAAATGCTATAATGAAAAATAGAATTCCTATTACCTTTCCTAGACCTTTCACAGCTTTTTCTCCAAATTCATATGCCATTTGTCCAAGCATGACAGCGACAACTGGAATAACAGCTCCTATCATACTTTGAATTCTTGTAGAATCATTTAGAATATTAATAAAAGCAACTAAAAAAACCATCGCTAAGCATGTCGGTAACACGTGAGCGATAACACTTATAACGGCACCAATCCAACCCTTTGTTTTATATCCTAAATAAGCTGCCATCTTAGTAGCAATTGGTCCGGGTAAGGTATTTGCTATCGCTAATGTTTCCCCAAATTCATGGTCATCGAGCCACTTATAACGAGTCACAGCTTCATGTCTAATAAGTGGAATGACAGAAGGTCCCCCACCGAAACCTAAAATACCAGCGCGCATCATTCCAAATATTAATTCTGTATAGAGATTTCTCATCGTCAATCCTCCTTATAATGTATAAAAATAATAGTATCAAACTAATCTTCATATTACATGGAAGAAAGAGTAAAATATACTTTTTGTTTTGCTTCTGATAAAAAAATGTTGTCACAATTAGCGATACACGCGCTATAGTCACTCCTGGTTCACAATAAGTATGCGAAAACAGTCAAACGAATAGAACAATTTCTTTTTATATGAGATAATATACATTCTTAAGCTTATACATATACATGAAAATTTTACGAGGAGATGAAAAGATGATTAAGCTGTCTCTTGCTGAAGCAGTAAAATTAAAAAGTGTTTTAAATAAAAAGATACATGAATATGAATTTGAAATGGATCGTGTAGGATTCATTGAGATTGAAAAAGGTGAGAAAATGCCAAAGCAATCTCGAACATTACATGATGTTGAAAATGAGTTAGAAGAAGTTCGAAAAGATTTTCGTCTTTTAGATAAATTAATGTATAAAGCAAATATTGAAAATGAAATTGTTTTTAATGGCCAAGCTATGCCTATAGTAGAGGCCATTGAACTAGCTACACAACTTAGAGCGCAGGCTAGAAAGTGTAAAGAATTAGGTGAAGCTACTAAAGAAGAATATCCTTATTCTTACACAGATAACTTTACGATAGTTAAAATGGCAACGTTTGATCCTGAAGTGTATCGTTTAAAAGCGATCGAATTGGACCGTCAGGCTAATCGTTTATCGAACTTAATAAACAGTAAAAACTATTCTATTGAATTAGATTTTGACAGTGAGAAATATTTCTAAGCCTTGAATTGGTGAGACTCCAATTCAAGGTAGGTAGGAGAGTATTTTTTGAGTTTACTCATAGTTAAATTTTGTAATAAGAAAGAGCAAACCAATGACTACTTACTCATTACTTTTTTACTCGTGACTCATAACCAACTATGGTAATGGAGGTCGATGACCAAAACCTTCGTTTATTTTTTTCTCCTACTAAAAACCCCTTCTGATTACAGAAGGGGTTTGTTATTTTATTTAGTGGTGTTGGCTTTGGTCACTACTAAATGTGGGTTTCCACTTTTGGCACTATAAAGTTTTTTACTTATATATGTTTGTAGTATTAGGAAACTACCACCAACTGTCCAATACAAAGGAAGTGCCGCTGGTGCAGAAATTGAGATCACGCCCATCATGATAGGAGAAATATAAGCCATTATAGCCATTTGTTTCTTCTGTTCTTCAGTCATATTAATCATAGACAATTTAGCTTGAACAAGATAAACCGCAGCTGCTATTACTGCAAGGATAATATCAGGTTCACCTAAATTAAACCAAAGGAAAGAATGACTTGAAATTTCTGGAGAATTTCGTATTGCATAATAGAAACCCATTAGAATCGGCATTTGAATTAATACTGGTAGGCAGCCTCCTAGAGAAGCCATTGGGTTTACACCATGTTTCTGATACAACTTCATCATTTCTTGTTGAATTTTAGCTTTTTCTTCAGGGCTTTTCGCTTTTTTTAGCTTATCCTGAATGACTTTCATTTCAGGTTGCATAACCGTCATTTTATCACGCATAACATACTGAGATTTTGTAGATTTTAGCATGAGTGGCATTAAGCAGAAGCGAATTAAAAGTGTTACAGCTATAATCGATAATCCATAACTTCCTTGAAACCAATTTGCTAATGTATTCAAAATAAATGTAAATGGATCAATAAGATAGTGTTGAAAAAAGCCAGGAGATGAATCGCTTGCTGCAGTCGTTGCAGCTAATGTGTGGTCTCCTCCAAAAAATATTCCAACAATAAATACTCCAATTAGTATAGTAATTCCTTTGAAAGCAGTGGATACAACTTTATTTGATTTTTTCTCCATTTTGTTCCTCCTTGAAATTTATTCATAAATAATTTTCCAAGTAGGAGGTGAGATGGGCCCTCATCAGGAGATTCTTTTCTTCGTGTATAAAGTGCAAGCCAATTTCCAAAAGAATTGATTTCATTTGGAAGTATTTGAGAATGCATAATCGCTATTTCTTGATAGTGTGATTGATCTATTCGAAAAGATGATCGATTCGATAAATACACTTTTAGGTAAGTGAAAAAACCAATTAAAATAGCTATTTTGATAAACATACTAGCAAAGAGAATATAAGATGAAAGATCATTTACCTCTAAAAATTCTAGCATACTGTTGTATCCCTCCTTTCAAAAGAATGTCATTTTGTAAGACAAGAAAATATCCAACTTTATTGTTTGTGCTTTTCTATTTTCACCTGTAATAGTACTATACAATATTTACGTTTGAATGCAAGAGAAGTTTCAAATTCCCAAAAAAAGCACAGTAGTTTACAATGAATAGATAAAACAAAGATTGGTTCTTATTTCTATATTATAGGTGATAATCTTATTAAGCAAATTAGGAGGCTGCTATTACATGCAGAAAATTTTTCCTGCTTCACGTAATATGAAGGATTTTGAGAAATTTTTAGCATCCAATTATGAAATGGGGATGTATTTAGATGTTCATATGTCTCAGTTAAAACATATTCAATTAATGGCAAAAGAGCATGGGAAGAAATTATTTTTTCATATGGATTTAATACAAGGATTAAAAAATGACGATCATGCTACGGAATACGTTTGTCAAGAGTTTAAACCAGCCGGTATTATTTCAACTAAAGCGAGTGTAATCATTAAGGCGAGACAAAAAGGTGTTCTAGCAGTACAACGCGTTTTTTTAATTGATTCACAAGCATTAGAAAAAAATTTGAAATTAATAGAAAGAACAAAGCCTGATTTTATTGAAGTATTACCAGGTGCTATGCCTTGGATTATTAAGGAGATTAAAGAACGAACAGAGATACCAATTTTCGCGGGAGGCTTTATTCGTACGATTGAAGAAGCAGAAAATGCTTTACAAGCGGGTGCTACAGCGATAACAACATCTAAAATTGATCTTTGGAATTACTATCAGAATTATTAAAAATATGTAGGAGCAACAATTATCTAGATGTTAGATATTCAAATCATCGAACGCTAGATTTTTCTATTGGAGAACATTATCATTCTTCTATTATAGATTTTTGATAGTTCGTACGAGAAAATCTTAAAAAATATTTGACAGCGCTTCCATTTTTTTCTATACTAAGGCTAAGTTAATAATTGAGATGGAGAAATGGAGATACACTCAAATGAACTTTTTATAGTTTATTTGCGTGTATCTTCTTTTTTTGTCTCCAAGTTTTTAAATAATCGAAAGAAAGGGGATTTAGTATGTCAGCATTTGTAGGAGAAATAGTTGGTACAATGATCTTAATTATTTTTGGTTGCGGAGTTGGAGCTGGTCTTAGTTTAAAGAAGTCCTTTTCAAATGGTGGAGGATGGATTGTTACAACTCTAGCTTGGGGTTTAGGGGTTACACTTGCTGTATTTGCTGTTGGAAGTGTTAGCGGTGCTCATCTTAATCCAGCCGTAACTGTTTCACTTGCAATCATAGGAGATTTTTCATGGAGTGAAGTACCGAGTTATATTCTTGCTCAATTAATTGGTGGCGTAATTGGTGGTGTAATTGTTTGGCTACATTATTTACCTCATTGGAAAGCAACGAATGATCCAGCAACAAAACTAGGGGTGTTTTCAACAAGTCCAGCAATTCCATACACTTTTGCTAATGTGATGAGCGAAGTCATTGGTACATTTGTTTTAATTCTTGGTTTACTATTTATTGGTGCAAATAAATTTACAGAAGGTTTAAATCCTATGGCAGTAGGGTTATTAATTGTAGCTATAGGGATGTCACTAGGAGGTACAACAGGCTATGCGATTAATCCAGCTCGTGATCTTGGACCAAGAATAGCTCATTTTATCTTACCGATAGCAGGAAAAGGAGATTCAAACTGGAAATACGCATGGGTACCTGTAATTGGGCCAATCATTGGTGGTGCTCTTGCAGCAGTATTTTATAAAATGGTCTTCCAAGGGGAAACAGAGACAATGTATTGGATTGTTATGGCAGTATGTATTGTCATTCTTGCGTTAATTGGATTGTTTGGAAGTAAAGCGACAAATGTAGACAATGAGTTTTCAGCTTGACCAAGTTATACTAAAAATAGAAATGATGATTGAATTGAGGAGGAAACATAATGGATAAGTATATTCTTTCACTAGATCAAGGTACTACAAGCTCTAGAGCTATTATTTTCAATAAAGACGGAGATATTGTTCACATTGCTCAAAAAGAATTTACGCAATACTTTCCTAAGCCAGGTTGGGTAGAGCACAATGCAAATGAAATTTGGGGAAGTATTTTGGCTGTTATTGCTAGTGCATTAACAGAGGCTGGAATTCAACCTTCTCAAATTGCTGGAATTGGGATTACCAATCAGAGAGAAACGACTGTTGTATGGGATAGGGAAACTGGGAAACCCATTTATAATGCAATTGTATGGCAATCCCGCCAAACACAAGATATTTGTAAAGAATTAAGAGATAGTGGATATGAAGATACATTTAGAGATAAGACTGGATTATTAATAGACGCTTATTTTTCTGGAACGAAAGTGAAGTGGATATTAGATCATGTTGATGGAGCAAGAGAAAGAGCTGAAAAAGGTGAACTCCTCTTTGGAACAATAGATACTTGGTTAATTTGGAAGCTATCGGGTGGAGAGGCTCATGTTACAGATTACTCAAATGCCTCAAGAACACTCATGTATAATATTTATGATTTAAAATGGGATAAAGAGCTCTTAGAAATATTGAATGTTCCTGTTGTTATGCTTCCAGAAGTTAGACCATCATCTGAGATTTATGCTCATACTGCAAGTTATCATTTCTTCGGACACGAGGTTCCTATAGCAGGAGCAGCAGGAGATCAACAAGCCGCATTATTCGGGCAAGCTTGCTTTGAAGATGGCATGGCGAAGAATACTTATGGAACTGGCTGTTTTATGTTAATGAATACAGGGGAAAAGGCTGTAAAATCAGAGAATGGTTTATTAACAACCATAGCATGGGGCATTAATGGTAAAGTTGAATATGCATTAGAAGGTAGTATTTTTGTTGCGGGTTCAGCTATCCAATGGATTCGTGATGGTATGAGAATGATAAAGGATGCAAAGGATAGTGAAGCATACGCTGAGAAAGTAGAATCAACAGACGGAGTATATGTAGTTCCAGCATTTGTTGGTTTAGGCACCCCGTATTGGGATAGTGATGTTCGAGGTGCTGTATTTGGAATCACACGTGGCACATCGAAGGAACATTTTATTCGTGCTACGTTAGAATCATTGGCTTATCAAACAAAGGATGTTTTAAGTGCAATGGAAGCAGATTCAGGCATTTCATTAAAAACACTACGTGTCGATGGAGGGGCAGTAAAGAATAATTTCTTAATGCAATTTCAAAGTGATATGCTAGGTGTTCCAGTAGAAAGACCAATTATTAATGAAACAACGGCTTTAGGTGCAGCTTATTTAGCTGGGATAGCAGTAGGATTCTGGGAAAGTCAAGATAATATTTCGGCTAAGT
Source organism: Bacillus massilioanorexius (assembly GCF_902374955.1). Classification (GTDB taxonomy): domain Bacteria; phylum Bacillota; class Bacilli; order Bacillales; family DSM-1321; genus Bacillus_AD; species Bacillus_AD massilioanorexius. The sequence goes on from NZ_CABKRX010000118.1 coordinate 90,684, forward strand.
GGCAGCTAGATAAAGAATTTGCTACATTAATGAATGAAGAAGATCGTTCGAAATTGTATAATGGTTGGAAAAAAGCAGTGGAAGCAGCAATGGTTTTTAAACCGTAAATAAAGCAAATGATTACCATCGAAATAAACGCTATGTTATAATCAAGTCAAGTTAATAGTTCGGTTGGAGAAATGGAGAGACCACGAGAACACTTATCCTAAATTGATAAGTGATCTTGTGGTCTCTTTTTCTTTTCTACTGAAAGAATAATGGTATTTTAGAAACTAACTAAAATAACTGTATCCAAATATTGATAACTACTTATTGCTACCTTCTTTTATAGAAAAAATGGAAGGATTGTATGTGTTAAAGTTTTTTCGTATTTGGATAAAGGTATCCAAAAAAATGGGAGAAAAATCGAGGGGAGATTTTTCTTATTGGAGGAGAAAAGTATGACGGTTACAATTTTTGAACGAAAAGATTTACTCAATGAAATGAGTACAACTGAATATGATTTATTTGTTATTGGTGGGGGTATAACAGGGGCTGGAATTGCGCTCGATGCAACAACTAGAGGTATGAAGGTTGGACTATGTGAGATGCAGGATTTTGCTGCAGGTACTTCTAGTCGTTCAACGAAGCTTGTTCATGGAGGTTTACGCTACTTAAAACAATTAGAAGTAAAGATGGTTGCTGAGGTAGGAAAAGAAAGGGAAATTGTCTATGAAAATGGTCCGCATGTGACTAAACCTGAATGGATGCTTTTACCGATGTATGAAGGTGGTACTTTTGGACCTTATAGTACATCTGTCGGTCTAAGAGTTTATGATTTTTTAGCTGGAGTTAAGAAAAAAGAGCGACGTAGTATGTTAACCAAAGACAAAGTATTGCAAAAGGAGCCTCTTTTAAAAAAGAAAGGTTTAAAAGGTGGAGGCTATTATGTTGAGTATAGAACGGATGATGCACGACTTACTATTGAAGTTGTAAAGAAAGCGCTGGAATTCGGAGCAGATATGCTAAATTATACAAAAGTGACCGATTTTATCTATGACAAATCAAAGGTAGTCGGTGTGGAAGTGGAAGATTTATTAACAAATGAAAGATATCAAATTAAAGCGAAGAAAATTATCAATGCCACTGGGCCTTGGGTAGATAGTCTTCGTCATATGGATGGTTCTAAAAAAGGAAAAACGTTACAGTTAACAAAAGGGGTTCATATCGTTATCGATCAATCACGTTTTCCACTGAAACAAGCTGTGTATTTTGATACTGAGGATGCTAGAATGGTATTTGCTATTCCTAGAGACGGTAAGGCTTATGTTGGAACAACAGATACTTTCTATAATAGTGATCCGATACATCCCAATGTGACGACTGAAGACCGAGATTATATCATGAAAGCGATAGATTTTATGTTTCCAGATGTTCATATTACTGAAGAAGATATTGAATCAAGTTGGGCTGGTGTTCGTCCTTTAATACTTGAAGAAGGAAAAGATCCTTCAGAAATTTCTCGCAAGGATGAAATATGGGTTTCGCAATCAGGACTAATTACAATTGCTGGAGGCAAATTAACAGGTTATCGGAAAATGGCTGAAACGATAGTAGATCTTGTTGTTAAACAATTCAAAGAAGAGCATTACAAGCTTTTTGATACATGTAAAACCAAGCATTTGCCAATCTCAGGAGGAGATGTTGGTGGATCTGATCATTTCTTAGCCTTTATTAATCAAAATGTAAGTAAAGGAAAGGAACTTGGGCTTTCAGAAAATGAGGCTAAGGGATTAGTTGAATTATATGGCTCTAATATCACTAAGGTATATGATATTTTGCGAAATAACAGCCATGAAATAGAAGAATATGATTTGACACTAGAAGTGTTTGCCAAAATAGCCTATGCTCTCCAAGCGGAAAGAGTCGTCACTCCAGTAGATTTCTTTCTTCGTAGAACAGGAGCGATATTATTTAATATTGATTGGGTCTACGAATGGAAGGAACAAGTAGTAAACTATATGAATGATAAATACAATTGGGATGAGGAAGAGAGACAAAAATATACAGAAGAATTGGAAGAGGAAATCCGTAGTGCCACGACTTCTTGTAATAAATAATGATTTCATCGTATCTTCTAATTGAAGTTGAAATAAAAGCAATTGGTTTAATGCTAATGAATACGTCGAAATAAGGCAAACCATTGAGGTAAATAATGATGATTACTTTAAAGGCTTGTCTTATTTTTTTCATTCAAACGAATGTCCTTCATTACGAATAAATTTGTTTTTGAACGTTATGTGACATTTGCTTTCGTTTGTGAAAAAAAATCTCAGAATATAGTAAGCGCTTTCTTTACAATATCTATTTCGTTATGTTACTCTCAATACAACAAATTAATATATTCGGCTAGGAGAATTGGAGAAGCTGTAAAAACAGATAGGAAGCACATTCGCTGTGTCTTTTCCTAAGTGTTTTTATGGCTTCTTTTTATGCTTATTAGATGAAATTGGTCGACTTTACTCGATGTAAAGAATACTGAAGAAGTAAGAGACTTTGGGGGCATCATCATGACAAATATTTATCAAACAGATGTAGTAGTAATAGGTGGAGGGGTTACTGGAGCAGGTGTTTTACGAGATTTAGCATTGCGGGGAATTCCTGCTATATTAGTAGAACAAAAGGATTTAGGTTTTGGAACGTCATCACGAAATCACGGGTTACTCCATTCTGGTGCTCGTTATGCTGTTAAAGATGAAGAAGCAGCAATTGAATCTTATACAGAGAATTTAATTATAAAAAAGACAGTTCCTGGTTCTGTTGAAGAAGTCGGGGGGCTTTTTGTAAAAGTTCCTGAAGATGAAGACTCCTTTGTAGGTAGATGGGTAAATGCCTGTAACAAAATTGGAATACCGATAGAAGAGATTCCAGTTGAAATGGCATTAAAACAAGAACCTTTTTTAAATAAAAACATACAAACGGCTTATTATGTTCCAGATGGAGCGGTAGATGTTTTTACATTAGTAATCGATGTAGTTGCTGATGCTGTAGCACATGGAGCTAAAGCTCTTACATATCACGAAGTAGTGGCTATAAATACAAATCAAGCTGCTGTCACGGGAGTTGTTGTTCGTGATACTTACACTGGAGAGGAAAAAACGATACATTGTAAATTGGTTGTGAACGCTGCAGGTCCTTGGGGTGCAAGAGTATCTAAGCTAGCTGGTGTACCTATGAATTTAATAAATAATAAAGGAATGTTAACAATCTTTAATCAACGCTTTAATAAGCGTGTTATTAATCGATTACGTGTACCAGGAGATGCAGATATTTTTGTTCCGGCACATAATGTAACCATTTTTGGTACGACAGGTGTTAATGTTGATGATCCTAACGATTTTTCTTTAAATAGGGAAGAATTACTAGGAATGCTTAATGAAGGTGAAGCATTAATACCAAAGATAAAAGAGATGCGAATGATTCGTGCATTTAGCGGAAGTAGACCTCTGTATCAAGAAGGAGAGTCTGAGGATTCTACAGGTAGAAATGTAACACGTGGAATTGGATTATTGGACCATAAGAAACGGGATGGACTTGATGGCTTTATTACGATAACAGGAGGTAAGCTAACGACCTTCCGTTATATGGCAGAAAAAACGGTTGATCTCGTTTGTGAAAAGCTTAATGTTAATGAAAGCTGTACTACGCATGAAAGGATTGTCTCACACCGTGAGGCAAAGGAATTTTTTAAAGAAGTGAATATGGCTCCTGCAACGAAAAATAAGCTATTTCATTGGGCAGGGAACAGAGCTGCAAAAATGGAAGAAGCGATAAAAAAGGATCCAACTTCTAAGGCTGTAATTTGTGAATGTGAGCAAGTAACTTGGGCAGAGCTTGAGGCGAATATGAAACAAGGGAAACATTTTAATTTAAATGATCTTCGTCGAAGAACTCGTTTAGGAATGGGACCTTGCCAAGGGACATTTTGTAATCATCGGGCGGCAGCTATTGCTGTAGAAAAAGGATTAGCTACTTCTAAAGAAGCTGAATGGGCATTGATGGATGGTTTGAAAGAGCGCCAAAAAGGAATGGGTGTAGTAGCAACTCATGAAACAGCAAAGCAAATTCAATTAATGGAATCCATTTATAAAGTATCGCTAGCAATAAGAGAGGAGAATCAAAGCTATGTATGATGTAGTCATAGTAGGTCAAGGATTATCAGGATTACTTTCAGCTATTTGGGCTAGGGAAGAAGGCAAACGAGTTGCTGTTGTCTCCAATGGTTTAGGAAAAATTCTTCAGTCAACAGGTGTTTTTGATTTAATACCAGGCACTGATGCGGATTTTGATTCGTTCTCAACTTTTCATGGGCTTAACACCAATTTTAAAACGCATAGCATTAATGGAATCGAAAAGTTTAAAACGTTGGTTAGACGTCTAGATTGTGATTATTTAGGTAAAGTAACACATCCCGTTGAAATTGCAACTGCCTCAGGGCATGTGAAAACGACGGCATTATATCCTGATACGATTAGACCTGTTCCAATGAAAGGGAGAGCAATAGTTGTAGGATTTAAAGAGTTGATGGATTTCCAGCCTTCCTATCTTAAAGGAAATTTACAGAAGTATCGTCCTGATTTAAAGATTAATGCCATTTCTGTTTCATTAGGAAAAAACACATTGCGTACGATGACTCAAATTGATGTAGCAAGAACACTAGAACAAAAAGATGTAAGACAACACGTCATTAATCAAATTAAAAACACTCTTATAGAAAAAAATATGGCGAATGCAGACTTCATGATATTTCCATCTTGTTTAGGAATTGATTTATGGAAAGATGTGAAAAATCATTTTCAAAATGAACTTAAAACAATAGTATCTGAAGCACCAGGACTTCCTCCTAATGCAGCAGCGATAAGACTCTATGAAAAATTGAGAAAAGAAGCCGTCAAATTAGGAGTTCGATTTTATGCAGATACAAAAGTAGTAGGATGCACAGTATCAAACAATTTGATAAATTCTTTAGAAGTACAAAATGTCAATGCCAAAAATCAGATTCAAGCAAGTCATTATGTAATAGCAACTGGCGGTGTTTTAGGCGGCGGATTAGTTGTTACAACTAATGGTTATAAAGAAAGCGCTTTAGCTCTTCCTGTAAATGAATTTGGGGAGTATAAAGATATGCCAGCTAATGCTATCGCTGTTGGAGGCAGTCAAGGAATTAGGGTTACGAATAATGGAATTGTCGGAGGAATTTATTCCATTGTATCTAGCTATTTCTCTATTCTTTCCATTCGTGATTTTGTTGGGGAGGAACAAATTGTATGTACAGTCAATTAGAAACGTCTTTTGATCAATGTTTAAAATGTAATGCATGTACGGTTAACTGTCCAATATCTAATGTCTCATTAGAATTTGGTGGACCAAAGCATTTAGGTCCAGAGTTACAACGTTTAATGGTGAATCAAGAACCAATCAGTGATTCGCGAATTGAGCTTTGTACATTGTGTGGGAATTGTGATATGGCTTGTCCTGAAAATGTACATGTTTCTACTTTAACAGCCTATGCAAAAGCATTACATGCTGATGTTGCTGGTACAAAATTTAGAGATTTAGTATTAAGTAATGCTGAGCTTGTTGGTAAGATGGCTTCCACATTTGCGCCAATTACGAATCTTAGTATGAAGATAAAACCCGTTCGAAAAGTAATGGAGTGGACGATGTCAATTCCAGCGGAAAGACAGTTTCCAGATTATAAATTTAGGAGTTTTACTAGAAAACATAAACTTACTGAAGCTAAAACAGAAAGAAAGGTAGCCTATTTTGTTGGATGTTATGCCAATTATAATGCTCCTGAGGTAGGTGATGCTTTTGTTAAGGTAATGAAATATAACAATATTGAGGTTGTTACACCAAAGCAAAAATGCTGTGGCATTCCGATGTTGACAAATGGTCAAATGAAACAAGCTTTAAAAAATGCAATGTTTAATGTGGAATCTCTATTAGATTATACAAGAAGAGGCTATGATGTTGTCGTAACATGTACAAGCTGTACATTAGCTTTGAAAAAAGAGTATATTTCTTTTTTGAAATCAGAAGGTGCGGAGGAACTGTCAAAGCATGTGTATGATGCAAATGAATATTTACGAGTTTTGAAATCAGAAGGTCGTTTAAATATGAATCTAGCCAAAATGGAAGAAAAAGCAGGATATTTTGCACCATGTCATATGAAAGCACAAGGAATAGGAAGTCCGGCTATGGATATTCTTGAACTTATTCCTGATTATGAAATACAGGATGTTGCAGCTGGCTGCTGCGGACAATGTGGCACGTTTGGTTTTAAAAAGGAAAAGTTTGAAACATCCATGGCAATTGGTGATAAGATGGCTCAATCTATTCATGATGTTGAAGCAGATTATACTGTTACTGAGTGTGGTATGTGTAAAAATCAATTGGACCAATTAACAACGAGAACAGTAAAGCATCCTATTCAAGTAATGGCTGAAGCATATGAAAAACAATCAGAAACTTTATCTGTCTAGCTAAACAATATTGGCTAAGGCAGTAGTGAATATAGGCTGAGTTGAATGAGTCATTCTAGGATGCTCGCTTTCTGCGGGGAGAGTGGTGAGTCTCCTCGGTACATAGTGCCTGTGGAGTCTCGTTTTGTCCCGCTGCTCCCGATTTTTATTCACTGCACTTAATTAAAAACAACAATCTTTTAGAAAACAGCCTATGCTAAAGATGAATTCATAGGGAATTGTTATATTGAGATATTTTGTAGTTTGATTGAAAAGATGAATTTTGGTTTTATAATGCGCGTTAATTGTTGTTTTCATTCAAATAGTGAAATGGCAATCTTAAGATAATTTTAGAGATGGCAGTTAGTATTTTCTTACTTCATCTATACTTTACTTATTAACAGAGCTTTTTTTAAAATATATCATAATAAAAAATATTTGTTATTTTTTATAATGTTATTTAGATATAATGATAAAGTGATATTAAAGTTAATGTTGTTTGTGTAGTAGCTTTTCATAGATAAGGAGGATCCATTCAGGTGGATACGATAAAAAATCAAACGATTATACCAGCCATTCGAAACATAAAAGAATTTAATCAATTTTTACAAAGCAATTATCAAGTAGGCATTTTTATGGATTTCCATATTGCTCAAATGAAGAGCTTGTATGAAGTAGCTCGACAGCATGAAAAAAAGATGATTTTACATGTTGATAAAGTGAATGGAATAAAGGCAGACGAATACGGAACAGAATTTATTTGCCAAGAATTCAAGCCTTACGGAATCATATCTACAAAATCAAATGTCATTATGAAAGCAAAGCAAAAAGGTGTTATTTCGATTCAACGAATTTTTTTAATTGATGGTAGTTCTATAGAAAAAAATATTAAACTCTTTCAAAAAACAGATCCAGATTTTATAGAAATATTACCAGGTGTGATTCCAAAAGCCATTGAATCTATTCGAATGAGAGCGAATAAGGAAGTATTAACGGGCGGTCTAATTGAGACAAGGGAGGAAGTTCGATCAGCCATTGTTGCAGGAGCAACTGCTGTAACGACAAGTAAACAAGAATTATGGTTGGAAAAGCCTACTTCTAAATAATGAACTTGATAAGTTTATGACTCTTTATTTATCACTTTTGATGGTTTATTAGAATATAACAAAATGATAACGCTTACATCATTTGAAAATTCATTTAAGGGGGTGAGAATAAGCATTTTTATATAGGAAATTAATCAAATAGAATAGCAAAGAAATGAGACGTTAAAAATACATAGAAGGAAGGATGTACAAGAATGACACCATTTTGGGCAGAAATTGTTGGTACAGCAATACTTATTGTTTTTGGTGGAGGAGTATGTGCTGCCATGAATTTGCATAAGGCTTTTGCTAAAGGAGCAGGCTGGATAAATATTGCCTTTGGTTGGGGATTTGCGGTTGCATTTGGTATATATGCAGTGGGTAATATTTCTGGTGCGCATTTGAACCCAGCTGTAACGATTGGATTAGCTTCAACAGGACAATTTGCGTGGGGAGATGTTCCTTCTTATATTATTGCCCAATTCATCGGAGCAATGCTAGGAGCAGCTATTGTATACTTGGCTTATTTACCTCATTGGGGTGCAACGAAAGATACTGGAACAAAATTGGGCGTGTTTTCAACTGGACCAGCTATACCTCATACATTTTCAAATATGTTAAGTGAGATTGTTGGTACTTTTATGCTTGTTTTTTGTATTGCTGCAATTGGTACAAATAATATAGCAGATGGATTAAATCCATTATTAATAGGGTTCCTAATTGTTGCGCTTGGACTATCTTTAGGATCTGCAACCGGTTATGCTCTAAATCCTGCTCGTGATTTAGGACCAAGAATTATGCATGCACTTCTTCCCATTCCAGGAAAAGGACGATCAAATTGGGGTTATTCTTGGATACCAGTAGTTGGACCAATTATCGGTGGTGTATTGGGTTCGTCCGTTCATCAGGCAGCATTTTTAGGAAATATTACTCCAGCTCTCTGGATTTCATTAGTAGCTGTAGCTCTTGTTATAATTGGTGCGTTTGTTACAGGTGGAAATACCGTTGCGGTTGAACATGAAACAACAACTTTGAAGAAAGCAGCTTAATAGATTGAAAGGGTTGACATGTTGATTTTTCTAATCAAAACAATGAAAAGTAAAGGTGTACAAAAATTAGAGAATGTATCATTTTAATGACATTGTAAGGAGAAGATTATGGAAAAATTCATTTTATCTTTAGACCAAGGAACAACTAGCTCACGTGCTATCTTATTTAATCAAAAAGGTGAAGTTGCTTATGTAGCCCAAAAAGAGTTTACGCAAATATTTCCTCAGCCAGGTTGGGTAGAGCATAATGCAAATGAAATATGGGGATCTATATTAGCAGTAATAGCGATGGTGTTATCTGAAAATGATGTTAAACCAGAACAAATTGCTGGCATTGGAATTACTAATCAACGTGAAACGACAGTCGTATGGGATAAGAATACAGGAATTCCAATTTATAATGCTATTGTTTGGCAATCTCGTCAAACTGCTGAAATTTGTGAAGAATTAAAATCAAAAGGATATGAGGCACTATTCCGAGATAAAACAGGGTTACTAATTGATGCTTATTTCTCTGGTACAAAAGTAAAATGGATTTTAGATCATGTTGAAGGAGCGCGTGAAAAAGCCGAAAAAGGCGAGCTGTTATTTGGAACAATTGATACTTGGTTAATTTGGAAGTTATCTGGAGGGAAAGCTCACGTTACAGATTATTCGAATGCTTCACGTACATTAATGTTTAACATATATGATCTTAAGTGGGACGAAGAGCTTTTAGAACTTTTAGATGTACCGGTATGCATGCTACCAGAGGTTCGTCCTTCTTCTGAAGTTTATGCAATGACTACACCTTATCATTTCTTTGGATATGAGGTTCCTATTGCTGGAGCAGCAGGAGACCAACAAGCAGCGTTATTTGGTCAAGGCTGCTTTAAAGAAGGAATGGCGAAAAACACATATGGAACAGGTTGTTTCATGTTGATGAATACTGGTTCAAAAGCGGTTAAATCTAAATTTGGTTTGTTAACGACATTAGCTTGGGGAATAGATGGACAAGTTACATATGCACTCGAAGGATCTATATTTGTTGCTGGTTCTGCTATTCAATGGTTACGAGATGGTTTAAGAATGTTTAGTGATGCAGCAGAGTCAGAAGTATATGCGGCTAGAGTTGAATCGACAGATGGTGTCTACGTAGTACCTGCGTTTGTAGGATTAGGAACACCATATTGGGATTCTGATGTACGTGGTTCTGTATTTGGTTTAACTCGTGGTACAACGAAAGAACATTTTGTTCGTGCGACATTAGAATCATTAGCATATCAAACAAAAGACGTTTTAACGGCAATGGAACTGGATTCAGACATTGAACTTAAGCGCCTTAGAGTAGATGGTGGGGCTGTTAAAAATAATTTCTTAATGGAATTCCAAAGTGATATTTTAGGAGTGACTGTAGAACGTCCTGTTGTGAATGAAACAACTGCACTAGGTGCTGCATATTTAGCTGGACTTGCAGTAGGATATTGGAGTAATCAAGAGGAAATTGCTACCCAATGGAAAGTGGATCGATCATTTGAACCTACTATGACGGAAGAGCAAATGAACTCATTGTACGATGGTTGGAAGAAAGCGGTACATGCGACGATGGCATTTAAGTAAAGTGATTCCTAATCGTGGAGTCTAACGATACACCATAATAAACGTGTGAATTTTAAAATGACACTATTAGGCATAATGTAAAGATATTCAGGGGATAAAAGAGGGTAATCACATGCTAGGCGTGCGGTACACCCTTTTTTTATTTTATTTGACCTGTGATTGTTTGTTTTTGGAAATGTTGAAGTCTAGCCCTTCGAGGGGTCTAAGCTAATCCGTCCAAAAGATGAAAGAGCAACCTTCTAGCTAGCTTGCCTTATGCTGAGTGGAGGCCTAGAAGGAAGGTCACGTTGGCGTTGCCACAGGAGGTGGCGATTTTGCCGATGTTCTTTTCTTGTAAGGAGCCTACGTTGTGAATCTGTATAATGTACGAAATTTTATTACACAATATGAAATAATACTTGAACTTATTAAAATTTAAAGTGATAATATATGTACATATATACATATATCAGGAGGTAGATAATAATGGGTAAAAGTCATAGTTACCATGGACATAGCCATAATCATAGTCATTCAGCAAATAAAAAAGCTCTATTTGGGGCATTATTATTAATTACTTTATTTATGGTTGTTGAAATTATAGGAGGCATAGTAACAAATAGTTTAGCATTATTATCAGATGCTGGACATATGTTAAGTGATTCGGCAGCTTTAGGATTAAGTTTATTTGCGCTTATATTAGGCACAAAAAAAGCAACTAGGGAAAAAACATACGGATATCGTCGTTTTGAGATCATTGCTGCTGCACTTAATGGAATTACCTTAATACTAATATCTCTTTATATCTTTTATGAGGCTTTTCAAAGATTTAATCAACCTCCAGAAATTCAAAGCTTAGGAATGTTAACTATTTCAATTATTGGTTTATTAGTAAATATTGCAGCAGCATGGATCTTAATGAAAGGGAATAAGGAAGAAAACTTAAATATCAAAAGTGCCTTTTTACATGTACTAGGAGATATGTTGGGTTCAGTTGGTGCTATAGCGGCTGCCATACTTATTTATTTCTTTGATTGGAATATTGCAGATCCAATAGCGAGTATTATTGTTGCAATCCTCATCATTATTAGTGGTATACGCGTATTGAAAGATGCATACCACATTTTAATGGAAGGAACACCATTTTCGATTGATATTGAAGAGGTAAAAGAGAAAATAATTCAAATTCCTAACGTAGTTTCTGTACATGACTTGCATATATGGTCTATTACATCGGATATGATCATGCTGACATGTCATATGACAATAAATCAAGATGCAGTCCATGATGAAGTACTTAAGCAAACGCAGAATCTGCTGAAAATTTCATTCCATATAGAGCATAGTACTGTACAAATCGAAAGAGAAGGGGCTTATTGCCCAAACAATAACCAGAATTGCTTTTAATGATGGTTCGCGTGGTCTACCGTTTGGGCAATGATGCTCATTACATGGTCATCGTCATATGAATAGAACAATGTTGTACCTTCACGACGGAATTTAACAAGTCTTAGGTTTTTTAAAAAGCGTAATTGATGTGAAACAGTGGATTGAACGAGTGATAATTTTTCAGCGATTTCGTTAACTGAACATTCACCTTGAAATAGTAGATATAAAATTCGTAATCTGGTTGGGTCAGATAACGCTTTAAATGTTTGTGTAACTAAAAATAATGTTTCTTCATCTAGTTCTTTTTGAAAAATTGATTCTTGTTCTGGTTTCAATGATTTCAACTCCCTTAGTCATATTATACGTCAAAATTCCATAAACCAAAACTGAGGAATTATAAATTGAAAGTAAGGTTTTTTGAATAATTTTACGAAATAAATGTTCAATCATTCTATTAAAAATTTTCGATAAGAGTGATTGAACATTTTGTGAAACATAGGTTTTTCACTATGTTTTTTTAGTTAAGCATATTGCTTGACATTGTAAAAAATGTTACGATTTATCTACAGTGATAATCATTATCAATGGGCGGAAAGAAGGCTTACAACTATGAAACTTAGTAAAGTTGAATCAGGGAAACTAGTTAAAGTGACGAATATTACGAAAGTAGATTCATTATTACAAAAACGTCTATGCTCTTTTGGTATTCGTGAAGGATGTCAAGTGTGCATTAAACAAAAAGGCTTGTTTTCAGGGGCGTGCATTTTAGAATGTAGAGGTCAGCAGGTAGGTCTTAGGAAAAAAGATTTAATGAACATCGAGGTAGAATAGACATGAATAGAATAGCTTTAATTGGCAATCCGAATACAGGTAAAACATCTTTATTTAATAAGCTTACCAATTCCTATGAATATGTGGGGAACTGGAGCGGGGTTACAGTTGAAAAGAAGGTAGGACATGTAAATAAATTAAATAAAGATATTATTGATTTACCTGGTATTTACGATTTAAATCCAATTTCAAAGGATGAAAGTGTTGTTTCTACTTTTCTATTAGAAGAACAAGTTGAAGGTATTTTAAATATAGTAGATGCATCAAATTTTGAAAGAAATATGCACTTGACCGTTCAGCTTTTAGAACTAGGTAAGCCGGTTATTATTTGTTTGAATATGATTGATGTAGCTAAGAAAAAAGGTATCATCATCGATCAAGATAAATTTGTAGAAGCGTTAGGTGTACCAGTTACTCCAATCATTGCTCGTACAGGTAAAGGGTTGGATGGGGTATACATGGCTTTGAAAGATGTATCGAATGATTCTTCTCCTGCTTTTAGTTTGACATACAGTGATTCTTTAGAAAAAGGGATTGCTCAGATTGAAGCTTTGATGAACAATGTTGAAGCTAGTCAGAAAAGATGGATTAGTATTCAGTTTTTAAGTGGTAATGAAGCTGTAGAGGATTTCTTTAAGAATGAATTATACTATGGAGAAATGAAAGCTGCGAGGAATTCACTCGAAAGAGAATTAGACTCTACTTTAAACAAGGTATTTTATGAAGAGAGAAGAAATTATATTGAGGATCTTCAAGAACAAATTTTAGAAATTGATTACTCAGCTCCACAATGGACAGAACAAGTAGACAAAATCTTAACGCATCCTATATTAGGATTTCCGATATTCTTGGCTTTAATGTTCTTAATGTTCCAAGCAACATTTTCTTGGATAGGTGCTCCTTTATCTGACCTACTAGATGGTTTTCTAGGTGGACCATTTACTGATGTTGTTCATCAGAGTCTAGTAGCTATCGGTGCTTCACAAGCAATTATTGATTTAATATGTGACGGAATTATTGCTGGCGTCGGTGGAGTACTTGTCTTTATACCGCAGATCTTTGTTCTATTCTTTTTTATTTCTTTATTAGAGGATTCTGGTTATATGGCGAGGATTGCAGTTGTAATGGATAGATTGATGGAGTTTTTTGGATTGAACGGAAAAGCTTTTATCCCCATGATTATTAGCTTTGGTTGTAATGTACCTGGAGTAATGGCGGCGAGAACTATTGAACAGCCTAAAGAACGTTTATTAACTATTTTGGTTGCTCCTTTTATGAGTTGCGCAGCCAGATTACCGGTTTATGCATTATTTGCAGGTGTATTCTTTGCGTCAAACCAATCGTTAGTAGTATTCTCTTTATATGTACTAGGAATTATTATGGCACTTATTGTGACAAAAATTTTATCATTAACCTTATTAAAAAATGAAAAGTCAGTCTTTTTTGTGGAATTACCTGCTTACCATGTACCACAATTAAAAACATTATGGCGTTCGACTTGGGAAAAAGGAAAAGGATTTTTAAGAAAAGCTGGAACTATTATTTTTGCTGGTTCGGTTATTATATGGGGACTATCATATGTAGGACCAAATGGGCTAAATCCAGATATTAATGATAGCTTTTTAGCGGTTATTGGTGGAGGAATAGGAACTTTGTTTGCTCCACTTGGTTTTGGAACATGGGAAGCTGGTGCTTCACTGATTTCAGGATTTTTGGCAAAAGAAGTTGTTGTGTCAACAATGGCTATTATCTATGGTGTAAGTGAAACGGCTTTACCAGTAACAATGTCTAGTACCTTCACTCCGTTATCAGCTTATACGTTTATGGCATTTGTATTATTATACATGCCATGTTTAGCAACTGTGGGAGCAATAAAACGTGAGACGCAGTCAACAAAATGGACATTATTTGCAACATTATATCCTTTTGTTGTAGCTTATATTGTTGCGTTAGTCATTTATGGCGTTGGACGATTATTCATAGGATGATGAGGTGATATAGATGGCAATGGTTCTAAATATCCTAATTGGTGGTGCTATTTTTGGCTATGCTGGATATACACTGTGGAAAAGTATTAAAAAATCTAAAGCAGGTAAATGTGCGGCATGTTCTTTACAGAAAAATTGCTCATCAAAGGCTTGTCATACACCAGTCTCTATAAAACAATCTGAATGATAAAAAGAAGAAGGTGTCCAAAAAAGAATTGGACACTTAGACAACATAAAAGTAGGGGCATCTGAAAAGTGATAAATCATCACTTTTCAGATAGCCCCTTCTTCATTGTCTGAGGGGCTATTCTCATTTGAATGTATTTTTAATGCTTCAATAAATAAGATGTGTTGTCCATCAATTTCTTTTACTCGAAATAAAAAGTCATCTTCTATAATTTCATCCCCTTTTTTAAGATCATATTTTTGTGTTAACATCCAACCACCAATAGTATCCACTTCATCTTCTAATAAATCGATACCTAATAAATCATTTACATCCCCAATTAAAACCTTTGCATCAAAAATATAATGATTTTCATTTACTTTTCGAATATCTGGGAGTTCATCTTGATCAAATTCATCTCGAATATCTCCGACGATTTCTTCGAGTATATCTTCAATAGTAACCAACCCAGCAGTTCCACCATATTCATCAAATAAGATTGCCATATGAGAGTGATTTTTTTGTAAAGTTATTAATAGTTCATTAATAGGTATGGTTTCAATGACAGTTATAGCTGGATGAATATAGGCGTCAATCGTTTCTTCCATTCGTTTATTTTTCATAATAACACTAGATAATACTTCTTTCATATTGATCAATCCAATAATATTATCCTTATCACCATCGAGCACAGGGTATCTTGTATATCTTTGTTTTAAGACAATTTTCATTACATCATGTAAAGTGGATTCTTTATTTACAGTAATCATTTCAGTCCTTGGTACCATGATTTCTTTGGCTATTCGCTCATCAAATTCAAAAATTTTATTTACATATTTATATTCAGATGGATTTATTTCACCACTTTTTAAGCTTTCTGAAAGAATAATTCGTAATTCTTCCTCGGAGTGAGCCATTTCGTGTTCAGATGCCGGCTTTAGACCAAATATACCTATAACAAATGCTGCTGAAGTATTTAGTAGCCAAATGAAGGGATATAGTATTTTATAAAACCATATTAATGGCTTGGCGAAATACAATGTTACGGTTTCGGCTTTTTGTATCGCAATCGTTTTAGGTGCAAGTTCCCCGATGACAACGTGTAGAAATGTAATGAGCGAAAAGGCGATAATAAATGAAATAAATTGTATTAGGGCTGGGTTAAGAGTTAATTTAGATAAAATAGGCATTAATAAATGTTCAATCGTTGGTTCGCCAAGCCAACCAAGTGCTAATGAAGTTAAGGTAATGCCAAGTTGACAGGCTGACAAATATTCATCTAAGGCAGATATAACTTTTTTGGCAGCAATAGCCCTATTTTGTCCTTCGGCAATTAGTTGATCAATTCTTGTACTTCTTACTTTCACAATTGCAAATTCAGAGGCAACGAAAAATGCTGTAAGTGCAATTAACAAAGCCACGTATAGTAAATTCATCATAGCTGTTATCTCCTTTTTAAAAGGCTTATCAAGTCACCTCCTCATGTATAACTGATTAGAACTATTTTTCTTAATAGCATTCGAAATGTTTTTCTTTATTTTGCTCAACAGGAATGGTTCAATGCACAAAAATAATCTGATTGGTCGAAATGATTATTTACATTTTTGTGAATTTTATAGAAATATTTGGTGAATTTGTCTAATAAAGCCTTGTTCTGTTAGCTGTTATTGCTTACGTTTAAATGGGATAACTACTCGAATAAAAGGGGCTGAAGTTAGTGAGAAAGGTAATGATTCTATTTATCATTCTAATTATAGGCAGTGTAATGGGGTGTTCAAAAGGTATTGATAATCGTCTGAATTGGGAGGTACCAAATTTTACATATACCAATCAGGATGGAGAAACCGTATCCAAAAATTCTTTGGAAAATAAAATTTGGATAGCGAATTTTATTTTTACTAATTGTTCAACTGTTTGTCCACCGATGACATCAAATATGGCAAAATTAAAGCAAATGGCTGAAAAAGAAAAGTTAGATGTTAAGTTTGTTTCATTTAGTGTCGATCCAGACTTAGACACTCCCAAAAAATTAAAAGATTATGGTATGAAATTCTCTAAAGATCTATCTAATTGGTCATTTCTTACAGGTTATTCTCAGCAAGAAATTGAAAAAATAGCAAAAGAAGGTTTTAAAATCTTAGTTGAAAAAGAACCGAATAGTGATCAAGTTAGTCATGGAACTTATTTTTATTTAGTAGATCAAGAAGGAAAAATAGCGAGGTATTATCATGGTGAAAAGGATGTTCCTCTTGAAGAAATCATTAATCATATTAAAGCATTACAATGAGTGATGGTATTCTGATATTTGTCTAATCTGTTTTGGGATACTTTGTTGTTGCCTATGAATAAGTTAGTGAATATGGGCTGAGTGAAATGTCACTATAGAATGCTCGCTTTCTGAGAGGCGGACGGTAACCATCCATAGTTGCATGGTGAAGTCCCACTTGTCTCGTTGCTCCTACAGGATTCATACACATTAAGCGCTCCAATTGACTTATATGTTTCACTGAATAAGAATAAAAATTAAAAACTTTTTTAAAGTAGAAAGTAAATGGAAGGAGCCTCTCAAAAGAGATTGAGCATTTTTGAGAGAGCTCCTTATTTTCATTTTCTATAGGAAATGAAAATAATGGATTTAGTAAATATTTTGGACGAGTAATCATAGGATAAGTATAATGATGAAGAATTTCACTAGGATGTACATAGTCAAAAGCTAGCAAAATGATTAGTGGTATAATGAATTATTGTAATAGGCATAAAAATTATAGGATTATTATGTTAACGGTAAGGGAATAAGTTCCAATAAGAGTTTGGAAAATTCGCAATAACATAGTAGCTAAAGTGTAGCTATCAATCATTTGCGGTATAAGAATATTTCATTCACTAGCTAAAATTATATAAGATGATTTTTTTGGGGAGGAATTTTGGTGGAAAAGAAAGCAATGTTAATTAATGGGGAAAGAGTATTTGCAAATGGAGAAATCTCCGTAATCAATCCTGCAACAAATGAGAAAATTGCTTCAGTACCTAATGGTGGGGAGAAGGAAGCTACTGCGGCAGTAGATGCTGCCTCTGAAGCATTGGCCGTCTGGTCAAAGAAAACAGCTAATGAACGGGCACAGATCTTAAAAAAATGGTTTGCTTTAATTGAGGAGCATAAGGAAGAATTGGCGGAAACAATGACTAAGGAGCAAGGGAAACCATATAGTGAAGCACTAGGTGAGATAAACTATGCAAACAGCTTTGTAGAATGGTATGCCGAAGAAGGGAAAAGAATTTATGGTGATACAATCCCTGCTAGTGATCCAAGTAAGAGAATTATTGTTATCAAGCAGCCAGTTGGAGTGATAGCAGCTATTACTCCTTGGAATTTTCCAGCTGCAATGATTACAAGAAAAATTGCACCTGCGTTAGCAGCTGGTTGTACAACCATTATTAAACCTGCTAAACAAACGCCATTAACAGCTATTAGATTAGTAGAATTAGCATATGAGGCTGGTATCGATCGAGGAGCAATTAATTTAGTTACAGGTAATGCACAAGAAATCTCCGAGGCGTGGATGAAGGATGAACGTGTGCGAAAAGTATCTTTTACGGGCTCTACTGAAATTGGAAAGCAACTTATGAAAAATAGTGCGGATACAATGAAGAAGATCTCATTAGAATTGGGTGGCCATGCTCCTTTTATTGTAATGGAGGATGCTAATATTGATATGGCTGTAGAATCTGTTATTCAATCCAAGTTCCGTAATGCTGGACAAACATGTATTTGTACAAACCGTGTTTTTGTACAAGAATCAATTTATGACAAGTTTGTAGAAAAAATGATTCCAGCTGTGTTAACTTTAAAGGTTGGAAATGGGTTAAATCCAGATGTAGCAATTGGACCATTAATTGATGAAGCAGCAGTTAAAAAAGTCAAAGAGCACATCGAGGACGCAGTACAAAAAGGTGCTGAAATATTAACAGAGACTGCAGGGGCTACTAATCAATTATTTATGGATCCTGTAGTAATAGGAAAAGTAAACGATGAGATGCTTTGCATGAGAGAAGAAACATTTGGACCACTTGCCCCAATTACAACATTCCAAACAGTAGATGAGGCGATTAAACGTGCAAATCATACACCTTACGGATTAGCTGCCTATGTATTTACTCAAAATATTTCAACAGCTGTTAAAATAGCTGAAGCTTTAGAATATGGAATTGTCGGTTTAAATGATGCATTGCCATCAGTTGCACAAGCACCTTTTGGTGGAATGAAAGAGAGTGGTATAGGTAGAGAAGGTGGTAAATACGGTATTGAAGAGTATTTAGAAACAAAATATATATCTTTAAAACTATAGTACTATTTAGACATAAGAAAAGCAGATCATCTTATTCGAGAAATGATCTGTTAATTATTCTAATGAACCCTGTCTATTTTTGAAAGGGCTGTTTTCGAAAAGAGCGTTGTTTTTAATAAGTTTGGTGAATAGAACTAGCATAAAAAACTCGATTAGAGTGTAAGGTGGGTCACTGCTCGTCTCGTGTAAAGAAAGATCCTGGAACGGCATTCAACTCGGGCCTATATTCACTACTTGTTTTACAGTCAACAAATTATGCGAAAACAGCCTTAGCAATAAACTTCATTTTCTTATGTACTTTACTTTGTATTTTCATTAAATACTAAAGAAAAAGGACGAGATTTATGTTAGGGAAAATAGAAGCATTTATTTTGGGTATTATTCAGGGCTTAACAGAATTTTTGCCTATTAGTAGTACAGGACATTTATATTTGGGAAGGCATATGTTTCAACTTCAAGAAGCGGGCCTTCTCTTAGATACAATGCTACATATTGGTACGCTGTTAGCTGTTTTTGTATTTTATAAAAAAGAATTTATACAAATTATAAAACAGCCATTCGGTAAGCTTACATGGTTGCTAGCGATAGGGACTATACCAGCTGTCATTGTAGGTTTTGTATTTAAAGATTATTTTGATGACATTTCAAAAACAGGAATAACAATTGGATGGGAATTTTTAGTGACAGGCTGCTTTTTATGGTTTGCTGAAAGTATAAAACAAGGGCAAAAGAAAATGAAAGATATTACATACTCTGATGCTTTGTTTATCGGTACTTTTCAAGCTGCTGCGATTTTTCCAGCTATATCTAGGTCAGGCTTTACGATAGTAGCCGCTTTAATAAGAAAGCTTGATCGCGAGACGGCAGCCTATTTTTCTTTTTTATTATCTACTCCAGCCATTGTAGGTGCCATTATCCTTCAAGTCTTTGATTTATTTAAAGGTGGTGAAGAACAAATGGCTGTATCTGCATTAATTGTTGGAATTGTCTCATCAGCAGTATTCGGTTATATTGCAGTTAGGTGGATGATTAGTTTTCTAAAAAAGCATTCATTACGCATGTTTGCTGTATATGTTTGGATTTTAGGGATTTTTATTATTATTATGCAATACACGGATAGATTCTAACTTGAGGTTTTATGAGAAAAGATAAAGGTTGAGTAATTTAGGTAGAGATTTTGTTTAGAAGAAGCATTATTTTATTACTAAACTTGAATAAGCGAAGGTGTGAAAATCAGAAGTTGTTTTAATAGATTATTGTTAGTTTAGAATAATATTTTTGATGAAAAAAGGGTGTTTAGCCTATTTAAAGCTAAACACCCTCTTTTTATATGCTAGGAATCTCTATAGCTAGTTATATATAATTATATGAAATATACAATTTATGTTTATTTTTCAATACTAGGAGGGATGATTTTTGAATGAATTTCAATACTAAGAATATGCCGATCTTCCATGTCTTTTATGGTAAAAATGTAACCATTCTTCTCAATAGAGTCTCCTAGTTTAATATCGTATTGTTGTGTTAAAATCCAACCACCGATTGTATCGATTCCTTCTTCATAATAATCAGTATGAAGTAAATCGTTAAGTTCATCTAATAACAATTTAGAATCGACAAGATAATGACCAGGCTTAATCATTTGTATTTCCGGCTTTTCATCAACATCAAATTCATCCTGAATATCACCAACAATTTCTTCTAAAATGTCTTCAACTGTTAATATTCCTGATGTTCCACCATATTCATCGAATAAAAGTGCCATATGAATTCGCTCTTTTTGCATTTTTAATAATAGCTTTTTAATAGGTACAGTTTCAATAATTGATATGATAGGGTGTACATAATCCATTAGATTAAGAGAAGAACGATCTTCATGCATGGCTACAGACATTAAATCTTTCAAATGCACAACACCTATTATGGAATCTTTATCCCCGTCAATGACAGGATATCTACTATATCTTTCCGTTTGAATAGTGTGTAGAACATCCTCCCAGGAATCATCTTTTGATATGCTAACAATTTCTGTTCTAGGTACCATAATTTCTTTTGCAATTCGATTGTCAAAATCAAAGATACGATCGACATACTTATATTCCGTTTGATTAATTTCTCCGCTCTCGTAACTTTCAGATAAAATCATACGAAGTTCCTCTTCGGAATGTGCAAGCTCATGTTCTGGTGTAGCTTTAAATCCAAATAGACGAACAATAAACTGTGAGCTTCCATTTAATAATTTGATAAATGGATAAGCTATTTTATAAAAAATAATCATAGGTTTTGCTACGGATAAAGCAACGGCTTCTGCTTTATGAATCGCCATTGTTTTCGGTGCTAATTCACCAAACACTACTGATAAAAATGTCATGAGCAATAAGGCGATAACAAATGAAATAGCATGAGACACAGAACTTGGTATTTCAGCTTTATGTAAAAGTGGATTTAAGATTTTTTGGATGGTTGGTTCACCTAACCAACCTAAACCTAATGAACAAACTGTAATACCTAGTTGTGAAGCTGATAAATATTCATCAAGTGAAGAAATTATTTTTCTTACACTGACTGCTCTTGAATTACCTTCCGCAACTAGTTGGTCAATCCTTGTCGATCGAACCTTTATAATGGCAAATTCCGTAATAACAAAAAATGCCGTTAAAGCTATTAATAGTACAACTAATAGTAAGTTTACACTTATCAATTTTTGGAGAACTATAGACAAACACTATATCAATATAACTATAGTTCTCGCTCACCTCCTGATAGTCTTTATGTTCATGTAGCCAAATTTGATAATTATTAAACGTAATATTAAGAAAAAAAGCTATTAAATATCTATAGAAAATAGCTCTAGAAAGCAACTTGTAATATTAAGTATATGTATCTAAAAGTCTACACTGTTGTTGTAATTATAATACTAATCAAATAATTATAAAAGATGACAGCCTTGTCATCTTTTATGATTAAAATGATTTATTGGGATATTAGTGACCTTTCGCCCTTTACCCTTGCAATGAGAGCAGCTTTTAGAGAAAAATTGTAAAAATGGTATTTTTCCTCTACCTCTACAATCCTGACAAATTTCAATATACTTCATGTTAATCACTCCTTATGTGAGGGCTGTGTTACATTTTATTGCTGAAAATGACTGCAATTTGTTCGCTTTCCTCTGACGAGAACTAAGTCTTCTCGCTCTTTCTTCAATGTATATCCATGTTTATCTTGCTTCTCCTAGAGGAGTCACATGGATTTCTTCCCATTTATTGAGTTTGCTACTTTCTATAGAAATATCATTATGATTTACTTTTTAAATTTCATTTGCGTTTGAAATAATAGTTATTCATAACTAGAAAGGGCAATGTGAATCTAGAATATAGCCTAAATGGAAAGCCGTATTTATTAAAGTGTTAAAAAATCAGTTGTTTCATATAGTATGAACAAATGATTATTATTTCATGCTTTATTTGAAGAAAATAAAAAAAACTGCCAGTGGCAGTTTTTTTAGTATTAAGAAACGATTTCAGTTGTTTGAGGTATAGCGTTTTTATTGCTATTCATTTCTACTAAAGGTTCCTGTGAAATGGGTGTTACAGCTTTGGTAACTTCTATATAACTAATATGGTGGTCTTCCATTTCAATAATTTTAAAGTTGAAGTTTTCAAGTGAAATGACATCACCCTGTTTGGCTTCATAATTTTCGGTTAAAATCCAACCACCAATTGTATCAATGTCTTCATCTGAAATATCTAGACCAAATAAATCATTTACTTGGCTGATTAACACTTTTGCATCAATGATATAATGATCGTCATTAATTTTTCTTATTTCAGCTACTTCATCTAAATCAAACTCGTCACGAATTTCACCGACAATTTCCTCTAATATATCTTCAACTGTTACTAGACCTGAAGTTCCGCCATATTCATCCATAAGTATGGCCATATGAATTCTTTCTTTCTGCATCTTAAGCAAAAGGTCATGAATTGGAACGGTTTCAATGATTCTAATAATAGGTCTAACTAAAGGCTCTAGGTTTTTTTCGTCGTAGTTTTCTTCAGATAACATAAATGTAAATAAGTCTTTAACATTCACCATACCAATAACGCGGTCTTTATCTCCATCAATGATCGGATAACGCGTGAATTTTTCTTCTTTGACGATGTTAAACGCATCTTCAAGATAATCATCTTTTGATAATGTGATAACCTCTGTGCGTGGAACCATTATTTCCTTTGCAATTCGATCATCGAATTCAAATATTTTATTTACATATTTGAACTCAGATTGGTTAATTTCTCCGTTTTTATAGCTATCGGACAGGATAATTCGTAATTCTTCCTCCGTATGCGCCAGTTCATGTTCAGAAGCAGGTTTAAATCCAAAAATTCCCGTTACGATTCTAGCTGATCCGTTTAATACCCAAATAAATGGGAACATAACTTTATAGAATATCTTTAATGGTCTAGAAAAAAGTAATGTTATGGCTTCGGCTTTTTGAATTGCAATCGTTTTAGGGGCTAATTCTCCAACAACAACATGGATGAAAGTCATTAAAGAAAAAGCGATGATAAATGAAAGAATGCTTGTAGCGGATGCAGGAATACTTAATTTTTCTAATAATGGATGGAAAAGTCTTTCTATTGTAGGTTCTCCAATCCAACCAAGTCCTAAGGCAGTAACCGTAATTCCGAGTTGGCAAGCTGATAAATATTCATCTAAGTGGCTTACGACGGATTTTGCTGATAACGCACCTGTTTTTCCTTCTTCTACGAGCTGATCAATCCTCGTGCTTCTTACTTTTACTATGGCAAATTCTGAGGCTACGAAAAATGCTGTTGCAGCAATTAACAGAGCCAAGATAACCAAGTTTAATATGTCCAAATAATTTTCCTTATCCCGCCTTTACAACGAGAAAGGAGTCACCTCCCGAGTTATTAAAATCTTACTTCATTTATTGGCTTTGATTTATCATACTGTTGATTAAAAGAATCCAACATCCTTATTTATTGTTTGAAATCTTCAAATTTTCTTTCGATAATTAGAAAAGTATCGGAAGTTCAAATGAATCAACATCGAAAAAAACAGAGCCAATGTATACAGAATTTTTTTACAAAAAAACATAATCACCCGTCTATATTAGATTATCAATCAATGGATATGATTAAAAAATAGCCCTTTTGTAATTAAGTGATTTGTTTTGATGTTCAAAACTGCCCCATCTACATCACCTCAATGTACTTAGTAAGATTAAGATAATTATAGAAAATCTTGAACATACAGTCAAACTTACAAATCTAAGAAAATTCTAGATATTCCATATGTATGGTGTAAATTTTAAGATTATTAGCAACATTTTGAATTAAATAAAAATGTATTGTAAGAAATTTCTAGTGTTCTTTTCGCTGAAAATATCTAATATTTCATATTTATTTCACATTTATCCTTTATTATTAAAATAAAACAATAATGTAGGGAATAGATAGGGATAATAAACTTTCATGGGGTAAGGGAGGGGACTATGATGATCGATGACATGATTCATAAACTTCAAAATGAAGGAATTAAAGTTGAGAAAACAAAGTCTAGACATGTTGTGTTTCAAAATATCTTTAATAATAGATCATCGTCCTTGTATATTTGGAATGGACCTTTTCAGATAGAGAAAAAACTGAACATATGTCCTAGTGAAAGTTCAGAAGTGTAAGCATTTATAGAATGCATATAGGTAGTGAACAATAAGAACCTTCTTAAGCTTAACCATGAAAAATGATGGTTTAAGTTAAAGTTGATTCTTTTTTTATATTACGCCTATTCTCTTAAGCTTTGAGACTTCTGTGGGAGTGGATTAACATTTAGAGTATGTGCTGTTACAGGATCTAATTAGTATATAAATATAACGGCCAAATATCATAATGAAAATTAATATAAGTAAACTAATCAGTTTATATGAATATGATTTTCATGTATGATTAAAATAGGTAAAAGTATAATAAATAGTAAAATTATGTATAAATTAATCTTAAGAATGAATGAAAATCATTATTTAACAAATTATAGTTAAATAAGAAAAACTTAAATGTTTGACATGTTTCTTAAAAAGGTCAAACACTCCTTTACGTGAAACTTTTTATTGTTAATTAACAAGATCACTTAAAAGGATTGTTATTTTATTACCTAAATGAGAAAAAGTTAAACATTGAATCTTGAATTGTATAATTTTTATATAAAATAATGTTACATAAAAAAAGGGGATGATTGAATTGGATTCAATAAGGAGAGACACAGTAAAAGAGAAGTTAATGACTCAAGGTAAGATTAGTGAAGAAACCATTAGAAAAATACAACATAAAGGATTATCCAAAGGGAAAATTGCAAAAAGAACATTATTTATTACTTTTGGTGCAATGTTGATGGCAGTAGGATTAGAAAGTTTCCTAATTCCTAATAAGGTTATTGATGGAGGAATAACAGGTATTTCCATTATTTCTTCTCACTTAACAGGTATCAGCTTAGGGATCTTTCTATTCTTATTAAATCTCCCGTTCTTTTTTATCGGTTATAAACAAATAGGGAAAACATTTGCTCTTTCTACGATGTATGGGATTATTGTATTATCTTCTGCAACGGTCTTGTTACATGATATTCCTCGTTTTACTGATGATGTTTTACTAGCAGCGATATTTGGAGGAATTATTATTGGTGTTGGTATAGGTATAGTAATGCGTAATGGTGGATCATTAGATGGTACGGAGATATTGGCAATAGTTTTTAATAAAAAGCTACCATTTTCCGTTGGGGAAATGATTATGTTTGTGAATATTTTTATTCTTGGCAGTGCAGGATTTGTATATGGTTGGAATCGAGCTATGTATTCACTAATTGCTTATTTTGTAGCTTCCAAAACAATTGATATCGTACTTCAAGGATTAGACGAATCGAAATCTGCTTGGATTATCAGTGAAAAATATTTAGATATTGGTGAAGCTCTATTAGCTCGTCTTGGCCGTGGAGTTACTTACTTAACGGGTGAAGGAGCATATACTGGTGAAGAGAAGAAGGTAATTTTTTGCGTTATAACTCGTTTAGAAGAGTCTAAACTAAAATCGATTGTCGAAGAAATCGATCCTGAAGCGTTTCTTGCAGTGGGTAATGTTGCGGAAGTTAGAGGTGGAAGATTTAAAAAGAAATCTGTTCACTAAAAAAAGACAGCTTCGATGCTTTATCTAGCTTGTTTTTAAAATATATTATGTTTTTATGTGTATTAAGCTGATTTAACATGTTTTTGCTTATTATGAAAAATTTAGATAAATGATACAAAGTAAGAGGGTATTCACCCAAATCATGCCTTTTGGGATACCCTCTCTCGTTTTGTTCTTTAGTTATGTATTATGAAAAATTCCGATTATATATTTACATATATGGTTATGTTATTCAGTTAACAAAGTTGCCGGCACTGTGATTGGAAGTGAAATCGTAAAGGCCGTGATTTTTGCTGTTGAAATACATGATAGCGCTCCTCGATGCTTTTCAATGATTTCTTTACACACAAAAAGACCTAATCCAGTGCCATTCTTCTTTGTTGTCGTAAATGGTTTGAAAATATCCTTCAATAAATCATCTTTTATTTGAGGACCGTTGTTTGATATAGTTAGTTCAATAAAATTCCTGTCTTTTTTAGAGGTTGATACAACGATTGTAGGATTTTTAACATGTGCGATTACATCTAACGCATTTAATATGATGTTCAATAATACTTGACGAATTTCGTCTAGATAGCCAAGTATAAAAATGTCCTCTTCTAAAAAGGTGTCCACCTTAACATTCGTATCGACAATACTTGGGTAGAGAAAAGTAATCACTTCTTCAATTAACTGATTTAAAGAAAAAATAACTGGGTTTATATCAATTTGTTCTTTTCTCGATAAAAGTAAGAATTGGGAAATCCTTGAGTTTAGCTGCTCTAGTTCATTAGCTATGATATCCAAATATTTCAAATCAGAATTTTCGGCTTTTAGAAGTTGGATAAATCCTTTAATCGATGTTAGAGGGTTTCGAAATTCATGGACGAAGCTAGATGTGATTTGACCCAACATAGTTAATCTTTCTCGATGGGTCTCAGATATCTTCTCATTCTCTTTATCTTTTAGTTCATTTGTTAATTCGATAAAAATGGTAATGGTATTATATAAGAACAAATCCAGTAAATAATTAACTTTTTCCTTTGCCATGGATTTATTATCAATGCTTTCATCACATTGACTAATAAGTGCAAATAAATTTAACCTTATGATAGAAATATCTTCTAGAAATTCTTTTAGTTCTTCTCCATCTTCAAATCTTCCATTGGCAACTTTTTTAGAAAGCGCTTTAATCTTTAAAGAGTGATCGACATTGGGATGCTCTAAAATGTTTTTGTACAATTGAAATAATAAGTGAAGATGTTTGAACACTTTGTTTTTTCTATGATGATTGTGGCTTCTGTTAATTTTTTGCTTCCATGAAACTAGAATTTCTTCTTCCCGCATGTTTAACAAATGAATAATAGGATTTCTTTCCTTGCTCATATTAGCAGTGTCCACCTCCATTATTTAAAATGAAATAACGGCAAAATGTTTAAATTTTCTAAATATAGCATATGTAAGGTTGTTATAGGGAAAAAATGTTTTGTTAAAAGATTGACATAAGTTTAGTTATTTTACTAATACATCATCATTTATTAATTCTACACATTTATGTTTTTTCCTTTTTTTAGTAGGGTTATATTCTTTTTATTCTGTTTTTTTTTATTTATTTTTCTATATTATAGTAGAAGTTAGTATATAGTATAGGTTTCTGACATGACTATTTATATCAAAAGGTAGTTGAAAAATTGTGGAATTAGATGTACATTATTATTACTGAAAAGAATAAATTACCACAAGGGGAGCTAATGGCTGAGAGTGAACGTTGGAGTTCTGACCCTATGAACCTGTTAGTTAATGCTAGCGTAGGGATGTGATTATGGATAAAGCAATGTGGGATCCATTTACACCCTCATTGTTTTTTTACGTTTTACAAAGTAAAAACATGAGGAACATATAACTCTCAATCTTTAACTCCTCAATGGAAGAGGAGGAAAAAATGAATAAGAAAACATTATTTTTAGTGGAAATTGCTGTTTTTGCAGCGCTAGCCTTGTTATTGGATATGGTCTCTAATTTTGTATTTTCAAGAATTTGGCCGCAAGGTGGTTCCGTTTCAATCGCAATGGTTCCTGTATTTTTAATGGCATTTCGATGGGGATTAAAAGGTGGATTATTGACAGGCTTTTTATTAGGACTGCTACAGGTTGCGTTAGGAATGACTTATATTATCCATCCACTTCAAGGCTTTATTGATTATTTCTTAGCATTTACGGTTGTAGGATTAGCGGGAATTTTTGCAAAAGGAGTTACGGAAGGATTTGCAAATGGCCACAGAGGAAAAGCTATTACGAATATTATTTTGGGAGTTTTTGTTGGAAGCTTTTTAAGATTTTTATGTCATTTTGCAACTGGAATTATCTATTTCTCATCAAGTGATTTAAAAGGTTTCTCGATTGCAACTTTCTCGGCTGTATATAATGGAACGTATATGCTACCAAGTTTTATATTATGCTCTGTTGTAGTAGTCACTTTATATACGACTGCATCTCGCGTTCTAGTAAAAAAAATGGCATAAGCTTCATTTTCGAATGATATCATGTAAGTTTGATTCATTCTAAGATATTCAATTATATCGATGACCAATAAATATAGATGTTAAAATGTCCAATGATAAAACTAAGTACGCCTCAGTTTGTACTATATACCTATGTATATTCTTAAAAAGGGTTAATCTGATGTCAATACGATTCAATCGTTTTTGACATAGATTGCCCTTTTTCCGTTATTCATTTTTTGTAAGAATGATGGCTCTTTTTATTTTTAAATCGTAATAATATAAATCAAATTGGTCCTTACCATCTTTTTCCTAGCTATTTTCAACGATGTAGTACACTTTTGAATTGTCTTGCAAAAAAGCAGGGTTAAATGCCCTTTTTTTATGCTCTGTTAGTTGTAGTTCTTCTTGTTTATCTCTATCAAATAAAAATATATCATAGTAAAAGGTACCTTTCGTTTCGGGATTAGATAATGAATCAAATGCAACTAGTCTTTCATCTGAAGATATTGTAAAGTCAGAGATATCTCTTTCTGGTTGCGAAAAACTTTCAAGATTAGCGGGATTATCATATGGAATTTTAACAAATGCCCCTGGTGACATTATATATAGGTTTGTTTGATTTTTCGATTTTATTTTAGCTCCAGCACTTTAGCTCCTCTAGGTCATAAGCCAATCCGTATAGAAGGAGGAAGAGTAAACTGTCTATACTCGATTATGCTATTCGAGGCTGACCAAGGTACTGGAACTTATTCCTAGAATAGCCAGTTTACGATAAACCCAATGACAACTATTGCTCCAATAAGCGTTAAAATGGTTCGTATCACAAAGATCTCCCCTTGTCCGATTTATTTTTCGTAAGAATTAATTTGAAATAGCTGCTTGATTTTTTAATAGTGGCTTTAGAGTCTGTTTAAATTCTTGTGCTTTTTCACCTTCGAAAATCATTTTTATGGGTGATTTCAAGTCAATAAGAAGCATATATGTGATGAATTTGGAGAATTTTGATAAAGAGATTGAGATTAAGTTATTATGCTGAATAAGAAAAACATTACCTTCCCATTGTTTCACTTTTTTATAAAGAGCGATCATTGTTTCAACAGATAGATGCCTTTTTAAAGTTAAATTAGTAGATAATATAGATTGCATATATAAAACTCCTTTTTGAATAGTTGTGTATGTCTTAAAAGTTTAATACCCAGCATGATTAGTTTGAAACTTATAGATAGTGCAAATGGTATTATTGAACTATTGATGAGTGATTTTTCCTAGCAATGCTTGAAGTGGATAGTTTCCGGTGTTTATTTGTTTTTTTCTTGTTAAATGAAAGCTATTGACATTCATTTACAATGAGGTTATATTGGTAAAAAATGTATTCACGATACCACGAAAAGGAAATGGAGGGCTGATGAAAATGAAAAGAATTTTTATTTTTATTAAACATATAACAATTGAAGAATTGCAGCCCGCTCAAGTAATGTAATCTATTCCTTTATACATGGAGAAATTGTGCGCGTGCTGCTTATATAAATCGGTATGCGCTTTTATATGTTACATCCATTAAAGCTTTCGTATACTATTGCGAAAGCTTTTTGTGGTCTTTAACGAACAAATTATTTAGCAGATTAAGAGATGGAGGATGAGGGATGTTTGATGTCTATATAAAGCTTGGTTGGTTTTTTAAAGAGCAATGGAAACGATATTCAATAGCTATTGGATTATTAGCATTAGTAAATGTTTTAGTTATGATTCCAGCAAAATTAGTAGGTTGGACTATTGATGGTATACATCAACAAACGTTGACTGCGGAAACTGTAACGAAATATATCGTTTTTCTTATAATATTGTCTTTCGGGATTTATATTATCGGTTACATTTGGCAACGGAATCTCTATGGCGGTGCCTATATTCTTGAACGAAAAATGAGACATAATTTCATGAAAAAATTAATAAACATGACACCCACATTCTACGAGAAAAATCGAACAGGGGATTTAATGGCGAAGGCAACTAATGATTTAAAGGCCATTTCCATAACTGCTGGTTTTGGTATTCTTTCATTTACAGATTCCATTTTATATACAGCAGCGATTTTATGTACGATGGGCTTCACCATTTCATGGAAGCTAACGCTCTTTTCAATTATACCCCTTCCTATTATGGCGATGTTGATGCAGATTTATGGGAAGAAATTGCACACGCATTTTACATCCGCTCAGAAATCATTTGGAAAATTAAATGATTCCGTTTTAGAATCTGTAGCAGGCGTTAGGGTCATAAGGGCATATGTTCAAGAAAAACAAAGTGAAAAAAGCTTTAATAAAATGACAGAGGATGTATTTGAAAAAAATGTGAAAGTAGCAGTAGTAGATTCATTGTTTGATCCTACTATTAATGTACTTGTTGGGATTTCCTATTTAATTGGCTTAGGCTATGGAGCAAAGATGGTTTTTGAGCAATCCATTACACTCGGTGATTTAGTATCCTTCAATGTGTATTTAGGAATGTTGATTTGGCCAATGTTTGCAATAGGAGAATTAATTAATGTTATGCAAAGAGGAAATGCCTCATTAGACCGTGTACAAGAAACGTTAAATTATCAAGAAGATGTCCGAAATGCAGAAAATACAGTTGATCAATTAGCTATACCTGAGGAGATTATTTTTGAAAAATTCAATTTTCAGTATCCAACATCGGTAATCCAAAATTTAACAAACGTTAATATAGAGCTTAAAAAAGGTCAAACACTTGGTATTGTCGGTAAAACTGGAAGTGGAAAGACAACATTCATAAGGCAGTTGCTTAGAGAATATCCGCTTGGTAAAGGAAAAATCCTTGTTTCAGAGCATTCTCTTAATGAGGTAAAACTTGAAGATGTAAGAGGATGGTTAGGTTATGTACCACAAGATCCATTTTTGTTTTCAAGAAGTATCAAGGAAAATATTTTATTCGGTAAGCTAGATGCAACAGAAACGGAACTTCAGCAGGCTATTTATTTAGCTGATTTTAAAAAGGATTTAGAGATGCTACCAGAAGGACTAGAAACATTAGTTGGTGAGAAAGGAGTCGCCCTATCTGGAGGCCAAAAACAAAGGATTTCCATTGCTCGGGCTTTAATAAAAAATCCTGAATTATTACTTTTAGATGATTCGTTATCAGCTGTCGATGCGAAAACGGAGAAAACGATAATTGAACATATTCGAAAAGAGAGATCAGGGAAAACAACATTAATTGTTACACATAGAATGTCGGCTATTCAGCACGCCGATACGATTATTGTATTAGAAGACGGATTGATAAGTGAGAAAGGGACTCATGAGCAGTTAATTAAACAAGGTGGCTGGTATAAAGAACAGTATGAAAGACAACAAATTGAAGAAGGTGGGGAGGGAGAGTAGTGAGCACGGGAAAACGATTATTTATCTATGCATTAAATTTTAAAAAAATGATTATTCTCGCCTTGGTATTATTAACACTTTCAGTAGCAGCTGAATTGGCAGGGCCTTTTGTTGCTAAGAATATCATTGATCATCATATACTAGGTATTCAATCACATTGGTATGAAACGAAAAAAGGGAAAGATAGTGTTAAGTTTCAAGGAAATTGGTATAAAAGAGAGGATTATTTTTCTGCTAATGAAGAAAAAGGAGAAAAAGCTACAATCCTTCAAGATGGTGTAAGCTTTATTTTTACAAAGGAGCCTATATCACTAGATGCAAAAATAAAACTTGAAGGAAATAGATTGACAGCAGATGGGCAAACGTATAAGGTCACGATTTTATCACCAAATGAAGTCATGAATTTTTATAAGCCAGAGATTCCAAGAATTATTCGTCTGATTACTCTATATTTTGGCTTATTAGTAGTTGCAGCATTTTTCTTATATTTTCAAAGTTATTTCTTACAAAAGTCGGCTAATCGTATTATTCAAAAAATGAGAAATGATATATTTTCTCATTTATCTACATTGCCTATTCGTTTTTTCGATAACTTGCCAGCTGGTAAGGTTGTAGCCAGAATTACAAACGATACAGAAGCGATAAAAGAATTGTATGTTCAGGTATTGGCTATGTTTTTCTCAAGTAGTATATATATTGTTGGTATTTATATTGCATTATTTATTTTAAATGTAAAGCTTGCACTGTTATGTATGATTTTAATTCCGATATTAGTTCTTTGGGTTATGATTTATCGTAAATTTGCTTCAAAGTATAACCAAGTAATTCGAGCACGTATCAGTGATATTAATGCAATGATTAATGAATCCATTCAAGGAATGAATATTATTCAAGCCTTCAAACGAGAGAAAGACACGACGGAACAATTTGAAAAATTAAATGAGGAACACTTCACATATCAAAATAAAATGTTGAGACTAAACGCTTTTACTTCTCATAATCTTGTTAGTTTTCTTCAAAATATATTTTTGGTAGCTTTTATAGCGTATTTTGGGAATATTAGCCTGAGTGGTGAAGGAGTCTTATCTATTGGTTTATTATATGCTTTTATCGATTATTTGAATCGTTTATTTCAGCCAATCCAAAATATTGTTAACCAATTTGCAAATTTAGAGCAAGCTCTTGTAGCTGGGAATCGGATTTTTGAATTATTAGACGAAAAAGGAGAATCGGTTAGCACAAAGCATATTCCGAGATATAAAGGAAATGTCACTTTTCAAAATGTGTCTTTTGGCTACAAAGAAGGAGATTATGTATTAAAGGATATTAGCTTTTCAGCGAAGCAAGGAGAGACTTTTGCATTTGTTGGTCATACTGGTTCTGGAAAGAGTTCTATTATGAATTTACTTTTTCGTTATTATGATTGTCAAAAAGGAACGATAACTGTTGATGGTATAGATATAAAAACTATTCCACATCAAACATTGAGAGAGCATATGGGTATAGTGTTACAAGATCCTTATTTATTTACTGGAACAATTGCATCAAATGTAAATTTACAGGATGAAAGTATTACAAGGGAAATGGTAGAACAAGCGTTAACAGATGTGGGAGCGTTTAAAGTATTAAATCAAGTTGATGGAGGAATGGATGCACCAGTAGTTGAAAAAGGAAGTACACTTTCTTCTGGACAAAGACAACTGATTTCATTTGCCAGAGCTCTTGCATTTAAACCAGCTGTATTAATTCTAGATGAAGCAACATCAAATATTGATACAGAAACAGAGTTTTTAATACAACAAGCATTAGAGATTTTGAAAAAAGGCAGAACAACCTTTATTATTGCTCACCGATTATCGACAATTAAAAATGCGGATTGCATTTTAGTATTAGATAAAGGTCGAATCGTAGAAAGAGGAACTCACGATGAACTTTTGACGTTAAAAGGGAGATACTTTAACATGTACCAGATGCAAATGGGGACAGCTAAAGCAATTGTGTAATTAGTAGTGCCTTCACCATTTGTGTTCATATAACGTTCACCGTTACGTCATGGAAAATTACTTTTTTATTCCAAAAATGGAAGGTAACGTATGTTATTTTTACAATAAGAAAGATAACCATGATCATAGGGGGATGATTATTATGGAAATGGAACTTTTTTCAGTTACGCTTGCGATTGCTAGTGTCGTAACTCTTTTCTTCTTTGTTGGTTACACGTTGTTAACTAGACCAGAACAATAATATTAATGTGAATCAAATGAAAGCTCCATGCCTTTTTAAAAGGTATGGAGCTTTTCATTATTATTTAAGTATGAATTTGTTATTTAAATGAGCCACCTAATTGTTGCTCAGCCATTTGTACCAAGCGTTTTGTAATTTCGCCACCAACTGAGCCGTTTGCACGTGAAGTTGCATCTGGTCCAAGAGTAACACCAAACTCTGTTGCAATTTCATATTTCATTTGATCAATCGCTGCCTGTGCTCCTTGGACTACAAGTGCATTTGATGAATTTCTTGATGTTTGGTTTTGCATACTAAACCCTCGCTTTTTTAGTTTTTGATTAATTTTTTGCTGAAGCTTCAATGTAGCACATATGTAAGCATTAAAGATTTCAGCATGGTAATTTTGGTTGGGTCATCTGGAGTTGCACCAGCTACTAGATAAACTTGTTTCATCAATTGATTACCAAGTTATCGGCCCTTATATTTGGCTAAACCCAGTAAGTTGTTGCTTAAAAATAGTATGAGAGAATGTATAGAAAAATATGTTGGTAATTAATGGATTGTATGTTTGCTTTTTAAATTTTAAAAAATAGTAGAAGGAAGAGATTTAATGTAAAGGATGGATTAAACTTGTCTATTTGCCCTTTATGTAATGGTTTGCAAACGATCTGCCAAAACTGTCAACGATGCTCAGCCGAATTAGAAGACAAAGGAAAAATAACAGATTATCTCGATACCTATAGTGCATATGAAGATATTGAAACATTAAAACAGGTGGATGGTAATGAACATTCCATTGAAAATAAAATTTGTGTGCACTATTTTTTATGTGAACAATGTGGATTTGAAGAATACGTAGAAATCTTGGAATAACTTACAGGTGTTACTATTAAATGAGACGTTTAACCTCTCTCCATTATAATAAGTTACTTTGTGACAAATTATCTTTATTAGTCTTGGTTACTCTTAGGTGCTAAATAGAGAATATAATGAATGGCCATTGAGAGATTCCTATGACGAAATATAGGAATCATTATTCCCTATTTCAGCTGTAATAAATATCGATATAGGCTGTGTTCATATTCATTATTGTTAATAATTCATCTGTGCGCTTCGTACTTAGCGAGTGCCCAACCTGCTTGCTATGAGTTGTTTTATCTTGCTCGCTTCTCTAGCAGGAATACACAAGTTTCGATTTTTCAACAATCAACAGGAACATTCACAAAGCCAAGATAAAATAGAAGGCGTCCAATTAAAGCTCAGCTTTTTTTGGACGCCTTCGAAAATATGCTATGTTATTTCATTAATTAGCGAATTCGTTTTTCTGTCTCTTTATCGAAGAATTGTGCTTTATTCATATCTAAAGCTAAATCTAAGCTTTGTCCAGCAGAAACGATTGTACGAGAATCTACTCGTGCAACAAAGTCTTGGCCATCAATAGAAGAATAAAGCATAAATTCAGCACCCATAAGCTCGGATACATCAATATGAGCTGTAATCTTCGTATCAGGTGAAGATTGAATAAATAATGGCTCATCATGGAAGTCTTCTGGACGAATCCCAAGTATTAATTCTTTTCCAACGTATCCTTGATCACGTAGCATTTTCATTTTACCTTCAGGAACAGCTACTTTAGAAGTGTTAAATTGGAAGAAACCTTCTTTTAATGTACCATTTAAGAAGTTCATTGCTGGTGATCCGATGAAACCACCAACGAAAACATTTTCAGGATTTTCATATACTTCTTTCGGAGAACCGATTTGTTGAATGATTCCATCTTTCATAACTACAAGACGAGTTGCCATTGTCATTGCTTCCGTTTGGTCATGTGTTACATAAATTGTAGTTGTGTTTAGGCGTTTGTGAAGCTTTGCAATTTCAGAACGCATCGTTACACGTAGTTTAGCATCCAAGTTTGAAAGTGGCTCATCCATTAAGAATACTTTAGCATCACGTACAATAGCTCGTCCTAAAGCAACACGTTGACGTTGTCCACCAGAAAGTGCCTTTGGCTTACGATCTAAGTAAGTTTCTAATCCTAGGATTTTTGCAGCTTCTTGTACACGTTTGTCAATTTCTGCTTTAGGCATTTTACGTAGTTTTAAACCAAATGCCATATTATCGTAGACTGACATATGTGGATATAAAGCATAGTTTTGGAAAACCATAGCGATGTCACGATCTTTAGGTGGAGTATCATTTACTCGCTTTCCATCAATATAAAAATCACCTTTTGAAATTTCCTCTAAACCAGCAATCATACGTAGTGTTGTTGATTTTCCGCATCCAGATGGACCAACAAAAACGATAAATTCTTTATCTTCAATATGCAAATTAAAATCTTCTACAGCAGTAACTTTATTATCATAAATTTTATAAATATGTTCTAAACGTAATTCAGCCATTTTTACGACCTCCATTAATTCCTTAAGAATGTTATAGGTGTATTGTAAACGGTAACATTTTTTTGTGAAACGTGTACAGTGCACAAAAATGTAAGCGTGATTTTGTGCACTGTTGTTTTTACAAGATGATTTAGTTTTGTTCCTAGCTTCAGCACCTAAGATTTTCGAAGGTCTTATTTAAGTACTTGATACTAATATGAAGTGTTCTTTTTTCTTATAATAATAAAATACAGATGTATACTAACATAGCGTCATGGAAATTTTTTATATCTAGGTCCGTTTTTTCAGTGAACTTATCAATTCGATATTGTAGACTATTACGATGAATAAATAATTGTTTGGCAGTTAAAGTAGCATTTCTATTTAAGGTTAAGTAGGTTTTTATTGTGTGAATCATTTCAGTATCATTTGCCGTATCACCTAGTATTTCGTAGATATACCAATCTTTCTCTGAAACAATACCATTTGAGAGCAAATGGGGAAACAATGTTCTAATGGAATGGACTCTATGATTAGGCAGTTGCTGTAATCCAATCGTAAAACACTTTTTTTCCATCATATTGTGAAATAGTAGTTCTTCATTTACTTCGTGAAAGCTTCCAGCAAACAAAAATAATTTCACGAAAAAATCACTTTCAAATGCACTGATTATTTCTTTTAATTCTTCGAAGGGAACAATTTCATATGAATAATTCTCAATTATGTATCCGGAGTTCTGATTCTCCCAAATGAGTAGACTATCTTCTGAAAAAAAAGACAAGAAAGCTTCTTCTATATCTGAATGTGTGAAGGAAGAGCTTGATATGGAAAAATAAATAAGACGGATTTTACTCCAATTTGTAATAGGTAGTTGTTTACCTTGAGAGAAAAATTGATACCAATTTAATTGTTGCTCTGATTTATTAAAATTAAATGCCTGATCTGAGCTTTGGAAAAGCATGGTTAGTAAACGTTTTTCTTGCACTGTTAACTGCTTAATGGGAATACCAATCGAATTACCGTTTTCTGAAACCCAGAAATAGTCGTGAGCAGATTCGAGTGCTGTTTTTTCACTTACCGTATTAGGATAGTGACGTTTTAATTTATTGATCAAGATACATCATCCTTCTTCGTTAAATATCAATTCTGATGTTTGGATATAAACTAATAAAGTTGTTTATTATTTTACACTAAATCTCCAAGTGTATCGTTCCTAATTTGCTATTTTCCTACAAATTAATATAATATGGAACGTATAAAAGAGTAAGATCGTACTTTGATTAAAAGGGGCAGGACATATGAATAATGTAATCACTATTCTCTTTATGATTGTGATTGGTGCGGTAATTGGTGGTTTTACTAATTATTTGGCAATTAAAATGCTTTTTAGACCATATAATACGGTTTATGTATTTGGGAAAAAGTTGCCGTTCACACCAGGATTAATTCCAAAAAGAAGAAGTGAACTAGCTGAACAGATGGGGAAAATGGTTGTCGATCATTTACTTACTGCAGAAAGTATAAAACAAAAACTAATTACAAAGCAATTTCGCACGGAATTAATTCAATGGTTACAAGAAAATATAAGAAAATTAAAGCAGTCGCATATGACCATTGGAGAGATTTTAAATAAATTAGGATTTCCAAAAGCACAAGAAAATGTTGAAGAGAAGATAACAGCTATTACAAAAGCTGAAATCAATAAGTGGATTGAAATTCATAAGATAAATACTTTAGGACAGATTGTACCCAATGAATTATTTAATGTGATTGAAGAGAAGATTCCAGACTTTACAGAGTTTTTGTTAGGAAAAGGAAGAGATTATTTTAATAGTCCAGAAGGCAAAAAACAAATTGAAAGCATGATAGAGGACTTTTTTCGTGACAAAGGTATGCTCTGGAATATGCTACAAATGTTTATGAAAAACGAACGATTGGTTGATAAAATCTCTCCAGAAATACAACAATTTTTGAACAAAGAAAGCACGAAAGAATTAATTAATGAATTAATTCGTAATGAGCTGCATACATTGAAAGAGCGTACAGTTGAAGATGTGTATGAAAAATGGCGCATAGAAAGATTTATAGAACCATTGCAAAAAGAACTAATAAACATGTTACAATTAGAAAAGTACTTTTCAATGACAATTTCCCAGCTAGTTGAGCAAAACGAGGAAATACTTGTCGATAAGATTTTACCTAAGGTGATGGATGAAATCTTTGAAAGACTCTTTATACATGTAGAAATGTTTATGGAACACCTTCGTTTAAAGGATATTATTCGGGATCAAGTTGATTCATTTCCAGTAGAACGACTAGAAGAAATGGTTCTTTCGATAATGAAAAGTGAGTTAAGTATGATTACTTTTTTAGGTGCATTATTAGGGGGATTAATTGGAGTAGTTCAAGGGCTTATTGCTATTGTACTGTAAAATGATTCATCTATTAATCAGAAAAAGTGAAAACATAAAGATTTAAGGAGTGTTACCAATGAGTGTAAATGTCTATGATGTAGCTTACGAATTAGAAAAAGGTATTAAAGAAAGTAATGAATATATAGAATTGAAAAAACTTTATGAAGCGGTTAATAAAGATGAAGTTGCTAAGAAAATGTTCGATAATTTTAGAGAAATGCAAATGAAACTTCAACAGAAACAAATGATGGGTCAAGAAATTACCCAAGAAGAAGTCGATCATGCGCAAAAATTATTACAATTAGTTCAACAAAATGATACAATTTCAAAGCTAATCGCCGCTGAACAACGTATGAGCATGTTAGTGGCAGAATTAAATAAAATTATCATGAAGCCGTTAGAAGAACTTTACGGACCAATGATGCAATAAAAAGAAGAGTAAACTGAAAAAATAGATCGTCAACGACTTTGGTGACAGTCTATTTTTTTGTTCTTTTTGGATATTTTGCTTCTTAATTTATAGGGGATATCGAGAATGGTTTTGTTGAGAAGGGGTCACATCATTGTATAGAGAATAGGAACAATAAGGGAAGGATGATAAAAAACTAGTACTTCACAAAGTGATCGTAAATAAATGGTGCCGGCTTGTCTAATGTTCTATCATGTCCTTGGCTTTCATATTAATAAGAAGTACTACAATTACTTGTAAGGGGAGATCATCATGATTTATAAACTATTGGCGGTTAATATAGATGGAACGTTATTACAATCGAATGGCCGTTATAGCAAGGCAGTGAAAGAAGCTATTGAATATGTGGATTCGAAAGGCGTCACGGTTGTTCTTGTAACTTCCCGTAACTTTCAGGCATGCAAAAAAGTAGCGAAGTCTTTAAAAATCACTCCGATGATTGTAGCAGCTCAAGGGGCATTTGTTGGATTAAATATAACAAAGCCTTTATTTGTTAAAAAAATTTCAGAAGATACAACTTTAGATATAGTAAAAATTTTAGAGAATAGTAATTGCCAAATAAAATTAAATTATGAAGAACAGCAGGTTGCAAACAGAATTAATTTACCAGAAAATTTTTTAGGGAAAGCCGTTATGTATGTTAGTGAACAAACATTGTTTTCACAACACTATGTAGATCATATTAGTGATTATCTAAAAGATAATCCTTCTAATCCTTTAAGTATTGAAGTAGCTTTTTCAAATACTAAGCAGAAACAAGATATTGTGGAGATAATTAAAAGTATGTTTTCTGACATATCAATTGTTAAAAAAGAATCAGGAAGTATTCTAATTGTTTCAGAAGGCGTGAGTAAGTGGAATGGATTACAATACTTAGCCGAATATTTAGAAGTCAAAAGAAATGAAATGGTATCAATAGGTGATAGTACGGACGATCTCGAAATGATTGAGAATGTGGGAGTTGGTGTGGCGATGGGGAATGGAAATGCAATTTTGAAGAACGCAGCTGATTGGATTACCCGAACGAATGATGATGATGGAGTAGCGTATATGGTGAAGGAACTATTTCGTAAGCAATATCAGATTAAG
The DNA here is from genome assembly GCF_902374955.1 of Bacillus massilioanorexius. Lineage (GTDB taxonomy): Bacteria > Bacillota > Bacilli > Bacillales > DSM-1321 > Bacillus_AD > Bacillus_AD massilioanorexius. Next base: position 131,277 of record NZ_CABKRX010000118.1, read on the forward strand.
TTTTTAGAAAAAATGAAGCTTTTGAAATAGTATACGGGGAGACATGATTCATTTTTCTTTGGTTACTAAAGTTCATGTAGCCATACTTGGAAAGACGAGAGAAGGGAGAAGCTACCCTCTTTTCGTCTTCTTTTTATTACCTACGTATATCTCCTTTTTGAAATGGAACATATTAATGAATGAAAATTTCAATAGATTTGTGATTCTCTTTTAGATACCGCTATACTAAATAGGATCGGTGGCGTTTTTTATTATAGACTAGAATGTATAAATTTGGACTTTGTTTATTGTCTAGCTTAAGCGTCTTAGCCCCTCGAGGTCATAAGTCAATCTGTTCAGAAGGTAAAGAACACCATCTAGCCAGTTTGTCTTATGCTGGTCGGGACTGACCAAGGCGCTTGCGCTTTTCTAATATATTGACCTTGTTATTTCGTTTATGTACACTATTAGCAGAAATCAATTGAAAAATATACGAATTAAAGGTGATTTGGTTGCAAATAGAAATTAGAGGATTGCAGGATGAAGGCTTTCATAGACCGTTAAGATTAATATTGAACTTGTTTTTTGAAGAGTCTAAGGTAAGCTTAACTCCGCTTCCTGAGGCAGAGCTTGAGGCGACTTTTCAATTAGAAGAAAAAGAGAAAATCGAAGTTTCTCTTCAGTTGAAAAATCGTGTCACAAATAAAGTTTATACGAGTTTTTGTGAAAAAGAATATAAAGGTACAGAGAAAAAAGAAGTGTTTAAGCAAATGAAGAATGCTGTATCCTTAGCATATTTAACTGCCCTACAGGAAATGACAGGAATTGAACAAAAGTGGGGCTTTTTAACGGGAATTAGACCAACTAAATTACTTCATAAAACACTACGAGCTGGTATTTCAAAAGAAGAGGCTCATATGATGTTACATGAACAATATAAAATTAGCGATGAGAAGATCCATCTAATGCAAGAAATTGTAGACCGTCAGTTGAAGGTAATACCTGATTTATATAGCTTACAGAGAGAGGTAAGTATATATATAGGAATCCCATTCTGCCCTACAAAATGTGCATATTGTACTTTTCCTGCTTATGCAATCAAGACGCAAAAGGGTAATGTAAATTCATTTTTATATGGGTTACATTACGAAATGCAAGAGATTGGTAAAGTTTTGAAAGAAATGAATATTAAAATCACTACTATTTATTATGGTGGTGGGACGCCAACGAGTGTTACAGCTGAAGAAATGGATGCTATGTATGAAGAAATGTATAGATCTTTTCCAGATGTAGAGAATGTAAGAGAAATTACGGTTGAGGCAGGACGACCAGATACGATTACGCCAGAAAAATTAGCTGTATTAAATAAGTGGAATATTGATCGAATTAGTATTAATCCTCAATCTTATACAGACGAAACTTTAAAGGCAATTGGTCGCCATCATACCGTACAAGAAACAATAGATAAATTCCACTTAGCCAGAGAAATGGGTATGAATAATATTAATATGGACTTAATCATTGGCTTACCAGGTGAGGGTGTAAAAGAGTTACAGCATTCCTTAGATGAAACGAAAAAACTCATGCCAGAATCATTAACAGTGCATACGCTCTCGTTTAAGCGTGCTTCAGAAATGACACAGAATAAGGAGAAATATAAAGTTGCTGATCGCCCGGAAGTCGAAAAAATGATGACTATGGCAGAAAAATGGACTGCAGAAAATAATTATCATCCATATTATTTATACAGACAACAAAATATTTTAGGTAACCTTGAAAATGTAGGATATTCATTCGAAGGTCAAGAAAGTATTTACAATATAATGATAATGGAGGAACAGCAAACGATTATTGGAATCGGCTGTGGTGCAGCAAGTAAATTTATAAATCCAGTAACGGGTGTAATTGAGCGTTTTGCAAATCCAAAAGATCCAAAGTCATATAATGATGGCTATGAGAAATATACGAACGATAAAATAGAAATTATTAAACAACTATTTAAATAAGTTGTAAATAGGGACCTCTGAAAAACACTTTTCAGAGGTTTCTACGTTCTATATCATTTGAATTTTCATATGGCACACGAAGAGCTTATCTTCTTTCTACAAAAGAAATTTAGAATATTACCCCTCATTAAGTGATCATGTTCAAATTTGAACTTTTTAGACACCTCCTTTTTATTCATAAAGTGCTTTTTGGTTTGAGTATTAAGAAAATTTAAATTATTAGTTTGCCAGTTATTCAGCTAAAGTTATAATAGAAATGAGTAAGTATTCATTACGAAATTTAAGGGGGAATTTTCTTGACAGAAGTCAATTTTGCTTCTCAAACAGATTCAGTATTAGTGCATAAAAAAGGGAAGGTTGCAACAATTGAATTAAACAGACCGAAATCATTAAATGCATTGGATGTAGATACTTTAAAAAACTTAGCACAAATTTTAAAGGATGTAAGTTATGATGATGACATTGATGTGGTTATTTTAAAGGGTGCTGGGAAAGCGTTTTCTTCTGGTGGCGATATTAAAATGATGTTGCAATTAGGTGAAGAAAAAGGCTTCTACTCAATTATGGATTATTTAAGTGATATCGCTGTTTCTCTTTATTGTATGCCAAAGCTTACAATTTGCGCTGTTCAAGGTGCTGCTGCTGGATTAGGTTTAAGTATTGCATTAGCGACAGACTATATAGTTGCAGATCGTGAAGCGAAGATAGCAATGAATTTCATTGGTATTGGTTTAATTCCTGATGGTGGTGCTCACTTTTTCTTAAGCGAAAGACTTGGCGATGCTAAGGCTAAAGAGCTTATTTGGGAAGGTAAATTAATGTCAGCAGAAGAATCTTTACAAAAAACCATTATTCATGAAGTGACAGATGATTTAGAGAATTCTGTTGAAGCAAAAGTTTCACAATGGCTTCAAAGCCCTCTACAAGCGATGATTCGAACAAAGAAAATTCTAGCAGAAAGAAAACGTCCAGCATTGCTAAAGGTTCTTGAGTTAGAAAAGTATGGACAAGCATGTATGAGAAAAACAGAAGATCACCAAGAAGGTATCCAAGCATTTGTTGAAAAAAGAAAACCTGTATTTAAGGGGAAATAAATAAAAAAAGACTGAAGC
>NZ_CABKRX010000119.1 GCF_902374955.1 Bacillus massilioanorexius
TATGATGAAGTTGTCCCTTAGCTGCCCGCCAATTAGGACAACTTCATCATATCAAGAGGTCTTTTTATGCTCAAATCTCATTTTCATTCATTACAGGAATGCTGCTCCGTTAGTTAAATAAGAAAGGGAAATCAAAAGAAACAATGCCTACGAACAGAGCCATTACAAAACAACAATCTTTTAGAACCTGCCTTCTTTTTAGATAGCCTCTTTTTATGGTGAGTTTGTTTCCTACTCGTTTTCGGCATTTTACAATGCAGTTAAATTATATAAAATATAGGTACGACTATACGGTTACAATTATGGATTGGAATGATGAAAATGACCCCATTTATTAGAAATGATCAGTATAATTTTATAAAGTATCAAACTCAAATTTTAGTTAATGGACATTCGTCCTCAAATGATAGAGCGGTTTTACAGGCATTAAAGTCTCTTGCTGTAGAAAAAGTTTTATACATGTTCTTAGAGGAAAGTGAGGAGCAAAAACAGCTGTTAAATCCTATTAGTGAGATTAAAGATAAGGAACAAGCTGAAGCATTTTTAAATACTATAAAGCCTTTTGTTATGCCATTTGAAGTATCGGAACAACAGATAAAAAAATTATTTCCTAAAGTAAAGAAATTAAAGGTACCGGTTTTAGAAGGCATGAATCTTAGAGAGATTTCATATTTAGGCTGGGACGATAAAGGTTCGCAAAAAAAGTATATTGTAACGTATCATGAAGGTAAGCTTACAGGTTTACAAGGAACTTGTAAACCACTAAATAAAAAAGGGATTTGTGTATTGTGTAATAAAATAGAAGAAGTAGGGTTATTCATGACGGAGAAAAAAGGAACTGTACAAGGTACCTTTACTAAAAGAGGAAATTACATTTGTCTGGATAGTCAAAAATGTAATCATAACTTAATTACTTTAGATAAATTAGATGAATTTCTAGTGTTATCCAAACAATAAGGAAGAATTAGAAACAAAGATAAGTATTGTTTCCGATATAAGAGTGATGGTAAAGAGAGGATGTGTCTTATTATGAACGAACAGCTACAAGTGAAAATAGGGTGGGATGCGGAAGATGCCGAATATGTTAGAAAGAACTTAGTGAGCTATAATCAAAGGCATGTTTCCTATACGAATATTGAAAAAGTTAGTATCATTCTTAAAAATGATGATAATAAAATACTTGGTGGTATTTTAGGATATATTGATTGGAATTGTTTGCAAATTGAAATTCTATGGGTTGATGATCAATTACGGGGTCAAGGTCAAGGAAAAAAACTAATAGAGATTGCTGAAAAAGTAGCTTTAGAAAAAGGTTGTAACTTAATGAAACTTGATACATTTAGTTTTCAAGCTCCTGATTTTTATCAAAAGCTAGGATTTCAGGTATTAGGTGTGCTTGAGAATTTTCCAGAAGGCTTTGATCATTATTATTTGTATAAGAGAATTATAGAATAGTTGAGAGAAAAGGCTGTCTTAAAGTGATGATGAATCACAATGAAGACAGCCTTTGCATGAGGTTTATGTTATTTGTTGATAATCGTCATTCACCCGTTCATTTCTTGTGAAAATGATCAGCAATATATTGCTAATAAAAGAGAGAGAACAAAATGTCTTACTTTCCTGGTTCGATATGATATTTTTTTTGTGTTTGGAATTTTAAAGCTAATAAAAGAGCAGGTATCGTACAAATAATCATCCCTAAAAAGGCATAACTTGGCGAAATTTCATATAATGATCCACCTAGCAGTGTTAAAATGGCTGTACTCCAGCTTAAAGCTAAGGCAGAATATACGCCCTGTGCATTCGGAATTTGTTCTTTTGGTAGTTTTTGTGTGATATATAAAATAAAGGCGTAATGTGCTACCCCAAATGATAGTGCGTGTAAACTTTGTGATAAAATAAATATCCAAACATTTGGAAAGAAAGCGACTAACAGCCAGCGTAAAGTAGAACCAACAGATGCTAATATAAGTAATGAAGCTGGTTTCCATTTACCAAATAGATTATCGGCTTTTGCAAAATAAAGTATTTCAAATAATACACCGATATTTATGATCATTCCAATATAATATTTCGAAACACCTAGATCCTGCAAATAAATATAACCGTAATTATAGTAGGAAGCGTGAGCGCCTTGTAGCAAGATGACAATTAATAGTACTAATGGAAATCCTTTAATGCTCCATAAACTACGAATGGATAATGCTTTTTTCTTTTGATTCTTAACTGGTTTTGTTAATAGTACTTGAGGTGCTGATACGAAACTATGAAGGAATAGCATAGCGATTAGTCCGAAAATCATAGCCCATAAAATAGCTGAATCGCCAAAATAACCTGTCATAACGCTGAGAATAAGAACAGCTACAATAAACCCAATAGAACCATAAGAACGACTTTTTCCGTAATGAAGTCGCCCATGTTGCACTAATATACCTGCTGTACTATCAAGTGCTGGCATAAGTGCAGGATAAAATAAACTAAAAATAATTGTTACAGCAAACAGAGATGAGAATGAGTTTGCTGGAATATATAAAAGTGCAGATAAAAGTGCTCCCACCGTTAAAATCACTATGACCATTTTATTGCTCCAATACCTTGAAGCTAGTGGAAAAGCAAATAGTGTAGAAGCTCCTCGAGCAGCAAGTCCAAAGCTCATTATTAAACTAGCATCTGAGACACTCAATCCTTTTGCTTCTACAAGCCATCCTGTCCAATAGGGTAAAAATATTCCCCATGTGATAAAAAATGCAAAAAAGTTTTGCGACATCCATCGCTGATTATTCATGTAAATCCCTCCGTACTCATTGCATCATAGCACGGGTTTTTTTACAATAATATGAGATATCTCATACTTTTATAAAAAGGGTAGAACCTAGACAAGAAGTTCGTACAAGTTGTTATTATTTGGAAGGGGAAATAGGTATGCATATATTATCTGAACCTATACGTAGCACATTCATTGAAAAATATCCAATTCAGTCGCACTTTTCATTTCCGATTATCGATTTGATTCAAGTACATCAATTTGAATGTGGTGAATATATCATTCAAGAAGGGTCTTTTCCGGAATATTTATACTACTTAATCGAGGGCAAGGCAAAAATTTATTATACACATCATAATGGAAAGGTTTCTCTTTTAAATTTTATACAGCCTGGGGCATTTATTGGTGAAATTGAATTATTACATGAACAGTATTACTCAAAAGGTATTCAAACAGCAACGAAGACGGTTTGTTTTGCCATTCCTGTCCGTGCATGTAAAGACCAGTTGCTACATGATGCGACGTTTTTGAAATACTTATGTACATTTTTAAGTTATAAGGAAACGATTATGGCTGCGAAATATTCAGTGAGTCGAGCATATCCGCTTGAAAACAGACTCGCTGAATTTATATTATTATCTGCTGACGATTATTTTTATAAAGAGAAGCATACTGAAGTTTGTGAATATCTAGGTGTTTCGTATCGACATTTGCTACATGTACTCGCACAATTTAGTGAAGCAGGATATATTGAAAAGCAAGGCAGAGGATTTGTGATTAAGAATAAGCTCCGACTTCAGCAGTTAGCGACAGCCATTCAAAGAGGCTAAATTTCAGAAAAAAGATCGGAAATACATTCGAAAAACACTAATCACAGTATTGGTTAGTGTTTTTCTTAGTTCAGGAAATGAGACATTCTTGATGTTTTCACTTTTCCTCGTTCCTCTTATATTTTTCTTAATCGTACAATCATAATGATAGGAAATTCGTTATGTTTAATACTGAAGCCTAATCCGACGTGATTCTTATCAGGTTTCGATGGATCTACTCGATAAAAGCGATCGAAGATAAATACCTTTGAAGCAGTAGGTATACCAGGACCATGGTCTTCAATTTCAAAAATAATTGAATCATCCATTTGCTTGAATAGAATCCAGTTTAAATTACATAGTAGATGAGGATTGAACAAGTTACTTATAGGCGTTTAATCCTTTTTTTGTTATACAGTATAGTTATGGAGTTAATGCTAAAGTGAACGGAGATACTATAAAAAATACTTTACTAAGAAAATATAAAACTAACTATTTTGTTCTGTTTAAACTCTTTAGATGTGATAATCTAAAATGAGAAAAAAAAGTAGAAAATTAAGTAGTAGAAAAGGAGTATAGTGGATAGAAAATGTCTAAGAATAAATTTGTTGTCACCATGCTTTTGCTAAATATCTTTATCGTTTTCTTAGGTATTGGATTAATTGTTCCAATTATGCCGACTTTCATTGACGAAATGCACCTTTCTGGTAGCACGATGGGGTATATGATGGCTGCGTTTTCGCTCACGCAATTCATTATGTCTCCATTTGCGGGAAAATGGATTGATCGTTTTGGAAGAAAAATCATTATTGTATTAGGATTATTTGTTTTTTCTTTATCTGAGCTTATTTTTGGTTTAGGTGAGGATGTATGGGTATTATTCTTTTCGAGAATTTTGGGTGGTGTAAGTGCGGCGTTTATTATGCCAGGGGTAACCGCCTATATGGCTGATATTACCACAGTTAAAGAACGTCCAAAATCAATGGGGTATATTTCAGCAGCAATTAGCTTAGGATTTATTATTGGTCCAGGTATAGGTGGATTTGTAGCAGAATTTGGTGTTAGAGCACCGTTTTATTTTGCTGCGGTCATTTCATTCATTGTAGCATTGATTTCCTTATTTATACTGAAGGAACCTTTAACGAAACACGAATTAAGTGAACGAGCAGCTATTAGTGCTAAGAGCAATTTCTTTAAAGAAATCTTGAAGTCATTCAAGCCTATGTATTTAATTGCTTTTGTCATTGTTTTCGTGCTGGCATTTGGTCTTTCAGCATATGAAACAGTGTTTAGTTTATTTTCAGACCATAAATTTGGCTTTACACCTAGAGATATTGCCACTATTCTAACGATTTCATCCATTATTGCCGTCATTGCTCAACTATTTATGTTTGATAGAATGGTAGATTGGATTGGAGAAAAGAAACTTATTCAGCTTTGTTTAGTAGTAGGTGCTATTTGTGCTGTTGTTTCAACTTTTATTGGGCACTTTTGGCTTATTCTTTTAAACACTTGTATCATTTTCTTAGTGTTTGATATTTTGCGTCCTGCACTAACGACGTATCTTTCAAGAATGGCTGGAAGCGATCAAGGCTTTGTTGCTGGAATGAATTCAGCTTATACAAGTTTGGGCAATATTGTAGGTCCATCTTTGGCTGGTATTCTTTTCGATGTTAATATTAATTTTCCATATCTATTTTCATCGTTAATACTTGTCATTGGATTGGTGATCACTGTTTTTTGGCGTGAAAAACAGTTTGTACAAACAGCGAATTAATCGGAGGCTATTAAGCCTCCGATTTTTTTAAAATGATATATACAGAATTGCGATCTCACCTCTATATTGAGCTTTTATTGTTCACAACTAAATATAAAAACTTAATAAAAGTTTCCTTTTTCATCTAGCAAAGAAGCTACATGTATCTCTTTATTATAATATCTTTACGAGAATTTGAGTGATGGTGGTGTGTTAATGTCATGGATAATTATTCATTTAGTATAATGTTCGGTTGGTTGTTAATAAATTTAGGATGTTTTGGCAACTGACACTTCCGAAGTAAATCATATGGGAGAAAAGCAAGGGATAAAAATCCATGCTTTTTATTCCTAGGCTTTTTTGGGCACGCCTTGCACGTTGCTTTAGTAGCAATATCATACAATTTAGGCTCCAATCAATTATTCATTTTATCAGCCGATTATATTCATCAAACTTTTTTAAAATCAACAATCTTTATTAAATCACTAAAAGATTAACCCATATTACAGCACCCATTGGATGTTTATACTGTATCGGCTCTTCAAATAAAATAGGATTCTCGAAAACCCAAGCATATGTATTTTTATAGGGAACTTGTTGACAGTCTTGAGGTGGTACAAGATGATATCTTTCACTTTGTTGATACTCTTGAAGACATAATTTCTTACTATCTACTAAATCTACAGTACCAAGCACCATTCCACTACCACTTTTAATAAGGGCTATTTTTCCTCTAATATGAGTATTCGATCCTCTAATTTCCCAAGTTTTTTTACCTTCTAAAATGTAATCAATCCATGGTGATTTTATAATTAGACCCTTCATTATTGTCCTCCAGATACTTATATATTTATTTAATCCACTAAGTTATGTATATTCAAGCTGTTATATTGTGAAAAACGAGCTTGGAAGAGACAAGTTGATTATACTCTTTGCAATATGTCGTTTTCTTCAAATAAGGAACTATAATAGAGTATAATCTATAATATTTTGTCTATAAAGTTTCATTATTTAGAGACAATGGTCGAGGAAAATTAGACAAGTTTACGTACAATATTATGAGCGTTATTAAGTTTGGAGCAAGAGGTTGTATCGACACAAAAAGAAAGCTAAAGAACAATAATAAGATCATTATGGAATGATAGACGCTCATATTTTAGGAGGTTATTCATATGGAACCTAAATGGCTTTATTGGGCAAAGCAGTTACAGGCAATTGCTCAGACTGGATTAACATACTCCAAGGATATTTACGATATAGAAAGATTTGCACATATACAAGATTTAAGTATAGAAATAATAGCCGAACATTCAGGAATAAAGCAACAAGAAGTAAAAGCTCTGTTTGCCAATGAAAAAGGATATGCTACACCTAAAGTCGACATACGAGCAGTGATTTTTCGAGATAAAAAAATATTAATGGTGAAAGAAAATAGTGATGGGAATTGGTCTTTACCTGGAGGATGGGGCGACGTTGGTTTATCACCAAGCCAAGTTGCTATTAAAGAAGTAAAGGAAGAAGCAGGATTTGATGTAAAGGCAAATAGATTGTTAGCAGTATTTGATACATCTCACCATCCTCATCCACCATCTCTTTATCATGTATATAAGATATTCATTCAATGTGACATAATTGGTGGTCAACCTATTAGAGGAATTGAAACAGAAGAGGTGGATTTTTTTGCAGAAGATGAAATACCATCATTATCAGAAGCCCGAAATACCAAATCGCAAATTGAAAAAGCATTTCAATATTTGGCTAATCCTGAACTTCCTGTCTACTTCGATTAGTAGGTTAAGACAAAGTTTTTTTAAATACAATTGAAATTAGTAACGAATAGCCAACAAAAATTTGTTGGCTAATCACTTTCTAAATTAGTATTAGGAGATGTTATTGACTAGGACCTTTGGAAATGGTTTAAGGTAGGAATGTAAGATTGTGAAATAATATGAGGTGATCCCCATGTATATTGGTGAGGTTTCTAAATTGTGTAAGCTTACTAAGAAAGCTATAAGCTACTATGAACATGAAGGCTTAATTATTACAAATTATGATAGCAATGGATATCGAACCTATAATGAACAAGCTGTTGTTAGATTAAAAGAAATCTATGTTCTGAGAAAACTAGGAATGAGTGTTCGTGATATTAAGCTAATGTTGAATAGTAATGATAAGCATGTTGCTTTAAAGGATTTTCAATTAAAACAAGCTTTTCAGCTGGATCAACTAAAAGCACAAAAAGAATACTTAAATCAATTTTTGGATAATAACCTTTCTATCGATAAGGCATTTCAAGAAATTGAGCATAAATTAGACCCGTATATAAGAATTAAAGATAAATTGTTACAAGCATTTCCGGGCTTTTTTGGAAGGTATTTATATGCTCATTTCGGAATGTTTTTAGATGGACAGATTGATAGCCCTGAAAAAATAATGGCCTATAATGCAGTAATTAAATTTCTAGATTCTGTTGATGATTTAAAATTTGATAAGGACATACAAGACTTTTTAACGGAACAATTAGATGTATTAAGTGATAGGGAATTTAGTCAAATGGGTCAAGGGATTAAGCAAGCGTTTAACGACTATGATGGATATATCCAAAATCATAAGGACACTATTAATTGGTATATGAACTATCGTAATTCAGAGGAATTTAAAGCAAGTCTTGCATATCGGATGCAACAAACTTTAAAAGAGTTTCAGAAAAAAAACGGATATTATGAAGTGTTTATTCCTAATTTAAAAATTTCAAGTGAATCTTATAAAAATTATTGGGATGAACTACATCAATTGAATAGTCGATTTATTGCGGATTTTCCGCAAGCGAAAAATATTGGTAGTGAATAATATAATGAAGCAACTTTCTCATTTATTTAGATTTAATTTTCTAATTGGAATTACGATGCCTATTATCATGCTCCAATTAGAGTTTTATTACAAGAAAAAGTTGAACTATTGATACGGGAGAATGTTTAGCCTTTACAGGTTTCAAATTCTTGTGCTTTGCCATTAGGGATGGTTTACTTGGATCTATTGTGATATCGTTCAGATGGAAACGATTTTTATAATTGCTGGGATTTATGTATGTTGTTGTGGTCTCTATGCATTATCTAGCAAACGTTTTAATTTATAAGAAATCCCAAAAAGCATAGACCACGCCTATGCTTTTTGGGAAAAGAAGGATAAAAAATCTGACATTCAGTTAGTTGAATTATGATAGGATGCTATTTTTTTCATTAGATTTTTGTCCATAATATCTTTTTAAACTCTTTGAACTCTTTCGAATCATTAATTAGTGAACAGGTTTGTAATGATAAAAGTGCGCTCTCAATTAAGAAAACTCTTGGTTCTGTATGATTCATAATTTCTTCTTGAATAAAATAAACTAGGTTAAGATAGGAAGATAATTTTGGATCATTAGCTGGAACAACTTTTTCAATATTTTTTTTCAAATGAAGAGTTGCAAAGCAAAAATCATTGTTAAAAAAGTCAATATAATCACTGTTAGGAAATAGTTTTTGGACTTTATCTTGTGTGAAAAGCTGAACTTCTTTTTCACTTATATCTTCTAAAATAGTTACAATTCGATCTATACAGTAGTTAGTAATATGATGCGTTGGTATGGCTTCTTTCATAGCACTACTTGTTTGAAGAATATTTTGCATGAGTCCGGTAAAAAGGACTGCGCAATCGAAAATATAAGGTTTTTTATCTTCAGAAAATATATGAAGAAAACGCTCGTATACCCATTTCAAAAATAGAAATTTAGATTGCTTAATGAAGAGAATTAATTCTGGATCATTTGAAACAAGTGCATCTTCTACAAGTTGAATCAATTTATTTTTTCGATTTAATTCCATCGTTAAGTTTACTTGTTTAATGAAAATATCAATATTTGATGGATCTTCCCCTATAAGTAGAGCATCTTGCTCTTCCTTTAATTCTTTTTCAATGGAATGAAAGACGGCTTTAAAGAGCTCTCCTTTAGAATCAAAATAGTTATAAAAAGAACCTTTTGAGATACCACTACTATTTAAAATTTCCTGTATGGATGTTGCATGATATCCCTTTTCTATAAATAGCTCATGTGCTTTTTCTACTACATGTTCTTTTCGTTTATTCATGGTTATGCTCCTTTGGTAAATACTGATCCACAATAAAAGACTACCTTATCTATTGATGAATTTCAATTTATGCCTCAAGTCAAGCTTTCTTGTCAAATGACTTAATAGGATGTATCATATAACTAATTATAACATAGGTATAAAAATGAACTCTAAGTATTGTTCGTAAAAAAAGATTATAAGTAGCATATTGAAAAATTGGATAATTCCACTAAGAGATTAATATGAAAACATTGTTTTATTCGTTGATATAAAGGGAATTAAGTATTAAAAATGAATGTACATAAGTAATCAAGTTTTCGCAAACTTTGTTGTCAATTAACCAAGGAGGATGAACACATGCGAAAAATGAAAAGAAGAAATAGAACTATTGTATTTCATTTATTTCAGATTGGAATTATTTGTTTGTGGGTCATTCATTCGTTTAAATAAAATCCATTTTCTCTGTTTTAAAGTTTTATATAGTAATAGAGAATCCTATTTGACAACGTGATCGAATAGGATTTTTTATATTTGAAAAGAGCATCTTAAAAATTTTGAAAAAAAATTCCATAAAATAGTTGTAATCGCTTACAAAATTACATATACTTTGGATAATGAAATCGATTTCATATGATTCATTACTGAAACAAGTACTTCTCCTTCAAAATTACATTTAGAAAAAACAGAAGTTGAAGTAGGAGATTTACTTCAGTAAGTACTAGATTGGTGTAACTAACCAATATTTGAAGTTGGTAAACACCTATTAATCGAAGTTCACCTTACTAAAGGAGGCGATGATCTGGCAACTCTAGCCGATGTTGCAAAAATGACTGGGCTTTCAAGAGCTACGGTTTCTCGTGTTATCAACAATCATCCTTATGTTTCTGAAGAAAAAAAAGAAGCAGTACATGAAGCAATTCGTATACTGAACTACGTTCCCAATGCATCCGCACAAAAACTTCGTAATCAAAAAACTCACACCATTGCGGTACTTGTACCCAAGCTAACAAATCCCTTTTTTGCTTATTTACTTGAAGGTATTGATCAAATCGCCACAGAATTTGGTTATCTTATACTTACATGTCACACACAATATGATAAACAGAAAGAACTAACTTACATGAATTATTTAAAGTCCAAGCAAGTAGATGGAATTATCCTCACTTCATTTGAAAACAAGTGGGAAGAATTATTTCCGTATCATACGTATGGACCAATTGTTCTTTGTAATGAATATCAGTTCCAAGATAAAGTGCCTTTAGTAAGATTAAACCAATTTGAAGGTGGCTATATTGGTACTCAGCATCTTATTAATAAAGGACATACTAGAATTGGATACTGCTTTGGTGACCAACCAACACCACTTACTAAAGATAGATACAATGGCTATGCTTTTGCGTTAAGAGAAGCAGGTATTGAATTAAAACCAGAGTATACATTTAAAAATATTCTTGATTTGAATGATGGAAAAAAAGTTTTTCATTTAGGGCAATCATTAAAAGAACCGCCAACTGCTTTTTTTACAGGGAGTGACCAAGTGGCTGCAGGTATCATTCTAGAAGCTAAGTCCCATGGATATACAGTACCTACAGATCTTGCGGTAATTGGTTTTGATGATCAACAAATTGCTAGTGTTGTTGAGCCAACTTTAACAACCATTCGCCAACCAACGGAATTAATTGGTAAGATTGCGATGGAAACAATGCTCAAAGCATTGGATCAGCAGTTAAAAACGGAAGATATGGATATTCAATTACCATTAGAACTGATTGTTAGAAAATCAACTTGACCTTTTCATATAAGTATCTTACTTCTTGTCATTTGACATATGTTTTTTAGGTAGATAGGATCGCTTTTTAAATATGCGTAAAGGGGAAATATTATGAAGAAAAAAATGATGCTAACGGGTGTTTTAGCACTTTCCTTATTGTTAGGAGCATGTAATTCTGACAAAGCCACCAATGATGACAAGGTAGAAAAAAAGGATAAGCAAGTAACGATTGTTTATTCAAGAGGAAAGGATGTTACGAAAGGTACAGAAGAGACTGTAAAAGCTTTTGAGAAAGCACATCCAAATATTAAAGTGAAATTTAGGGAAATGCCAGCTGATACCGGGCAGCAACATGACGCATATGTAACAGCATTCAATGCGAAATCATCCGAAATTGATGTAATTGATATGGATGTTATTTGGCCGGCAGAATTTGCTCAGGCAGGATATGTGCTTCCATTGGACCGTTTTATTGAAAAAGATGGAATCGATTTAAGTGAATATAATAAGGGGGCTATTTCTGCTGCTCAATTCAATGGAAAACAGTGGGCAATACCTAAGTTTATTGATGCTGGACTATTATTCTATCGAAAAGATTTAGTTAAACCAGAAGAAGTACCAAAAACGTGGGATGATTTAATTAAAATGGCTAGTTCTAAAAAAGGTCAAGATGGAACTAAGTTCGGTTATGCTATGCAAGCGAAGCAGTATGAGGGGCTTGTATGTAATACGATTGAATTCGTTGCTTCCTATGGTGGGAAGTTTATCGATGAAAATGGAAACGTTGTAGTCGATTCTCCAGAAACAATAAAAGGCTTAAACAAACTGGTTGAAATCGCGAAATCGAACTTCGTACCCCAAAATGTAACGACGTTTGCTGAAACCGAAACGGATCAAGCATATATTGAGGGGCAGGCTGTATTTGTACGAAATTGGCCCTATGAATTTGCAAGTGCAAATGATAAAGAAAAATCGAAAATTGTTGATAAAGTAGGAGTCGCTCCACTTCCAGCGGGAGATAACGGTTCAGCTGCAGCTTTAGGTGGTTGGCAAGTAGGTATTAACAAATACTCGAAGCATCCAAAAGAAGCATGGGAATTTGTTAAATTTATGGCTGGTGCTGAAGGGCAAAAACTTGGTGCAATTTATGGTGGTAATGCTCCTGCTATAACAAAGCTTTATGAAGATCCAGATGTTTTGAAAGCAAATCCTACTTTTGCTGATAAAGGATTTGTAGACGGATTAAATGTTGCGGTTTCTAGACCGGTTGCTCCAAATTACCCTGAAGTTTCTGAAATCATCCAGATTCAAGTATCAAAAGCAATTGCGGGTGAACAAACAGTAGAGCAGGCTGTGAAGAATATGCAAAAAGAAATTGATGCAAAACTAGTCAAATAAGACATAAAGATTAGCCTTCACGTAACTGGAAGGCTAATCTTTTTCTACCATATTACTACCATTTAGTGTGTTCTTTCAATGTTAGATGAAATGGGTATAGAAGGCCAAAGAACGGCAGTATTACCTATTTGTATACGTTTACTTGCATGTTGTGTATGTCGTTTTTGCCAATGGCCAAGCCAATTATAGCCATGTTATATTTTGAACTTTTCTTACAAAAGTTAGTTTTATATTCGTTTGAGTCTTCTAGAAGATGAATGGGAGGGTTGAAGATGGATCAACACCCTAAAGTAGATAATAATAGCTCCAGCAATGTTCAACTAAAAAAAGTGAAAAAAACAAAGAACAAGAATAATCGAGTAGCAGGTTATCTTTTAGTAGCTCCATCCATGATTTTAATTATCGCTATAGCTATATGGCCAGTTTTACAGTCCTTTTATTTCAGCTTATTTGATTTACGACTTAATGATCCTATTCGCTCGGAAACACATGTAGGATATAGCATTGATTTAGAAAGATATTTGAATAGCTATCCATTTTTAGTAAATGCCATCGATCAAGAAGATAAAGCAATTGATAAACTTAAGGACACAAAAAAACAATTGCAGACAGTAAATGAAGAAATTCTTCAGACAAAAGGAATAAAAGCAAACTACGATAAAGTAAATGATCAATTGGATAATTTTGAAAATGTGGATACTACAGTAAGTATTGTTGAACTAGATAAAGAAAAAGCACTTTCTATTCGTCAGCAGTTAACTTCTATTACAGAGCATATCAAAACATTAGCAGATCAACAGTTATTGGCAAAGGATAGTAAGTTACTTGGCTTGTCTTCAGGACTGAGTGAAAGTATCATCAAACCAAATTTTATAGGTTTAAAGCATTACCAGGATAACTTTACAGATTCGCGAATGTGGAAGGCGATTGCCAATACAGTTGTGTTTACGGTTATATCAGTAGGGATTGAATTAGTCATTGGTCTGGCAATCGCTTTGCTTATTAATAAAGCGTTTATCGGCAGGGGGATTATTCGAGCAACCATATTAATTCCATGGGCAATACCGACAGCAGTATCAGCTCTAATGTGGAAATTCTTATATGATGGTCAAAATGGAATAGTGGCAAAAATTTTTGAAAGTGTTGGTTTAGTTGATAATATGGCAACGCTTCTGACAACTAATATTGGTGCGTTTTTCTCTATTATTTTTACAGATGTATGGAAAACAACTCCTTATATGGCTTTGTTATTATTGGCAGGACTTCAAACTATTCCAAATACTTTATATGAAGCTGCTTCTATTGATGGAGCAAGCAAATGGAAACAGTTTACTTCTATTACATTACCACTCTTGAAAACTAGCTTAATGGTAGCTTTATTATTTAGAACGTTAGATGCTTTTCGTGTATTCGATTTAATTTTTGTACTGACAGGTGGAGGACCAGCCAATTCAACTGAAACGATATCAGTTATGGCTTATAAAGTGATGTTCTCTCAAACGAATTTTGGAGATGGTTCAGCATTATCTGTGATTGTATTTCTTTGTGTAGCGCTTATTTCCATGATTTATATTAGGATTTTAGGGAAAGACTTACTCAATTAATAAATGAAGGAAAGAGGTGAAGAAGAATGCAGAGGAAAGCAGGTCCATTATTTTATCTATTTCTAGTCGTTTTTGTTTTTTTCGTCATGTTCCCATTTTTGTGGATGCTTGCAAGTTCTATAAAGCCAGCAAGTGAGCTATTTGGTGATGACGCCTTTAATCCTTTTACATCTAATGCCACTCTTGAAAACTATGTTTCTGTCTTCACGAATTACCCCTTTCTCCAATATTTATGGAATAGTTTTGTCATCTCATCCATTACAACGATTTATACGGTATTAGTAGCTTCTTTTGCAGCTTATGCCATTGCTAGATTGCAATTTAAAGGGAAGACAATCATTTTAGGAATTGTTTTATCGGTAACGATGTTTCCGCAAATTGCGACTATATCACCAATCTACGTGTTCTTAAAAAATATGGGCTTAACAAACTCATATCTTGGCTTGATTATCCCTTATACGACCATTACGCTCCCACTTTCTATTTGGTTACTTGTAACGTTTTTTAGAAAGATTCCAAATGATTTAGAGGAAGCGGCTAGAATGGATGGTGCGTCATTAATGCAAACCTATTGGAGAGTCATTTTACCATTAGCGATGCCCGGTATTTTTACGACGGCAATTCTCGTATTCATTGCAGCATGGAATGAGTTTTTGTTTGCATTAACAATTAATACAGATGATCGTTATAAAACGGTTCCAATTGGTATTTCAATGTTTCAAGGTCAATACACTATTCAATGGGGAGAGATTGCAGCTGCCACTGTTATTGTTACGGTTCCATTAGTTATATTAGTGCTCATTTTCCAACGTCGTATAGTTTCAGGATTAACTTCTGGTTCTGTAAAAGAATAATTCATTTAAGGATGTGTTTTCATGAGAAAAATCAATGTGGGAATTGTCGGTTGTGGAAGCATTGCCCAGCATCGACATTTACCTGAATACGATGCTAATCAGCTAGTTCAAATTATGGCTGTTTGTGATCCGAATGAAGAAAGAGCTATAATGGTAGGCCAAAAATATGGTGCTAAGTATTACACAAATTATCATTGTTTGTTAGAGAATCAAGATATTGATGCCGTTTCAATTTGTACACCAAATTTTCTTCATGCTGAAATTTCAATAGCGGCACTGCGAGCGGGAAAACATGTATTATGTGAGAAACCAATTGCTACATCTGTAGAAGAAGCGGAGCGGATGATTGAAGCGGCGAACCAAACAAAAAAGAAATTGATGATAGCACATAATCAACGCTTTGTAAGATCTCATAAACTCGCAAAAAATATGATTGAAACAGGAAAGATTGGGAAGATTTATAGCTTTCGCACAACGTTTGGTCATAGAGGTCCTGAGTCATGGAGTGTAGATGGATCAAATAGTTGGTTTTTTTCTAAAGAAAAGGCATGCCTTGGATCATTAGGAGATTTGGGAGTTCATAAGGCGGATTTAATACGCTTTTTACTAAATGAAGAAATTGTTGAAGCAGCGGCTTTTGTGGATACAAAAGCTAAGGAGAATTGCTCTGTAGATGATAACGCAGTATGCATTTTGCGGACAGAAAGCGGTATTATTGGGACTCTATGTTCTAGCTGGACATACGTTGGTGAGGAAGACAATTCAACGATTATTTATGGACAAAAAGGAATTATGCGTCTTGAAGACGACCTAAGAGATGCCCTTATTATTCAGTATAGTAATGGAGAAATAGAACGTCATCAATTAGAAGGAATCCAAACGAATGAACAGGGACAGCAGAGTGATTCAAAGGTAATCGATGCATTTATAGAAAGCATTGCTACAAATGGTGATTCTCCGATTTCTGGAATAGAAGGAATGAAATCCTTACAAGTCATACTGGCTGCACTTGAAGCGAATGAAAAGAAAACTTTCATTCAGCTTAATCAACAAGGTAAGGTGTCTTCTTAATGGAAAAGCTTCGTATTGGTATTATTGG
Source organism: Bacillus massilioanorexius (assembly GCF_902374955.1). Classification (GTDB taxonomy): domain Bacteria; phylum Bacillota; class Bacilli; order Bacillales; family DSM-1321; genus Bacillus_AD; species Bacillus_AD massilioanorexius. The sequence continues at coordinate 16,165 of NZ_CABKRX010000119.1, forward strand.
AGCAGGAGAAATAGCTGTTAATCGTCATATACCAGCATTAAATTTATTGCATGAGCGAGTAATGATAATGGCTATTTGTGATATCGATATTCAAAAAGCAAACCGAGTTGCAACCAAATTTCAGATTCCTTTTGTTAGTACGGACTATAAAGAATTATTAACTAAAGTAGATGCCATTATTATTTGTACGCCGAATAAATTTCATTCGGAGATAGCTGTATTTGCCTTACAAGCAAACGTACATGTGTTTTGTGAAAAACCGATGGCTCTATCTAAAAAAGAATGTCATGCAATGCTTTCAACTGCACATTTAACCAAAAAGATCTTAACGATTGGATATCACTATCGTTTTATGAAAGAAGCTCAAGGTGCTAAGAAATTATTGGATAGTGGTATTATTGGCAAACCATTAGTAGTAAGGGTTCAAGCTCTTAGACGCAGAATGATGCCAAATTGGGGTGTGTTTACGAATAAAGAGCTTCAAGGTGGAGGAAGCTTAATGGATTATGGCTGCCATCTATTAGACTTAGCATTATGGCTTATTGGAAGTAAAGTACCTCTAGAAATCGTGGGTAAAACCTATAATTCTCTTGGAAAATCAAAAAATCAAGTAAATCAGTGGGGACCGTTTGATCATACCACATTTGATGTGGATGATCATGTTACCGCATATATCACATTCGAGAATGGTCTTTCATTACTACTTGAAACCTCGTGGTTAAATAATATCGAGGAAGAAGTAATAGAAACCGTTAGCATCTCTGGTGATTTAGGAGGCATTTCTGTTTTTCCTTTAGTAATGAATTATTCAAAAGAAGGAATGTTGTTTAATAGTGAGGCTGTATGGATTCCCGGAAGCGAGGAACCTGGTATTGCTCAAATGAAAAACTTTATTGAGGCATGTCTAGGGAATGAAGAGCTTATTGTTAAACCCGAAGAAGCGTTACTTGTTTCTGGCATCATTGAAAAAATATATGAAAGCAGTGAAGTACAGCACGCCGTACAATATTAACGAAGTGATTTGCTAAAAGATATGGGCAAAAGAGAGGATGGAATAGAATGAAATTAGGAGTCTTTACCGTATTATTTGAAGGGCGTTCATTTGTAGAAATGTTGGATTATGTCAGTGAATCGGGTATTCAAGCAATTGAAATTGGAACGGGAAATTATCCAGGAAATGCTTTTTGTAATGTAGATGCACTACTTCAAGATGAAAACCTTCGCCAAACATATGCAAACGAAATAGCTTCTAGAGGACTAGTGATCTCTGCTTTTAGCTGTCATGGTAATCCACTTTCTCCAGATAAAATATTTGCTAAACAATCTCATGACATTTTTAAAAAGACTGTTCAGCTTGCTGAGCTAATGGAAGTACCTGTAGTGAATTGTTTTTCAGGAACACCTGGAGATCATGAGGAAGCACGTTATCCAAATTGGCCTGTTGTTCCTTGGCCTAATGAATATAGTGATGTTCTAAAATGGCAATGGGAGGAGAAGTTAGTTCCTTATTGGAGAGAATGGGGTCAGTATGCAAAGGATCATCATGTTAAAGTTGGATTAGAGCTTCATGGAGGATTCCTTGTTCATACACCATACACTTTATTAAAGTTAAGAGAGCTAACATGTGATGCAATAGGAGCAAACCTCGATCCAAGTCATTTGTGGTGGCAAGGAATTAATCCTGTAGCGGCTATTAAGTTACTAGGAAAAGAAAATGCCATTCATCATTTTCATGCAAAAGATACATATATTGACCAGAATCAAGTGAATATGTACGGACTAACTGACATGCAGCCTTATAGTAGTGTTCAAACAAGAGCATGGACATTTAGATCAGTTGGATGCGGTCATAGTTTACAAGAATGGTCAGACATGATGAGTGCACTTCGACAATATGGATATGATTATGTTGTAAGTATTGAGCATGAAGATCCTTTAATGTCAATTGAAGAAGGGTTTACTCGAGCTGTTAGGAATTTAAAATCTGTTTTGATTGAAGAACCACCACCAAATTTATGGTGGGTGTGAATAATACGGAATTATAATTGTGTTTATTTTGGGACTCATTTAGGTAATCTTGAAGTTTCTTTAAATAACTTGGATCGTTTACCATGTCACCTACAATCTTATATATTCTATTGTTGATAATGTAGTAAGTTCATTTTTCTCTCACGTGCCAAGTCACCTCAGCACTTTGTGTTTATGTAATTTCACTTGTCCTGGTACTAGTGAAGGAGTCATACACTTTCCGCTAAACTCAAGACTTTTTTATGCTTTTTTCACTGAAGCCATGTAAAAGAAGTAATAAATTACAGAGTTATTTCATAGAAAAAAACGAAATGGAAAAGGGTTGTGTATTAAACTCTTTTCCATTTCGTTTAAAAGCTTTGATATTCATCGCATAAGGGTTGATTTATTTAGCAGCTTCAATCTCACTTACAGGGATACCGAGAGCTTTAGCTACACCTTCTCCGTATGCAGGATCGGCTTTGTAGCAGTTGTTGATATGTCTTAATTGTACTTCTTTAGTCGTTCCTTGCATATTTCGTGCTGTATTTTCGAAAAGTACTTGCTGTTGTTCCGGTGTCATGATATTGAATAACTTACCAGGTTGAGTATAATAATCATCGTCATCCTCACGGAAATTCCACTCATAACCATCACCTACAATTGGAAGCGGTGGCTCTTTATATTCTGGTTGTTCCTGCCATTCTCCATAACTATTTGGTTCGTAATGCTTTGTGCTGCCCATATTACCATCGACTCTCATAGCTCCATCACGATGGTATGAATGAACATGTTTCGCTCCTCTTGGAGAGTTAACAGGAATTTGCCAGTGATTCACACCTAGACGATAACGTTGTGTATCTCCATATGAGAATAAACGACCTTGTAGCATTTTATCAGGTGAGAAGCCAATACCAGGGACAATAGTTGTTGGAGCAAAGGCGGCTTGCTCAACGTCTGCAAAATAGTTATCTGGATTACGGTTTAACTCAAACTCTCCAACTTCAATTAGAGGAAATTCACTCTTATACCATACTTTTGTTAAATCGAATGGATTATAAGGCATTTGTCTTGCTTGTTCTTCCGTCATGATTTGTATATACATTTTCCATTTAGGGAAATCACCACGTTCAATGGCTTCATATAGATCTCTTTGGTGACTTTCACGATCTTTACCTACGATTACCTCTGCTTCTTGATCAGATAAGTTCTCTATTCCTTGCTGTGTAATAAAATGGAATTTTACCCAATGTCTTTCATTGTTTGCGTTAATAAAGCTGTATGTATGACTTCCAAAGCCATGCATATTTCGATAGCTTTTAGGAATACCACGATCACTCATAGTGATTGTTACTTGATGAAGTGCTTCAGGTAAGGAAGACCAAAAATCCCAGTTGTTTTGAGCGCTTCGCATGTTTGTACGAGGATCACGTTTAACGGCATGGTTTAAATCTGGGAATTGTTTAGGATCTCTGAAAAAGAATACAGGTGTGTTGTTACCAACAAGATCCCAGTTTCCTTCTTCTGTATAGAATTTCATAGCAAAGCCACGTATATCTCTTTCTGCATCGGCTGCGCCACGTTCTCCAGCAACAGTGGAAAAACGAACAAACATTTCAGTCTGTTTGCCTACTTCTGAGAAAATAGCAGCTCTTGTATATTTAGTAATATCATTTGTAACAGTAAATGTTCCGAATGCCCCAGAGCCTTTAGCATGCATACGACGTTCAGGAATTACTTCTCGGTCAAAATGTGCCATTTTTTCAATAAACCAAACGTCCTGCATTAAAACGGGACCTCTAGGACCTGCAGTCATGGTATTCTGATTATCAGCTACTGGTGCACCAAATGCAGATGTTAATCTTTTTTTCTGATCTTCATTTTGAACATTTTTTTTGTTATTTTCATCCATATATGTAGCCTCCTTTAGCTTTATACTTAAATTGTATATTAATTTTATCACTTTAATAGTTACACATTTTCGAATTTTTGCACTTAAATATTGCGTTAATGTGAAAAAATCGGATGATATATTAATCAAAACTTAAGATGAAAGGGAAGATTGAAATATTTATCAATAAATTTGATAATATATGTTTTCAAAGAAAGAATTAATTCTGTATGGAAGGGCTGAATACGCAATAGTCATAACAAGTAGTTTATGTATTTCATATACTGTATGAAAAATGCCTAAGGGAGATCGTATATGAATACTATTGATGATTCATTCCTACAAGCAATCCAAAAACGTATTCCTAGTTCTGCGGAAATTTTAAAGATTAATGGTTCACAAGCTATATTAGTTGTGGATTTAGATGGTGACTATCAAGATGAGTTAGTGGCTCTTTATAGGAATTTAGATGAAAATTATGTACTCATTTTAAAGAGGGAGAATGACAATTGGAAAAACCTTGTTCATTTTCGAGGTAAAGGAAATAGCGTTACAGATTTATTTGCCGTTCCAATTTCAAATAATAAGCAAAATGATTTAGTTATTGGCTGGCAAATTAAGGACGAGGGATCAGTTTTAGATATCATTCATCAAACTTCTAACGGTTTCGTTCATTTATTACCTGAAGAGTATTTCTATACTAGTTCAAAAGAAACTCTGATAAAACTTCAAAATGAACGAAAGGCGCAAAACCATTCATATAATAGATATATTATTGATAAAAAAATAGGTGATGTTAATGGGGATGGGATTAAAGATACGGTTTATTTAACAAGCAATCAACAAGAGGTAGAAACATATGTTCAAGATCTTAAACTTACGGTTGAAGATGGTAGAACAAAAGAAAAGAAAAGCATTATTCTGAAAAATAATTCAGGATATGATCCAACCATATTTTTAGGCGATTTTACTAGAGATAAAGCTTTAGATATTTTAGTAGTTACAAGTACTGGTGGAAGTGGGGGAACCATTACAGCCTCGATTTACTCTTTCTTAGATCATACATTCGATTTGCTTTTTGATTCAGAAGATTTTAATGCTCGCTTTGTATATAACATTTGTTATATGGATAATTATAAGGTAGAAATAATTAGCAACGTGTTAAATCGAAAATTTATTATTGACCTTTTCAATCGCGACACTAATTATTTATCTCAACTATATAATGAGGACGGAACATTAAAAAAGCACGTACAAGGTTTTGCATCGGGCTTAACGGGGTTATATCCTATTGATTTTGAACGTGACGGTATTTATGAATTGAGTGCATATCAAAATTTAAGTGGTCTGTATAGTGCGGATCGATTTGGTTATATTCAAACTGACTTAAAGTGGAATGGTCAAAAAATCATTCCTTATCGACAAACGATGAATATTTTGGGGATGGAGATTAAAACTTAAGATGACATAGCCTAATATATTGAAAGATGAATGGATGAGAGTGTATGTCAAAAAGGAAAGCCTGATTTAATTAAAAATCAGGCTTTCTTCAATAGGTGAAATAAGTTTAGTATATTCACCTAAATGGTGTGAATTATTTCTGTTTACTGATTAGATACTAATCAATCTATATGCATCATTTTTGTGATTTTCTTCGAGAATGCTAGAAGAATTAAACCAAGTAAAATTGCCATACCACCGATTGCTGCAAATACTTCGAAGTAACCTAGTTTTTGTGTTACTGAAGCAAGTTGTCCAGCAAGAATATTTGCGATACCTGAACTTGCTAACCAAACACCCATTAGTAGTGAAGCAAGTTTCACAGGAGCGATACGGCTAACTGTAGATAATCCAACTGGTGATAGGAATAACTCACCTATAGTGTGGAACATGTATGTTAATACAATGAAAATGATGTGCGCTTTATTTACTACTTCTGCTTCGTTGCTTCCAGTACCTAATACGGCTACTAAAAGAACCATATAACCTACACCTAGAAGAATCATACCAATTGCCATCTTAACTGGTGAAGGTAAATCACCGCGTTTAGAGCGAGCAAGTTTAACCCAAAGCATTGATACTAGCGGAGCTAATAAGATGATGAACAATGGATTTACTGATTGGAACCATGGTGTTGGAATTTCAAAACCAAAGATTGTACGATCTACAAATTTATCCGTATAAAGTGTTAATGAACTTCCGGCTTGTTCAAAACCTGCCCAGAAGAAGATAACAATACTAGCTAAAATAAGAATTGCCACTGTACGTTGTTTTTCGATAGATGTAAGGGGTCTGTTTTTCGCTTCAACATCACCAACAACTTCGTTACGACTTGGTTTTTTACCAAGATCACCTAAGTATTTGTTACCAAGTGTGTTGAATAGAACTTGTCCAATTACCATACCGATTGAAGAAATTAAGAATCCGTACTTGTAACCATATACGAATACATCGCCTTGCATACCACCCATAATTTTGTCTGTTACAAGTGCAATAATTAATGGTGCGATGAATGCCCCAAGGTTAATACCCATATAGAAAATTGTAAATGCAGCATCTCGTTTTGGATCATTCTCTTCATATAACTCACCAACAAGAGTTGAGATATTAGGTTTGAAGAATCCATTACCAATAATTAATAATGCTAGACCTGTGTACATAGACCATTGTGCATCACCTAAGAACATGATGAAGTTACCAAGGGCCATTGATATACCACCAAGAGTAATAGCAAGACGTTTTCCTAAGTACATATCAGATAACCAGCCACCAACTAATGGGGCTAAGTAACAAGCACCAGTATAGAAACCATAAATGCTTAACGCTACGGTTGAGCTCATGCCCAAACCGCCTTCAATCAATTCTTTTGTTAAATAAAGAACAAGAATACCTCTCATTCCATAGTAACTAAATCGTTCCCACATCTCTGTGAAGAAGAGTAAATATAACCCTGGTGGGTGTTTACTTACGTTTTTCTGTTTATTCATAAGTTGTTTCCTCCTGAAAATTTTTACTGCTAAAAAGTTATAATAGAATGAAAATTCACATCACGAGATTCTGTTATAAATTTTTAGCAGGTATTGATTTAGATTGAATGAAGCTTTTAATACTTTAATTGTATAAAGCAACAAAACTTATTATTATAATAAAACACTTTTTGGATTCTCTTAAAAAAATAGTGTATTAAGTTTTTTCCTAATATTTTTTATTATTTTTGAATTCTTATTTCATTAGCTGTCTTCACCAAAAGATTTCAGAAAAATGATAATTATAAGACTTATAGCGCGTTCTTCATAGTGGTATTTTTGTAAAATGGTTTTGGAATCTATTAAAAGGAATGATGACTACTAATGGGGACTATTCAAAGATTTTAGTAAAGGATAAATCAGTTGATCAAAACTATATATTAGGTGAAAAACTTATCTATGGTCTAGAGCAGTATTCAGGAGGAAACTGGGTAAGTTATTATATGAGTACCTATAAAAATGGCAAAGTAAGTAGGGGAAACCTTCTTTTTTTAATGTATTATTCATAATGAACAAGAGGCTGTTATAAAAGCGATGAAAACTCCTTTTGTAACAGCCTTTTTTAAGATTGTATAACGTGCAATGTTGTTTTGTATGTTTCGCGAAGTGGTTTTCACATGGGAAGAAATCAACCATTCGTATTACACTAAATAGTCTTTCTTGGTCTGAGACGTAGAAGACTCTCACGTAATAGCTGTATAAATGTAAAAGCGTAAGTTCAACTTTGTTCATGCTAATAATTGTTTATAGATTATATTTGCAACTTCCAAATAGCCCTTGGAATTCGGGTGAATACGATCTTTTGACCAAAATGTTTTTTCTTTAGTTAATGGGTGATCCCAAAAATTAAAATGAATGAATTCATATTTTGCACTAAGTGACTGTATTATTTGATTTGCTTCTACTAATTGTGCTTGAACTAATTGTTTTTGTGGTAAACGTAATGGCAGTCTAAATGTAAAATCAGGAAGGTTGGCTATAAGTATTTTAGCTCCCGTTTTACTTAAAGAGTCTATCATGTATTCCATTTCTATTTTATATTCTTTACTGTTCCATTTTCCTTTTAATACATCGTTCGCTCCTGCTATTAGACTGACCATACTAGGCTCTAAGGCTAAAGCTTTGGTTAATTGCTGCTCTCGAATTTCTTTTGTTAATAATCCTCTTTTTGCCAGATTAGTGTATTTTAGTTTTGGCTCATGTAATAGCGCAAAATATTCAACCCAGCTTTTTAGTGACACACCATCAATCTCATCGCCTATTCCTTCTGTAAAGCTATCTCCCATGGCAACGAATTCATTTAACATATTTTACACCTCTTAAATTTAATATATTTACAATTATACTATAAAATGGAATTTGTCGTTTGCGCGTTAAAATCAAGATTGTAGGTTGAATTCTGCTCCTGGAGTCTCGTATCTTATTCCAATCAACTGCACTGGTTTTATTCACCGAACGTTTTGAAAAGCAATAATCTTTACAGCCAAAATCAAAAGATAGAGTAACGAAGACTCTGCTCCATATGATGAATGGATGTAAAATTAAACTGTATTGTTCTATAAGGTATATTTCTCTCTCGACAGAAAATGACCTTTAAATGTTATTTGGATTAGGTTTGATTCATGATTTAGTTGTCTTACGAATTTAAGTTAACTAAAAATCGGTAGAAGTCACATTCTACCGATTGGATTTATTTATTTATTTAATTGTATAACTTTCATAATATTCCTTTGAGACGGTATCTAAAAATGGACTGACCTGTTCTATGGCAAACAAGTGTAATTCATGCATCGCTCGGGTACAAGCGGTATAAAAAAGTTTCCGTTCTATTTCTCTATTGTATTTATGAATAGAGGCATCATAAATAATAACAGCGTCGAATTCGATACCTTTCGATAGATAAGAAGGTATTATGACAGTTCCTTTATTGAATGAATAGGTTGTATCATCTAATAATTGAATAGGAATCATACTCTTTAGCTGTTCGTACGCCTCGGTGCATTCTTGGTTGTTTTTGCATATGACCGCAATGGTTTGATGTCCTTTTCTTTGTAAATCCTGAATTCTCTCACTTATTTTTTCGTGTAATTCTTCAGAATTTGTGACTAATGTAATGCTAGGTTTTTGGCCATTTCTATTAAAAGCTTCAAATTTATTTCCTGACTCTAATAAATTTTTTGTGAATTCGACAATTTGGCGTGTAGAGCGATAGCTTTTTAGAAGTTCCATTTTTTCAGCTTGATGATCCTCGTATAATTCATTTGATAAAAGGGTTGGAGCATTTATGGATTGAGCATAGATAGCTTGATTAAAATCTCCTAGTATTGTCATTTTACATGACGGGAAGAATTGTTTTAAAATGGTAAATTGAAAAGGAGAATAATCCTGAGCTTCATCTATAAATAAGTGTTTAATGGAATTATTCGAATTTGGCCCTTCTAATCTCGCTTTTAAGTATAAATAAGGAGTAGCATCTTCAAATGTTAAGGTGTTTTCTTTTATATAATGTAAAGTATATGTGCAAATATTTGACCATTCCATAGGAAGGTCAAAATCAAATTTATCTGACTTCCATTTTTCTTGCATAAATAGTTGAGAATAGATCGTTTTTAAATCAATAAATTTGAGTTTCTTAATCATTTTTCTAATAGGTTTGAATTGTCTTTGAACTACTTTTTTAGCTAGCATTTTTCTCTCACGATCAAAATCATTGAAGCTGTTCTCTGAAAATGCTTTTTTCTTCTGAAGTTCTTGGTAAACTTGAGTGTATTCATCTGAATCTAAAAGTTCAATTTGATCTGCTACCCAATCCTTGTCTCTTTCATTTTTTTCTTTTTGACGTATTTCCTTTAGTAACCAATTTGAAACTGATTGTATGCGATTTGGAATGGAGATGGTTTCATCTAAAGAATAAAAATATTGACCAATTTGATCAGAGCTAACGAGAATTTGATTGCGGAATGATATATCTTTCCACTTCATATTTTTTTTAGACAATGAAGAGATATATTGATCCATGATTTTTATAAATGGCATGCTCGCTTTAAACTGAATTCCTGTTATTCTTGCTTGGTATAATTTATCGTGCTCGTGTGTAAGTACATACTCCATTTGCGTAAAAGCGTTTTCTATAGTTATTTTTTTACCAATTTGTTGTTCTAAAAAATCTTGAAAAGTTGACTGTTGCATATTATCTTCACCCAGATTTGGAAGAACAGTAGATACGTAACTGTTAAATAAAGGATTGGGTGAAAAAAGCATAATATGATCAGCCGTAAGTTTATTTATATGACGATAAAGTAAATAGGCGACACGTTGAAGAGCGGCTGATGTTTTACCACTACCTGCAACACCTTGAACAATTAAATATTTATTTTTTTCATTTCGAATAATTTGATTTTGCTCTTTTTGAATGGTTGCGACGATATTTTTCATTTGATTATCAGCATTATTTCCTAATACTTCTTTTAGTAATTCATCACCAATTGTAACACCGGTATCAAACATGCTTTTTAAATGACCATTTTTTATGATAAACTGTCTTTTCAGTTCCATATTACCTTTAATCGTACCGTCTAATGTTTCATATTGTGCAGGTCCTGGAGAGTAATCATAATAAATACTTGATATTGGTGCTCTCCAATCATAGATGAGGAAATTTTCTCCGTTTTCATCCATTAAAGAAGCTGTACCGAGGTATACTACATCAGAATTTTTTTCTCCGTTTTCTAAAAAATCTACTCTACCGAAATAAGGTGATTCCTTCAGTAAAGATAATGATTTAAGTTGTTTATCGAATTGTTTATGCGTGCGTTCTCTTTCTGATAGAAGTTCAGATTGCTGTTTAATGCTTGCTAATGTTTCAACCGCATCCTCAAGGTTATCTACATTAACTGTTACATCATCCCAAAAGGTTTTTCTTAGATGAATAACATCTGTTTTTATTTCAGTTGAATCACCTTTTAAGTTGCCAATTTTTTTATTAATGACATGTAAAACATTTTGAATACGTGCTTCTTCTGACTGTATATCTTGACTTCGTTGATTCATCATTATCACGCTCCAATAAAATAGTTGACAAACGGTGTTTGTAGGTGTAAAATAGTATTTGTAGAGATTTGTCATTTTTTGATTCGAAATCGACTATATTTCATGATAACATAATCCATATTTGATTTCAATACATATAAATAAGTGCCGTCTATAGGTCTAATGATATAAGCTCCAATGAAACACAAGTTTTCATTGGAGCTTTTTTATATAGCGTGAATTCATTGATTATGAATTTTATCCATTGGGTTGAAAGTAACTCTCAATTTAAGTTGATTGTATAAAAAGGTATAATTGACTAATTTTTCCATAAAGGTTAAGATGAAGGCGTACACATATTCTAACTTCATAGATTAATAGATTGAAGGAGGAGTAACATGCCAAAAACTTTGTTTAAACTTGATCTCAGTAAACCAATGGAGCAGCAAGCGCATCCGGGACATAATCGTTGGCATCCAGATATTCCAGCTGCTTTTTCGGTGGAGCCTGGTCAATCTTTTCGTATGGACTGTAAAGATTGGACTGATGGACAAATTAGCAACAATGACGATCCTAGCGACATTAGAAATGTTATTTTGCCGCGAGTACATGTATTAAGCGGACCGGTTTATGTAAATGGAGCAGAACCAGGAGATTTACTAGTTGTTGATATTTTGGATATTGGTGCATTTGTTGAATCTGAATGGGGGTTCAATGGGATTTTTGCGAAGGAAAATGGTGGTAGTTTTTTAACGGAACATTTTCCAGAAGCGGCGAAATCTATTTGGGATTTCGAAGGTATTTATACAACTTCAAGGCATGTGCCAGGTGTAAAGTTCGCAGGGCTAATTCATCCGGGGTTAATAGGTGTAGCTCCTTCAATGGAACTTTTGCAAGAGTGGAATAAAAGAGAAAATGAATTGAAGATGACAGATCCTGACCGCGTACCTGAACTTGCGACATCTCCACAATCGGAGTATGCAGTGTTAGGCACGTTAAAAGGAGCGGAATTTGATCGCGTTGCTAAAGAAGGGGCGCGAACTGTCCCTCCAAGAGAAAATGGTGGAAACTGTGATATTAAGAATTTGTCCAAGGGTTCAAGAATCTATTTCCCGGTGTTTGTTGATGGTGCGAAACTTTCAGTAGGTGATCTCCATTTTTCACAAGGAGATGGTGAGATCACTTTTTGTGGTGGAATTGAAATGGCGGGGTGGATTGATCTTCGCGTCGATGTAATTAAAGGTGGAATGGCGAAGTATAAAATAAAAGATAACCCTATCTTCAAACCAGGTCCAGTAGAACCTAATTACTCTGATTATTTAGTATTTGAAGGAATTTCAGTAGATGAGTTTACAGGTAAACAACATTATTTAGATGCGCATATTGCGTACCGTCGAGCTTGTTTAAATGCGATTGAATATTTAAAAACATTAGGTTATACAGGGGAGCAGGCATATATGCTCTTAAGTACGGCTCCTATTGAAGGGCGAATTAGTGGTATCGTAGATATTCCGAATGCATGTTGTACAGTAGCTATTCCGACTCAAATATTTGATAAAGATATTGATCCAAAATAATAGATGGTTAAAGGGGGACTTTCCATGCCGAGTTATACCTTTAAATGTAGCGATTGTGGCGAGTTCACACTTTTCTTAAAATCCATGGCAGACTATAAAGAAAAGATGCAATGTCCTGATTGTCTGCAGGAGGCTTCGCGTATTTACCAGCCCCCTAATTTATTCTCATATTCAAAGGAAGTACGTAATCGAGTTGAAAAAGGAATGGAACCTAGAAGAATGACAAAAGAAGAATTAGGTCCGAAACATAGAAAGCGGAAACCACAAATCAGTCGTCCGTGGCAGGTAGGTCAGTAAAGAAAGACGTTATTTCTATCAATATTTAGAAAAGCACAAAATGGATAAGATTCCTTTTTGTGCTTTTCTTTTGAGTTAGTAGAGCATTTAGATGATAAGCATATTCATTATTACTTCGAATCCAATGATGGATTATATTCGAGTAGACATTGCAAAACATATATATGAGAAATTAAAAGAAGTAGCTTCTGATATTACAGATACACATAATGAACATGGAATTTATAATAACTTTAAAAAGTATCAGTTAGTCTATTTATGTTTATGTAAATAAGAGAATATATACTGGTTTTAGGTTGAAAATAGTAAAGTCATATATAACCAGTATTAGGCAGTTGGATACGATCGGTTATATAGGATAACATTAGTCAATTTGATGTATTAAATCGTTAAAATAGCGAACTGCTTCATCTTTATCAAAAGAGCTAAACCAACGATAATGGTCCGTATCAATGATACGATAATGCTGACTAATGATATTTTGTTGCAAAATGAAAGTTTGATCTTTTTTTATTGTTTTCCACCAAACTTTTCCTCCCATTGTCTTTTCCTTAGGACTAACAATTCTCTCATGGGCCAATGTTTCAATGACTTCTAATGGTTCATTTCCAAGCTTACTTTGAATAATTTCAGAATGTGAAAATAAGCAACATGTTGCAACTACACATGTCCATGTAGCGGATGTTCTTCCTTTTTCAATTTGAACCAATGTTTTCTTTGAGATACCGAGTATTTCCGCCATTTTATCTTGTGTATAATTATTTTCGTTTCGAATAAGTTTCATTCTGTTTGAAATGATAGTAATTACGTCTTCTTTATTCATAAATATCAATGTCCCCCTGGAGAATAATGTTATTCTAAGTGTAACATTACACTTAATATTTTAAACGATTATATGTAATGATTAACAATTTCTTGATGAAGATGCATAAAGCTCATCATCGTAATGTATAGAATCCGTTTACTTGCCATGGGTGATTGCTTGAACTTCACTCTCGGTTCTCATAGTGGATCCTAATCTTTCTCGTTGTTTGTTGATTTAAACTATTTTTTATTTAAATATAACAGGGTTTAGTTGAAAAAAGCGAAATTTTAAATGGATTAGAGTGTTTGTTTACATATATAATTTAACTTTGCTAAAATCATAAAGTAAATAATGTTTATGTTATGGTTAGTCCATTCATTCGTTACAGAATTTAACCTCTATATACGATTTGCTGTTTACTATATGGTGCTGAAAATTTCTAGAATACATAAACGAATAAAATGGATGATTGAGGTGTTTTTGGTGTCCAAAATGACGAAAAAAACGATGAGTTCGAAATATGTGCAGGACAATGAATTTATTTTTAGGTGCCCGATTTGTCATTCGCCTATGAAAGTGATGGATGAAAAAAGTCTAGTATGTGAAAATAAGCATACCTTTGATTTTACGAAACAAGGATACGTTAATTTATTGAAAAATCCAGTGAAAACAAAGTATGAGAAGAATTTATTTGAAGCAAGAAGAAGGCTGATGACGGAAAGTGGTTTCTTTGAGCCAGTGTGTGAAGAGATTGCGAAAATTATTCAGCAGCATGCCTCTTTAAAAACAGGAACTTTTACTATTCTTGATACTGGTTGTGGAGATGGATCACATCTCAATCAGATAAGTAATATCTTACAAACAAATAATGATAATAAGTTTGTCGGAGTAGGTATTGATTTATCTAAAGAAGGAATAAATGTAGCCTCGAAGTATCATATGAACAAGATTTGGTGCGTTGCTGATCTTGCCAATACACCATTTAAAGATAAACAATTTGATACTATTCTTAATATCCTCTCTCCGTCTAATTATGAAGAATTTAATAGGCTTCTAAAAGAAGATGGAATGGTCATCAAAGTAGTCCCACAAAGCGGTTATTTGCATGAGCTAAGAGAAAGTATTTTTGATAATACTGAAAAACAATCTTATTCTAATGTAGATACAGTTGAAAGATTTAAAGAGAGCTATCAGATGGTGACCCAATTGAGAGTCTGTTATGCGATGGAACTAGAAAAAGATATGCTAGGGTTGTTAGTGCAAATGACTCCTTTAACATGGGCAACAACTGACGAACAAGTACAAACATTTTTAAATAGAAATACTGCTAAGATAACCGTTGATGTAGATATATTAATTGGAAGTGGTTGTTCAAAAAATAATTGAAAAGTCCTTTTAAGATATTTTGACGGTCAATGTTCTTTCCTTTTGTTATATGCTTATTTACTCTTGAGTTGATATTAGGAGTAATATGAAAATGCCATAAAAAAA
>NZ_CABKRX010000120.1 GCF_902374955.1 Bacillus massilioanorexius
AAGTTTAGTTTTTCACAAATTTAATTAAACTTTAAATACTCCATTTAACGAAAAGTAAGCAATGAACGACAGTTAGAATTTAATAATCACTACAGTTTATTAATTACTTTCGTTAATTTTTGAAGTGCTGATAAAAAATTGGTTAATTCTTCAGGTGATAAACTCGCATAATATTTTTCGGAAACCTGTTGCATAAATATGTCACATTCTTTTTTATACAATAAACCTTTTTCTCCAAGTTCAACTGAAAATGTACGTTTATCTTCCGTATGTTGCTTTCTAACAATATATCCTTCAGCTTCAAGTTTTACTAACTGTTGGCTAATCGCACTCTTGGTTATATTCATTTTTTCTGACAACTTTGTAGGAGTGGATGATGGGTGTCGAATAATTAATGTTAATATCGAATATTGTTGATTGTTTAATTGAAAATTTGTATAGTCTCTTTCTTTCGTTTCAAGTAACAGCCATAGTTCTTCAAGTGTTTGATTGATTTTTCCAGCTATATTTTCATTCTTCATACTTTTGTCTGTCACCTTTTCTTCGCCAGTTTTTTGGATTTAACTTACTTTTATATTTAGTTACCACTTCTTTGCCAACAAAGGCAACACCGATCAAGAAAATAATTTCTCCCACTACTATCAATACAGGAATGACAGTGGCTTTTATGTGGGTTGGCAATGGGGTGAATGGTACGATGGCTGCAAGCCCCCAAAGTATAGGATAGAGGATTAGAAGTACTATTCCAAGTTTAAAAAGAAATGGTTTCTTTTGTTTATTTTCGTTTACAACTAGCTTTTTTTCCAATGATAAGCCCCCGTATATAATATAATTTAGTTAACTTAACTAAATTATATTATATACGGAAGAGGGTTTGATTACAAATATTTAATGCATCATCTTAATATCAAGTTGTTAGATAAAAACGTTACTACTTTAACATTTTCTTTTTGAGCTATCCTGTTCGATAGTTGCATAAAAAAGCGATTCCTCATAACGAAGAATCACTTTAAATATTTAAATCCATTTGAATAGTAGCACCTTAATTTTAATCAAAGTATAGATTGAATAATCTTTATATTTACAAAAAGAAGACCTAAAACTACTCCATTTTTTATTACATTTAGAGTAAGTCTATTATATTTTAATTCTTTAGTTTTATCCTCATTATGATATATCTTCAAGTTGATATTTTGTGGAAATTTTTCAAACAAACTAAATACCACCCAAGCCAACAATCCTAAAAAAGGTAAACCTAAAATACTTAGTTTATTTCCCCATTTTGAAACATCTCCAACCGAATTATATCCCATAGGAATTTCATCGGGCATATCTGACCAATTGATAAATATGTATAATAAAATAAGGAAAAGTAAGATTAATGAGATTAAATCTAAAAACCGTTCAAATAAGGTTTTTTTAATTTTAGTTTTAGTTGAATAATTTAACATTGATGTCCCCCCTTTTACATCACTTAGCATCCTCATTTTAGCACAATATGAAATAAATGTTATTAAACTAACCTCCCTCAATATTTGAAACGAAATCTCTCGATTTCTCCTGTTTTCTTAGAATTTCATAGTCATTTGATATCATTAGCTATCTCTTTTATGGCTAAAACTATCTCATAAGGGGAATTTTGGACATTTAAAGAAAAGACTCATAGCCCACTAGCCAACCTTATACCCAAAA